>JANPIK010000033.1:0-161259 GCA_031424935.1 Polaromonas sp.
GTCAGCCTTGCCGCCGTCGCCCGGGTGGTGGTAGTGACCGTCGTGATCACATTGCCATATTTCAACCTGCGCGCCAGCAACCGGCTTGCCCGCCAGGTCGCTGACGCTGCCCTCAACCCACGCGCTTTGGCCTTTGGGGTAGTTTTGGCCACCGTTACGCAGCAGGTCAAAGTCTGAGTCTTTGGGCAGGGCGACCGGGTAAAACGGCCCTTCTGTTTGAGAAGGGGTGGCGCGTAAGGGGGGCACGGGTTGTGCGCGTGCGCCCAGCCACAGGGTTGGCGCGATAACCAGTGCTGCACTGAGGGTTCGGCGATGCAGAAAATGAGGTGTTGGCATGGATTTATCCAGTATTTTTCTGACGGGTCAGAGGCTGCTTTGCATGGCAAAGTTCCTAAAACGCGGGGGCATTTTCAAAGGTCATTTGCGCACCGTCTGCAGGATGCAAAAACCGCAGCTGACTTGCATGCAACTGCAAGCGCGCGGCCTTGGCCTGAACATCAGCAGGTGCATACAGTGCATCACCCAAAATGGGATGACCCACCGCCTTCAAATGCACGCGCAACTGGTGCGAGCGGCCTGTGATGGGCTCAAGCTCAACACGGGTGGCGTTGGTGTCTGGGTTGTGGTGCAGGGCGCGCCAGCGGGTTTGGCTGGGTTTGCCGTCTGCCTGAACCATGCGCAGTGGCCTGTTCGGCCAGTCCAGCGCAATCGGCAGGTCAATCATTTGCCAGTCATCGCCTGCCATGCGGCCGTCCACCACCGCGACATAGCGTTTGCCAATGGCGCGGGTTTCAAACAGTTTTGACAACGCTGCCTGCATAGCTGGCCCGCGTGCCATCAACATCAGCCCGGATGTGGCCATGTCCAGCCGGTGAACGATCAAGGCGTCGGGGTATTGCCGTTGAGCACGGTTACTCAGGCAGTCCTGTTTGTCTGCGCCCTTGCCGGGGACAGACAGTAAACCCGGGGGCTTGTTCAAGACCAGCAGATGCGCATCTGCATAAACCGTTTCAAAGCCAACAGCAGCATCAGTCACCGGCTGTTCGCGTGCGAGGCGGCGGGAAGTTGTGTACCGTGGGGCTAGTACGTTTGATCTCACGCAGCATGAAAAGGTACAAGCCTTCAACCTTGTCACGCGCCCAGGGCGTTTTGCGTAAAAACTTCAGACTGGATGCCACACTGGGCTCGCTTTGAAAGCAGCGAATCGGGATGCGCTGACCCAACTCTTCCCAGCCGTAATGTTCAAACAAAGCGGTGACGATGGCTTGCAGCGTCACCGCATGCAGCGGATTTTGGGGCTGTTCGGTCATCACGATTGCGGGGCTCTCTTGTTTACCAGTCGGGACCGCGGGTTCGGCTTTGCCTGCCCGCAGGCGCAGCGCCCCCTCGGGGGGCAGAGGCGTACGCGAATTGACAAGCGTGGGGGCCTCTATTTATTCTTCAGCTTGCCCCGCAGCGGCACCTGAGTGACGATGGTGGGGCGTACTGCGTCTGGCGATACAGACTTGGGCGGGGAGGTGTCTTTTTTTGGTTTTTTGACCATCTTGCTGCTGTTTTGCTGACCTTTTGCCATGGCGCTGTTCTCCAGTTTGTAAGCGGTTAAAACACGAACTTATCGGGTCTAATTATCAGTGCAACTTGATGCGCGGGCGGTGCGCGCGGTCAATCAATTCCGACAGGGTAATGAGCGCGGTTTTTTTGATCCCACCAAGCGCCAATTGGTGCTGCTTGTGCAACGCCCAGTACATCAATTTGGCGACCTGGCCTTCAATGAAAAAACTGCCCCGGCTCAAGCTGCCCATCAAGGAGCCGACTGAAGAATACTCTGCCAGCGACACCAGCGAGCCCTGGTCTGTGTACACAAACGGACTGACAGACTTGCCGCTGGTCAACAGTGGCAGCGCGCGAGCCAAATACATGGCCTGCTGGTAAGCCGATTGGGCACGCGGCGGCACCCAGGTGCCATCGGGCTGCTGGCAGGCAGCACAGTCGCCAAAGGCATAAATGTTGACATCCCGGCTCGTTTGCAAATTGCCATTGACCATCAACTGATTGAGTTTGTTGACTTCTAACGGCTCCATATCAGCCCCGCTACCGCCCAGCGACTTTAAAAAATCAGCCGCTTTCACGCCTGCCGCCCAAACAGCCAGAGTCGATTGAATCACTTTGCCGCTGGCCATTTTCAGGCTGCTTTCGGTCACTTCCACCACTTTTTCGCTGGTGTAAACATCAATTGCGAGCTTGCGCAGTTCCCGCTCAGCGGCATGGCCCAAACGCTCAGGCAGTTGGGCCAACAAGCGCGGCCCTGCTTCTACCAACACAATTTTCAGATCTTTTTCAGGGTCGATGTGCTCGAACCCGTAGTTGCCCAACAGACGTGCGGCGGCGTGCAGTTCGGCCGCCAACTCTACCCCTGTGGCTCCGCCCCCCACGATAGAAACGGTCAGCAGGCCGCTGCCTACCGCGCGCGGTACGGTTTGTGCCCGTATGCAAGCGTTGACCAGCCGGTCGTTAAAGTGTTTGGCCGCCTGCGGGCTGTCGAGCTTGATGGTGTGCTCCGCTGCCCCTTTCGTGCCAAAGTCATTGGTCTGACTGCCCACGGCAATCACCAGTGTGTCGTAGTTCAGCGACTGTGCAGGCGTGATCTCGCGGCCGCTTGCGTCATGGCTGGCAGCCAGTTGCACGGTTTTTTTTGTGCGGTCTATCCCGGTCAAGCTACCCAGACGAAACTTAAAGTGATGCCACCGCGCTTGCGCCAGATATTCAATTTCTTCGGCGTGGGTATCAAAACTGCCAGCCGCCAATTGGTGCAGCAATGGCTTCCACACGTGGGTACGCGCGGCGTCCACCAGCGTGATGTCGGCCAATTTCTTTTTGCCCAGTTTTCTGCCCAACTGGGTGGCCAGAGCCAAGCCGCCTGCGCCTCCCCCGACGATGACGATACGCTGCATACGATCCCTCCTGTTGTTTTGCGTCATATTAACTGCTTGCCAAGCTGCAGCCGTTGCTGCGCTCGGGTGCTCAAGGCATCAGCTGAATCACCACATCAGATACCGGATAGGCCACGCAGGGCAAGATGAATCGGTTGGCTTTTTCGTCCAGGCTCAGCCCTGGCCAGTCAATGCGGTAATTCACGTCACCTTGTGCAAGCTGGCAAATACAGGTGCGGCAGGTTCCGTTGCGGCAGGAGCTGGCCATTTGCAGACCCGGTGTGTTGGCGAGCTCGGCAGATTGCAAAAGGGTGAGATGGACAGGCGCTGCAAACATCAGGCCGCCGGGCAGTAGGGTAGCGGTGTACAAAATTGGCGATAAAAATGGGTTGGCGTTGGCCGGACGTCGTTGAAGTCGGTTGAAATTGTTTGAAATTGTTTGAAATTGGTCAAAACAGGTGGGTTGCATGGTCAGCGCCGTCGGCATGGCCAGGTATTTTGGGCTTGACATTACGCGACAATCACGCATTATTTTCTAATTTACAAGTGATTTTTAATGTCCAGCTATTTTGTTCGATCTGCAGCCCCTCGTGATGCCAAAGCCATTGCCGAAATTCATGTCGCCACATGGCAAGCTGCCTATAAGGGGTTAATACCTGATGATGTTCTCAAGGCCATGACCTACGAAAAACGTCTGGCTTATTGGAAAGAAGCGATTGAGTACAGCGATCCGCAGTTGCTGGTTGCCACCGACGGTGAAGAGGTGATTGGTTTTGTGGGGTTTGATCGATCCCGCGACCCGGGCACCAAGTCTACCGTGGGCGAAATCTGGGCCATGTATGTGACACCTGCTCACTGGCGCAAGGGTGTGGGCCTGGCGCTATGGGACGGTGCCCGCGATGGCTTGAAGGAGGAGGGCTGCACCCAAGTAACGCTGTGGTCCCTGTTGGCTAACGACCAGGCGCTACATTTTTATGAGCAAGCAGCAGGTTTTAAGCGTGAAATGCCGTCTTTGCGCACCACCGCTTTTGGCAGTGTCAAGTTAGAGGAAATACGTTTGAAACGTACCGTGGATTAACTTTTGTCGGGGTTATTGAGCTAGTGGCGTGGTCTTTAACTTTGCCAGTGGTTCGGGTTAGTGGTTCGGTTAGTGGTTCGGGTTAGTGCGTTTGTCCTACAGGTAGCCACAGTCCCAGCGCACAGGTACTTTGCGGATTTAGGTCTAAATTTGGTTAAGTCCAGATAAAACATATGCCGACTTCGCTTCGCGCTCGGTCAGTTTTGTCGTGGTACTGCGCTTCACCTCTTTTTTAAGGACTTACCATGGACCCCATCACGCCTTCTTCCGATCAGGCAACCAACCCATCTGCCACAGCCGTCCAGCGCGGCGTTGAGTCTGCTGGCGCTGCCCTGCACAAAGGTATTGACAAGCTGGTCGATCCGGCCCGCAACACGGTTGAAAGTCTTTCGGCATCAGCGCACGGCAACGTGGATTCGCTGGCCGCCACTGCAGGCCATGCGGCAGATCGTTTTGCCGACGAAACACGTAAAATCGCAGAAGCTCCCGCCAAAGTCTTGGACTACACCAAAACGTCTATCCAAGGCAAGCCGCTTGAAGCGGTGGGTATCGCGCTTGCGTTCGGGTTTGTATTTGGACGTTTGACTGCGCGTTAACTGATTTGCTGCTCTAAACTTCAAAAGGCCGCTTTCGAGCGGTTTTTTAACGCCCGTACTCCTTTAATCGGCTAAACCAATCGCACCTGACTGGCGACGTCGTTAATCAACCTGCTAAAAACTTTATGGCTTCAAGTCTCTTTTTATTGTTAGATGACATCGCGACCATCCTGGACGATGTGGCTTTGCTGTCCAAAGTGGCTGCTAAAAAAACTGCGGGTGTGCTGGGCGATGACCTGGCGCTCAATGCCCAGCAGGTTGCAGGCGTCAGGGCCGAGCGTGAGCTGCCCGTGGTGTGGGCGGTGGCCAAGGGTTCGTTCATCAACAAAGCCATACTGGTGCCATCGGCACTGATCATTAGCAGTTTTGCGCCTTGGGCTGTCACACCGCTGCTGATGGCGGGCGGTGCGTATTTGTGTTTTGAGGGTTTTGAAAAGCTCGCGCACAAGTACTTGCATAGCAAATCAGAACAAGTCGCAGCGCATCAAGCGTTGGCGGCGTCAGTATCTGATGCCGGCATTGACCTGGTGGCTGTCGAAAAAGACAAAATCAAAGGGGCGGTGCGCACCGACTTCATTTTGTCCGCCGAAATCATTGTCATCACGCTCGGTACCGTTCAGGCAAGCCCCTTCATGACCCAGCTTGTCGTGCTGGCCGGCATTGCCATCGCCATGACGATCGGCGTTTACGGATTGGTGGCCGGAATCGTCAAGTTGGACGACGCGGGACTTTTTTTAACCCAGCGGCCTGGCACAAATGCCTGGCGCCGGTTTGAGCACAGTGTGGGCCGGGGAATTTTGTGGCTGGCCCCGTGGCTGATGAAAGGCCTGTCCGTGGCGGGCACAATAGCCATGTTTTTGGTCGGCGGCGGTATTTTGACGCATGGCGTCACACCGATGCACTATCTGATTGAACAGTTCACAGCAAGCCTGGGCGGCGTCATGGCGGCAATTGCGCCGCAGCTGATCAATGCTGTTGTGGGCTTGGCCGTAGGGGCACTGGTCTTGGCGTTGGTCACATTGGCCAAGCGTTTTAGCCGTTCGGCCCGATGAATTTTCGGGCGTTGCTTGGGTCATCTGTTACAACAGTCCACTTTCTTTTTGTGTTTCTATCCGATGCTTATTTCCACCGCGACGCCCGCTCCTCCTGATTTGCCACTGCAGAGTCTTTGCTGGATTGAAGATAAACAGCCCAGAACCGCGCTGTGGCGCTCTGAGCGTGGAGCCCTGCCGCCCAAACGAGTCGTCCTGGCCGACGACACCCTGAGTGCGGACAGCGCTTACCGCTTGGCTTGCGAAGGCACTGCCTTGCTCTGGCGCGGCGATTTTCAAAACGCGCGGCTGCTGTTGCAAGCCCTGGCCCGGCGGATTGATAAACCGCCCAAAGCTTCAAAAACCGCAAAAATGGGTCGCAAAAAAGCCTTGGCCCAAGTTGAAACCGGTGTGCCTACTGGCGAGGCATTTCATTTGTACCGGCAGGCCAAGTCGCAGCGTGCGCGGGTATTGGGGATGGTGTTGATTGAATTTGGCGTCGACTACAGCATGGCGCTGCGCCGCGCGCCCGATGCAAAACAGGCCTGTACCGAAGCCTGGGGCGCGGCAAATGACAGCGGCCCCAGTGTTGCATCGCTGCGTGAATTACTCGGTGTCATCAGTGCCCATGAGTGGCGAAAAAAGGGTGTTGAAGTCCCGGCGCTAGCCTCAAGCGGCGCGGCTTTGGCCAAAGCCGCGCCAAATAACCGTATTTACCCGCACTATGGCGTGTTTTCACCCGTCAGAGGCGAATATGTTGATTTGGTGGCAAAAGCACCGCTGCCCACACATTCACCTAAAACGCGCCCGGCTAAATATGTGGCTTTCGACATCGGTACAGGTACTGGCGTGCTGGCCGCAGTGCTGGCTTTGCGTGAGGTTGACCAGGTGGTAGCCACCGACCAGGACGAACGGGCACTGGTTTGCGCCAAAGAAAATATTTACAAGCTGCGCCTGCCCAATCCGGTCAAGGTGATGCAGGCTGATTTGTTTCCTGAAGGACTGGCATCTGTCATTGTGTGCAACCCACCGTGGTTGCCCGCCCGACCCGGCTCTCCGCTGGAGGGCGCGGTGTATGACGAGGGCAGCCGCATGCTGCTGGGTTTTCTCAAGGGCTTGGCTGCGCACCTGGCACCCGGCGGGGAGGGCTGGCTGATATTGTCTGATTTTGCCGAGCACCTGGGCCTGCGCACGCGCGCGGAGCTGTTGGCAGCCATAGCCGCAGGCGGGCTGAAGGTATTAGGCCGGATGGATGTCAAGCCTGAGCACCCCAAGTCGCTGGACCCCTCCAACCCGCTGGCCGAGGCCCGGGCAAAAGAAGTGACCTCGCTGTGGCGGCTTGGCGCGGCCTAAAGACGGCTTATTTGAGACTGCATATTGGGGTACACCCGTGATTTTGCTGGCACCGATGGAGGGTTTGCTCGACTTTGTTTTGCGCGACATTTTGACCCGGGTGGGCGGTATTGACCGCTGCGTGTCTGAGTTCATCCGCATCACTGACCAGCTGCTGCCCGAGCGTGTTTTTACCCGCATCGTGCCAGAGCTGCTGAACGGCGGCCGCACGTTTGCAGGCGTGCCCGTGCGGGCGCAGCTGCTGGGCTCAGACCCCGCGTGCATGGCCGATAACGCCGCGCGGTTGGCGTCGCTCGGGCCGGCGGGTGTGGATCTTAATTTTGGTTGCCCCGCCAACGTGGTGAACCGCCATGGCGGCGGTGCCGCGCTGCTTAAAACACCTGAAACTCTTCATGCCATCGTGGCCGCTGTGCGCAATGCAGTGCCTGCACACATGCCCGTCTCAGCGAAAATGCGGCTGGGTTACCTGGACGATTCGCGCGCGGTTGAATGTGCCTTAGCCATTGCCGGTGGTGGCGCTTGCGAGCTGGTGGTGCACGCCCGCACCAAGGCCCAAGCTTACCGCCCGCCCGCTTACTGGGAGCGCATCGCCGACATTCGTGCTGCGGTCAACATTCCGGTTGTAGCCAATGGCGAAATTTGGACGGTTGACGATGCCCGCCGCTGCCGCGAGGTGTCGGGCTGCGACACGCTGATGATCGGGCGCGGCGCGGTGGTTGACCCGGGCTTGGGCCTGGGGATCAAGGCGGCCATGAACAGCAGCATGGGCAGCAACCACGCCAGAACCCCAAGTGCCTTTACAGATCAGGTCAGCTGGGCGCAGTTGCTGCCGCTCATTGGCGACTTTTGGCACATTGTTACCACCCGGCTGGACCACAAAGCCCAGGCGGGGCGGTTAAAGCAGTGGTTGAATTTTTTAAGGCGGCGCTTTCCGGAGGCCGAAATGGCCTACCAGTCGCTTAAAACCATCGACAACCCAGCCGCCGTTGACGACTGGCTGGCGATGGCGATGCGCAGCGTAGGCGCAGGTCATAAGTCAGGCGTGGGTGCATTTGACAATAGTGACAAAATGACCCCTCAGCCCCCGCTAAATATAGGTATCTAGCTATGAAAATAAGAGCTAATAGCATTCATATTGAAGCTGTTGATTCAGCGCCCAACTCGCCTGAGCTGCCTGCGGTGCTGCTCATCATGGGTTTGGGGATGCAGCTGATTGCCTGGCCGCCGGGTTTGGTGCGGGCGCTGATGAATGCAGGCTACCGGGTGATTCGGTTTGACAACCGTGACAGCGGCTTGAGCGACAAGTTTGATGCCCTGGGCATGCCGAATTTGCTTTGGCAAGGCATGAAGTACAAGTTAGGCTTGACGATTAAGCCGCCTTACAGCTTGCAAGACATGGCGCTTGACGCGCTGGGGGTATTGGACGCGCTACGCATTGACAAGGCGCATATCGTGGGCGTCAGCATGGGCGGCATGGTGGCCCAGCGGGTGGCGCTGGCAGCGCCTGAGCGCACGCTGAGTTTGACCAGCATCATGAGTTCGAGCGGCGCGCGCGGCTTGCCGGCCGCCACACCCGCCGTGACACGCCAGTTGCTCAGCCGGCCCAAAGGCAAAGGCAAACAGGCCGCGATTGACCATTCGGTCAAGCTGTTTCAGGCCATTGGCAGCCCAGGCTTTCCGCTCGACGTTGCTTTTTTGCGCGAGCGGGTCACTTTGTCCACCGAGCGCAGTTTTAATCCGCCTGGCATTGCCCGGCAAATGGTGGCCATTGCCGCTGACACCACACGCGCTGACGCGCTGGCAAAAATCACTGTACCCACGCTGGTGTTGCATGGCCTGGCCGACCCTTTGGTGCCATCTGCCTGCGGTGTAGACACGGCCAAGCGCATTCCGGGTGCAAAGTGGGTCGGCATTGAGGGCATGGGCCACGATTTACCGCCCGGCGTGGTGGACCACATCCTCACCCACCTGACGCCGCATTTGCAAGCCGCATCTGCAAAACGCACAACATCACGCTAAAACACCACGCTAACACCACGCTAACACCACGCTAAACACCATGAACACCCCCGAACAATCCCAGTTGGGCAAAGCCGCGAGTTATATTGACCAATATGATGCGTCACTGCTCTACCCAATTCCCCGGGCAGACAAGCGAGCCGAGATTGGCGTATTACAAACACCGCCTTTTTTTGGCGCTGACATGTGGACGCTGTACGAGCTGAGTTGGCTCAACCTGCGCGGTAAACCGCAAGTGGCGCTGGCGCATGTCACCGTGCCTTGTGAGTCGCCAAATATTGTTGAAAGCAAATCCTTCAAGCTTTACCTGAACAGCTTTAACAATACCCGGTTTCTGGATGCGCGCGAAGTACGCGAGCGGATTCGTGCTGACGTGAGCGCCGCAACTGGCGTAGGCATCGGCATCAAAACCCTGGGGCCTGAATCGTTTGACCGGGAGCCGATTCATGAGATGGACGGGTTGAATCTGGACCGACTGGACGTCGAATGCAAGCACTTCAAACCCACCCCCGAATTGCTTTTTGCGGAGTTTGATGAGCCGCCAGTGCTGGAGACGCTGACCAGTAATTTGCTCAAAAGCAACTGCCTGGTCACCGGGCAGCCCGATTGGGGCAGCGTACAAATTGCGTACTCAGGCCCGGCCATCAACCAGGAAGGACTGCTGCAGTACCTGGTGAGTTTTCGCAACCACAACGAGTTTCATGAGCAATGCGTAGAACGCATTTTTATGGATGTCTGGACGCGCTGCAAACCCATCAAGCTGTCGGTGTATGCACGTTACACCCGGCGCGGCGGGTTGGACATCAACCCTTTCAGGTGCAGTTACCCGGTGCAGTCGCCGCCTAATGTGCGTACGGCGCGTCAGTAAACGTTTAGATTCCCAGGAGCCTGTGCTTGCATCAGGCTTTCAATCAAGGCTTGTAGGCTGCAATAGCTTTGGCCAAGTCGGTGGTTTCTTCGCAGCTTGCGCAAATGGTTTTTAGCTTGGCCAACTGTGCTTCGGCCTTGGCTTTTTGGTTTACCTTAAGGTAGGCTACGCCTGAATATTCAAGTGCGCCTTTGTGCTTGGGGTCCAGTATCAGGGCCTTGTCGTACGCGGCGAAGGCCTCGTCGTACTTGCCCAGCCAGCGACTGGAATAGCCCAGCAGGTTGTACGCATCAGCATTTTTAGGGTTGTCGGCCACCGCTTTTTTAAAGCTGCTGGCAGCCAGCGCCCAGTTTTTTGCCGCAAGCGCTTTTTGGCCTGTCGCGTAGTCGTCGGGCTTGGTGTTTTCTATCAGTGCCGGCGAGGTGTCGGCGGCAAGCACCGGGCCACCCATTGCCATGCCAAACAAAGGCAATGCCAGGAGAATTTTTAGCGCAATTTTGTTCATGAGTGGTTCGTTTAGCGGAAGCTTGTTCTTGGTGGCTTGTTTCAGTGGCTTGATTGTCGATAGTTGGTCTATCAGTGGTTATCAGTCACCGTATAAAACGCGCTAAAAATAATTTTTCTGCGGCGTGGTGCTTGGGGCACGAACCCGGCGCGGCACGACCGTTAATTGAAACGTACTTTTTGCGGCAGTTGCGCCAATGGTTGCGGTTTGCACCGCCACGTCAACCAACTGGTCGGCTTGCCACAGCTTGACTTGGGCTACCCCGTCAGGCAAGTCATCAAACGTGGCGGTACCGTCTGCCCCGGTTTTGACCGCCCACGGTGAATCGCTGACGTACACGTAACCGCGCATCGAGCCGTGTATGAAGCAGCCCAACAAGGTTGCGCCTATCGCACCGGCTTTGTCCAGCGTGATGTCGGTGGGCTTGGCTGGCTTGCCGTCTGGCTTGCCTTCAAGGCGTAACTCAAAACCCGCGTTGGCGTTATTGAACTGGCCCATACCGGCAGGCGATGACCGCACATGGTGGTCCCAAGGGTCGTTGTTGACAAAACGAACTTTTGCGCCAACTGGCACCACCGTTACCGCAGGGATGAACTGCATTTTTTCTTGATTGATGGCGGCCTGCGCGGGCAGCGGCGTTTTGGGTTGCGTGGTTTTATTAGTGGGCATTACCAGCACCACAGCATCGGGCACCGGCTTGCCGTCTTTATCGACCACCGAGACTGACAAACTGCCAGCGCAAGCCGCCATGGCCAGAGTGGAAAGGGCAATCGTCAGTAAAGATTTTTTCATGAGGACGTACTCTTGCAAGAGTAATAAGATTGAGTGTGAAGATGGAAAATAAGAGGGCGCGGTCGATGCCAGGGGAACCAATTTATTTAGGCGTGATGATGTCACGGTTCATCGGTGCCAACAAGGCCAGCATTTCGTTTTGCTTGCGCGACGCAATGCCTCTGGCGTCCATGGCGCTTTGCAAAACTTCGACCAGAGCGTGAAAGTCTGACTTTTTGATGTCCAGATTGGCGTGGGAGCTTTGCATGTCTGCGCCCTTGTATACGCACGGCCCACCGCTTAATGCACACAGCTGATCAACCAGTTGCTCTTTCACGCGTTGCTGGTTGGCGGGCTTAAAGTGTGGGGCAGTGCGCGCATCGGCCAGCAAACGCACCATAAAGTCGTCCATCAGCGCGACCAGCCCCGCTTTTTCGCCAAAGGCTTTGTAAAGCTGATCGTCCTTGGGGGCGGTGGTTTGAGCCATGGCCGAGCTGGCCAGTAAAAGACCTGAGAATGCCAGGCTGAGGGAAATAAGCGATTTTTTCATGATGGTGTATTGAAGAACGATTGACGAATTAAAAGTTTGGGCGTTTCAGTTAAAAAGCCAGCTGTGCTGACAAGTAGTACCCGGTTTGTTTGCGGCTGGCGGTCGTCGCGGGCACGATGACGCCCAAGTCAACATAGGCCAGCGTCAGTGAGAAGTTTTTGCTGGGTGCCCAAGCGACAAAAATGTCTTTCCAGTCCTCAGACCGCAGGCCATTTCCCAGGCCCGCAACGGCACCGGCAGCGGTCAACTTGTTGCGCATAAAACGGTATTCAGCGCCCACCACCAGGTTTTTATTCACCAGGTAGCCGACAGAAAACTCAGGCTGCAAGCTGTAACTGTTTTCATTTCCACCCGCTGAGGCACCGTAGCCCAGCAAGCCGTTTTGATTGGCTTTGGTGGCACGTAGCGTTCCATTTACCAGCAGACTTTGGCCCAGAAACAGTTTGGTGGCGCTGACGTAAAAGTCAGTGCCGCTCCGCTTGGCGCCCAAAAAATCGAGGGTCCCGTCAAACCCAGTGGAGCCCAGTGTTTTGTATTGCACACCCACCGCGACTTGCGGCATGAGGTTGTCGCTGTCCAATATGGCATCACCGGCCACGCGTACCTTGGCACCCAAAATGGTTTGCTTCAAGTGCAAGCCCGGCAAGCCCAGCAGGCCGCCGGTGTCGCGGGTGTCCAAATCTTGCTGCGCCACCGTCAGCTCAAACCGGTCATGGATGCCAACGGCTGCGCCAAAAAATTTTAGAACGTAATCTTTGGTGCCTGCGGTGGTGACATAAGCCGACGCGCCGATTTCGCCGTCAGTTGCATTGCTGCCGATGACTGCCCAGGGTGTTAAGCCACCGCCAGCAGCGCCGTCAATACTGCTCACGCCGCCGGTTAGCAGCAATTTGCCGGTTTCAGCTTGTGCGCCTGCACAAAAAAGGGCAGTGCTGGCAGCGATTAAAGTCACGGTGAGGTTTATTTTCATGAGGTTTTAAACAGTAGGGTTTAGGTTTAGGAAGTCAAAAAAATGTTATCAGATGTATCTAGATTTAATACGGCGAAGGTTACTGCCTGGATTCAAACGGTGTAAATTTAGTTTCATTTATTTCATATTCTGTTGAATCCGACACGAAACCGATGCCGTATCACTGTTATGAACCAAGCCAATAGCAAGACGCCATGGATACGACCAGCTGTGGCCTTGTTGGCCTGCGTTGTGGGCACGACGGTGCTGGCACAGGGAGTTACGTTGGGTTCAACGCCCGCTGCTGTACCTGCTCTTGCACCTGATCTTGCACCGGCCTCGGCGCGCCAATGGGCAAGCCCACCGCCGGGTAGTGCGCAAAACGGCAAAGCTTTGTATCAGCAGCACTGCACGGTTTGCCACGCCATTGACGCCAACAGCATTGGGCCTGCCCATCGTGGTGTGGTTGGTCGCCGGGTGGGCAGTTTGCCAGGTTATAAATATTCGGCAGAGTTGGCCGCGTCACGGCTGCGCTGGACGCCGCAAACCCTGAACAAATGGTTGGACGACCCGGAGGACCTCATCAGTGGCCAACGCATGGGATTCTCGATCGAAAGCGTGCAAGACCGGGCCGATTTGATTGCCTACCTTGCCACCCTGAAGTAGTGGTTATCCTAGGCCGATTTCCAAGGC
Source organism: Polaromonas sp. (assembly GCA_031424935.1). Lineage (GTDB taxonomy): Bacteria > Pseudomonadota > Gammaproteobacteria > Burkholderiales > Burkholderiaceae_C > Polaromonas. The sequence goes on from JANPIK010000033.1 coordinate 13,344, forward strand.
CGATTTCCCGGCCCGATTTCCCGGCCCGATTCAAAATCCGGCTGATGGGTCACCCATCAAAAGAGCTGATCGCCAGAAACCGTATTTGCTACATTATCAATAGCATTGTTATTGCTGTTTACGGGGGCCAACGTCTTTTTTTGAGCTGATAAGCCTGTAGATTCCGCAGAGTCGACAACATCTGCAGATGCCACGGCAAAACTGCCTCCAGCCCTACCCGGCAAGTTTTCAACTTTTTCAAGCGATCCTGCGCGCACGCCCAACAAGCGCAGCTTTTTGTCCAGCGGCACGCGCTTAAGGCATTGCCCGGCTGTTTGCCGAATGATTTTTGCGTCCAGCGTGTGGCGGTCCAGCGTCTGGTCACGGGTGGCGATTTTGAAATCGTCATAGCGCAGCTTGATGCCTATGGTTTTGGCCGCATAACCTTTTTTTGCCAGGTCGGCCGCCAGTTTGGTGCACAGCTCGGTAAATATCGCGCCCAATGCGGCTTTGTCACGCACCGCATGCAGGTCTTTGTCAAAAGTGGTTTCACGGCTCATGCTGACGGGCTCGCTGCTGGTCACCACCGGGCGGTCGTCGCGACCCCAGGAAACCTCATGCATCCAGGCGCCAGTGGCTTTGCCAAAACGCTGGATTAAAAAATCAGCATCCTGCGCCGCCAGCTCACCAATCGTTTGAATCCCCAGTGCGGCCAGCTTCTCGTCAGCCTTGGGGCCAATACCGTTGATTTTGCGGCACTTGAGCGGCCAGATTTTGCTTTGCAAATCTGCCTCATGCACGATTGAAATACCGTTTGGCTTGTTGAACTCACTGGCCATTTTGGCAAGCAGCTTGTTAGGGGCAACACCAACAGAGCAGGTCAAGCCGGTCGCTTGAAAGATCGCTTTTTGCATCAACCGCGCCAGCACCCGCCCGCCCTCACGCTGGCCGCCCGGCACGTCGGTAAAGTCAATGTACACCTCGTCCACACCCCGGTCTTCCATCAGCGGGGCAATCTCCAAAATAGTACTTTTGAACAGGCGCGAGTATTTGCGTACCTCCTCAAAATCAACGGGTAGCACAATTGCCTGCGGGCACAACTTGGCCGCTTTCATCATGCCCATAGCCGAGCCGACCCCAAACTGCCGCGCCGCATAAGTGGCGGTGGTGATCACGCCGCGCCCCACATAGTCTTTGAGCAACGGGAAATCAGCCACAGGGATAAAGAGCGGGTCACGCTCTGGCTGGGTGGCCTGCAAAGCATCATCCACCTTACGCCGCCCCCCACCAATCACCACCGCCAAGCCCTTGAGCTGCGGGTAACGCAGCAATTCAATTGACGCAAAAAACGCGTCCATGTCGAGGTGGGCGATGCGTCGTATCGGGCGTACTGAGCTCATGCCCCCATACTAAACCGCGTCAATAACTCCCCGGCAGCAAAATCCCTTTATCCACTGCATTGATGTTGGTCTTGCCGCAAAACGCCATCGTCAGGTCGAGTTCTTTGTGAATGATCTGTAACGCTTTGGTCACGCCTTCTTCACCCATGGCGCCCAGCGCGTAGAGCCAGGCTCTGCCGATGTAGACGCCTTTGGCGCCTAGTGCTATGGCTTTGATCACGTCCTGGCCGCTGCGTATGCCGCCGTCCATATGCACTTCAATGTCCTTGCCCACCGCGGCCACAATGCGGGGCAGGGCGCGTATGGAGGACTCGGCACCGTCGAGTTGCCTGCCGCCGTGGTTGGACACGATGAGTGCGTCTGCACCGCTGTCAACGGCCAGGCGGGCGTCTTCTTCATCTTGAATGCCTTTCAAGATAATCTTTCCGCCCCAGCGCTTTTTGATCCATTCCACGTCACCCCAATTCAGAGCTGGGTCAAACTGCTTGGCGGTCCAGTCGCTGAGTGATGTCATGTCGTCCACCCCTTTGACGTGGCCAACAATGTTGCCAAAGCCGTGTCTTTTGGTACCCAGCATGCCCAAGCCCCAACGCGGCTTGGTCGCCATGTTGATGATGTTGGGAATGGTTAGTTTGGGCGGTGCAGACAAGCCGTTTTTCAAGTCTTTATGGCGCTGCCCGAGGATTTGTAAATCAAGAGTGATGACCAACGCCGAGCAGTTGGCAGCTTTGGCACGGTCAATCAGGCGTTCGATAAAGTCACGGTCTTTTAATACGTAGAGCTGAAACCAGAACGGATGCCGGTCAGTCGCTTCGGCCACGTCTTCAATCGAGCAAATGCTCATGGTGGACAAGGTAAACGGAATACCGAATTTTTTGGCTGCGCGCGCCCCGCAAATCTCGCCGTCGGCATGCTGCATGCCGCTCATGCCGGTGGGCGCAATCGCCACAGGCATGGCTACGCTTTGGCCGATCATCTCAGTTTGGGTGGAGCGGCCTTCCATGTTGACGGCAACACGCTGACGAAACTTGATTTTCTGAAAATCTGCCTCGTTGGCGCGGTAAGTGCCCTCTGTCCAGGAGCCTGAATCGGCGTAGTCATAAAACATGCGGGGCACCCGTTTTTGGTGCAAGACACGCAAGTCTTCGATGTTGGTGATGATGGGCATGTTGGCTTCCTTTTACTGCATGGTAGCTTGGGGCGCATGGGGCGGGGCGTGAAAACAGCTCTAGGCGCTTTGAAATTATTTCGGCAGCGATATGCTGAAGACTTGGCAACGCGTTATGTTGTGCAATTTGCTTGTTCGCAAGCCCGTGCAGTGCAATACTCGGATTTCTTCGGTTTTTACCCAGTATTTACCTAGTTATTGCCTGATATTGGCCCTGTCAAAGCATTTTTGAAGTCTTTTTAAAGCTTGCAGAACCCGTTATTTATGAAACCCCACTCGTCTGCGTTTGCTGAGTCCACATTGCAAGGCGGTCTAACACCCCAGGACGATGCGACCTATGCACCTGAGGCTGCGCCGGTCAGCGCCAACATGTTTGACGCCTGTCACGTCGGCGTGGTGCTGCGAGCCGTGCTGTTCGTGCAGGCGGTGGTGGGTGTGGGGGCATTGTTTGTGGCCAGCCAGCCGCTTGACTGGCTGCTGCGTTTTTCGCTGCTGACAGGCGGGGTCTTGCCTGCCACACTGGTGTGGTTGATTGCGGCTTGCGCCTTGAAAACGCGCCTGGCCCGGCTCACGCCGCCCGGGCAGTGGCTGGCGGGCATCCTTTTGGGGGGTGCGGCTGGCCTGTACGGTTGCGGCTTGCTGGGTTTTATGGGCATGGTGCAGCCGGTGCCCTGGTTTGCCAGCACGGCTGCCGGTGCCTTGCTTTCCAGCATATTGCTGGCGGGGCTTTTTTGGCGGGCCAGGGCACGGACGCCCGCAGCCACTGCGGCTCGCCTGGCGGAGCTGCAATCGCGTATTCGGCCTCATTTTTTGTTTAACACGCTCAACAGCGCCATTGCGCTGGTCCGTGCCGAGCCGCTGAAGGCTGAGGCGGTGCTGGAAGACCTGAGCGAGCTGTTTCGCAGCGCGCTTGCTGACCCGGCCGAATCTGTCACGCTGGCGCAAGAAACGGTGCTGGCTAAACGGTATCTGGCAATTGAGGCGATTCGATTTGGTGAGCGCCTGAACATCAGCTGGAGCTTAGATGCTGACGCTATGCAAGCCCGCTTGCCACCGCTGCTGTTGCAGCCGCTGGTTGAAAACGCTGTCAAGCACGGGGTAGAGCCCAGTGCAACGGGGGCGCAGATCAAAATATCGACCGAGCGCCGGGGCAGCGTGGTGGTGGTTAAAGTCACCAACACCACGCCAGCCGGTGTGGGTGAGCGCGGCAACGGGCTGGCACTTGCCAACGTGCGCGAGCGCTTGCTGCTGCTGCACGATGTCCAGGCGCGCTTTCAAACGGTTTACAAAGACGGGGTTTTTCAGGTCCGACTGGAGTTGCCTGCATGAATTTAAAAGTGTTGCTGGTCGATGACGAAGTTCTGGCCAGATTTAGACTGCGCACCTTGCTGGCCGATTGTGCCAACCCTGGTGCCGACGTGTTGGCCGAAGCGGGCAACGGACCACAGGCGATTGCAGCGCTTAAGCAAATGGCGTTTGACCTGGTGCTGCTGGATGTGCGCATGCCCGGCATGGACGGGGTACAGCTCGCGCACACCATGGCCAGCATGCCCCAGCCACCAGCGGTCGTGTTTGTGACGGCGCATGCAGAGCATGCGCTGCAGGCTTTTGATGTCGCGGCTACCGACTATTTGACCAAGCCGGTGCGGCTGGAGCGTTTGCAGCAGGCGCTACAAAAAGTAGAGCGACTGGTTCAGGTAAAACATGCGCCACCGGCCGATATGCTGGGTGAAATGTTGATTATTCAAGACCGGGGCCGTACAGAAAGGGTACCGCTGGCCGAGGTGTTGTACCTCAAAGCTGAGCTTAAATACGTGACAGTACGAACGGCGGCACGCAGCTACATTTTGGATGGCGCCTTAAATGAGCTCGAAGAAAAGTACGCCGCGCACTTTATTCGGATTCACCGAAACGCGCTGATTGCCCGGCGTGCCGCGCGCGCCCTTGAAAAACACTACGACGCCGAAGAAGGCGAAGGCTGGGCGGTACGGCTCAACGGCATTCCAGAAGTGCTCATGGTGTCGAGGCGGCAGTTGAGCGCGGTACGCGAGGCAATGGCGCATTAAGGCATAACGCCCTGCGCCAGCGGCTAGGGTTTTGTCCTACAAGCTATCGGCGGTCTCGGTGATTTAATCTTTTAAATGTTAACAATTCTGACTTTATATCGCGTTAAAGCCACGCATGAACATTGAGCCTGCCGACCTGTCGAGCATCGACCGTCAGCTCGATGGTCCCGATGGTCCCGATGGTTCGGCTGTGCCAGCCAGCCCGGTGGCTGCACCCGTTACCCATTTTCAGATGCCCGTCAGCATTCGCAGTTTGTCGCTGGCGGTCATTGCGGTGCTGGCTGGCCTTTTCGTGTTGCATTGGGCTAAAGCGGTGTTTATTCCGTTCATGCTGGGGCTGGTTTTCAGCTACGCCCTGTCGCCCATCGTCAACTGGATGGAGTCGCACAAAGTTCCACGCGCGCTGGGTGCTGGCGTACTGCTGTTGTCGCTTTTGGGTCTGACGGGGACGACGGCTTATTCTTTGTCGGATGAGGCCGTCAAACTGGTTGAGTCGCTGCCCGCGGCAGCGCAAAAATTCAGACAAACCCTCAAAACCCGGCAAAGTGGCAGCGGTAGCGCACTGGAGACAGTACAAAAAGCCGCAGCGCAAATTGAGCAAGCAGCGCAGGACACTACCATTCCTGCCAGCAACCGGGGTGTGATGCGTGTCACGGTGGAGCCAACGCGATTCAACATCAAAGACTATTTGTGGACGGGAACGATTGGGCTGGCTACTCTGTTGGGGCAGATGACGGTGGTGATTTTTCTGACTTATTTTTTAATGGTGTCGGGCAACACGTTCAGGCGCAAACTGATCAAGTTGGCCGGGCCGTCGCTCAGCAGCAAAAAAATCACCTTGCAAGCACTTGATGAAATCACCGACCAGATTCAGCGTTATCTGCAAGTGCAATTGGCGACAAGTGCTTTGGTAGGTGTATTGACTGGGCTTGCACTCTGGGCCATTGGTCTGGAGAATGCGGCGGTATGGGGCATTGCTGCTGGGGTGCTCAATCTGGTGCCTTATGTGGGCTCGCTGGTCACGGGTGTGGCGTCTGGGGGTGTGGCTTTTCTGCAATTTGGCACGGTCAACACCGCGCTGTTGGTGGCAGGCGCATCGGTTTTGATTCACACCGTGGTGGGTAATCTGCTGACCCCTTGGCTGACCAGCCGGTCGAGCCGCATGAACCCGGTGGCCGTGTTTGTAGGCTTGTTGGCCTGGGGCTGGCTTTGGGGTGTGTGGGGCCTGCTGCTGGGTCTGCCTATCTTGATGATTGTTAAAGCGGTATGCGACCGGGTGGACGATCTCAAACCCGTGAGTGAATTGCTGGGCGATTGATTTAAAACGCCCCTCGTAAAAGTTCCCGCAAGCCCGCCCGGCTTGGGTTGTGTTTTCCCTAGGCGTCGCAAGGCATGTACGGGCCTAAGATTTAAGCGCTCAAACCGAGTGCAAAAATCAAAAATAAGGAAACCACCATGCAACATTTCACACGAAGTTATTTCATCGCCACGTTTGGCCGATCGGCTGCTGTGGTGTCGATGGCCGCCTTGCTCGCTGCCTGCGCCAACACCGCAAGCGACAGCCCAAGCCAAACCGCAAACGCTGCGCTGCAGCGCGCTAACACCGCTATGGGTGCGTCAGCACTCAAAAGCATTGCTTTCTCAGGCAACGGTACTGGCACGACCTTCGGACAAGCGTTTTTGCCCGGTCAAGCCTGGCCCAAAATCACCTATTCGACGTTTTCCCGGGTGGCTGATTACGAAAACGCCGCCTTCAGGGAGGACGCTTCCCGAAGCCGCGCCGAGCCTAATGGCGGTGGTGCAGTGCCATTGATGGGAACGGGCGAGCAGCGTACCAGCGGTTTCATGCGCGGCTTGAGTGCCTGGAACATGGTGGGTCCTGCACCCGTCGCCGCGCCCGTGGCCTACGACACGCGTGTACATGACCTGTGGACGACACCACACGGCGTGATCAAGGCAGCAATGGCCTATAACCCCACGGCTGCGCTGCGAGAAGTCAATGGAAAAACGCTGACAGCGGTGTCTTTTTCAGTACCCGGTCGTTACCGCGCCACTGCGTTGATCAATGCGGCGGGTCTGGTTGAGCAAATTGAATCCACCCAGCCGCACCCGGTGTCAGGCGATACGGCTTCCATCATCCGGTTTTCTGACTACAAAGACACAGGCGGCGTGAAGTTCCCGATGCGTATTCAGCAAAACTTGGGGGGTTATCCGGTGTTGGACCTGTTGGTGACCGAGGTTAAACCCAACGCAACCGCTGGTATTGAGATCCCGGCACTGGTAGCTGCATTTACTGAAACGGTGACTGCCAGCAAAGTCGCCGATGGCGTGTGGCACCTGGCGGGCGGCTCGCACAACAGTGTGGCCATCGACATGAAAGACCACATCATGGTGATTGAAAGTCCGCTGTACGATGGTCGCGCCCTGCCCATGCTGGCTGAGGTGAAAAAGCTCAGCCCCGGTAAACCGATTCGCTTTGTTGTTAACTCGCACCATCATTTTGACCATGCAGGCGGCCTGCGCAGTGCGGTAGCAGAAGGCGCCACGCTGGTGACGAGCGAGCTGGCTCGACCCTACTTTGAAGCCACGATGGCCAACCCCAACAGTATCAAACCGGATGCCATGCAAACATCAGGCAAAAAAGCGGTGGTCACAGGTGTCAGCGGTAAACGCAGCTTTACAGATGGCGCAAGGGTTGTGGATGTTTACTACATTGAAGGCAGCGTTCATGCTGACGGCTTTTTAATGGTGCATCTTCCCAAAGAAAAGCTGCTGATCGAAGCCGATGCGTTTACCCCAGGTGCTCCCAACAGTGCGCCGCCTGCCGTGCCTAACGCCCTGCATGTCAATTTGGTGCAAAACATCGAACGCCTCAAACTCGGCGTGGACCAGATTCTGCCGCTGCATGGCCGCGTTGTCCCCATCAGCGAGCTGTACACCGCGATTGGCAAGACGATGTGATTTTTGGGTGCAGGATGCCGAGGGCAAAGCACGGTCAAAGCACCGTTTTTGCCTGTATTAGGACCGTGGCTCATACGATACTTCAGCTGCGCGCTCATATATTTATAGCTGTGAGCTCAGTGCCGCCCCTAATACTTCCAGTGCTCTTTCTCGGGCGGGTCGGTCCTTCCACTCATCGAGGCTTATCTTTCGGGCTTTTTTCAGGTCGTCTTCAAAGATACGGGTTTGCCGGGATGCAAACAAGGTATCGTAGATATTGAGGTTGGCCTCGTCATTGAGTCTGAATGATCGCTGATCGAAATTAGTTGACCCGACAGACACCATGTAACCATCAATGATCATGACCTTGCAGTGGTACATGGTGGGTTGAAATTCGTAAATCTCTGCGCCTGCTTCTAACAGCGGCCCCCAGGTTCGCCGGGAAGCCGCGCGTACGGTTTGTGTATCGGTAATCTTGCCCGGTGTGATGATGCGCAGTTTCACCCCTCGCTGCATCGCCTGCATCAATATCGTCACGTTTTGCTCGTCCGGCACGAAATACGCCATCGACAAATCAATACGGTATTGCGCTGCTGTCAGTGCCATTTGGTACATCAAAGCCATGTCTTCGCTGCCATGGGAGGGGGAGCTCGAAAACATTTGCGCTTGAGCCTCGCCGGCGGGTTGGAGCGGGGGGAAATAATTCTCCCCGTGGAGCACCTGACCGGTCACTTTCATCCAGTTGTCCAGAAAAGTCGCTTGAATTTGTGCCACTACGGGACCCAACACCCGAAAGTGCGAATCTCTCCAGTGGTCGGCGTCCTGAGCCGCGCCGGTCCACTTTTCGGCAATGCCGACGCCGCCGGTAAAGCCGATGGCGCCATCCACGATCAACAGTTTGCGATGGGTGCGGTTATTCAGTTTTGTCAGCGTATACCAGTGCGGTTTGTGAAATTTGCGAATTTGCACGCCTGACGCGCGCATCTCTTCAAGCAACTTGTCGTCCATCTTTGCGCTACCCACCCAATCGATCAATACATTGACCTTGACGCCGGCTTTGGCCCGCTCAGCCAGAGCGTCGGCAAATGTCTGACCGATGGCACCAGACCAGTAAATATAGGTTTCAAAATTGACCGTACTTTTAGCGCCGCGGATGGCATCGAGCATCGCTGGGAAAATTTGCTCGCCATTGATAAGCTCGTCAATCTTGTTACCGTCCACAATGCCAGGGCCTAACAAACTGGTCATCACACGTTTGAATTGCGGGTCTTGGGTACTGTAAAGACGAACAAGCTGCTGTTCGGGTGGCTTTTCGACCTCACTGACGTTGAGGATAAGGATTGCAATGAGCGCACCCAGCGTAAACGTTATGCTGCTGATCACTGCCAAGCGTAAACGTTGGGTCATAGCCTGAACATATTCACGTCACTTTAAAAACGCGAAACGCTTTTTAGCGGGTTGTGTCTCAGGCAGTACGTAAACGACGCCAGACGTTTTGCCTAAAGTAGGTTGCACCCATCGGTCATAAAAGGCAATCGGGACATTCACACAGCCGTAGGTGATGCGATTGTCCAGCGGCGTTGCAGTAGCCATGCGCTCAAGCCGCTTTTCGTGAGGCTCTGACGGTCGCAAGCGGTGCATCGATACAGCGGCGTCGTAATCGATCCAGACAACGCTGTCGCCCGTCAGGTTTTTGCCTGGCTCTGATATGAACCGCCCGGCAGGCGTGGTGCGTTCGTGCGGGGCAATTTCCTGCACGGGTCGTTCACCGATTCCGGGTACTGACGCGTCGCCTATGGCCTGCCCGATCAGTACCGGCGATGTAGCCATCAACTTACCGGACGCGTCGTACAAACTTACAGTAGCAGCGGTTTTATCAATGATGGCAAAAGCCCGACCGCCGGTGTCGCCTGAGGCTACGGCTCTGGCCGCAAAGTTGCTGAGTTCGGCCTGTACAGGCAGACAAAAACACCACGCTGCGGTGATCAAGACCGCTGCGTGGTGAGGCATGGCACCTTTAAAAAAGTGCCGCATGGCGCCAAAACGGTGACATGACTGTTTTAAGCATCTCTCAAGACCAACAACAGCAATTAACGGTAGACGTGTTGGCCGCGATTAGACTTCCAGGCGCTTTCAAGGTGCTCTGCATCGGCATCGTCCCGTGCACGCAAACCCATCAGGATGCCGCCTTTTTTCATGCCTTCCTCGTACTCCTTGACGCGCTCCTCGGGTATGTTCCAGCCCACCAGCGCGCCTATCAAACCGCCGCTAGCGGCACCGGCACCCGCACCGGCAATGGCTGCTGCAATAGGCCCCGCAATGACCAAGCCCAAACCGGGCAGGGCAATGCTGGTACCCACTGCTGCAACTGCCGCAGCAATGGCGCCAAGCGTGCCACCAATGGCGCCACCAATGCCAGCGCCTTCAGCAGCTTTGTTACCGAGTTCGGTTTCTTTGCCAGCAGTCGTGCCTGTAAAGTGGGTTTTGCGCGTCTCATCAGACATCACCAGGTTCATATCGTCCGAAGTGTAGCCACGAGCTTCAGCAGCGCTGTACGCGGCTTCTGCACTGTTACGGTCAGGGAAAAGGCCAGTAACAAACGGGCGGGTATTGGTCATAGGAAACTCCAGATAAATTTTAATAACTAAAAACGATTAAGCACGCGCGCTGAAAGGCGTGTTGTTCGGGGCTGATCGGTAAAGATCAATTTCGCTAAGTTGCGCTGCGTTGCGATCAGTTGCGATCAGCGCGCGCCATACGCGTCGTTCTGCCTGATGTGGTGTTGCCAGCGCTGCCCGTCATGCCCCCCATCCCTGTCGTGCCAGCAGACCCACTTGTACTGGATGAATCGTTGGTACCGGATGCACCTGTCGTGCCGCTCATTCCCGTCGCGCTGCGTGCGCTGTCGGCTGCGTTAGGCGAGGTACGAACCACAGTGCCTGTGTCGCTGCGCGGCACCGCCTGTCGATTAGCTTCAGCCGCTGCCTGGGGCGTTGTTCCGACAGCAGTTGTCGGCTGGTTTGCGCTCATTCCCGGCGTGGTCGATGTGCTTGGCATGGTTGTGGTCCCTGGCATACTTGTAGACTGGGCAAGGGCTGCCGCGCTGCTGGCAATCAGTGCTGTAGCCAGCAAAATTTTGGTCGTCATCGATTTCTTCATGATGAAAGTTACTCCAGTTGGGTTAGAAAAAATCATCAGCTTTTCATCGAACGTCATAGCCATCGTTCAAAAAAACAGTCAGCTGATGTGGAGACGACTTTGCCGTTGTTCACATCCCCGAGATGTGTCAGAAGAGGCTCGTTTAATGTAGGACTGCGCACGGTGAAATTGAAGGAGCCCTGAATACATTCAGAATCAATTTAAGCGCTTGATGTGACAGGTGACCCAAGATTTGCGCCGCGTCACCACGCTATTGGCCTGCAAACCATGTACGAATGCTCTGCGCTACACCCATCTGCAGCGGGTCATGGAATGGGTGAGCAGCGGGTGTGTTGCAGCGGCCGATGAAATAAGTGGTGAAGTGGGTGATGCAGAGCATCGTTAAGCCTATTTCACAAGTTGCAACGCAGATGTCTGGTCAAACACCGTTTGTGCCCAGTTGCCAGACAGCTCAAAACGGTAAGTCTGACTTTTCAGTCCGCTGGCGTTTTGTAACCGTATAAAGTAAATGCCCGGCTTTAAATTACCCAGCACCAGGCTGGGTTTGTCGGCGCTGCCTTGCAGTGTGGTGACTGACTGGGTAAGTTCAGCATTGCTGGCCAATACGGCCGAATAATTGCTGGTAGACATAGGCTGTCCACCCGGTTGCTGACCAGTCCAGTCCAGCACTGTTTTTCCATCGACGACGCTCATGCTCGAGTACGTGACACGCCATTGGCTAGGCTCGCTGTTTTTGACAGCAATCAGCTTGACGCTGTTAAAGCCTTCCAGCCCCACCGCGTCAATGCCGCGTACACGGGTAAACCAATTGCCGTTAGGCAGGCTGCTTAAATCGGCGCTGCCGCCGCTGTTGCCGTCAACTTTCATGTCGCGAACAATTTTGTCAAACTGCTCGTCGCTGGCTACCTGTACTTTGTAGGCACTGGCTCCGGCAAGTTTGGGCATTGGCCAGCTGCCTTGTGGCTTAAAAACCTCTGACGGCACAGCGGTCAAGTCAGGCGCTGGCAGCAGCGCAACGACCTTGACTTCTTTGTCAAGCAACTTGACCACCGCGCCTGTGCCCATGGGCAAATCAGCGCCGCTGGCCTGCGTTGGGTTGTCGGCACGAACCAAACCTTCAATCACTTCGGTGCGGGCAGCTTGAGTTTTCGGGTCGTCAAACGCCACACGAAACTCGGTACCACGCACGCCCACAACAGATGTTGGCGTCTCAATCTGCAGCGGGGTCGCACGTTTCGCAGTTTTAGACGCCAGTGCCTCCAGCGCGCCTTCGCTCAAGCGCATCAAACCCGAAAACCAGTTGCTCGAACCGCTTTTTGACGCATCGCGCATGGCGTAATCGCGGCTGGTCACGATTTCTGCCAAGCTACCCGGCAATATTTTTACCCGGCTACCGTCGCCCAATTCAATCACGGCAGAACTGTTGGCGCCTGTCTTGATCTTTGCGCCGTCTGGCAGCAGCGCACCAGGCTGTGTGGTACCGCCTTGTAATGTCACGTCGCCTTCCGCGCTGATCACCTTACCGCTGACCGCTTTTGACTTGAGAAAGCGCAGCGGAATGTTCAGCGTCTGGCCTGGAAAGATCACGTTGGGATCTTTCAGCCGGTTGAATTTGACCACCTCTGACCACGCCTTGGGGTCTGTCAACATGTCGCTGCTGAGCTTGATCACGTTGTCTCTAGGCACTACCGTATAGGGCAGGCTGGGCTCGTTGGCAGGACGGACCAAGCCCGTTGGCGTTTGAGCCGCCACGGCAAAACCGATGGCGAACGCGGCTAAAAAAATAGCTGCTTGCGCAGTGCCTATTTGTATTGGGCGTGTCTTTTGTAGGGTGGTGGACATGGTTTTAGCGGGGGTCAGCAGTGATGGTCGATTTTTAATCAATTTGACAAGGCGGCTTTTACCGCGCTGGACACTTGCCCCATGTCAGCTTTACCTGCCAGTTTGGCTTTGGCAGCCCCCATGACTTTGCCCATGTCGCCCGGTCCGCTGGCATTCAATTCGGCGACGATGCTTTTGACCACAGCCAGTACCTCATCAGCGCTCAGGCGCGCAGGCAGATAGGCGTTCAGTACGGTTATTTCTTGCGCTTCCTTGTCGGCCATGTCTTGCCTGTCAGCTTTGGTAAACGCCTCAATCGAGTCTTTGCGCTGCTTGATCATTTTGTCAATGATCGCAATCACGGCAACATCGTCAAGTACCACGCGTTCATCTACTTCTTTTTGCTTGCAAGCCGACAACAACAGCCGGATGGTGCCCAGCCGCTCGCTGTCTTTGGCCCGCATGGCCGTTTTCATGTCGTCGGTGATTTGGTCTTTGAGTAGCATGTTGGGTATCCTGATGCGGTGGAAATTTGGGGTGAGTCGAACGAATGAGTCGATTGTGCGGCTCTCAAAACAAGAAAGCCCGCAGAATTTAATCTTGCGGGCTTTTCAGTCATTCTGCAATGCGCTTAGTACAGCTTTTTGGGCAACTGCATGGAGCGAATACGCTTGTAGTTACGCTTAACGGCAGCGGCTTTTTTGCGTTTGCGCTCAGCGGTTGGCTTTTCGTAAAACTCGCGAGCACGCAAGTCTGTGAGCAGGCCGAGTTTTTCAATGGTGCGCTTGAAGCGGCGCAGTGCTACGTCGAAAGGCTCGTTATCTTTTACGCGAATGGTCGTCATGTAGGAAAGGGTCCAAAAATATGCACCTTATTTAGCCATTTGATTTGATCAGAACCAGGCCAGGTGCGGGTTTGCTAGCAAAGCCTGTGATTATAGCAGTCCTGTTGGATAACCAGTGCTATTTGTGAGGAGCGCGCGATGTGCCCGAATGTTTTGCTACGTGTCCACCGCGCTTCGCGCTCCTCCTTGACCTCCGCAAAACACTCAGGCACACCGCTCTTTGTGCGGTTTTCCAGACTCCTTGTAAAAACCTTCTATCTAGCAACGGACATGGCGTGTCTACCGCAGCGAGGTCAAGGAGGAGACCCCAACGGGGGCGGGGGACACGAGCGGAGGTAGATACGACGTGACCGCTGCGGGTTAGAAGCTCAACTTCAAGGGCTGGACTTCAACGCATTCCCACAAGCAAACCCGCTAGCCCAAGCCCACTGAAAGTTGTACCCGCCCAGCCAACCCGTCACATCGACCACTTCCCCAATGAAATACAGGCCCGGTTGCTTTGACTCCATGGTTTGGGACGACAGATCACGGGTGTCGACACCACCGGCGGTGACCTCGGCTTTTTTATAACCTTCGCTGCCGTTAGGGGTGATTTGCCAGTCGGACAAACGTTCGGCGAGGTGGGTGAGTGCTTTATCGGTAGCATCGCAAATCGGGCGCTGCAGTGCTGAATCTGTACTGGCCCAGGCGTCTGCCAGGCGGCTGGGTACAAGGCCGGCCAGCTCGTTAGCGATGAGCTTTTTGGAGCTGGCCTTGGAACGCAGCAGCGTTTCAGGCAGGTTTTGCCCGGGCGCCAGATTGATGCGCAAGCTTTGCCCGTCACGCCAGAAGCTGGATATTTGTAGAACGGCCGGGCCGCTCAGGCCTTTGTGGGTAAAAAGAAGGTCTTCGGCAAATACAGTGGCTTTTTTGCGCTGTTTGAGAGTTGCATTGGCTGTACCCGTTTCTATTTGCACAGGCAACGCCAATCCTGCCAATTGCGCAAACGGCTGCCAAGCCTCGCCGTCAAACGTCAGAGGCACCAGTGCGGCACGCGGCTCAACCATGCGCAGCCCAAACTGCCGAGCAATCCGGTAACCAAAGTCTGTAGCGCCAATTTTGGGGATAGACAAACCGCCCGTGGCAATGATGAGCCGCCCGGTTTCAACAAGTCCCCGCTCAGTATCAATTTGATAGCTGCTTGCCCTTGAATTCTCTGGGCCGGAGTCACTTTTTATGCCTGAATAGGTGACTTTTTGAACACTGCAAGGTTGCCAGCGCTGCACCTTGCCTGCGGCGCATTCGGCCAGCAGCAGGGTAATGATGTCTTCTGCCGAATGGTCACAAAACAGCTGGCCTTTGTGCTTTTCATGAAACGGTACGCCGTGCCTCTGCAACAGGCCAATGAAGTCTTGCGGCGTGTAGCCCGCCAAAGCCGAGCGGCAAAAGTGGGGGTTGTCGCTTAAAAAGTTGGCGGGCGACACATCACGGTTGGTAAAGTTGCAACGCCCGCCGCCTGAGATACGGATTTTTTCGGCTACTTTTTCGCTGTGGTCAATCACCAGCACGGTCAAGCCGCGCTGCCCGGCAATCGCGGCGCAAAACAGGCCCGCAGCGCCTGCGCCGATGATGACGGCGTCAAATTTATGTGTCAAATAAGCCTTAAGACCAAACAATATATGCGCCAACAGCTATAAAATACGTAGCAACTAATTAGCTGCACAAAACCGTATTTTAGAGTCTGCTGCAATCCTCGTGTACTCTCAAACCATGACATCTGACCTGAGTCCCGCCGACATTTCCCGCATCATTGAAATGGCGTGGGAAGACCGCACGACGTTTGAGGCCATTGAGCTTCAATTTGGTCTGAATGAATCTGCGGTGATTGCGCTGATGCGCAAAGAGATGAAGGCATCATCATTCAGAATGTGGCGCAAGCGTATGGCAGGGCGGGTCACCAAGCATGCGGCGCTGCGGCCAGCCGAGATGAACAATGGCGGGCCGCACATCGCGCGGCATCGAATCCCTCAACGGTGAGGGTTTTGGCGAAAAGCCCAGGCTCTTAGGCGTGTTTTTGCGAATGTGTGAGCGGCTCCGCCATAGCGGCCAAGCCTCGCAGCACGTCACCCACCACAATCACACTGGGGCTTTGCAGACCTTCGCTTTCAATGGTTGCGCGCAAACTGCCCAGCGTGGCAACGGCGTGGCGCTGGGTCGGCAGGCTGGCGTTTTGAATGATGGCAACGGGCGTGCTGGCAAGTAAGCCCTGTAACAGCTCGTTTTGAATCTGCTCTGAACCTGAAACACCCATGTAGATGACCAGCGTCAGCCTGGCTTTGGCCGCGGTCGACGCCAGCAACGCCCAGTCTGTGCCAACGTCGCCCCGCTTGGCGTGGCCGGTGACAAACACCACGCCATGCGCGTGGTCGCGGTGGGTAAGCGGCACATTCAGTGAGGTAAGGGCAGCCAAGCCAGACGTGATGCCGTTGATGACGGTCACGTCAATACCGGCGGTCTGTAGCGCCTCAATTTCTTCACCGCCACGGCCAAAGATAAAGGGGTCGCCGCCTTTGAGGCGCACCACGGTGTCGCCTTCGCGCACGGCCATGACCATCAGTTTTTCAATGAACGCTTGTGGCGTGGACTTGCAGCCGCCGCGCTTGCCTACGTACACAATGCGTGCGCTGGGCTGCGCGTAGGCCACGATGTCGGGGTTGACCAGGTCGTCAACAAACAGCACGGTGGCGGTTTGAATGGCCTTGAGCGCTTTCAGGGTCAGCAGCTCTGGGTCGCCAGGGCCCGCGCCTACCAAGGTGCAGCTTCCAATTGCGAATAAAGGACCTGGTCCTGAAGTGGTATTGTTCATAGTTGTTTAACGAGACGCAAGATGTGTTCCACCTGCACGGCAATTGATGTGGGCACCGGCTGCTGGCCAGCCATCACCAACTGTATGTAAGCTGCCGTGCTGGCGGCATCGGTGGTTTTAGGCAAGTCAGGCAGGGCGCAGAGGCTGCCAGCTTGTGCTTCTTGCAGCAAAAACCGCTGACCATTGATAAAAGCGTCCATCTGCGGCATGCGGCGCGCGTCGGCGACGACCTCGCCTTCGGTGCCGCGCAGCAGCAGGGCGCAGGTAGCCGTCAGCTCAAAGGTTTGCGCCATCGACACCGCGTATTCGGGGTGTGTGTAGCTGCTGACGACCAGCGCTTTGCCCGCGCATGGGTTCATCAGCTTGACCAGGCTATGCGCGGGGTTGCGCAGGCCCACAACACGGCGCACGTCCAGCAGGCGCTTGAGCGCTGGGCACAGCACCTCAGTCGGTAAAAATGCAAGCGTGCCGTTTGCTATAACGTTAGGAGCTGCTAGCGCATGCATACCAAGGGCCAACAGCACTTTTGACACAAAAATACGGCTGTCTTCCGTCGGTGTGCCGTGGATGAGCACCGCCACGCCTTCACGTGCCAGCAGCAGGGCCAGCAATGGCGTGAGCAGCGGCAGTTTGCGTGCGCCGTTGTAGCTGGGCAACACAACCACAGGCGAGCCGCTGTCGGGTACCAGGCGCATGCGACTGCGCACGGCATCTAAAAAGCCAGCCATTTCGTGGGACGTTTCACCCTTGATGCGCATGGCCAGACAAAAAGCGCCGACCTCTAAGTCAGTGGCTGTGCCGTCAAGCACTTGGCCCATCAAATCGGTGGCTTGCTCGCGGGACAAGGGCCGCGCGCCATCTTTGCCGCGGCCGATTTCTTTGATGTAGTGGCTAATACCCATGACCGTATTGTCCGCGAAGGCGAACGCTGTTTTGACGGGATGTTTCAGGCAATCTGCTGAATGGGAATGACCAAGCGCGGCATAACGCCCTTGGCTGAGCGCACCATACGCTTGATCTCAGGCAAGCAGCTGCCGCAGTTGGTGCCGCACTTCAGCGCCGACTGCAAGCCTGCCAATCGCTCGGGCTCACTGCCCTGCGCGGTGACCAAATAATCTTTTATCGCGGTATCAGTCACATTCAGGCAGGTGCAGACCAAACCGCCGCGTGCCTCAACGGCTACCGGCGCTTTGGCACCTGGTGACAGCAGCAGTCGGCCATAGGTTTGCGCGGGCAGCTCGCCTTCCAGCACGGTTTTAATCCAAGCCTCGGCACTGGTGTCGCCGGCCAGCAAAAAGCCTGTCAGTTCAACGTGTTCATTAACGCGGGTCAGCTTGGCGGTGCGGCGCTGGCCGCGTTTTTTATCGGCGTAGTGCAGCACATCATGCGTCATTAACCCGAGTATTTTTTCAATCTGCATGAGCAAGTCATCGGGCGGCGCGGTGTGCGCAGCAGCCCTGAACAGTACGCCTTCACGTGCGGCGCCCTGGTCGGCCAGGGGCGTGTTGTTAGCAAACGGCACGCAACTGGTGAAGGGAAAGGCCAACATCAAAGGTTTAAGCGCGTTGCGTGCTGCGAGCGATTCGCCAGCAGGTAGCCAAGCCATAGCCAGCAGGCTCCACGGTAATTCAGCTTTTAAAATTTTGACGGCCGCGTGCTTCAGCTCGGGTTGCTTGGATGTCGGGCAATAGGCGGAAGTGGTGATGGCGTTCACGCCTGCCAGAGGTTCGCCAATGCTCGACAACCCACTCAGATATTCACCGCCCCAATGCATCGCCATAAACGCCTGGCTGGGACCGACTTCGGGCGACGATCGCAGGGTGACCACAATGCTGCCGCGTTTGGATGTGACATGCACCAGATCGCCATCTTTGAGTAACCGGCGCGCCATGTCGTTGGCATTCATTTGCACAGACGGTTCGGCCACATGGCCAAACAATCGGCCCAGCGTACCGGTGCGGCTCATGCCGTGCCACTGATCGCGCAGGCGGCCGGTGGTCAATGAAAACGGGTAGCGTGACTCACGCGGCTCTGCCACTGGCTTGTAGACCGTATTGGCAAATCTGGCCTTGCCGTCAGGCGTCGGAAAGACGCCGTCTTCATACAGGCGGGCCTTACCTGCCGTCTCGCCGGTCTTGAGTGGCCACTGCTGTGGGGCCGCGTCCAGCATGGCGTAGCTCATGCCGGTGATGTCCAGGTCGCGGCCACGGGTAGATTCGCGGTGCTCGTTCCAGATGGCTTCAACGCCTTGAGCTTCGTTGCTCAATGAGTACGGGAAAAGAGCGGTGTTTTGGGTTGGCAGAATCTTTTCAAGCCGCTGCGCAAAGTCAACTGTTATCGCCCAGTCATGCCGCGTTTCGCCGGGCGCTGGCACTGCCGCACGAACGCGAGAAATTCGGCGCTCGCTGTTGGTCACGGTGCCGATTTTTTCGCCCCAGGTGGTGGCGGGCAAAAGCAGGTCGGCGTAGTCGCAAGTTGCGGCGGTGGCAAAAGCTTCCTGCACGATGACGAGTTCGGCCCGCTCCAGTGCGCGCCGCACGGTGCTTTGATCGGGCATGGATTGGGCGGGGTTGGTGCAGGCTATCCACAAGGCTTTGATTTGGCCATCAGCCGCGGCTTGAAACATTTCCACAGCGGTCTTGCCAGGCTGGCTGGGCACATCGCTCACACCCCACAACCTGGCCACTTCAGCCCGATGCTCAGGGTTGGCCATGTCCCGGTGTGCACTCATCAAATTAGCCAGGCCACCGACCTCGCGGCCGCCCATGGCATTGGGTTGACCCGTCAGCGAAAACGGCCCAGCGCCGGGTTTGCCAATCTGCCCAGTTGCCAAATGCAAGTTGATCAGCGCTGCGTTTTTGGCAGTACCGCTGCTGGATTGGTTTAGCCCTTGGCAATACAGACTTAGCGTTGCATTTGACGTGGCAAACAACTTGGCAGCGGTAAACAGGTCTTCTTTTTTGATGCCGCAAGTCTCAGCCACCAAGTCGGGGGTGTAGTCGCGCACGGTCGTTTTGAGTGCGTCAAAACCGGTGGTGTGCGCGGCGATGTAAGCGCTGTCTGTCCAGCCTTCCCACAGCATGATGTGCAGCATGCCATTAAACAAACTCACGTCGGTACCAGGCTGAATGGGCAAGTACAGATCGGCAATTTCAGCCGTGTCGGTGCGGCGCGGGTCGCAAAAGATGATCTTCATCGCCGGGTTGGCAGATTTGGCGTCTTCAATGCGCCTGAACAGCACTGGGTGCGCATAGGCTGTGTTGCTGCCCACAATAAAAATGCACTGCGCGTGGTTCACATCGTCATAGCAGTTGGGTGGCGCGTCGGCCCCCAGCGTTTGTTTGTAGCCCGCTACCGCGCTGCTCATGCACAGGCGCGAGTTGGTATCGATGTTGTTGGTGCCTATCAGCCCCTTGGCCAGTTTATTAAAGACGTAATAGTCTTCGGTCAGCAGCTGGCCCGAAATATAAAAACCCACCGCATCGGGGCCATTTTCTTTGATGATTTTGGCAAATGATTCAGCGGCAAAGCCCAGTGCGTGGTTCCAGCTGACGGGTTTGGGTACTTCTTGGCGATTGCTATGGCGGTGCTCGCGCCGCATGGGTTGCAGCAAGCGGGCTTGGCGTGTGACTGCGGCAGAGGCAGTCAACGCAAGTGTTGATCCTTTGGTACACAGCCGGCTAAAGTTTGCCGGGTGATCAGGGTCGCCTTTTACTCCGGTGATCTGGTCACCACTTGACTGAATGATGACGCCACAGCCCACACCGCAGTAGGGGCAGGTTGATCGTGTTTCATGAGCCATCACGCAAAGCCCCTTCTGGGGTGTTTTTCATTTATCGCCAAGCGATCCGCGACTGAAAGCGCGTGATCGCAGTAGGGGCAGGTCGATTTTGTTTCAGTCATCAGGCCGTGTGTGGTGCCTGCACGTCAAAGCTCTCGTCACCCACGGCACCTGTTGATGCGCCTGGGCCTGCTTTCGGGCGCGTCAGGTCAATGGCCAGCGTGGCCAGCTCGCCCGCATCCAGATGCACCGCACCGGCTTCCACCTTTATTGCAAACTTGGGCGTACAACCTTCATCAGGTGCCTTGGCGCAGCCGCCATTCAGGTCAATCGTCCAGTTGTGCAGCGGGCAGGCTACGCTAGTCCCAAAAACAATACCCTGGCTCAGCGGCCCGCCTTTGTGTGGGCAACGGTCCAGCAGGGCAAACACGCCATTGGTGTCATTGCGAAATACCGCCACGTCAATGCCGCTTGCGCGCGACACTCGGCGTGAGCCGAGCACCGGAATGTCGTCAACACGGCAAATTTTTATCCACTTTTCCATGCTGACCCCTTAAGCAAGTTTTGAATACATACCCGTTACGCCGTCCATGACCTGCAAGATCCGCTCGCTGGTGGTGAACACGTTCCCTTTTGCCTGGAGGTCTTCCGAGCCGGGTTTAAGGCTTTTCAAGGCAATTTCAAAAAAAGTGAATTGGGAGCCTGCCAAGTCCAGCTCAGACCGGATGGCAGGGGTTGTCTCGGGTGCATTTTTAAGGAGTTCGTGCGTCCGGGCAAACTCTTCACTGGCTTTGGCCATCTCGGCCGCTGAAGCCGCTGCCTGTACGCCCCAACTGGCCGACAGGTATTGCGCAGCCATGCGCTGGCTCAGCATGCGCTGGCGGCCCGACATGTTGACCAACTTGCCACTGGGTTTGCCTGAAAAGCCTTCCAGTTGTACCGTTCCCTGGTTAGCCAGCGCCAATACTTCTCCTGACAGGCTCATGACTTTTTCAGCACCGAGTTTTGCAGGGGTATTTTCAAACAGAGCGGCTTTGTAGTCGTTCCATGCGGCCTCTAAAGACGCGTAGGTTGCCTTGATCTCTGCAGTGGGCGAAAAAGCCTTCAGTTCAATCAGTTGGCGGTCAAACAGAGCCATCGACAAGTTCAGAATTCTGTCGGCATTTTCTGCTTGAATCTTTTGCCCAATGGCCATGTACGTCTTGGCTATCCGCTGGCTGAGCATGCGCTGACGTCCGGCTTTATTGATGGCATCGTTGATGTCCACCACTTGAGGCAGTGCCAACGTTGGCACAACCAGCAGGCCAATGCCAGTGGCGACCCAGGGTATAAAAGAACGTCTTTGCATGATGAGACCTTTCGTGTTGAAAAAGACAGGCAGAGCCATTTATTTGTCAGGCAACCGCAATCGCGTTGAACTGCCGCGTATCCACAGCCGCGTCCTGCAGCTCAAACCACGGGTCCGGCTCACCGTCTAGGGCAAACTGCAACTGAGCCCACAGTGCCTTGCGGCCCTCGTGGTCTTCTAGGATTTTTTTCTTCACATAGTCCAGACCAACCCGGTTGACGTAATGCACTGTGCGCTCTAGGTACCAGCCTTCTTGCCGGTACAGCTCGCAAAAAGCGCCGGTGTATTCCAGCACTTCTTCCGCGGTTTTAACCTTGACCAAAAAGTGCGCGACTTCGGTTTTGATGCCACCGTTACCGGCGATGTACATCTCCCAGCCTGAATCCACACCAATCACACCCACGTCTTTGATACCTGACTCGGCACAATTACGCGGGCAGCCGCTCACGGCAAACTTGACCTTGTGCGGTGCATACATGCGCCACATGGCACGCTCTAAGTCTTTGCCCATTTGGGTGCTGTCTTGTGTGCCCATACGGCACCATTCACTCCCCACGCAGGTTTTGACGGTGCGCAGCGCTTTGGCATAGGCGTGGCCTGACGGCATGCCAATGTCTTTCCAGACATTGACCAAGTCTTCTTTTTTAACGCCCAGCAAGTCAATGCGCTGGCCGCCGGTGACCTTGACGGTCGGGATTTTGTATTTATCGACTGCATCGGCAATACGGCGCAATTCACTCGCTGTTGTCTCACCGCCCCACATGCGTGGAATCACGCTGTACGTGCCGTCTTTTTGAATGTTGGCATGGCTGCGCTCGTTGATGAACCTGCTTTGCGGGTCGTCTTTGGCGACTTTAGGCCAAGTGCTGATCAAGTAATAGTTGACCGCCGGGCGGCAGCTTGAGCAACCGTTCGGCGTTTTCCAGTCCATGAACTTGTAAACGTCTTGGATGGTTAGCAGTTTGTTGGCGCGGATGGCGTCGCGCACTGCTTGGTGTCCGTGGTCGGTACAGGCACACATGGCTTTGGTTTTGGGTGCAGCTGAATAGTCGCCACCGGCAGTAAACATCAAAATCTGCTCAACCAGCCCGGTGCATGACCCGCAAGAGGCGCTTGCCTTGGTGTGCTTTTTCACCTCCTCTAGCGTGAACAAACCTTTTTCACGGATGGCTTTGCAAATCGTGCCCTTGTTCACGCCGTTGCAGCCGCAAACCTCGGCGGTATCAGGCATGGTGGCGGCTTTGGTGTGGCCTTCGTGGCCCGTGTCGCCAATGCTTGACTCGCCGAACATCAGCTTGTCGCGGATGTCGGCCACGCTGCGACCGTCTCTCAAGAGCTTGAAGTAATAGCTGCCGTCGACCGTGTCGCCGTACAGGCAGGCACCGACCAGTTTGTCGTCTTTGATGACCAGCTTTTTATACACGCCACCAAACGGGTCGCTCATGATGATTTCTTCAGCGCCTTCCGACCCCATAAAGTCGCCTGCGCTGAACAGGTCAATGCCGGTGACCTTGAGTTTTGTCGAAGTCAGTGAACCCGTGTAGCGGCCAATGCCAAACTGTGCCAAGTGGTTGGCGGCGACCTTGGCTTGTTCAAACAGCGGTGCTACCAGGCCATAAGCAATGCCCCGGTGCGCAGCGCATTCGCCCACGCTGTAGATACGCGCATCGGTTGTGGTCTGCATGGTGTCGTTGACCACGATGCCTTTGTTGCAATGCAGCCGCATGGACTCGGCCAATGCCGTGTTGGGCCGAATGCCAACCGCCATGACGACAAGGTCTGTGGCCAGCTCGGTACCGTCTTTAAACTTGATAGACGAGACTCGGCCTTCAGCATTACCTACCAGCTCTTGGGTTTGTGCGCCCATCAAAAACTTCAGCCCACGGTCTTCAAGCGACTTTTGCAGCAGTTTGCCCGCCACGCTGTCGAGCTGGCGCTCCATCAGCGTTGGCATGACATGTACGACTGACACGGTCATGCCGCGCAACATCAGACCGTTGGCGGCTTCCAGCCCCAGCAGGCCGCCACCAATCACCACCGCGTTTTTGTATTTGCTGGCGGCATCAATCATTTCGTTGGTGTCAGCAATGTCGCGGTAGGCAATCACGCCTTTTAAATCTTTGCCAGGGATGGGCAAAATAAAAGGGTTGGAACCGGTACACAGCAACAGGCGGTCATATTCGACCTCCATCAATCCGCCTTTGCCATCATCGGCTTTTACGATGCGTTTGACTCGGTCGACCTCGGTGACTTTTTTGCCCGCATGCAGCGTGATGTGGTTGTCAGAGTACCACTCCCAGCTGTTGAGCACGATCTCGTCAAGGGTCTGCTCACCTGCCAGCACCGGGCTTAGCAAGATACGGTTGTAGTTGGGGTGCGGCTCTGCACCAAACACGGTGATGTCATACAGATCAGGTGCGACTTTGAGCAGTTCTTCAATGGTGCGCACGCCCGCCATGCCATTGCCGACCATGACCAGTTTTGATTTCTTCATTTCGACACTCCAGACTTCAACATAAGCTTTAAGCGCAACCTTTGTGCCAGCCGCTTGCTGGTCACCAAGTACGCACCAAAATGAGGGGAAAAATAAGATTCAGACAGGGTTGAGACAGACGCCCCGATATTGATCAAGGCGCAAGCATGCAAACTCTTGTGCTGATGCTTGTGTTGCACACGTCGCTGCATGCAGATGGCCGCAATGCAAGACTGCGGTTGAGCGCTCCGTTACGCCCACTCACTACATGCAAGAGCTGTGCCAGTAATAAGCGCCATATTGGCATGTGCGAATGCCCATTTCAAGGCATGAGTTGGTGCAAGCAGCAGGGCTTTATCATCCTGTCCATGATGACTACCGTGGTGTTTGGCAATCCGCCAGAGCGTGCAGCTCTGCTGGCCCGCGACTTGAGCGGGGCTGGGCTGACCGTGTGGCAGGTGGTTGACGCGCTGGACGATGTGGTGCAAGCAGTACATCGGTGCCACCCCGATGCCCTGGTCTGCCATTTGGCGAAAGCCGATGAGGCGTTTTTTCAGATGACCCGGGTTTTGGCTGCCGACGTACCATGCGCTGTATTGGTATTGACTGACAGCTTGGATGAGACCGGTATTGCTGCGTCTGTCGGTGCGGGTGTGCATGGTTATGTGGCCGATGGTTATGCTGCGCACCGATTGCCCGCGCTGGTGCTGTTGGCGCAGGCCCGGTTTAGGCATGAGGGGGCTCTTGCACAAGCTTTGCACGATGCACACAACCAGTTGGAAGAGCGAAAAGTGGTTGACCATGCCAAGACGATTTTGATGCGTGCCAGAGGCTTGACTGACGACGATGCGTACCTGCTGATGCGGACTGCATCGATGCACAGCAATCAGCGTTTGGCAAAAGTCTCCAGCCACATCATTCAGTCGGCGCGTTTTGCCGATGGCGTGAACCGTGCGGGGCAGTTGCGTATGTTGTCGCAGCGGCTGGTCAAACTGTACGCCATGCAATTGCTGCGGCCTGCCCAGGCACCTACGTCAGTTTTAAAGGACGCGGTCAAGCGGATTGATGACAACTTGAGCGTCTTGAGCCAAAACTTTGCCCAGCCCGAGCTGGCGGCATTGGTCAAGCAAGCAGGGCTAACCTGGGAGCAACTTGAGCACACCCTGAAAAAGCAGCCGCAAGCCAGCGACATGGCTCGGCTGGACGGCTTGGCGGAAGCACTTTTGGTGCAAGCTGAACATCTGACGGGCCAGCTTGAAAACGCGGGGGCTGCTTTGCCTCTGCAGGTGTTGAACCTGGCGGGCCGCCAGCGCATGCTGTCGCAGCGGTTTGCTAAATTTTTATTGTTGCAAGCGCTCGGAAAGTCCGGCGACGTTGCCGCCATGCGGGATGCTCGCCAAAGCTTTGAAAAAGCCCAGCACTATCTGAACAATATTCCGCTGAGTACGCCTGAAATTGGCCAATTGCTGGCCACTGCCAAGGTCGCTTGGCTTCGCTTGCTGGCCGGTGCCGAGCGAGTGGAGACAGCGCAAGGGCAGGCTGAAGTGGAAACTGCCAGCGAAGCGCTGCTGGCGGTTTTTGAAAAGCTTTCCGCGACTTATGAAAGCAGCATGCAAATGCTGATGGGGTGAAAAATCAGGCCCTCTGGGCAGGTGTCAAGCGTGCTCTGCCACCCTTTTGGTTACGGCACCGCTTCGCTTAACTTTTCTGCGAAAAGTTAGCCTGCACTGAAAGGCAGGTCAAAAACGCTATGCGTTTTTCATCGCTACGCTCGGAGCGCTTCGCGCTCGACCTCCCTTTTGCCTTCGGCGAAAAGTGGGACTAAATGCTACGCATTTACTTTCGCTGCGCTTGGGGCACTGCGTGCCCGTCCCCCTTTTTCCGCCCAGGTCCTGGTCCACCTAATTTGGGCTACCCGCAGCACCATCAGTACCACCACCGCCAGCACCGCAAATGCGACGAAGCCCCAGAGATAGGTACCCAGGATTTGCTTTGATTGGCCCATCAAATTAGGCACAAACCCGCCGCCTAGCGCACCGATTTCACCAATCATTGAGCCCGCCACCGCTGTGGTTACCGGCCAGCGCAGCGGCACCAACTGAAACAATGCACCGTTGCCTGCGCCCAGTGCGGCAAAGCACAGCATAAAGAGCAGGGTGGTCACGACCAGCGACTGTCCGGCCATGCCGCACGCGACCAGCGTCGCAGCCACCAACACCAGCACACCGCTTAAGGTGTTGATACCGCCGACCCGGTCTGAGATGTAACCCCCCACAATCCGCAGGGCAGAGCCCATCACCGTGGCCAGCATGGTCAGTTGCCCAGCTTCGACTTTCGTCACCTTGAACTGGTCGTAAAAATACGTCGGCAAAAAGCTGGCCAGGCCAATAAAGCCGCCAAAGGTCACGACATAGATCAAGCTGAACGACCAGCCGTCTTTTTCAAACAGGCAAGCCGTGTGCTGGCGAAAACTTTGGTGTTCGCGGTCAGGCGGTTCTTTGGCAATTACCCACATCACCACCATCGGCAGCAGCATGGTGCAAGCCGCCAGGCCGTAGACGGTTGACCAGCCGTAAGCGGTGGCCAGTGGCGGCGCAAACAGCACAGCCAGCACCGTACCTGAGTTGCCCGCACCTGCCAAACCCATCGCCAGGCCCTTGTGTTTGGGTGGAAACCAGCCCGAACCCAAGCTGAGCGCCACGCCAAAACTGGCCCCGGCAATACCCAGCAGCACGCCCATCGCCAGGACTTCGCTGTAGGTGTTGACAAACACGTAGCCATAAATCAGCGCGATGATGATGAGGCCCATCTCAACCATGGCCGCATTTTTGCGGCCAATGTATTGGGCCAGCACGCCGAGCGGGAAGCGCATGAAGGCCCCAGCCAAAATAGGCACCGAGATCATGAAACCTTTTTGCGCTGCGTTCAGGTTAAAGGTTTCGCTGATAAAGGGTGCCATCGCCCCGTTGAGCACCCAAATGGCAAAGCAAAAGTCAAAGTACAAAAAAGCCGCCAGCAGTGTCGGCCAGTGGCCTGATTTCAAAAAGGTTTTAAAGTCGCCCGCCATGGGATGCTCCACAAAAAAGTTGGGGGTTTGTTGTACCCGATCGAAAACCGGGCTTAGCCTGTGGACACTGCTGCACGGGCTGCGCAGCGTTGGTGGTGGCACACATGGCGTGAACGCGTCGTTACGTTCAAGTCAGGCTGCATGCAAGGACAGTGCCACCGCATTTAGGCCCGTTGTTCAGCGCCGCACCAAATACAGGCGCAAAAATTGCTTACATTGGTGCATGGCATTTGAAATAGACATTGGCTTTGCCTCGGACGCAGGCCGCAAGGACATCAACGAAGACTTTTGTGCGGCCATGCTGCCAGAACCAGGGCAAGAGGCCATGGGCTCAGTGGTGGCGATTGCCGACGGCGTCAGTACCGGCGGCATGGGCAAAGAAGCTGCCCAGACAACGGTTACCAGCTTGGTGCGTGATTATTACGCCACGCCAGAGACCTGGGATACCACCGTCGCGCTAGACCGCATCATTGGTGCGCAAAACGCCTGGCTGGCGGGTCTTAACCGCCGCAGGCAACCGATCCTCGGACTCACCACTCTGACGGCCATCGTGCTGCGTGGTCAGTCGTACACGCTGGCGCATGTGGGTGACACGCGCGCTTACCTGCTGCGTGGTGGGCAATTCAGTCAGTTGACCACCGACCATGTGGTGGACCATCCCGACCTGAAGCACCAGTTGCTGCGCTGTGTAGGGGCAGAGGGTACGCTGGTGGTGGACTACACGCAGGGCGATTTACTGGTCGGCGACCTGTTTTTACTGTTGTCAGACGGGGTGCACGGCAGCTTAAACACAAAACGCCTGAAGGCGATGATCGCAGCGGCTGCAACACCCGGCCAAAGTGCGCAAGACTTGAGCAAGCGACTGGTCGAAGATGCGCTGGCCGCCGGCTCGCAAGACAACGTTACCGCGATGGTGGTGCAGGTGCGGGGCCTGCTGGACGCCAACCTGCAAGACGAAAACCGCCATGCTTTAACCTTGGGCATCCCCGCGAGGTTAAAAGTCGGTGAGGTGATCGACGGTTTTACCGTGACTGCTCCTGTGGCTGACAACGGCATCAATGTGCTTTACCAGGTCAGGGATATCACCCCCACGCTCGGCACTGGCGTGTCCTCACTGCCCCCCGATGGGGCGCACGCGCCTAAGGGCGGCCTGTCGGCGCGTGGGCCTCAGACAGGAAAACTCTATGCGCTGAAAACCCTGCACCCGGCGCGTGCCCATGACCCAGAAGAGCGCGCCATGCTGGCGCACGAGGCTTGGTTGGCCAAGCGCATGCAGTCGTCGCCTGCCGCAGCGTACTTTGTCAATATTCACGACAAGCTGCCCAACGGCTTGACGCCCAGCGCGTTTTACCTGCTGTACGACTGGCACGGCGGCGAAACATTACAACAGCAGTTAGACACTCGGCTCAGGCTGGCCGTGCCGCAGGCGATACAAGCCGCGGTACAGGTCGCGAAGGCGCTGGGCAGACTGCACCGGCAGAACGTGGTTCACCGCGACATCAAACCCGCCAATTTGCACCAAGGCGAAGACGGCGTGTTGCGGGTGCTTGATTTAGGTGTGGCTTTGTCAGGCCGCGAGCCTGAGGCCATGCGTACATTGCACGCGGGCACACCCAGCTACATCAACCCTGAGCAGTGGGGTTTTGCCCTGCGGTCAGGCAGCCATGAGCCCGTGCCAGAGCCGCCCGATGCCGAAAGCGACCTGTTTGCCCTGGGCGTAACGCTGTACCAATTGCTGACGGGCAAGCTGCCTTACGGCGACGTGTTACCGTACCAGGTCGGCCGCTACTACCGTGACGCAGTAGCCCCCAGCCGCCACAACCCGGAGGTGCCCATCTGGCTAGACAACGTCGTACTCAAGGCGGTGGCCCGAGACAAACGGCAACGTTTTGAAACCGCGGAGGAGCTGCTGCTGGCGCTGGAACGGGGGGCATCCCGCCCGCTGGCCGCCCCTGGCGCCAACGCCCTGATGCAGCGCGACGACACCGTGCTCTGGAAGCTGGCCCTCGGGGTGAGTGCGCTGATGAACCTGCTTTTGGTGTACTGGTTGCTGTTTTTGCCGAAATGAGTGGGCTGTCAATTTGCTATGCTTATAGGAGCTTCTTGCCCCCGAATTTATTGGGCTAGAGGCCTAAATGACACCAGAAAACGGCTAAAAATAGCCCAAAAAGCTATCTCGAAGCCCAAAATACGCCAAACCAGCCTTTTGCATCTGTCCAGTGCTGTACCTTGCTGAAGCCGGCCTGTTTGAGCAGTGCTGTCATGGATCCCAGCGTGTATTTGTAGGAATTTTCGGTGTGGATGCGTTCGCCTGCGGCAAAGCTTCTCTCGTGCCCCGGCCAGCGCACGGTGGTGGCTGCGCTGGCTTGCAGGTGCATTTCAATGCGCGATGCTTCAACATTGAACAATGCCACATGTTGCCACTGGCGTAAGTCAAAGTCTGCCCCAAGCTGGTCGTTGATGTTCAGCAAAACATTTTTATTAAATGCTGCGGTCACGCCGGGTGCGTCGTCGTAGGCGGCTTGCAGCACGGTGGTGTCTTTGACCAGGTCAATGCCCAACAGCAAGCCGCCGGCGTTGCCTTGAGCCGGGTTGCTGATTTGTTGCAAAAACAGCAGCGCCTGGGCAGGCGTGAAGTTGCCCAGACTGGAGCCGGGGTAGAAAAACACGCGGTTGTCCTTTTGCACCGCTTGTGGCAACGCCAGCGCATTTGAAAAGTCCATGCCCACGCCAACGATGTCAAGCAGGGGGAAGCTGGCCTGCAAGTTACCCGCCGCGTCGCGTAAAAAGTCAGCTGAAATATCAACCGGCACGTATTGCTGCGGCGACAGGTGCGGGATAAGCGCAGCTGCCTTGGCGCAATTGCCGGCGCCCAGGTCAATCAAACACGCGTTGCGGATACCGGCTTGCGTCATGGCCTGTGCAATGCCTGCGTTGTGGGCTTCAAATATGGCGGCCTCGGTGCGGGTGGGGTAGTACGCGTCCAGCAGGGTGATGGCTTCAAACAGTTTGGAGCCCAACAGGTTGTAAAAATACTTGGGCGCAATGCTGGCAGGTGTGGCCAGCAGTGACGCGGTCAGTTCGGTTTGCGCATTGGCTTGCGTCTCGCCGGTTTTGGAGCTCAGGTCGATGAACCTGGGTGAAAACTGATCAGTCAGGGGGGTGGTGGGGGAGGTGTTTGTCAAAATAAATCTGAAAAGGCGAGAAAAACTGACCGAAACAAGCCTAAAAGTTTAAAGCAAGGTGACTTTCAAAAAAGCGCTTTTCGCCTGTCATGGGGTCATCAAAGGCAATCGATTTGGCCAGCAGTTGCAGCGGCAGCTTGTAGTCGTCGTCTGGCGTGTGGGCCACAGGCGGGTACATGCGGTCGTTCACGATGGGCGCACCGACCGCGTTCATATGAACGCGAAGCTGGTGCTTTTTGCCCGTCACAGGGCTCAGCGCGTATTTGGCCAGGTTAGCGCGAGTTTCAATCAGATTGATCTGGGTTTCACTGTTGGGCTCGCCCGGTACTTCGCGTTGCCTGAAAAAAGGTTGGTCTTCAACAATTCGGCTTTTGCGGGTCAAAGGCAGTGTTAAATCGTTGCGCCATGGGGCAATCGCTTCGTAATGTTTTGCCACACGATGTTGCCTGAACAGCGCTTGGTAGGCATTACGCTGACTGGGGTTGACGCTGAACAACACCAGCCCGGCAGTTTCCCGGTCAATGCGGTGGATGGGGATGAGGTTGTCAAGCCCTAGGCGATTTTTAAGCCGTACCAGCAGTGTTTCTTGCAGGTAATGGCCGGAAGGTGTGACAGGCAGAAAATGCGGTTTGTCAGCGACGACCAGATGCGCATCCTGGTACAGCACGACTTCGTTGAACGGTATGCGTTCTTCCTCATCAACAGCGCGGTAGTAGTAGATGCGCATGTGGCTGGGGTAGGGGCGCTCTGGGGTGACTTGCACACCAAACTCATCGACGACCAGCTGATTGGCCATTCGCTGCAGCCACACGTCGCGCGAAATGGCGGGAAAGCGGTCGACTAAAAAGTCGGTGATGGTCAGCCAGTGACCAGCGGGCAGGCCAACGCAGCTGGGGCCTACGCCGTTCCTTGTGGGCAAGCCGTGCAGCGGGGTCACACGCGCTTGAAAACCAGGTCCCACACCCCGTGCCCCAACTTGATGCCCCGATTTTCAAACTTGGTCAGTGGGCGGTAGTCAGGTTTGGGGGCGTAGCCATGGGGCGAGGTGTTGGCCAGCAGTGGCTCTGCATTCAAAACGTCGAGGATTTGTTCGGCATAAGGTTGCCAGTCGGTCGCGCAGTGCAGGTAGCCGCCGGGTTTTAAGCGGGCGGCCAGCTTGGCAATGAGGGGGCCTTGAATCAAACGGCGTTTGTTGTGCTTTTTCTTGTGCCACGGGTCGGGGAAAAAGATGTGGATGCCGTCCAGACTACTTGGGCTAAGCATGTGGTCAATGACTTCAACTGCATCGTGCTGAAGAATGCGGATATTGGTCAGGCTTTGTTCTTCAATCCGCTTGAGCAGCGCACCTACGCCGGGCGTGTGGACTTCACAGCATAAAAAGTTTTGCTCGGGAGCGTTTGCTGCGATATGGGCAGTTGCCTCGCCCATGCCAAAACCAATTTCAAAAATAGTGGATGCCTGCCGGTTGAAAATTGCTACTGCATTTATAGCTGAAGGTGTAAATTCTATAAGGGCCATGGGCCCGATTGACTCAAAAGCGCGAGCTTGACCAGCAGTGGTTCGCCCGGTACGGCGAACAAAGCTGCGAATCGCACGCGGCAGCGGCGGCAACATCAGCGGGACTTCAATGCTTGGCGTCGGCTTGGTACCGGGATTAACTGGCTGACCTGATTGATCTGGTTGATCTAACAAAGGCGTGGCGGCAGGGTGGTTTTTGTCGGCAGAATGCATGCGCCTATTGTCAACTACCCGCCCCCTTTCCCGTTGACCGCCGCCGTTATTGAATGCCGCTATTGACTGCCGCTATTGCCCGGTGGCAGTGACGTCACATCTGACTTGAAAAGCGGCAGTAGCGCCCGAGGCAAATGACGCCAGTGTGAGACCACTGCCCAGCAAGCCTGACAACGGTCCTATACCGGCACAAGCATTGGTACCCGCGTCAGTGCAGCTCAGCACAGTGCAGCTCAGCCCGCTGCTGGGTATGTCTCGCACCAATGCACCGTTAGCAGCGGCGGGCCCTGAATTGGTAAAGGTAACGGTGTAGCTGGTAGTGCTGCCTGAGGTCACGGTCGTGGTGCCATTGGTTTTGGTGACCGATAAATT
The DNA here is from genome assembly GCA_031424935.1 of Polaromonas sp. GTDB lineage: Bacteria > Pseudomonadota > Gammaproteobacteria > Burkholderiales > Burkholderiaceae_C > Polaromonas. The sequence continues at coordinate 45,523 of JANPIK010000033.1, forward strand.
GACATTGCAGTCGATGGGCGTTGACACGGTACCGACGTTGTTGCTGGGCAGCGCATCGCCTATGGCGGGGGTGGTCATGGTGGCTGAGTTGATTTGTGGCCCGGGGCAGCTGGCTGCAGAGACGGCCACCGTTGCCGTGGCGGTAAACAGGTTGGTGGCCGCTGCCATCGGGTAACCCGCGCCACCCGCCGAACAGGTGAAGGTGGTACTGGTGCCGTTGGGCGTACAAGCCCAGGTAGGCGTGGCACTGTTGGTGATGGCTGTCAGTGTCATGCCGGTGGGCAAGGTGTCGATGACAGACGGGGTCGCGGACACGATGCTGGTGGCCGATTGCCCGGTGGCCTGGGTGTTGGCGTATACCTGGTCAGCGATGGGGCGGCCATTGTTGCGCCCCGTGACGATGTAGCTCAGTGGCGTCGCGCCCACTGTAAAAGTAGGCGTGTTGATGGTCTTGGTCACCGACAAGTCGGGCAATAAAGTGACGTTGTCAAGTGCAGGCCCTGCTTCCAAGCCGCTGTAATTGCTGCCTGCCACGTTGACGGTTGCCCCGCTGGCGTAACTGGTGTTGGCGGGGTTGGGGCTGTAAGGTAGGGCGTCGCGGTTGGCTGTGACGTTGGCCAAGGGGCTGACCATGCGCACTGCCGTGGTGGTGCGGGTTGGGTCTAAAAAGATCACGCCGGCAGGGTTGTGGTAAACCCCGACCGTCGCGGTATTGGGGATGGTTGCCACAAAACTGACGGTGATGCTGCCGTTTTGCGGCAAATAAAAGCTGCCAAACGTCACCGTGTTGTTGCCGGTCGTCGGCGTAACGCCCGGGGCGCTGGCAGCCGCCCGCAGCGACACGGCGGTGGCAGAGTTAGCGCTGGTCACGCTGGCGACGGGCAACGGCCCGGGCGCTGCGGCCGATACGGTTTCAGCGCCCACCGCCAGGGTGAGGCTGCTGTTGTTGCTAAAGGTCGGCGCAGTGGCTGCTGTGTACTGCCAGCCTGGTGGCAGCGTAGCGTCAATCATGAACACGTTGGACGCCGCGCCGCCCGTGTTGCTTAAATTGATGGTGTAGCTGGCTGTGGCACCAATGGCCGTGTTGATGCTGGGCGTGCTTGTGCTTTTGGTCACGTTAATGGCCGGCAGGCAACTGGCACCCCCTTGAACGCCTATGGCTGAGCCACCGGTGGTGACCGATGTGCCAACACTGCCAGCCACAGCGTTGTAAAACTTGGGGCTAGCATTACCCTGGACGCCGCCACAACACCCGTCGTAACCTTGACCGCCGCCCGCATTGTTAACGGTGCCGGTGACAAAGTTTCTGATGACCATGCCGCCGCCGCCGCCGCCAGGACCGTGATCATAATAATTGGAGTACCCACCTTTGCCGCCGTTGGCATTGATCGTCAGCGCGCCAGATGTGGCATTGCCCACCAGTACCACCACGCTACCACCCGCCCCGCCCGCCCCGCCGCCCTCCGAGCTGGCAGCGCCACTCACGTTGTAAGCGGTGTAGCCGTTGGCGCTGATGCTTCCGCCGCCGGTAAGGCTGCCGGTACGAATCAAAACAATTCCGCCGCCCGACGCGCCACTGACTGAAATCACGCCGTTGGCACCGTTGGCGGTGCCCAGCGCTGGGGGCACTGGCCGAGTGGTGGCGTTGTCTGTTGGGGGCCAAGCGGTAATGGCGTTGGCAGCACCGTTGTTGTTACTTGCACCGGAACCGCCGCCGCCGCCTAATACCACTCGGGCAACGGTGGTGGCCAGTGCGGCCGCGCCACGGCCGCCTGCGTCGTTTTGCTGGGACCAACTGAAACCGCCCTTGCCGCCAGCACCGCCGTTGCTACCGCCGCCGCCGCCCGAGTTGTACTGGTTACCTCCTGCGATCGGCTCACCATCGTTACCGCCGCCGCCCGCATTGCCCTGCGCAGCCTGGCCCGCCGCGCCTGCGGCGTAGCCTTGGGTCAGCAAGGCAGCGTAATTCACGGGTGTTGCCGTCCCGTCGAAAACTTGTATGGGTGTTCCTGTGGTGCCTTCGCCCTTGATGGCGCCGTTTGCGGCGCCTGGGACAAACACATAGTTGCCATCATTGAACAATCCGCCTACACGGCTACCCGTGCCGTTGACACCGGCACCACCGCGAAACCCGGCACCGCTGACATCAATCGAACCGGTCAATGCCAAGCTGCCGGCGACATCCATCGCGACAACCCCGCCCGAAACCACGCCCGACGCGGCAGCCATCGTCCACCGGTCGGCCGTCACGGCACCTGACAGCGTGGCCTGTGAATACTGGGGCACAAACACCACCTGGAACGTGCGCACCAAATTGGCGGCTACGTTTTGTACATACGTGTTGGTCAGAGTGCGATTCAGTGTCAGCACATTTCCTGTCAGCGAGATGATTTGTGCGTACTCGTGCAGGCCCGCATTGGCCGGCGTCGTTGCATCTTGCATTTGCATGATCAGTACCAAGTCACCTGCCCGTAGTGCGCGGTTGCTGGTGCGCAAGCCGGTCGCTGAGGCTACTGTCACCTGGCTGCTGCCTGCGCTGGCCGTCCCATTACCCCCGTGGTAACTGTTGATCACGCCTGTGGGCGTGGCCGGGCCGTCCCAGCCAGGCACCGCACAGGTTTGCGCATGCGCCTGGAAACCGAAAACGCTAAATGCGGCAACAAGCCATAAAGCAGCGCGTAAAAACGACAGCAAAGGATTAACCATGCCCAATTTTAGGCTGTTACACCGTGTTGCAGTTCTGCCGATGCTCGCCTTTGTGCATAAATTCACGAACGCCGGCGCAGCTGTTTCAGCGTTGTCGCCACATCGCCGTAGCTAAAGCCAGCCATTGCGACGTGCTTTGGTGGCAGTTTGTTTTGGTGTGGAGTCCTAGATGCTCGCCCGCTGTTTGCAGCAAGCCGATGGGGTGCGCGGTGTCCAGCGGCTCAGCGCCGTTTTGCTTCGACAGTTTTTCGCCGTTTGCACCGTTTACCAGTGGCGTGTGCAAATAGTGTGGCTGCGGCATACCCAGCGCGCGTTGCAGCAAAATTTGCCGGGCGGTGTTGTCTGCCAGGTCTTGCCCCCGTACGATGTGCGTGACGCCTTGCGCTGTGTCGTCTACCACCACCGCCAACTGATAAGCCCACAGGCCGTCGGCCCTTTTGAGAACAAAGTCGCCGACATCCGCCGCGACGTTTTGAGACTGTGGGCCCAGCCAGCGGTCTACCCAATGAATGCTAGATGCTATTGAATCAGGAACTAGCGACGCAGGTTTATTGGGGGCTAGGGGCACATTTGGCAGGTAAGTCTCGGTTGCAAATCGCCATGAACGGGCTTGTTTGCCGTTTAATCCCTGGCGGCAAGTGCCTGGGTAGACCAGCTCGCCATGGCGCATTTTTTGCTGCCCCGAAGCAGCGATGGCCTGCTCAATGTCCAACCGTGAGCAGCCACAAGGGTAGGCTATCGATGGTGCAATCAGCTGGTCTAAAGCGGCTTGGTACAGCTGACCGCGCTGCGACTGGTAAACCGGGGGCGCGTCTGGGTGCAAACCGCAGGCTGCCAGTTGCTGCAAGATGACCTGGTCTACGCCAGGCACGCAGCGTGGGGTGTCAACGTCCTCGATGCGCACCAGCCACTTGCCGCCATGCGCTTTGGCATCGAGCCAGCTGGCCAGTGCTGTCACCAGTGAACCCGCGTGCAGCGGCCCGGTGGGCGAGGGCGCAAAGCGACCAATGTAGCCAGAAACCGCCACGGCAAAGGTTTACAAAACAGCCAACGCCATCTCAAGCCCCGACACAAAACCGTCTTCTACCCTGTGCCCTAAACACCAGTCGCCGCAGGCACCCACGCCCAGTTTGGCGTCCCACAAATGACTGGCACCTAGCGGCTCGGTGGTTTGCGCATAGCGCCAGCGGTGAACCTCGGCATAGGGCGGTTGGGCGCGTATGCCGGTCACTTCGGTGAATGCCTTGAGCAGTTTGGCCTTGACGCGCTCGGCATCATCCTCCAGGTGGCGCTGCGACCATTCAGGGCTGGCCTGCACGGTCCAGCGCTCAATGGGTCCGCGCCCAGGCTTGGACGACTCGCGCGCCAGCCAGGCAATGCGGTGATGGGTGCTGCGCGCGGCGTTCCACTGCGGGCCCAGGTGGGCCAGCGCGGGTTGGGCCGCCTGGGGAAAAGCCAGCATCAGCGTCCAGCAGGGCGCAACGCTGACCTTGGCTATCTTGCCCAACATATCGCTGCTTGAAGGTTTGGCCACTTGGGACGACAGCAGCAGGGCCTGCGCTTGCACCGACGGCACGGCCATGATGACTGCATCAAAGCCAGAATGCACGCTGCTGGCAGCGCCCGGCCCTTCGGTTTGCAACTGCCAGCAGGTGGGGCTGAGTTTGTCACGCTGTATGCGCGTGACTTGGGTCTCTAAATGCACCTGCCCGTTGGCGGCCAAGGGTTTGACCCATTCCTTAACCAACGCACTCATGCCGGGCGAGGCGACCCAATGGGCTTCTTTGGGCGGCAGGCTGGACGCCACGACGCGGCCTGCCTCGTCCAAAATGCGAACAGTGTTAGCGCTCCAGCGGCGCACCAGCTGCGGGGTAATGCTAAGTGCCTTTTCAAACCTGGCATCGCGCACCGTAAAGTACTGTGCACCGTGGTCAAACGTGCCAAATTCTGTGCTGCGGGTTGACATGCGCCCGCCCGCGCCACGGCTTTTTTCAAACACGTTGACCTGGTGCCCCGCCTGGGCCAGTGTGCGCGCGCAGGCTATACCGGCTATGCCTGCACCGATGATGGCAATGCGCTTGGGTGGCGCGGGGGGCTTGGACGGTGCAGATTTTTTTGTCATGGTCTGTTCTTTGTGTTTGTCATGGAGGGAGATCAAGCGCGTGGATGTCAATGTACTCTAAACGTGCGCCGGTCTATCTTTCAAGCAGGGCGCTCCGAGTTCTGGCGTTGTCCAGTTGTTTGAGCCACCACTGCAAAGCCTTGCCATCTGCTGCGCGCCAGGCGTAGCTGACCCGCACCACACGGGGCTTTTGGCTGACTGCTTTTTCGACCAGCCGACCTGCGTTGATGTACGGGCGGGCCAGGTATTCGGGCAAAAAGCCCGCACCCAGGCCGCGCATCTGCGCATCCAGCTTGGCCAGCATGCCGGGGACGGTAAATACGTCTTGTCCGCCGAGCAAGCCAACGCTCAGGCCGCTGCCGCGCTGGACCGAGTCGGCCACCGCCACCACGCGGTGTGCCAGCATCATGCTGTCGGTAATCGGCTCGGGGGCTTGGGCCAACGGGTGATGCGGTGCAACGGCATAAACAAAGCGGATGTTGCCCAGCACTTTGCTTTGCAATTTTTGGGTGCTACCCGGCTCCAGCGAAACGCCTATGGCCAAGTCGGCCTGGCCCGATGTCAGAGCTTGCAGCGTGCCCGACAGCGCTTCTTCACGAAGCTTGAGCCGGGTAGGCGGCGCCAATGCAAAAAACGCCTCACACAGCTCCATGATGGTGCTACGCGAAATAATGCTGTCAACTGACAAGGTCAGCTGGGGCTCCCAACCGGTAGCCACCCGCTTGACGCGGTTGGCAATTGCATCGAGTTCATTCAGTACGCGATTGCCCTCACGCAGCAGCTCGCTGCCGGCTGGGGTTAATCTGGCCTGGCGCGAAGACCGGTCAAACAGCAGCACGTCCAGTGCATCTTCAACGCGCCTGATGCGGTAAGTCAGTGCGCTGGGTACAACACCCAACTCCCGCGCGGCGGCAGCCATGCTGCCTGTGCGGTGAATGGCGTCCATCAGGCTCAGCGTTTCTGGGGTCAGTACGTCTCGAATGGCGTTTTTTTTCATCGGCGTTCTGGTTTGTTCAAACTGACCCAATCATTCAATTTATTTGAATGATGCCATCAAATTCAAACAACCTGTGGCAACGTCTGGCGCAATACATTCATGACATTCGTCAACTCAACAAAAAAGGCAGACCATGATCACGCTGCGAAAATCTCAAGAGCGCGGTTACGCCGACCACGGTTGGCTCAAGTCGCACCATTCATTTTCTTTTGCGGGCTACTACGACCAAAAGCACATGGGTTTTGGCAATCTGCGGGTTATCAACGAGGATTTGATTGCGCCCGGTAAAGGTTTTGGTACCCACGGCCACAAAGACATGGAAATCGTCACCTATGTGGTGTCAGGAAACCTGGCGCATCAGGACAGCATGGGCAACGTCAAGGGCATTCCGCCAGGCGACATCCAACGGATGAGCGCTGGCACGGGTGTGCAGCACAGCGAGTTCAACCATGCGGTCGGCCAGGAAACACATTTGTTGCAAATCTGGATTGAGCCAAACGTCAAAGGCATTGCGCCAAGCTATGAGCAAAAAACCTTCAGTGCCGGCGAAAAGCGTGGCAAGTTGCGGCTGGTGGCTTCTAATGACGGTTCCCAGGGCTCCGTCACGATCCATGCTGACGCCAAAATTTATGCCGGGCTGCTGGAGGGTCAAGAGGCTTCAACGCTGGACCTAAACCCTGCTCGCAAAGCCTATGTGCAGCTGGTAAGGGGTAGCCTGCAAGTGAATGGCGTGCCGCTGGTTGCGGGCGATGCTGCTTTGATGTCGCTTGAGAGCAAGCTGCATTTAAGTGGGGGCGTGGATGCCGAGGTGCTGGTTTTTGATCTGGCTGGCTAAGTTACAGACTGGCTTATTGGTCTATTGGTCTATGGAATGATTGATCTGTTTTTTTTCAGTGTGTTAATTTTAATTTTTAAGGATTTTTATGTCGAAAGTAGCAGTTGTTTACCACTCCGGTTACGGCCATACCCAGCGCGTGGCGCAGTTTGTGTCTGAAGGTGCTGGGGCCGAGCTGATTGCCATTGATGCCGACGGCAACTTGACCGAAGCCCAATGGGCCAGCCTTGACGCCGCAGACGCCATCATCATGGGTAGCCCAACTTATATGGGCATGGCCAGCTGGCAGTTTAAGAAGTTTGCCGATGCAACCAGCAAAAAGTGGTTTACCAGCGCCTGGAAAGACAAAGTGGCGGGCGGCTTTACCTGCTCAGCCAGCCCGAGTGGCGACAAGCTCTCCACGCTGCAGTACTTCATCACATTGGCCATGCAGCAAGGCATGATCTGGGTCGGTCAGCCTGAGTTGAACAACGGCGTCATCAACCGTATTGGCTCGAATTCTGGGGTGATGGCACAGGTCGGCCCGCAAGACCCGGCCAGTGCGATTCCTCAAGGCGACCTGGACACGGCATCTGCCTACGGCAAACGCGTGGCTGAAATCGCCACCAAGTTACGCGGCTAGGAGCCTGCTGCTTATCAAATGCACAAAAGCCCCGGCGCATCGGCGCGACCCGGCCATGCATCACCGGCGGCTTGCAGCTTTTTTAAGGGCAAGGCGTCCATTTGACTAGTTTTAGTGCTAAATATACCCCTGGCCCCTGGCATTAATGGTTACATTGCTATAAAGTTAGTAGCAGCTTGTGTAACTGCGCCGCACTCGATGGAGTCAAAATCGCGCGTCAAACCACCCGGTTGGCTTCCAGCCCCGCACGTACTTTGTCCAGCGTGATCGGAAACTCCCGAACCCGTACGCCGGTAGCGTTGTAGACCGCGTTGGCGACTGCCGCTCCTGCGCCGCAAATGCCCAGTTCTCCAACGCCTTTGATTTTTAAGGGGTTGGTTTTGTCGTCCACTTCGTTTAGAAAAAACACATCGATTTTCGGGATGTCGGCATGGGAAGGCACGTGGTATTCGGCCAAATCGTGGTTGACAAAATGACCATCGCGTTTGTCGATCACGGCATCTTCAAAAAGGGCAGAGCTGACACCCCAGATCATCGCGCCCGAGATCTGACTTTTGGCGGTTTTTTCATTCAGGATACGTCCGGCGGCAAACACGCCCAGCAGACGGCGAACACGGATTTCGCCAGTATCCATATTGACAGCTGCCTCAGCAAAGTGCGCGCCATAGGCTTGCTGTGAAAATTGTTTGGCCATGGCACCCGGGGTAATTTCGCCGCTGGCCTGCATGCCCAGCGTACCGGCCAGCGCGCCCAGTGTTTCGCTTTTGCCGCCGCCCGACAGGCTGCCATTGGCAAATGTGGCGTCAAGCAGGTTGATCCCCATTTTGATGGCCAGCTTGTCGCGCAGATTCGTACAGGCATCAAACAAGCCGGACCCCGAACTGGCAGCACCCCACGAGCCGCCTGAGCCCGGTGTGGCCGGAAAGTCACTGTCGCCGAGTTCCATACGTACACGCTCGATCGGCAAGCCCATCATTTCGGCGGCGATTTGCGTCAGCACGGTGTAGCTGCCAGTGCCGATGTCTGTCATGGCCATTTTTACCGTCAACAAGCCCTCGCGGTTTAAGGCCACATCACATTTGGACGGCATCATGACATTGGAGCGAATAGATGCTGCCATGCCCATGCCCACCAGCCAACGGCCTTCGCGTTTTTGAGCTGGCAGGGCGCTGCGCTGGCTCCAGCCAAAGCGGGCAGCGCCATCTTTCATGCAAGCCACCAGATTACGGCTTGAAAACGGAATCTTTTTGTCCTGGTCTTGTGCTGGCTCGTTGCGCAGCCGCAGCTCTATCGGATCCAGCTTGAGCTTTTCTGCCAGCTCATCCATCGCCACTTCAAGTGCCAGCATGCCAACCGCCTCTCCAGGGGCGCGGGTTGAATCTGACACTGGCAAATCAAGCGGGGTCAAATAGTGCGGCGTGTAGCGCGCCGGGGCGGCATACAGCAGCCGGGTTTGCAATGCGGAAGGCTCGAAGAAATTGTCGTAACGTGCGCCGTTTGACCATGCCTCGTGCCCAACCGCTGCCAGCTTTCCGTCGCTCGACGCTCCCAGGCGCAAGCGCTGGATGGTGTCGCTGCGGTGGCTGGTGATGTGAAACATTTGTTGGCGCGTTAGCGCGGTTTTGACCGGACGACGCAACTCGCGCGCGGCAAGCGCTGTCAAGATCACGTCGCCATAAATGGGCAGCTTGCTGCCAAAGCCGCCGCCAATATAGCGACTGACCAGACGCACATTGCCAAGCGGCACTTGCAGCGTTGACGCCACGCCTTGCTGGGCACTGTTGATCAGTTGTGCCGAACAATGCACGGTGAGCTTGTTGCCTTCCCAATAGGCCAGCGTGGCGTGTGGCTCCATCGGTGCGGCTGCGTGGGCCGGGGTTGTAAAGCGGCCGTCAACCTTCACGCTGGCCGCCGCAAACGCCTTGTCAAAATCGTCTTTGGAACCATCAACCAGCTTTTCACCAAAAAACGATGTTTGCAGTTCGCCCGCAACGTTGGAGCCATGCATGTCGTGCTCGCCAGCGACCTGGGCATAGGCAATGGTGATGAGCTTTGACGCCGAACGCGCTTGCTCAAACGTTTGAGCCACTACATACGCAACTGGCTGACCGTAATAGTCAATCTTGCCAGAACCCAGCTGCGGAATGGAGCGCGCATACCGGTCAGGCAACTCCAACGGCCCCCACGGGCCTTGCTTGGGGGCGTTCAGGTGCGTCATGACCAGCAGCACACCCGGTGCGCGCTCGGCGGCACTGGTGTTGATGGCGTTGATGCTACCTTTCGAAATGGTGGCCTGCACGATAAATCCGTGAGCAGCAGCCGCACCGCCTTCAACCATTTCATGTGCATACGGCGCTTTGCCCATGACTTTCAGCCGACCTTCTACGCGGTCAACCGCTTTGCCCATCAAGCCCTGCCGGTTTTCATCCAGGGCATTGCGCGGGGCGGGTGTGTTCATTTGCATTTGCTTCTCCAAAAGATTCGTGTTTTAAGCTTCAGCCAGCACAGCCCGCAAGGTGCTACGCACCAAAGGGATTTTGAAATCGTTGTGGCCAAAACCGCGCGCGCCTTGTAGCACCCGGTCAGCAGCAGCGTTGGCAGTTGCCGGGTTGATGCTGGCACCTGCCAGGATGGCCTCAGCACCTTGCACACGCCAGGGCTGGTGCGCCAGCCCACCAAAAGCCAGGCGGCCTGATCGCACTGTGCCGCCAGCCGAATCAATGATGGCTGCAATAGAAATGGTTGCAAACGCATACGATGCGCGGTCGCGTACCTTGCGGTAAATGTGTTTGCCTGGCAGGGGCGGCGGCAGGGTCACGGCGGTGACCATTTCACCGGGCTGCAGGCTGGTTTCAATATGCGGTGTGTTGCCGGGCAGGCGATGAAAGTCGGCAATCGGTATCACCCGTTTTGCGCCGCTGGGCATGACAGTTTCAACCTGCGCATCAAGCACGCGCATGGCCACTGCCATATCGGAAGGGTGGGTCGCAATGCATTGCTCACTGGTACCCAGCACTGCGTGCAGGCGGTTGTAGCCCTGCATGGCCGAGCAGCCTGTGCCCGGAGAACGCTTGTTGCAGGCCTGTGCGGTGTCATAAAAATAATAGCAACGGGTGCGCTGTAGCAAATTGCCGCCGGTGGTAGCCTTGTTGCGCAATTGGCCTGATGCCCCACTGAGCAGCGCACGGCTGAGCACCGCGTAGTCTTTGCGAATGCGCGGGTCGGCTGCCAGGTCTGAATTGCGCACCATAGTGCCTATGCGCACACCGCCATCTGCGGTCGCTTCAGTTTTGTCCAGTCCCAGGCGCGTGATGTCGATCAGGTGCAGCGGCGTTTCAATTTGCAGCTTCATCAAATCCAGCAGGTTAGTACCACCCGCAATAAATTTGGCACCTGGCCGGGCAAGCGCCGCTGCGGCAGCGGCTTCTGGGGACGTGGCCCGCTCGTAGGTAAATGACTTCATGCTGCAGCCCCCGCCATATCGCGTGAAACGTCACGAATAGCCGCAACAATGTTGGGGTAGGCACTGCACCTGCAAATGTTGCCGCTCATGCGTTCGCGTATTTCTTCATCGCTCAAGCCGCTGACTGCGGCAGTCAAATCTTGCGTGACATGGCTGGGCATGCCTGCTTTGACCTCCGCCAGCATGCCAACAGACGAGCAAATTTGCCCTGGCGTGCAGTAGCCGCATTGAAAACCATCGTGTTTGATAAATGCCGTTTGCAGCGGGTGCAAGGCTTCGCCACTGGACAGGCCCTCAATCGTGGTGATGGCCTGGCCTTCATGCATGACTGCCAGGCTCAGGCAGGAGTTGACGCGTCGGCCGTCAATCAGCACGGTGCATGCACCGCACTGACCGTGGTCGCAGCCCTTCTTCGAGCCCTTCAAATTCATGTGTTCACGCAGCGCGTCCAGCAAGCTGGTGCGGCCATCGATGTTGAGCGGATACGCCTGGCCGTTGACTTGCAAGTTCATACGCATCATGACCGGATTGGGTTCGGGCGCCGTGGTTCGCGGGTCAACCCCGCCGCCTGACGGTGTAGCGCAGCCCATCAGCGGTGCGGCAGCAATGGCCGTGCTGACCTGCACCATGGCGCGGCGCGACAGGCTACCGGGCTGTGTCGCTGGCGCAGTTAAATTATCAAGAGGCCTGGTCATGGGGGTTCCTTTTTTGGCAGATGTGTTGCAGCGTTTGCGCTATCTTTACATCGCTTAAAGAACCGGATGTAGGTTCAAGCATCGCAGAATGCGTCAGCGAACTGCTCGACTACGGTTGACGTACGTGCATTCAAAGGCATTTATCAGGCAGCCTGAAATATGGCTGCAGTCCAATAAATTCGGGAACTAAAAGCTACTAAATATATAGCGTTTTAATGACCGAGTTCAATCCCAGCCAAGCGCTGGTTGCGCAGCGCAGAGCCGCTGGGTTGCCTGTCGTGACGAATTCAACAGGTGATGTCTCCGGTCGCATTGACAGGCTAGAGTCCCAACTAAGGCCCAGTCGCTGCCTGGTTTGCCGCGCAACAGCATCGCCCGTGTCAATCAGTTGTACGCCTTGGCCCACCCGCGCCGCAATGTGGTGGGCTGCGAATGGGTAGTGGGTACAACCCAGGACGATGGTGTCAATACGATTGTCTGGCTCATTTTGGGTATCAAAAATGCCCTCAGACCGCATTATTCCTGCGCAAGCAGCTATTAATTCAGTAGCGTTTGAGCTCTGTGCAGACTGCTCGATGGCTTCAGCCAAACCGTCGCAAGGCAGCAAAGTAAAGCGCGCCTGGCCAACATGTGCGGCAAGCAGCGCAGCAAAGCGCCTGCTGGCCAATGTGCTGCGCGTGGCCATCACTGCGATATGCTTTGTTTTGCTGAGCACCAAAGCAGGCTTCAAAGCCGGCTCTACGCCGATGATGGGCAGTGTGGGGTAAGCGGCGCGCAGCGTGTCGATCGCAGCTGCAGTGGCCGTATTGCATGCCACCACCAGTGCCTTGATGTTTTGTGTGACCAAATGCGCCGTGATGGCTACCGACCGGGCAACAACATGCGCATCGTCCCGCTCACCATACGGCGCATGGCCGCTGTCGGCAATGTAGATGAAATGCTCGTTGGGCAGCTCGGTGCGCAATGCTTTTAAAACGCTCAGGCCACCGATGCCGGAGTCAAAGATGCCGATGGGGGAGGGCATGGGATGCTATGGCTCGGGTACGAATTGACGGGCAGCACACCAGTCATCAAATGTTGGCCGCAGGTCGTCAGGCAGTGCAAATACAAAATCGACGTTGATGGGATGACTCGCTTGCATGAAATGACGCACGGCATCCAGCAATACATTGCCTTGTCTTCGGTCTTTGTCGCGCTTGGCAGGGTTGCGTTGGGGTTTGCCCGATAGCCATAACTTGTGCAAACCCATGAAGCGCGGGTCAGGCACGGTCAACGGGCAGGCACGACCACGTTCTGTAGCCACGACGGCGCTAACGGGGCTGCCGAGTAGCAACCACTCTTGCTCAATCAGCGTTTGCATGGGGGCAAAGGCTTCTTCTTTAGGTAACGGGTGGCAACTGGGTGCGGCCAGCAGTTCTACCTCGTAGCCGTCTGAATCCAGCGCCTGGTAAGGCTTGCGCGGGTTGATTTTGTAGCTGGAGTCAATGCTTCTGAGCACGCCAAACAGCGTTTTGCGGGCTTTTTTGTTTAAGTCTGTGCCTGCAAGTGTTAGAGACGATGTCAGAGATGCAGGTGTGTCTCTGCACCAGGTCAAATCGAAGTCTTGGGTTTGCTCATTGCCGACGGGAAAGGTCGCGCCTGCTGCCCATTCGTAAGCTGAAAATGCGTTGGTACCGACCACCATCAAATCTGTGCCCAACAGGCCTTCAATATCGAGCTTGCGCAAAATTTCAGCCTGCTTGTCAGGTAGCGTTGGCATACGCAGGCGACGGTAAAGTGCCGTGCGGGTCTGAATCAGTGCGTCGGCTGATGCGGCGCGCTCCATCGCGCTCTTTCGTTCTACCAGGTAGGTGGCAATCTGCGCTTCGGTTTGCGCGTTACGTACGCCTAAACTTGTGCCGTTGTCAGTACTGGTCTGCTTGGCGTACAGGTATTGGTGGCCAGCTCGCTCGACCCAATACATAGAATTAGGCAAGGCTGCCAAGGACTGCCGGGCGTCCAGCCAGAAGCTGTGCGCTTGGGCTAAATTAGCAGCTAAGCGCTGTGCGTCGTCTGAAAATGGAAGGTATTTTGATTTTTCATAGATCATAACTCTATGATTTTAAACAATTTGCACCAGCTACGCAAGATTTTCCGCGTGACTGGTGCAAAACCTACTGTGCTTTAACCCGCAGCTACAGCAATTCCCTTGAATTCGCCCGTCGCAATCCGCTTTTGCCATTCCGCCGGCCCGGTGATGTGCGCACTCGTGCCGCCTGAATCAACCGCCACTGTGACAGGCATGTCCACCACGTCAAACTCGTAAATCGCCTCCATGCCAAGATCCGCAAAGCCCACCACTTGGGCGTGCTTGATGGCTTTTGACACCAGGTAAGCCGCGCCGCCGACGGCCATCAGATAGGCGCTTTTGTGCTTTTTAATCGCCGCAATGCCTTCTGGCCCACGCTCGGCTTTACCTATCATGCTGATCAGGCCAGTTTGCGCCAGCATCATTTCGGTAAAACCATCCATGCGTGTCGCAGTGGTGGGGCCTGCTGGGCCAACGGCTTCTCCTTTGACAGGGTCTACTGGGCCGACGTAATAAATCACGCGGTTGGTGAAGTCAACTGGCAGTGCTTCACCAGCGGCCAGCATGGTTTGAATGCGCTTGTGGGCTGCGTCCCGGCCGGTCAGCATTTTGCCGCTCAAAAGCAGCGTGTCGCCCGGCTTCCAGCTGGCGACCTCTAGCTTGGTCAGCGTGTTCAAGTCAACGGCTTTGCTTTTCACGTAGTCAGGTGTCCAGTTCACATCGGGCCAGGTGTCCAGCGGCGGTGGAGTTAGATAGACCGGGCCGCTGCCATCCATCACAAAATGCGCGTGGCGGGTGGCGGCGCAATTGGGAATCATCGCTACCGGTTTGCCTGCGGCATGGGTGGGGTACATGTTAATTTTCACATCCAGCACCGTCGTCAGGCCGCCCAGGCCTTGCGCGCCTATGCCCAGCGCGTTGACTTTTTCATAAAGCTCGATGCGCAGCGCTTCAACCTTCGTTAATGCTGCACCTGACTTTGCCTTGGCTTGCAGCTCGTACATGTCCAGGTCTTCCATCAGGCTTTCTTTGGCCAGCAACATGGCTTTTTCAGCGGTGCCGCCAATGCCGATGCCCAGCATGCCCGGTGGGCACCAGCCTGCGCCCATGGTGGGCACGGTTTTCAGCACCCAGTCCACAATGCTGTCGCCGGGGTTCAGCATCGCCAGCTTGCTCTTGTTTTCGCTTCCGCCGCCTTTGGCTGCTACCGTCACTTCTACCGTGTTGCCTGTGACCAGTTCGGTAAATATCACCGCCGGCGTGTTGTCTTTTGTATTTTTACGGTCGAATTGCGGGTCAGCCACCACCGACGCGCGCAGCGTGTTGCCGTCGTGGTTGTAGCCGCGCCGAACGCCTTCATTCACAGCATCATCTACCGACCCTGTAAAGCCGTCCCATCGTACGTCCATGCCGATTTTTAAAAACACATTGACGATGCCGGTGTCCTGGCAAATTGGCCGATGGCCAGTGGCGCTCATGCGGCTGTTTGTCAAAATTTGCGCCATCGCATCTTTGGCTGCGGGGCTTTGTTCGGCTTCGTAGGCGCGCGCCAGGTGGGCAATGTAATCGGCTGGGTGGTAGTAGCTGATGTATTGCAAAGCTGCAGCGATGGACTCGATCAGGTCGGCTTGTTTGATGATGGTCATGAGACTGGTTTTGTGGGATAAGAGGATTGGAGCAATCTGCTATTTTGACAGGTCAAAAATCATGACAACACGCATTGAACACGACACCTTTGGCCCGATATATGTTCCCGAAGACAAATTGTGGGGCGCACAAACCCAGCGCTCGCTGCAAAACTTTGATATTTCTGGCGAGTTGATGCCGCGCGAGATTATTCGTGCGTTGGCGCAAATCAAACGTTCAGCGAGCGTCGTCAATCAGATTTTGGGCTTGCAGGGCAAGGCCATTACACAAGCGATTGTGGCGGCGGCTGACGAGGTGATAGCCGGTCAGCACATCGATGAATTTCCGCTAGTGGTGTGGCAGACTGGCTCTGGCACCCAAACCAATATGAACGTCAACGAAGTTCTGGCGAATCGCGCCAGTGAAATTTTGAAAGGTCAGCGTGGGGAACATCGTTCGGTTCACCCGAATGATGATGTCAATCGCAGCCAATCGTCGAACGATGTGTTTCCCACGGCTATGCACATTGCCGCTGTCGTCGGCGTTTATGAAAAGCTGTTGCCCGCCATTGAAAAGCTGCGTGCCACGCTGGCTGGCAAGGCAAAAGAGTTTGACGGTATTGTCAAAATTGGTCGCACGCATTTGCAAGACGCCACGCCCCTCACACTGGGACAAGAATTTTCAGGTTACGTCGCCCAGCTTGAGCATGGGCACAAACACATCCAGGCTGCGCTGCCGCATTTGTATGAACTGGCGCTTGGCGGCACAGCGGTGGGTACCGGGCTGAATGCACCCAAGGGCTATGCGGTGGCGGTAGCCGCTGAACTGGCCGATTTAACGGCGCTGCCCTTCATCACTGCGCCCAACAAGTTTGAAGCGCTGGCCTCGTGTGACGCGCTGGTACACGCTCACGGCGCGCTTAAAGCGCTGGCCGCCAGTTTGATGAAAATTGCCAACGACATTCGCTGGCTGGCCAGTGGCCCGCGCTGCGGCATTGGTGAGCTGCGCCTGCCTGAAAATGAACCTGGTTCGTCCATCATGCCGGGCAAGGTGAACCCGACGCAATGTGAAGCCATGACCATGTTGTGTGCCCAGGTGTTTGGCAACGATGTGGCGATTAACTTTGGTGGCGCGTCGGGCAACTTTGAGCTCAATGTGTTCAGGCCGATGATTGCGCATAACTTTTTGCAAAGTGTGCGTCTCCTGGCCGACGGCATGAGGAGCTTTAACGACCATTGTGTGGTGGGTATCGAGGCTAATCGTGAACGCATCGCTGAACTGGTCAGCGCATCACTGATGCTGGTGACGGCACTTAACCCGCACGTCGGTTACGACAAGGCGGCCTTCATCGCCAAAAAAGCGCACAAAGAGGGGAGCAGTTTGCGCGCCGCGGCCATTGCTTCAGGCCATGTGACGGGTGAGCAGTTTGATGCGTGGGTTATCCCGGCAACGATGACGCATGCATAAAACGTGCTGTGTTTTTAGTGTTCAGTGTTTTTGTGCTGCAATCCCGGACATCAGCTTGTCGGTATAGGCAATAGCCATGGCTGACAGCAAGAACGCGATGTGAATGACCGTTTGCGCAATCAAAACACGGTCGGTGTAGTTGTCCGCATTGATAAAAGTCTTCAGCAGATGAATGGAGCTGATGCCAATGATGGCAGTGGCCAGTTTGACCTTGAGCACGCTTGCATTGACGTGGCTTAACCATTCGGGCTGGTCTGGGTGACCGTCCAAGTTCATGCGGCTGACAAAAGTTGCATAGCCACCCACAATCACCATGATCAGCAGGTTAGAGATCATGACAACGTCAATCAGTGCCAGTACCACCAACATGATGATGGTTTCATTCAGGGCCACCAGGGGGATCTGTGTTTTGTAGCCAATGCTTGTCACCAAGGCCTGCAAATCGGGTTGGCTACCAAAAGCAGCAGCAATCAGGTGCTTGAGCTCCACAAGAAAGTGCAGCACATAAACCGCTTGCGCAGCAATCAGGCCTAGATACAAAGGTAACTGAAGCCAGCGACTGGCAAAAATAAAGTTGGGCAGTGGGCCGAGAGGCGGGTGTTTTTTGGGTGTGGGTTCAGTCATGCTGCCAGATTTTAGCGGGTTGATTTTTGTAAGATTCATGCCAGTCAGTGCTTTGTAAGAGCTATCAAGGACAGTAACTTGGTTCAATGACACTTAGGAGACAAAATGAGTATGAATGCAAACATCGAGTCCATGCTGGTTGAAGACCGTATATTTGCGCCTAGCGCCGCAACCGTTAAAGCGTCTCGAATCTCGGGTATGGATGCCTACAACGCCTTATGCCGGGAGGCAGATCAAGATTTTGAAGGGTTCTGGGCGAAGCTGGCACGTGAGAACCTGAGCTGGCAAAAGCCATTTACTGAGGTGCTCAACGAATCCAATGCGCCTTTTTACACCTGGTTTGCTGATGGGCAATTGAATGCCTCGTACAACTGCCTGGACCGGCACTTGGGAACACCGACTGAAAACAAAAAAGCCATCATTTTTGAAGGTGATGACGGCACAGTCGCCAATGTCACCTACAAAGAGTTGCACGCCAAAGTCAGCCAGTTTGCCAGCGCGCTCAAAGCCATGGGCATTCAAAAAGGCGACCGCCTTGTTATTTATATGCCGATGACCGTTGAAGGCGTGGTCGCCATGCAGGCTTGCGCACGTATTGGTGCCACACACTCGGTGGTGTTTGGCGGCTTTTCGGCCAAGAGTTTGCAAGAGCGTATTCAAGACGCGGGCGCGGTGGCCGTTATTACCGCCAACTACCAGCTTCGAGGCGGCAAAGAGCTGCCGCTTAAAGCCATTGTTGACGAAGGCTTGGCAATGGGCGGCTGCGAATCGATTAAAAACGTCATCGTGTACCAGCGCACTGCGACGGCCTGCAACATGGTGCCTGGGCGCGACAGTCTGATGCATGAAGTGACGGCCAAAGCTGCACCCGATTGCGAGCCTGAATTTGTGGGTGCAGAGCATCCCCTTTTCATCTTGTACACATCAGGCTCCACTGGTAAACCCAAAGGCGTGCAGCACAGTACGGGTGGCTATTTATTGTGGGCCAAACTGACCATGGACTGGACGTTTGATTTGCAGGCGACTGACGTGTTTTGGTGTACTGCTGACATTGGCTGGATCACGGGTCACACCTATGTCGCCTACGGCCCACTGGCAGCAGGGGCAACACAAGTCATTTTTGAAGGTATCCCCACATTTCCGAATGCCGGGCGCTTCTGGCAGATGATTGAGCGCCACAAGGTATCGATTTTTTACACCGCGCCTACGGCTATTCGTTCATTGATTAAAGCGGCGGAGGCAGATGAAAAAGTTCATCCTGACCGCTCAGACTTGAGCAGCCTGCGCATTCTCGGCTCGGTGGGGGAGCCGATCAACCCCGAAGCCTGGATGTGGTATTACAAAAACATTGGTGGCGAACGTTGTCCCGTTCTGGATACTTTTTGGCAAACCGAAACGGGTGGCCATATGATCACGCCGCTGCCTGGAGCCACGCCGCTGGTGCCTGGCAGTTGCACTTTGCCTTTGCCCGGCATCATGGCCGCGATCGTGGACGAGACGGGTCACGACCTGCCTAATGGCGCTGGCGGCATGCTGGTTGTCAAACGGCCTTGGCCTTCGATGATTCGTACCATTTGGAACGACCCTGAACGCTTCAAAAAAGCCTACTTTCCACCTGAAATGGGCGGCACGATCTACCTGGCGGGCGACGGTGCTGTTAGGAACAAAGACAACGGTTATTTCCGCATCACAGGCCGCATTGACGATGTGCTCAATGTGTCGGGTCACCGCATGGGCACCATGGAAATCGAATCCGCGCTGGTGTCGTGCGCGCATCTGGTTGCTGAAGCGGCCGTGGTCGGCCGGCCGGACGACTTGACGGGCGAGGCGATTGTGGCCTTTGTGGTGTTAAAGCGCTCACGCCCCACTGGCGACGAAGCCAAAGCGATTGCCAAAGAGCTGCGTGATTGGGTGGCCAAACAAATCGGCCCGATTGCCAAGCCCAAAGACATTCGCTTTGGTGACAACTTGCCTAAAACCCGCAGTGGAAAAATCATGCGCCGTTTGTTGCGCGGCATTGCCAAGGGTGAGGCAATCACTCAGGATACATCGACGTTAGAGAACCCGGCAATTCTTGACCAGCTGGCTGAAAACATCTAAACCTACAGATCTTCAAACGACTAAAGCGCATAAAGACACAAAAAAAGCCCGCTAAGAAGCGGGCTTTTTTAAGAGCGACTCAGCTTACTTTGAGCCCGCCAAAATCCAGGCAACCAGTTTTTTAGCATCGGCATCGTTGATTTGTGCGTTTGCCGGCATCGGTACAGGGCCCCAAGCACCTGCACCACCTTTAACCACTTTGCTAGCTAACTTATCGAGTGCGTCAGCTTGACCCGCGTATTTGGTGGCGATGTCCTTGTAGGACGGGCCAACCAGTTTTTTCTCAACGGCATGGCATGACATGCAATTTTTCGCGGTGGCCAGCGCCATATCAGCCAAGGCTGGGGTAGCGATTGCAAAAGTTGAAGCAACAGTTGCGATGGCGACAAAAATACGTTTCATGAGATGCCCTCTCGAATGCGTAGAAGTTAGGTTACAGTGATTTAACGCGATTGTAGTGATACGGGTTGACGTTAGGTTCAATCTGTAAACCTGTTGCAGCTACACCTTTAATACCTACCTCTTTAAACCAGGATTTTTAAATGTATTTTTTACTCATTGGCATTGCTGCTTTGGTCATGAAATACCTTGAGGTAGGGCCAGTAGCTGCCCTGTCTTGGTGGATTGTCTTGTCGCCGTTTGCCTTGGCTGTCGCCTGGTGGTCTTTTGCAGACAGCTCGGGCTACACCAAACGGGTAGAAATGGAGCAAATGGAAAAGCGCAAACAAGACCGCTTGGACAAACAGCGCGATCAAATGGGCATGCTGCGGACCAAGCGGAAAAAGTAGCTCAATAGTCGTCCAGCACAGCGCCTTTGCTGGCACTTGATGCGTTGAAAGCAAACTTGGCCTGCACACCGCGCGTGTAGCGTGGCTTCGGTGCGGTCCAACCGACTTTGCGTTTTTCCAACTCTTCATCGCTGACGTTAAGTTGCAACAGCAACTGCTTCGCGTCAATGGTGACCGAGTCGCCTTCTTGAACAAAAGCGATGTTGCCGCCCGCTGCTGCTTCTGGCGCAACGTGACCTACTACCATGCCCCAAGTGCCGCCAGAAAAGCGACCATCGGTGATCAAGCCCACGCTTTCGCCCAAGCCGGCACCAATCAGCGCGCCTGTTGGGGCCAGCATTTCTGGCATGCCCGGGCCGCCTTTGGGGCCCAGATAACGCAGCACCATCACATCGCCCGCCACAATTTTGCCCGCCAAAATCGCTGCCAGCCCTGACTGCTCGTCGTCGAACACCCGCGCCGGCCCGGTCATGACTGGGTTTTTCAGGCCGGTGATTTTTGCCACAGCGCCTTCGGGCGACAAGTTGCCCTTCAAAATCGCGAGGTGGCCCTGTTTGTACATCGGCCTGTCGATCGGGCGAATCACGTCCTGGTCGGCACGCGGCGCATCCGGAATATCTTTAAGGACTTCTGCGATAGTCTGCCCGCTAATTGTCAAGCAGTCACCGTGCAGCAAGCCAGCTGCTAGCAGTGTTTTCATGACTTGCGGAATGCCGCCTGCCTTGTGCAAGTCAACTGCCAAATATTTGCCAGAGGGTTTTAGGTCGCACAGGACTGGGGTTTTGACGCGAATGCGCTCAAAGTCATCAATCGTCCAGTCCACCCCTGCAGTGTGGGCAATCGCCAAAAAGTGCAGCACGGCGTTGGTTGAACCGCCCGTGGCCATGATCACGGCCACTGCGTTTTCAATCGCTTTTTTCGTCACGATGTCGCGTGGCTTGATGTCTTTTCTGACCGCTTCAATCAGCACACGAGCTGATTCAGCCGCCGAGTTCATCTTTTCGTCATGTGGGTTGGCCATGGTGCTCGAATACGGCAGCGATATGCCCAATGCCTCGAACGCACTCGACATCGTGTTGGCTGTGTACATACCGCCGCAGCTGCCGGTGCCCGGCACAGCGCGACGTTCAATTTGCTCGAGGTCTTCGTCGCTCATGCGGCCAGCTGAGTTTTCGCCTACCGCTTCAAATACGCTAACAATGTTCAGGTCTTTGCCTTTGTAGTGGCCCGGCAAAATGGTGCCGCCGTAAACGTAAATGGCGGGCACATTGGCACGCAGCATGCCCATCAGGCCCCCCGGCATGTTTTTGTCACAACCGCCCACTACCAGCACGCCATCCATCCATTGGCCCTGTACACAGGTTTCGATGCAATCTGAAATGACTTCACGGCTGACAAGTGAATACTTCATGCCCTCAGTACCCATGGCCATACCGTCTGAAATGGTGGGCGTGCCAAACACCTGTGCGTTGCCGCCCGCTGCTTCAATCGCAGCTATGGCTGCATCAGCCAATTTTTGCAAGCCGCTGTTGCACGGGGTAATGGTGCTGTGCCCATTGGCCACGCCGATCATCGGTTTTTTAAAATCGGCGGTTTCGTAGCCCATCGCGTAGTACATCGAGCGATTGGGCGCGCGGGATTTACCTTCAGTGATGTTTTTACTGCGTGGATTCAGGGAGATGGGTTTAATGTCCATGGCGTGTCTCGTGTGTGAACGTAGTTTTTACATCGAGGATTGTATTTGCTTGGCTTTGATGCGTGCAAAATACCGGCATGCTCATACATCCCGTCATTAATCCCGTTGCCTTACAACTCGGCCCATTGGCAATCCATTGGTACGGATTGACGTATCTGGCCGCTTTTGGCTTGTTTTTCTATCTGGCTACCCTGCGCCTGAAGCATCTGCCTTACGCCGCCATCACTGGGCCTGGTGCGTGGAGCAAGCGAGATGTGGAGGACATCTTGTTTTTAGGCGTGATGGGCGTTGTGATTGGCGGTAGGCTGGGCTACTGCTTGTTTTACAAACCTGCTTACTACGCCAGCCATCCGCTGGAGGTTTTTTATGTCTGGCAAGGCGGTATGAGCTTTCATGGTGGGTTGATTGGCGTGTTGGTGTCGCAGTGGTGGTTTGCCCGGACCCGTCAGCGGCCGTGGTTGCAGGTGATGGATTTTGTTGCACCTTGCGTGCCTACCGGGTTGGCAGCGGGTCGACTGGGCAACTTCATCAATGGCGAGTTGTGGGGCAGGGCAGCAGACCCGTCATTGCCTTGGGGCATGATTTTCAGGGGCGCGGGTGATGCGCCGCGGCACCCGTCGCAGATCTACCAATTTTTGCTTGAAGGTCTGCTGCTGTTTGTGTTGCTTTGGCTTTACGCCCGCAAGCCGCGCAAAATGGGACAAGTCTCCGGGGCATTTCTATTCGGCTACGGCATATTCAGGTTTATTGCCGAGTTTTTCCGCGAGCCTGACGCGCACCTCGGCATTTTGCAGCTGGGGTTGAGCATGGGCCAGTGGCTGTGCGTGCCGATGATCATTGGGGGCATCTGGATGTGGGTATGGGCATCCCGCAGGGTTAAACCTTAAAGGATTGCTGTTCATATGAAATTCGTTTTTGCGGATCAAGGGCGTTTTGGTCTGTACCTTTTAGCGGCGATAGCCGCGACCCTGCTGTCGGGCTGCGCGACGCCTGCCAACCCGACCGCGCCGCCAAAGTTGTTGGTTTTCATGGCAGTTGATGGTTTGCCGCAAAGGCAGATTACGGGATATCGGGACCAGTTGGCTGCTGATGGTTTTGCTCGCTTTTTAGACCGCGGCACATGGTTCGCTAACGCCAACTATTCACATGCCTTTACAGTGACGGCGGCCGGCCACGCCGTCATGCTGACAGGTGCCTATCCTGACCGCACAGGCATCATTGGCAACGATTGGCGCAACCCCGACACAGGCGCACCCGTATACAACACACAAGACCCAAGTGCCACCTACATTGACCATAAAACCAATGCGTTTGACGGCACCAGCCCCCAAAACTTGCGCGTGCAAACCGTTGGCGACATGCTGCGTGCGGCCATCCCAGCCTCTAAAGTCATCGCCATTTCAGGTAAAGACCGTGGCGCGATTTTGCCAGCAGGCAAAAATGGCACAGCTTACATGTATATGGCAGCCAGTGGAGGTTTTGCATCCAGTACCCACTACATGGCGCAGCACCCGGCATGGGTGACGGCCTATAACGCTGGCAAACCAGCTGACAGTTACTTCAAAACCGAATGGCAAGCGCTTTTGCCAGGGGCTGCTTACGCCCGGTCACTGCCCGACAATCAGCCCTGGTTTGGACCTGGGGGCGGCAAACTGCCCATGTCAATGAGCGTTGCGGCCGACGACAGCCCAGGCCCCATGTTTTATAACGCCCTGATGCGTAGCCCCTTTGGCGATGAGCTCACCCTCGATTTTGCACGCGCCGCTCTGGTCGGCGAGCAACTTGGCCAGCGCGGCGTTCCCGATATCTTGTCAATCAGCTTGTCTAGCCACGACTACATTAACCATCTGTACAGCGCCGAGTCCCGTCTCTCGCATGACCACGTTTTGCAGCTTGACAGGCAACTTGCGCGCTTTTTTGCAGACCTCGACAAAACCATCGGGCAAGGCGATTACGTTGTGGTGCTAACTGCAGACCATGGCTTCATGCCAGTGCCCGAGGTGTCAACTGCTCAAGGCCTGCCCGAGGGGCGTTTGAATTCGTCTCAATTACTGGGTCGCATCAACGCTGGGCTTGAAAATCGCTTCGGTGAAGGTAAATGGGCGATCGGCTTTTCAGGCTCGTCCTTGTTGCTTGACAAAAAGCTGATGGCGCTAAAAAAGATGGAGCCAAGTGTTGTCGCGCAGGAGGCAAAGGCGTTGTTGGTTGCTGAACCTGCCATGGCGGCTGCTTACACGCGTTCTGAATTGCTGTCAGGAATGCCAGCGACCGCGCCGCTGTTCAGTGCAATGCAGCGTGCCTGGCACCCCGATGTGTCGGGCGACGTGCAGTACGCGCTCAAGCCAAACTGGATGTTTGCATCTATCGCAACAGGTGCTACCCACGGCTCGCCCTATGCGTACGACACGCATGTGCCCCTGCTGATTTACGCGCCTGGTCGGTACAAACCGGGCAGTATCGTTACCCCGGTTGATATGGCAAGCATGGCACCGACGCTGTCGCAATTAATGCGTGTGCCCCGTCCGCCAGCCGCTGAAGCCGCAGTTTTACCGCTTGAGTCGCCTTGAACCGATTTTAAGTTGCTTTTAGCTCCTTGGCCCAATCATTACATAGGCCAGAAGCTCCTAAAGTAATAGCAATCTAGGGCGCAGGCGTCTTGGGCTTGAAGCTGCAGTACGGGGCAACCGCACATTCCCAGCAGTGCGGTGACCTGGCCGTACACACGTAGCGGCCATGCAGTATGAGCCAATGGTGCGCGTCTACAAGATACGCCTGCGGTATGCGTTTGAGCATCTTCAGCTCAACTTCAAGGGGCGTTTTGCCCGTTGCCAAACCTGTCCGGTTGCCCATCCGAAAGATATGGGTATCCACCGCCATCGTTGCTTCACCAAAGGCGGAGTTCAGCACCACGTTAGCCGTTTTGCGACCCACGCCGGGCAGCGCCTCCAGTGCTTGCCGGGTACGCGGCACCACACCGCCATGCTGCTCAACTAAAATTTGGCAAGTTTGTAGCAGGTGCTTGGCTTTGCTGTGAAAAAGACCGATCGTCTTGATGTGGCTTTCCAATTTTTGGAGCCCCAAGTCACCGATGGCTTGCGGCGTGTTAGCGATAGCAAAAAGCTTGCGCGTGGCTTTGTTCACGCTCACATCGGTGGCTTGGGCTGAAAGCAGCACAGCGGTCAGCAATTCAAACACGCTGGTATATTCAAGCTCAGTGACCGGCTGCGGATTTGCTGCCTTCAAGGTTGCAAAAAACGGCACGATATTTTCTTTTTTCATCAGCTCATTTTTACATGCCACTTCAATTTGCCTCGCGCCTGAACAACATTGAAACGTCCGCCATACGGGAGCTTTTCAAGCTGCTTGGCAAGCCAGGCATCATCAGCTTTGCGGGTGGCTTTCCTGACCCGGCCATGTTTGATGTGGCCGGTATTCAGGACGCGTCAGGCAAAGCTTTGGCTGATGACCCAGGTGCGGCATTGCAATACGGCGCGACCGAAGGCTTTGCACCGCTGCGCGATGAGCTCGCTAAATTTATGGCTACCAAGGGCGCGCCTGTGGGTAATCAGGAGTTGATCGTCACGACGGGCAGCCAGCAAGCGCTTGACTTGCTGGGCAAAACCTTGATTTCGCCAGGCGACAAAGTCATTGTTGAAGGGCCCACCTTTTTGGCGACCATTCAGTGCTTCAGGCTGTACGGCGCTGAATTGATCAGTGCGCCATGTGACGCAAGCGGCGTAAAAACCGATGTACTTGAAAAGCTGATCGCCGAACACCAACCCAAGCTTGTCTATCTAATTCCTACTTTCGGCAACCCGAGCGGCGCACTGCTGAGCTTAGAGCGCCGCAAAAAAGTGCTCGAACTGGCCGTTAAATACAACACGCTGGTGGTTGAAGATGATCCCTACGGCGACTTGTACTTCAATGAGCTTCCGCCGCCTTCGCTGTTGGCGCTTTCCAGCAGTGTGCCGGGTAGCCGCGAGTTGATCGCCTATTGCGGGTCGCTGTCAAAAGTGTTGTCCCCCGGCTTGAGAGTGGGTTGGATGATTGCCCAGCCTGAGCTGCTGGCCAAAGCCACCATGTGTAAACAATTCAGCGACGCGCACACCAGCACGTTTGCCCAAGCCACTGCCGCTCAGTACCTAAAAGCCGGCCGCATGCCCGCCACGCTGGACAAAGTGCGCACGGTTTATGCAGAGCGCGCCAAAGCGATGGGCCAAGCGCTAGGGCACAAGCTAGGTGACGCGGTGGCGTTTACGCAGCCGCAAGGCGGCTTGTTCTTTTGGGCGCGCTTGACAGGCAAAAGTGGCAAGATTTCAGATGCCGGCGAATTTGCCAGGCGCGCAATTGCCCAAGGGGTTGCCTTTGTACCGGGCGCGCCTTTTTATGCCGCCCATCCTGATACAGCCAGCTTCAGGCTCAGTTTCGCCACAGCAGATGTCGGCAAAATTGAAGAAGGTGTCGCCAGGCTGGCGCTCGCATTAATGGCAGATTGACCCGCGACATCGGCTTAATCGATTTCGGCTTACTGTTTATGCTGACCGTTATTTTCCGGTTTGCTATATGTTCGGACCATTGAGTTACCAAGGAGATTTCTCGTGAAAAAACTTTTCCCCTCTGCCGCAGACGCGCTGAAAGGCGTCGTTCAAGACGGTCAGTTGCTGGCTGTGGGCGGTTTCGGCTTGTGCGGCATTCCCGAAGCATTGATCGATGCCCTCAAAGACAGCGGTGTACAAAACCTGACGGTTATTTCCAACAACGCAGGCGTTGACGGTTTTGGCTTGGGCAAGTTGCTGGAGACGCGTCAGATCAAAAAAATGATCGCCAGCTATGTGGGTGAAAACAAAGAGTTTGAGCGGCAATATTTGGCAGGCGAGCTCGAACTTGAATTTACGCCTCAAGGTACATTGGCGGAAAAGCTGCGTGCTGGCGGTTCTGGCATCCCTGCATTTTTTACCAAAACTGGCGTGGGCACACTGGTGGCTGAAGGCAAAGAGCTGCGCGACTTTGACGGCGAAACTTATGTGATGGAACGCGCGCTGCTGCCCGACGTGTCACTTGTTAACGCATGGCGCGCTGACAAGTCAGGTAATTTGCAATTTCGCCTGACCGCACGTAACTTTAACCCTGCAGCTGCCATGGCAGGCAAGGTGTGCATTGTGGAGGTTGAAGAAGTGGTTGAAACTGGCGCGATGGAGCCCGACCAGATTCATTTGCCCGGTATCTACGTGCACCGAATTGTGTGCAACCCCACGCCTGAAAAGCGCATTGAAAAGAGAACCATCACTGAAAAATCAACAGAAAAGGCGGGAGCATAAACATGGCCTGGACACAAGACCAAATGGCGGCGCGCGCTGCCAAAGAGCTACAAGACGGTTTTTACGTCAACCTTGGCATTGGCATCCCCACCCTGGTGGCCAATCATGTCAGCCCCGACATTGAGGTGTGGCTGCAATCTGAAAACGGCATGCTTGGCATTGGCCCGTTTCCGACAGATGACCAAGTCGATGCCGACTTGATCAACGCCGGCAAACAAACCGTGACGACCATCAAAGGCTCGTCGATTTTTGGTTCTGACCAGTCATTCGGCATGATCCGCGCCGGCAAAATCAACCTCAGTATTCTGGGCGCGATGCAGGTCAGTGAAAAAGGCGATCTGGCCAACTGGATGATTCCCGGCAAGATGGTCAAAGGCATGGGCGGCGCGATGGACTTGGTCGCAGGCGTCAAGCGCGTGATTATTTTGATGGAGCACGTTGCACGCAAAAAAGACGGCACCGAAGACATGAAAATCCTGCCGCAATGCACGCTTCCCTTAACGGGCGTGGGTGTGGTTGATCGCATCATCACCGACCTGGCTGTGATGGACGTGACGCCCGCAGGGCTCAAGGTGGTTGAGCTGGCGGACGGTGTGACGCTGGAAGCGCTGCAGGCCAAAACGGGTGTGAAACTGGTTTAGTTTTAGCTTCTTAATCAGATTCTCTCGGTACAAACCCGCAATTTGTGCTATAGTCATGGGCTTGGCTCAGCACACGGGTGCGAACCATTTGTACATCTACCTCACACTTGTGGACTCCTTTTGATGGAGTCACCGCTTCAGGCAAATTCTTTGACCTGATTCGTATATTCGTTTGATGGTTGATGTTTTATTAACCATGAACGAAGCGGCCTGCAACAGCGGGCCGTGCAAGTTCTGCTGCGTTCTGCCAAAAACAGACACGCAGCTGATTAGTGAGAAAAAACATGACTGACTCTTTTGAGGCTCGCGGCGATTCTTTTGCCGAAGCAAACTTTGACGCTGAAAATTCCGGCGCGGCTGACTTTTCAAACACGCCTGACTTCACTGAAGCCGCTTGCGTTCTGGAAACATCTTTGGACGCCATCGCACCCGAGCCCAACGGCTTTGTAAAACTGGGCCTGGCCAAGGAACTGCTGCAAGCTGTGGCCGACATGGGCTTTACCCAGCCGACCGCTGTGCAAATGGCAACCATCCCCAAAGCCATGCAGGCACTGGATGATGAAAACGCCGACAAGAAAGCCAAATTCACCGATTTGCTGGTGTCCAGCCAGACCGGTAGCGGCAAAACTGCTGCGTTTTTGTTGCCGGTACTGCACACACTTTTGAAGCAGCAAGAGCAAGCCGAGCGTGATGAGCGCGCCGAGTTTGAGCGCTTGTCTGCCGAAGCCATTGCCCGTGGCGAAGCACCTGCTAAAAAGCCCAAGCGCAAAGACCCGACCAACATGCGCAACTTCAAAGCCGCCACACCTGGCGCGCTGATTTTATGCCCTACGCGTGAATTGGCCCAGCAAGTTTGCGCTGACGCCATCGACCTGGTGCGTCATTGCCGTGGTTTGCGCATTGCCAACGTGGTGGGCGGTATTCCTTACCAGTTGCAAATTGCCAAACTGCAAAACGCTAACCTGGTCGTTGCTACGCCAGGCCGCCTGCTTGACTTGCAGCGCAGCATGCAAATCAAACTCGATCAAGTTCAATTCCTCGTCGTTGACGAAGCTGACCGCATGCTTGACCTCGGCTTTGCCGATGATCTGACTGAAGTCAATCAGCTGACGATTGAGCGTAAGCAGACCATGATGTTCAGCGCAACGTTTGCGCCGCGCATCATGCAACTGGCTACGCGCGTGATGCGCCAGCCGCAGCGCGTTGAAATTGATTCGCCGCACGAAAAGCATGCGTCCATCACCCAGTCACTGCACTGGGCTGACAACATGACCCACAAGCGCAAGTTGCTTGACCACTTGCTGCGCGACACCACGATCAACCAAGCGATTGTGTTTGCCTGCACGCAGGTTGAATGCGACGGCTTGGCCAATGATTTGGTGCAAGACGGCTTTAGCGCTGTCGCACTGCACGGCGCGCTGGGCCAAGGCCTGCGCAACCGCCGCTTGATGGCCTTCCGTGATGGCCGTGTACAAGTGCTGGTAGCCACCGATGTGGCTGCTCGCGGCCTGGATGTGCCGACAATTACCCACGTCATCAACTACGGCTTGCCAATGAAGGCTGAGGACTACGTTCACCGCATTGGCCGCACCGGCCGTGCAGGTCGCGCGGGAAATGCCATCACGATTGCCGAGTTTCGTGATCGCCGCAAGATTCAGGACATTGAGCATTACTCGCAGCAAAACCTCAAAGCCAGCGTGATTGCTGGCCTGGAGCCACAGCAGCGCTTCGCCCCCACGTCTGACCGCCCACGCGGTAACTTTGGTGGCCGTGACGATCGTGGCGGCCCGCGTGGCAACTTTGGCGGTGGTGGCGGCTTTGCTGGTCGTAAACCCGCTGGCGGTGGTTTTAATGCCGGTGGTGGTGACCGCAATTTTGGCGGTGATCGCGGCAACTTCGGTGCAAACGCTGGTGGGCAGCGCGATGACCGTGGCGGCAACTTCCAGAGCCGTCCTGCACCGCAAGGTGGTTATGCAGACCGCAGCGGTTTCAATGACCGTGGACCGCGCCGTGACGAGGGTTTTGCACCTCGTGAAGAACGCAGCTTTGCACCGCGCGAAGACCGGAACTTTGCACCACGCCCCGAGCGTTCATTCGCGCCACGTAATGATGGATTCGCCTCACGTGGCGATGGTTTCGCGCCGAAACCTGCTTTTGCAAAACCCGCATTCGCCAAACCAGCAGGTAAGGTGTTTGTACCGCGCGATGCCGCCAAGAAAGCTGCCAAGTTTTCTAAAGCACGTGACTGATCAAGCCCTTTGAGTTTTGCGGCCAGTCCGCAAAAAAGCCGCTTCACATCGCAACGATGTTGAGCGGCTTTTTTTATTTCAACAAACAAGTCTCAGGACGCAAACTCGGTCAACAACTGTCCAGCCAACGGCGGCTGCGCCAGCATGCCGTTGTCATCTGCTACTTGTTGACCATTGACCCACACGCCATGCACGCCGACAGCATCGGTCGTCAACCGCGCAGCACCACCAGGCAAATCAAACACCCGGCGCTTGGGGCCGCGCCCAACCGTTTCGGGGTCAAACAGCAGCAGGTCAGCAGCCATGCCTTCTTTGATGACGCCGCGGTCCGTCATGCCAAAAATGCTGGCGGGCTGTGATGTCAAGCGGCGTACGGCTTCGCTCAGGCTCATGGTTTTTAAATCACGTACCCAGTGGCCAAGCAAGTGCAAGCCAAAACCTGCGTCGTTAAAGAAAGTCAAATGCGCGCCTGCATCGCTCAATGAGACGATGCTGTTTGGGTGGGTCAACATGCGGCCCACTGCATCAACGTCACTGTTGAGCAACTGCGCAGTGAAAACAGTTTGCAGGTCTTCAGCCAAAGCCAGGTCCAGCATCACGTCCAGCGGGTCGATGCTTTGCTCTTTGGCAATGTCAGCGACAGTGCGCTGCTCCAATACGGTATGCGCAGGTAAAGTCGTTTCAACCACATGCACTTTGTCCCACTCGCCGTTAAACAATCTGAAAGTGGTGGGCGCTGCAATTTCATCACGTACTGATTGCCTGAATGTGTTGTCTCTCAGTACGGCTTTCAATGCGTCACCTTGCAAGCCAAGTGCAGGCTTCCAGCTTTGCAAACCTTCCACAGGGTAAGGTGATGCCAGCGTAAAGTCCATCGTCAAGGGGCAGCAAGACACCTGGCCTATCAGCCGGTGGCCGCGTGTGTTGGCGCTGGCAATCTGGTCTAAATCTTTGAAGACGCCTGTGGGGTTGGTGCTGTTGTGCAGCAGCGCGGCAATCATGACTGGCCGCCCCGATTGTTTGGCCATGTCTTCTAAAAAAGGCACAGGCATTTGCCCGCCCTTGGTCACCATGTACACGCCTTTGCCGCGCTTACCTCCATCTGCCATCGCAGTGATCAACGCCATCATTTCACCGTCACTGGCCAGGCGCGATGGCATGGGCAAGCCGCCTTCGCCGTTGTGCGCCGGGCTGGTGCTGCTGGCAAAACCCACGGCGCCTGCGGCCATCGCGTCGCGCACGATGGTTTGCATTTGTTCAATCTCAAGCGGTGTCGCCTCACGCTTTGACGCATCCGCACCCATCACCCAGGTGCGTACCGATGAATGGCCAATGTAGGCAGCCGTATTGACCACACAGCCTTTGCCGCGCAGCATGGCCAGATATTCTGCAAAGGTTTCAAAGCCCCAGTCAATGCCGCTTTTAAGAACCTCAAGCGACATGCCTTCTACCTGCGTCAGGTTGCGCATGGTCATGTCGCGGTCAGCCGGTTTGCAAGGCGCGATGGTAAAGCCGCAGTTGCCAATCACAGCGGTCGTTACGCCCAGTGCGGGGGAGGGTTTAAGCGTTGCGTCCCAGGTGATTTGCGCATCAAAATGGGTGTGGCTGTCAATGATGCCGGGCATCAGTGCTAAGCCTATGCCATCAATCACTTGATGTGCATTTTCAGGTATGTTTTGAGCTACAGCCCTTATTTTACCGGCGCAAACAGCTACATCTTTGATAGCAGGCTCAGTGCCTGTGCCGTCATACACCAAGGCGCCTTTAATCAGCAAGTCATCCATTTCTGTCTTTCTTATTCCATACCGTTGCGGCTGGCCAGCTCAACAAACAAACCGGCGTGGTCCAGGTCACTGAGGCCGTGCTCAATGCCTTCGGCGTAAAGATTTTCAAACAGTGCGGTGATGGGTGCTGCAAACCCAATTTCTTCAGCTGTTGCCAATGCATTGCGCATGTCTTTGAGCTGGATGCTCATGCGCGCACGCGGCGCAAAGTCGCGCTCAACCATGCGCTGGCCATGCACCTGCAAAATGCGGCTGTCTGCAAAGCCGCCTGTGATGGCTTCTTTCACCTTGCCCATATCAGCGCCGCCGGCATTAGTAAACAGCAGCGCCTCCGCCACCGCACCGATGGTGATGCCGACAATCATCTGGTTGGCCAGTTTGGTGAGCTGGCCACTGCCGTGCGGGCCGACGTGCGTGGCACGGCCAAAGTTTGCAAAGACAGGCGCTGCCCGCTCAAAATCAGCCGCCTTGCCGCCCACCATGATGACCAGTGTGCCGCCTTCAGCGCCTGTCACGCCGCCCGATACGGGTGCATCCAGATGCGCCACACCCAACGCACCGAGTCGTGCGGCGTGGTCACGCGCTTCACGCGGCTTGATGGACGCCATGTCAATCAGCAACGCGCCTGGCTTCATCGCCTCAGCCGCACCCTGGTTAAACAGCACGTCTTCGACCACCGGGCCGTTTTCAAGCATGCTGACCACGATGTCTGCGCCTTCGACGGCGCTTGCGGCATCGGTGTGTACCACTGCCCCGAGAGCAGCCAGACTGTCGGTTTTACCCGGCGATCTGTTCCATACGCTGATGCTGTGCCCAGCAGCACACAGCCGCTGGCTCATGGGCAAGCCCATGTTGCCAATTCCTAAAATCGTGATGTTCATGGTGATCTTTTGATGCAATGGGTGTGACCATCATGCGGCCATAAAACCAGAAAGGCTTTCACCTTGCTTTCATGCCGCCTTTTGCAATGGCGTGGCAAACATACTTTCCATCTCGCGCCGCACTTTGTAGGCATCGGTCGATGTGTCCATGGCCACATCGGCCCAGCTCAGGCTTTGGCCTTTTTTAACCGCCCGAACCACTTTCACGTTGTGCGCCAGGCCCAAGGGCAATCCGCCCATGCGCATCGACGTGTCCGCTGGCAACAGCTTGCCCCACACGGTGTAGCCGCCTTCGCCGTCCAGCATGTCGCCGGGTTTCAGGTCGCGCTTGGCTGTGGCCACCACATCGGCATTCCAGCAGGTGGCCACGCCGGTCGGCTCGCCCCGCAGTGCCACGCTCGCCACCGACACGCCGACCTCCAGCCCAATCAAATGCCAGCGCTTGTACAACGTAAAGTAGCGCCCACTCGGATCGGTGTGGGCGTTGTATTCCTCAAAACAGTTTTTGATGTAGTCGGTTTCAGCCTCAACAGTGACCCACACGCCCATGCGAATGTCGTACGGGATTTTTCGGCCATTGGCTTCCAGTGACGAGATCACCTCGACCATACCCTTGCGCTCCAGCACACCGCCTTCGCTAATTGGACGGGTGACAAACGGAATGTCTTCAACACTGGCAGGGGGGTACAAAAGCCCGTTGCTCGGCACTGTCAACCCCGTGGCGTTGGCCACAGCGGTGGATTCAATCGACGGTTTGGAGCCATCCAGAAAGCTGTTGAACATCTTCGGGTTCAGCCCGCCGCGCGCGGCTTGTTCCGGCGTCAAGCCGTAGTTGCCCCAAACCGTGTCGGGCGTACTTTCTGAAAAATGCGGCAACCACTTGTGGCCACGGCCCGCCGCCACAACGGGAAAGCCGCAGGTGCGCGCCCAGTCCACCAGGTCGCAAATCAGCGCAGGCTGGTCACCAAACGCCAGTGAATAAACCACACCCGCATCAGCCGCTTTACGCGCCAGCAGGGGCCCGCAAAACGCATCAGCTTCTACTGTCACGTTCACCACATGCTTGCCATGCGCAAAGGCCGCCAGGCAATGTTCAACCGCTGCAACAGGGTTTCCTGTGCATTCCACAATGATGTCGATTTGCGGATGCGTGACAACAGCGCGCCAGTCGTCCGTAATCCACGTTGCTCCTGTCTTGATAGCTGCTTGCGCAGATTCTGCTTGGGCCGAGAGCGGATTCCATCCTACGCGAGCCAGGTTGGCTCGCGCAGCGTCAGGGGACAGGTCAGCAATCGCCACAAGGTGCACACCGGGTGTTTTGGGGATTTGCGCCAGGTACATGCTGCCAAATTTGCCTGCGCCAATCAGCCCGATACGAATAGGCTGGTTGTTGGCTGCGCGATGCTGGAGTTTTGTGTAAAGGTTCATTTGAATATCCGTTCGGGCTGAGCTTGTCGAAGCCTAGCCCGCGATTTAAGATGCCCTTCGACCCTTCGACCAGCTCAGGACAGGCCAAGCTCAGGGCGAACGGCAGTGCTGTTTTATGCCGCCAGTTTGAATTCATCAACAGACGTTTTAAGCGCACTCGCAGGCACGCCATCCTTCCACGGCAAATCAACCGGGTAGTCTTTCACCAAACAATCGTCCGGCAGGCATTCAATCGGTGTGAAGTCGCGGTGCGCAATGTATTCAGGGCGCTTGTGGCGGCGGATGTGGTTGCTGACCGCGCACAGGCTCAAGTACACACTCACCCGGTCAAACGGCGACAGGTTGCTGCCCGACGCATGCACCAGGCAAGAGTGAAACAAAATCATCGAGCCCGCCGGGCCCTTCGGGCTGACGATGCCGGCCCCGACGCTGCGGCCGTCAGCGCCGTACGTACCCTTGCCGCCAGCGCGCTGCACCAACTGGCGAATCAGGTTGTTGTCGACCGTCCACAGCGGATAGCTGGTGGTTGTCAGGTCATGCTTTGCCTCGACCACGCCTTTTTTGTGGCTGCCGGGGATAAACATCAGCGGGCCGTTGTGCTCTGTCACATCGTCTAAAAAAATCGCAATGTTCATGGCGCGCTCGGTCGGCATGTGGTCGTCATTCAGCCAGGTACCGTAGTCCTGGTGCCACTGCCATACGTCGCCCTCAAAGGCCATCTTGCCATTGATTTTGAACTGGTGCATGTAGAGCTTTTCACCCAGCAGGCTTTCTACCGGCTCAATCATGCGCGGGTGCCGGGCGAGCCTGGCAAATGGCTCGCTGTACATGTGCGCAGCAAAGTTGGTACGCACGGCGTCTTTGCCTTTTTCGCGCACGTTGTAGTCCTCGCGGCGTGAATAGAGTTCGGGTACGGCGTCGTTCAGGTTTTGTGTTTCTTCGGGCGTGAAGTGGCCAGGGAAAAACAGGTAGCCGTCGCGGTCGAATTGCGCGAGTTGGTCTGCGGTCAATTTCATGATGTGTCTCCTATGTGGTTTTAAAAAGGGCTTGGGTCAGTAATGTGGCAAGGTTGCGGCCAGCCTCTTCACCGTGCTGGCGTATCAGTGTTTCGGCTTGGGTGGCTTCACCCTGCGCAATCGCTTTTGCAATCCCTTCGTGCTCGTCCCAGATGGATTCACGCATGGTTGACAGCTGCAGCACCGCCCCCATGGCGCGGCGGATGTGGTGCCAGTGCGTTTGCGCCGTTTGCGCAATCAGCGGGTTGCCTGATGCAACATAAATGGCGGTGTGAAAGGCGGCATCCGCTGTCATCATGGCTTTGATGTCGGTGCCGCGCGCGGCCAGGCGCCCTTGGGTAATCAGTTTCGCGTCCAGCACGACCTTGGCATGCGCGGCCAGCCGGGCGGCCAGTGCATCGAGCGTGCTGCGCACTTGGTAAATTTGAACCAGTTTGGTCACGTCCAGCGGTGTCACCAGTACACCGCGCCCGGGTGCGTCCAGAACAAAACCATCTTTGCGCAGCAAGCGTAACGCCTGCAACACGGGCTGGCGCGACACCGCCAACTGCTCGGCCACGTCTTCTTGCATGATGCGCGAGCCGGGCAGCAAGGTACCGTCGCTGATGGCGTCTAGCAGGCTGGCATAAACCTGTTCAACCAGGTCGGGTGTGGATTCGATTTTGATGAGGTGCGACGTCATGATTTAACTCTGTATACAGAATACGTTGAGCGCGCTATTTTGAAACTCGGGTTATCCCGAGCCTGCCGGCTAGGTCGGGGGATGTGTAAAGATAGCGTTCGTTTGATCATTTTCAGGACACCCAAATGAACCTCAATGACCCTACCTGGTTGGACAGCATGTACAACAACCGTACGCTGGTACCAGACTACGCCAGCTATTTCGAGCGATGGATTGAGACCTCAAATGCAGCCAGATCCAGTCAGCCCTGCACGTTGGATGTGGCATACGGCAAAGCGACAGGCGAGAAGCTTGATATTTTCCCGACTGACGCCCAAAACGCACCCGTCGTTGTGTTTATTCACGGCGGTTACTGGCGCTCACTCGACAAGTCTGACCATTCGTTTGTCGCCCCTGCGTTCACCAAGCAGGGCGCTTGCGTGGCCGTGGTCAATTACGACTTGTGCCCCGCATTGACGATTCCAGAAATAACGATGCAAATGGTGCGGGCGCTTGTCTGGGTCTACCGCAACATCGCTCAGCACGACGGCAACCCGAAGCGCATCACGGTCATCGGTCACTCGGCAGGGGGGCATTTGGCGGCCATGTTGCTGGCTTGTTTGTGGAAGGCCTACGCCGCAGATTTACCTGCTGACCTGGTAAAAAATGCGCTGTCGATTTCAGGCCTGTATGACCTGGAGCCTTTGCGGCACGCACCCAATGTGAAGGACTCCCTCAAACTCACGCCAGCGCAAGTGCGTATAGCCAGCCCAGCCTTGTTACCCGCACCTCGCAAAGGCGTGCTCTACAGCGTGGCAGGCGGTATTGAAAGCGCCGAGTTTTTGCGCCACAACCAGTTGATTCAAAAAGCTTGGGGCAAAAAAACGGTGCCCGTGTGTGAAGAGCTGCCGGGGCTGCATCACTTTAGCGTGGTGGATGCTCTGGTGGAGCCGGGGCATCGGCTGAGTCAGTTGGCGCATCAGCTGGTTGACACTTCGTAGTTGTTAAATTGGCGATCTAAGTTGCCATTCAAGGCGGGAGTCCAATGAATACATGTGCTAATAGCTCTTAAAAACATAGTAATTCCAGATTTTTTAATCCTGTCGAAGCTTTCTTGGCCTCACGCTCTTACGGCCCAAGGCGCTCAACGCGGTAGCGTGTGGAAGAATAATTGAGGTCTGAACCCAATCAAGTCAGCAACGTAACACTACAGATCGCACCAGTCCAGTTGCAACGATAACGTCTCATGGTTTCGTTGAAAAGAATCTCCAGATTTCCGTCGTTGCACTGATCGTCGTTGCGTTTGGTCCGATTAGCGATTCCGGTAAGCCAGAATTCTCACCACCGGGCCAGCCGTGACCCTGACCCTTAATGCTCCACACCTCAAAACGTGTGTTGTCTCGGCAGGGGCTGAAGCTGTTTATAGGTTAGGCCGTCGCCCCCCGCCCCGTGAAATACAAGAACCAGCGGGGCGGTCCTCGCAAGTTTGTCAGGTACATGCAGCGCATAGCTCCAAGTGTGGCCTTGCGAGTGAAGCTGAACAATTTGTATTCGTCCAGCCGAAGCGGCATCCAAGCAATACAGCCCAGTGCAAAAAACAATAAACCAACACTTTATAAGGCACTCCTAATTGAAGTTTGCGCCATTTGGAAAAATGCTTGCAATCGCCGCTCTCAATAATCTACGCGTTGCAGTCTCTCGTAGTTCGCCCGAAATAGATCAATGGCATTTTGTGCTTGTTCGTGATTATTGACCGTGACTTGCGTCCAATGCTGGTAAGTTGGGTCATGCCGGTAACGAAACGGCTGAGCCTTTCCTTGCTTGATGAAAAAAGTATTCAATTTTTTATCGCTGGCTACATGTGCTTCGCCATGAAAATGTAAGTGGCCCAGTTCTCTACCGCTAACATAAAAATCCGCGCCATCAGCCACATTACATTGGTATAAGTTCCAATGCGTGGCAGCGATCACGTTAGGCCATTTTTGAATTTCATCGGACACAAGACCAAGTAGTCCAGGCATTTGGGGTGGAGGGCTGATCACGCCCTTATCGGACAATTTCATGAGTGAATGTTGCTTGCTGGGTTGGCCGCTGATTTCAAGATAGCCGATAGAGCATCGTGAAGCGAGACTCTTCCGCGTCGTGTCTCGTGTGTATATTCAAATGTAATCAAGCCGGAGTTAAAACCCGCAAACATTTCAACAAAAGCCTTTACCGTCATTTCAGGAAATCCCTTGTCCAGCATGACTTTTGACCAGTCGCTTTCGTTATCGGCAATAGCTTGAATTGGTCGACCCAATAGTTTGGAAAATGCAAGGGCTGCATCCGACGGCGAATAATCCTGGGGACCGTGCAATTCCACAATGCGGCGAGTCTGCGATTCTGCAACGATGAGTGATGCAGCTGTCCGTCCGATATCCAAAGCGCTCACCATCGGAAAGGCTTGCCCAAGCGGTTTGAACATTGAAGGCAATAGGCTGTTTTCCATCACCGGATGCAGTGACCACGCCCAGTTTTCAATGAAATTTGCAGCCCTGAGGATTGTTAGTCTGCCTGTGAATTTTGAGATTTGTTGCTCAAAATCGTAGGTCGTCAAAATATTTCCTGTGCCAGTGGCATGTTGTGCGCCAACTGATGACAGTGCCACCGCATAAGGCACTCTGGCTGCCGTTGCGGCAGAGATGAGGTTCGCGTGGATCAAGTGCGCCTGCGCAAATAGATCAGGAACAAAATAGGCTGGCGGGTTCATGAGGTAGGCGGCCTGAACGTTTTGGAAAGCTTGGGTCAGTTGGTTGATATCTCCCAAGTCGGCAACAACGACCTCTGCCCCTTTGGTGCGCCAAAGCGCGGCCTGTTCATCGTCTCGTCGAACGATCATGCGAATCGGCTGACCAGCATCCAGCAAGGCTTGGCTGACAGCAAGGCCAGTTTGACCGAATGCACCAGTGATGGCATACATATTAAATTCCTTAAAAAGATGATTTGAAACTGTTCAAAAAGCGATGCTGGGTTAGGTTTGAACGTCAAGTGATGGAAGAGGTCTCAGGTAGCTCAATGCTTGCAACGTACCCAAGGCCAGCGCTGTCCAAGGCGAGTACAGCGACAGCAACACCCACACCAGATGCGCTGCGGCAGACAGATAGAACATGCGTTTGTATTTGGTTTGTGTGCTTTCGGGTATGTCAGGCGAAACCAGGTTATGAGATGCGCCGTAGTGCCAGCCAGCTGCCCAAATCCATGCTGGCAAAGCCAGACTTAGCAGGTAGACAGGCGCGCCAACCTTGATGCTGTCGCCATGCAACATGGTTTCGCCAAGAACTCCCGTACTGAACGGAATAAGGCAGAGGCAGAGAAGCCAAAGTAAAGTCAGCAATACAAAACCGTGGTTGATTGAGCGAATCCAACGCATGAGCTGATGATGATTCACCCAATAGCAACCGATGATGATGAAACTCAAAATAGTCGCGAGCAATATCGGCCATCGCGCTTGCAATGCATTTAGCAACATGGGACCTGTGCTGTTGTGCAGCTCAGGTACTTTGATCTCAAGCACCAACAGTGTGATGGCAATCGCAATCACACCGTCGCAGAACGTTTCCAACCGGTTTGCTGATACCGATGAGAACGCTGAACTCTCTAGCATAGGGTTGTACAAACGCAATTTAAAGCTTTACGCCGAGTACTTGCGAAAAAACTCATTCAGATGCGGTATCACCATATCGATGGTCAGCGGATCCTGATAGAACTGAATCTGATTACGTCCCGCTAACCACACAGCGTGTTTGTCTTTACTCGCAATCTGCTCAAACATTTGCCGTGGAATGACTGGCCCACTTGCGGCGCGGTCACTGTGTACCATCAACGCTGGCGCAGCAAGTCGCTTTAGTTGTAAGTCAATGCGACCGCCCCAAATGTCAGCTTCGCTCATTTGTGTAATGCGGTTTTCCCATAATCCTGTGTGAGCCGAGAACGGTCCTCTGTCGGCCCAGCGGTAGTAAAAGTCGTGAATGGCACGGGGTGTCAGTAACGCATTGCTGTCAGTCAGGCTGACGATGGGAATGTAGTTAACCTGTCCTGTGCGTTCAAACGCTGCCCTTGATTCGTTTGCTTTGGCAATACGCGCAGCAACATTGTCAGAATTACCCAGATACATCGCGGCAACTTCGGGCAGCAAGTAGTGACCAGCCACCAGTGCAACTGCGCGAACGCTGGGTGTATTTGCGGTTGCCTCTACAGCCCAGTTCATGCCTTGGCAGACGCCGACAACGCTGACTCTCGCAATATCCACTTCCGCACGCCCTGCAAGAAAGGCGATGGCAGACTGGACGTCTTCAACCTTGGTTTTACGGCTTTCAAAATTTCGCGGCATACCTGCAGATTCGCCGTAAAAGCGCGGGTCATAGATGAGCGTAACGTAACCTTCGCGTGCAAGCCTGCTAGCGTATTGCATCGGCGCCTGTTCTTTGACATAGGCAACCGGACCTGTGACGACAAGTCCAGGCTTTTTAGCATCGCCTGTCGGCACGAAGAGGTTGCCAACAACATCCACACCTTCGCTTTTGAAGACAACCCTTTCGACGGTATAGCGCCCTGCATCAATCCGGCTACGAGGGTCCCAAGGCTGTGATGCAAACGGCCCTGCCGGGTTGGCGCTAAGGTGAGCTGGTGTGCTGGGCGCAGGTGCGTTTTGCATCGAATTTTGAGCCATGGTTGTTGTTGCTAGCGTGGCCAGGGGTAAAGCTGCAGCTGAACCCAAAAAATATC
This sequence comes from Polaromonas sp., assembly GCA_031424935.1. Lineage (GTDB taxonomy): Bacteria > Pseudomonadota > Gammaproteobacteria > Burkholderiales > Burkholderiaceae_C > Polaromonas. Next base: position 86,074 of record JANPIK010000033.1, read on the forward strand.
GTCTGTTGGTAGTCATTGAATTCTCCAGTCTTAAATGAGGTGAGTATTTACGTGCCACGAAGCTGTGACATTGCTTCTGCCCAGTCTTCCACATGCCAGGTACGCGCAATTCGTCCATCGCGCATTTCATGAATATCAATGGCCATGACCGAGAACGAACGTCCGGTGTGTGCAACGCCAAAAAAATCGCCACTTGGCGTGCCAGTTACAACACCGCGCACGACGATACGGTCGGCTGTAACGACGACATCTTTTATTTCGTGCTTCATATTGGGTAAGGCCTTTGCGAAACCCGCAAAGACCTTGGCAGACTCATCGCGACCGCGGCAATGGACCGCAGCGCTGCAAGATTGCCAGGTTTCTGTCGTCGAAGCAGCTATTAACTCTGCGTTTGGGACAGGTGTCGGTACCGTGAAATTGGCGTAAAAAGTCTTGATGAAGGGTGGGACTTCAACTGCATTGGCCGTTTGGCCGAGCAGCAACAGCAACGAGAGACCTATGATTTTGGCGAACATTAATTTCCTTTCGGGGGATAAAGCTTCAGATTGAAATCAATGGAAATTTTCAGTTCTTGCTGCATAATTGAAAAGATCAATAGTGACATTTCAAACATGCAAAAAGTGAATGTACCTTCGGCTCTCGAAAACTTCGATGTCGGGCAGCTAAAGTTTCTTCAAGCTCTACTCGATACCAGCGCCATCACCCGCGCTGGAGATCTGCTGGGGCTAAGTCAGCCGGGTGCGTCACGAGTGATGAACAGGCTGCGTAGGCATTTTGGCGATCCCTTGCTGGTACGTACGGCGCGTGGCTACGTTCTCACACCCGTTGCTGAGCAATTGCGCCCGCTTGTCAGGTCTGCTTTGGGGAGCATTCATGCCTTGTTTGAAGTGGCGGCGTTTGATGCACTCACGTCTTCGCGCAGATTTCGCATAGCCAGTACCGATTACGGCATGTCAGTTGTTCTCTTGCCCTTGCTTGCGAATCTTCGCAATCTGGCGCCACTTGCGTCCTGGCAGGTTGACCCGTGGTCGGACGAAACAATTTCAAAGCTTGAGCGAGGAGAGCTTGACTGCGCGTTGTATGCGGATATGACGCTGCCACCTGATTTCCACTTCCGCAGGCTTTTCAAGGACGGTTATTCTTTCGTCTGCCGCCGCCAGCACCCGCTGGCGGCCTATCAAAGTGCCAACGGAAAGACTTTGCTCAAAGAAGCGGCAAAATTTCCGCAAAGTGCGCCGCGCTATCTTGCGGCGAGGCAATACGTCACGGACGACCTGTACAGCAGACTGGGACTTAAGCCCGCAAGCATCGTATTAGCCTCGCCTTACTTTCATGCAGCATTGGAAGGTGTGGTGAGCAGTGATCTGGTTTCGGTGGTGCCTGATCGTCTTGCACGAACCTGGGAAAAGCAATATGCGCTGACGGTTTTACCCATCAGAGAAAAGACGCTGAACTTTGAATATAGGCTGATCTGGCATGAACGCGCACATCGGGATGGGGGACTGCAATGGTTCAGGAACCAGTTTGTGCGAGAGAGCGTACCTGGCACCTAAGCTTAAAGAGTCAACGCCAGCCATCCACCACAGGCCCCGCCCATTGCTTGAACGACCTGAAATCGCGTTGCAAGGGCTGGGTTCGGCGCAAGGCGACGAAGGGCTTCGACGCAGGCTACACAAAACAAATACAGCAAGGGCAGAGTGAAAATCGCCGCATGACTAACAGCAGCCGTCACAACATAGATAAAGAAGATTGATAGGCCGTGTAGTGCAAGTGGGAGATGAGATTGTGTGGAGCTCGCTGACCTGGGTAGCCAGCTAACAACGTATGCCAATAAAAACACCAGCAAAGGCATAGCTGAGATCGATAACGAAAGTGATGTGGCATGTGATTCGTTTTGATTTGACGATCCAAGCTTTTGATATGCCATCACCAAAGCTAAGCTTGTCATCATGGACAGAATGAACCAAAGTGCCGTGTGATAGGTTGACCAGGGAAAATTTATATCTCGTCTTTTCCGGCTTGACTCAGGAAGTTTGGCAGCCAAGTAAAGCAACATAACCAAACCGATTCCGATCATTAAGAGCGTTACCGTAGCCGCCAGCCAAACACTTTCAGCAGATGGGCGGGAAGGATGCAGCCAGAGCACTACACCTGACATCGCCCCAGTATTGCTGGCAGCAATAATGGAGTAAGGTTGTAAATTTTCCAACGGTAGTGCTGCACCCATTGCACGAATCATGATCGTTGAGGCGGAAGCCAGCCATATTGCAAGAGGCGCAATGTCGCCCAGACGCTGCAAACCGTTCGGTATTGCCATTACCAGGGTGTATGCAGCAGCAGGAAAAAACAGCGCAGCAGCTAGGCAAACATCAGCTTTTGGTGATAGGTTCACCGTGCCCGCCGTGAGTAAAACTCCAAACAGATAAGTTAACTGGAAAAACTGCACCACCGCGGCAGATGAATGCCAACCATTCATTGTGCTTATCGTTAACGGCTGCAATCCAAACAACAGAAAGCTAGCTAAACCAGCGATACCGCCGGCGGTTGCAAGCATTACACCACTATTCTCACTATGCATGGTGGCTACAGCTGGCGCATGAAATGCACTAACGACAGATGTCCAGAGCAACGTCGTAAGCGGAAGGTACCTGCAGTGTCACTTGCGACATGCAAGCAGCACACCTTCACCGCTACCCAAATCGTCGATGCGTGTGATGAAGGCTGGATCCCGACGTGCTGCTTCTACAAACTGTGTGACTTCGCGCGCGCCCGGGCGCAGAACGTTGTCGGCGCTATAGCAGCCATTGGGAGCCATCTTTCCCTTGAGATCGTTCCAATAGTTCAAGTACCAGTCCTTGTCTGCGTCCTGAAACACAAAATCCCAAGGGCCTGGCATTTGTTTTACGAGATCGTGCGCATTGGCCAAACGAGCGTCTATGAACGCATCTACCCCAGCCAGCTTGAAGTTGCGCAGTGCTTCTTCATGCCTGCCTTTGTCTATTTCGATGGTCGTGAGCTTACCGCCAGTTTTAGCCGCAGCCCAGGCAAGCCAGATAGCCCCATGCCCGGTTGATGTGCCGACCTCAAGCAGGCGTTTGAACCCGCTTTTCAGCACGAGATTGTGCAGCGCCTGCCCATCTTCATAGCGAACGTTCCAGTAATTGATGCCTTGGCTCCAGGTATTTCGCCGCTGGTCGAGAAACGCCTTTACTTGTCGATCAAATTTGATGGTGGTCTGCGCCAATGCACTGCGCGAACCAAGCGCGGACAAGTTGCCTAAACCGAGAGAAGTTGTAGCCCCGGCTATGAGCAGCGAGCGTCGTTGAATCGTCATTCTTTAAATTCCAAAGTTGATAGGCATAAGATCGTGCTGTACGTAATGTCAGCTGAACTATTCAAATAACTTTGCAATTCTCGATCTGTGCTGCAACTATAAAAACACCTATGGCGGCATTTTCAACATACAAAAAGTGAATGTTATTTGGGCTGCAGCGTCCCTGATTGGCCAAACCGGTCAATAAAGGGCTGATGGTGTTAAAAGAACGCCACCCTAATTTGGCTATTTCCGCATGGGTCGTGTAACGTTCTTAGCTCCCATCTCAACCTACCCTGGGAAGGGGAAGGGCACAACTACATCAACAAATGCTCACCCGCATTGTCCCCACCCAATGTCACATAGTTCACCTTGCGGATGTCCATCAGCTTTTTGCCGCCTGCATAACTGATGGCGCTTTGAATGTCTTCTTCCATCTCACGTAGCGTGTCTGCCAGCTTACCCTTGACCGGCTCCAGAATGCGCTTGCCTTCAACGTGCTTGTATTCACCTTTGTTGAAATCTGATGCGCTGCCGTAATACTCTTTGAAGAGTTGCCCATCGACCTCCACCGTTTTGCCGGGGCTTTCTTCCAGGCCTGCCAGCATTGAGCCGATCATCACCATCGTTGCGCCAAAGCGGACCGACTTGGCAATGTCGCCATGCTCGCGTATGCCGCCGTCGGCAATGATGGGCTTGGTCGCTACGCGTGCGCACCACTTGAGCGCAGACAACTGCCAGCCGCCCGTGCCAAAACCGGTTTTCATTTTGGTGATGCACACCTTGCCCGGGCCAATGCCTACCTTGGTCGCGTCTGCGCCCCAGTTTTCAAGGTCAATCACCGCTTCAGGCGTGGCTACGTTGCCTGCAATCACGAATGACGAAGGCAGCTTTTGCTTGATGTAGCCAATCATTTTTTGCACGCTGTCGGCATGCCCGTGGGCAATGTCGATGGTGATGTAGTCGGGCACCAAGCTAAGCGACAACATCTGGTCAACCGTGTCGTAATCAGGCTGCTTCACGCCGAGTGAAATCGATGCGTACACGCCCTCGGCCTTCATGGCTTTAACGAACGCCAGATTGTCCAGGTCAAACCGGTGCATCACGTAAAAATAGCCATTTTTGGCCAACCATACGCACAGGTCTTGGTTGATCACCGTTTTCATGTTGGCGGGTACCACCGGGATGCGAAAAACACGCCCACCGAGCTCGACCCCGGCATCACATTCAGACCGGCTGTCGACCCGGCATTTGCGCGGTAGCAACAGGATGTTGTCGTAATCAAATATTTGCATGGTTTTTAAAAATGAGTGCAGCTAAAAAAGGGGTGACTGCACTGAATTTTAGTGGCCCAGCCTCGATTGCTTCTTTTACCCAGTACCTTTACAGCGCCCGCACTGGTTTTTTTCTCAGCGCTAACGGCATCGCAAAAGTTGATTGGTCCCAACCTTCAATGTCCAGAATTTTTTTCAAGCACTCTTCCATGATTTCGTGCGACTTTTCAGTCGCAGAGGCAATCGTTTGGTGTACCAGTGCATCATTGACAGAGTCGTTGGCGCAATTCATCTGGTACTCATAAAGCTCACGCAGCTCAAAAATGGCGCGGCACACCTGAGCCGGGCAGGCGCACTGGTAAACCAGCGCCTGGTCAATGACCTTGCTGATCTGGGCTGCGTCAAACTGTTCTTTCATGTTCTGGTTTCCTGCGTAGAGGTAAATGGGCGATTTGGGGTCTCATCAAGGGCAAAAACCAGAAAGTCTGAAGCTTGAGTAAACCCCCTGAGGGTGACACCCACCTTTAACTGCGGCACGGGCTTGGCGATGCTCGCCGCTTTGTTCAGCGACTGGGTTGCCACGACTTCGCCGCCATTGGCCAACTCACACAGCCGCGCCGCCATGTGAACGGTAGCCCCGATCACATCGTATTGCCTCTTTTGCCCCAACTGTGCAGAGTCGCCAATAAACCCGGCCAATGCCAGGCCTTGTGCAATACCCACACCAAAGGGAAAGGGATGTTTGCCATGAAGACTTGCCAGTGCCAAACCACATCGCAGTGCCAGATAAGAGCGCCCCATGCCGCGAAAAATAGCCATCAAGCCGTCTCCGGTGTATTTAATGACGGCACCCTGGTGTTTGCGGATTTCAGCGGCTTGGGCGCTGAGCAGGTCGTTTAAGTGTTGAAAAAAAACTTGGGGTGGTGTTTCTCGTATCAGCTGGGACGACCCGCGAATGTCGGTGAAAAGCACGACGGTTTCAAACGTCTCGGCCTCATCGTTAAACGGCTGGTTGATTGCAGTCATGGCCTCATCGGGGACCAGGCTGGTCAGTCGGGCGATGCGGTCATCGGCTTCCCGGGTGGCCGCCCTGACGCGCAGCAACTCGATCACAGTAATAAAAAAACGCTCATCAGACAGCGGCTTTTCAATGATCACATCAATGCTGTTGGTTTGTTGCGCCCAAAGTCGCACCGCTTTCAGGGCGGGCCCCGGCGATGAGATAACCACCGTTGCTGACTTGGGCGCAAGCAGCTTGACAGTGCTGCACATCATCAAGTCGTTGCTTTGGTCGGAGTTGTAGTTCACCACCACCACATCCGGGGGGCTAGCGCTGAGGCGTTGCGGTAAATCCAGCGGATTGGCTGCCCACTGAACATAGCCCAACCCGCGCCTGCGCAAGTCCTCAATCAGCACCGAAGCCGTGTAGTCGTTACTGTCTACCAACATCAACCGCGCTTCAGTCACAGGGCAACGACCCACTCAAGTTTGTAAAAGTTGTACGGCATGGGCTTGATGTTAACGAAGTCTTGTAACTTGGCAGGGCAGCAGCTTTTGTGCAAATCAAAGCCCGTATCTGACGTGCCTGCTTATTGCCGTCCTACGGCGCAGCGATTTGGCCGCCATTAACTTTGCTAAGAGGTCGGGGCAGTTTTGTTCACCCACCGTTAGAGGATAAGCATGGTCGAGACGTCATCACGCGTGTTGTGGAAAGGTGCCATTACCTTTGGCCTGGTGCATATCCCGGTTGGCCTTCATTCGGCCACGTCAGAGCAGGGGCTTGACTTTGATTGGTTGGACAAACGCAGCATGGACCCGGTGGGATACCGGCGAATCAACAAAAAGACCGGCAAGGAAATCGCCAAAGAAAACATTGTCAAAGGCATCGCTTACGAGGAAGGCCAGTACGTGGTGCTGAGCGATAAAGACATTGCCGACGCTTATCCCAAAACCACGCAAACGATTGAAATTGAAGCCTTTGTGGGCGCTGGGGAAATCCCGTTTGTGTACCTGGAGCGGCCATATTATGTGTCGCCCATCAACAAGGGCGCAAAAGTTTATGCGCTGCTGCGGGAAACGCTGCTCCGGACAGGTAAGGTGGGCGTTGCACGCGTGGTTATCCAAACCAAGCAACATCTGGCAGCGCTGATACCGTCCGGGCGCGGCATGGTGCTTAATTTGCTGCGCTGGGGCGACGAGATTCGGCCCGATGACCTCCTGAACCTGCCGCCATCGGGCACGAAGGCATCAGGAATCCGTGACAACGAGCTGAAAATGGCCGAGCAGCTCGTCAGCGACATGACCGCCCCATGGAACCCGAGTGACTTCAAGGACGAATTCAAAAGCGCCATCATGGCGCTGGTTGAGCAACGGGCCAAGGCAGGCAAACTGGAGACGGTCACGCCGCTGGAGCATGTGGACGAAGCCGGGCAGGGCGGCGCGCAAATCATCGATTTAACCGAGCTGCTGATGCGCAGCTTGAAAAAACCGGGCAGCCATGCCCCCGCCAAATCTGCTGCGCCGACGCCTGGCAAAGTCAAAGCCATCGCTGCCCCGCCGAAAGCAAAAACAAGTCGCCGCGCCGCCTGACGACATGAAAACGCCCACACTCGTCTGCACGCTGACCGCCCAGACCTGATCATGTCAAAGGACGATTTGCTGAAGCAGTACCGGCTGAAACGAACATTCACCCTGACGCCCGAGCCAGCCGAACATGGCGAAAGTCTGGCAAAAGCAGCCGGCGCTGAGCTGTCTTATGTCATCCAGAAGCATTGGGCCAGCAGCCTGCATTACGACTTTCGGCTGGAGTTTGACGGTGTGCTGAAAAGCTGGGCCGTGCCTAAAGGCCCCAGCCTGGACCCACACATCAAGCGCATGGCAGTTCAGGTTGAAGACCATCCGCTGTCTTATGCCAGTTTTGAAGGCACGATTCCCGCTAAACAGTATGGCGCGGGCAAGGTCATCATTTGGGACCGCGGCACCTGGTTGCCGCTCGAAGATGCTGCCAACGGGTTTCGAGAGGGACGCTTGAAGTTTGAAATTTTTGGTGAGAAACTGCGAGGCAAATGGATGTTGGTGCGGATGAAGGGGCGTGATGAAAAACAGCCGCCCTGGCTGCTCATTAAAGAGCGCGATACCGCAACGCCATCAAGCAAAACAAGCGCGTCGGTGCCGACCGCCGCTAAGCGGACCGCGCTGCCCTTCCAAATAGCGCCGCAACTTGCTACGCTGGTTGACGCCCCACCGGCCGCGGGCCATTGGCTTTATGAGCTTAAATTTGACGGTTACCGGATCATGGCCCGGATTGACGGTGACGATGTGCGTTGCTTGACGCGCAACGGCCACGACTGGACCGACAAAATGCCGCAGCTGGTGCAGTCGCTGCGGGCCTGGGGTCTTGAGTCAGCCTGGCTGGACGGCGAAATCATCGTGCCCGACCCACAGGGCATTCCCAATTTTCAGTTGCTTCAGAACGCCTTTGACGCCAGCGGCGAAGCCGCTTCGGCCCCACACGCCGCCGCCTTGGTGTATTACTTGTTTGACCTGCCATTTAGCGCGCATCACGATTTGCGCGACGTAGCGCTGGTCGAACGCCGCGCCCAGTTGCAGCAGCTGATGCAAAGCAACACCGCAGACAACCTGAAGTTCAGTGAAACCTTTGATCATGCTCCCCAAGACCTGTTTGCCAGCGCCTGCAAGCTGGGCTTTGAAGGCTTGATCGGCAAGCGTGCCGATGCGCCTTACCAATCGGGCCGAAGCCTCGCATGGATCAAGCTCAAATGCGGCCAGCGACAAGAGTTTGTGATTTGCGGCTTTACTGACCCCAAAGGCTCGCGCACGGGCCTAGGCGCGCTGCTGCTGGGCGTTCATGATGCGCAAGGGGGGCTTCAATATGCGGGCAATGTGGGTACTGGGTTCAATGAAAAACTGCTGGTTGAGCTGCGCGGCAAACTGAACAAACTTGAAGTGGGCAGCAGCCCGTTTGCCAGCCAGGCCGTGATAGTGGGCAAACCGCACTGGGTCACGCCTAGCCTGCTGGCTGAAATCTCGTTTGCAAGCTGGACAGCATCGTCGCGTGTACGACATGCCGTGTTTCGCGGCTTGCGCACCGACAAGCCGCCGCAAGCCATCACCCGGGACGAAGCCATGACCCCAGTTACGCTGAAAAAAAGCATAAAGGGGGCTGTTAAAAAGCCGCCTGATACAGCATCTCCCCCTACGTCGCCGCTTCCTGCTGCGTTGCGGGTGACCCATGCAGAACGGGTGATTGACCAACAAAGCGGCATTACCAAGCTCGATTTGGTGCAGTACTACGCCTTGGCCGCACCGCTGATGTTGCCCCACTTGACCGGCAGGCCCGTGTCATTGGTACGGGTGCCGTCGGGCGTGGGAGGGGCTGTGTTTTTCCAAAAGCATGCAAACGATGGCGAGGTGCCAGGCATCACACTGCTGGACCGCGCACTCGACCCGGGTCATATGCCTTTGCTCGAAATACACACCGTTGACGCGCTGTTGTCGGCGGCACAAATGAACACCATCGAATTTCACACTTGGAACGCTACCGCCCAGTCAATTGAAAAGCCCGACCGCATGACGTTTGACCTCGACCCCGGCGACAACCTGGCCTGGCCGCGCATGCAGGAAGCGGCTGTGCTCGTTAAAACCATGCTGGAGACACTGGGCTTGGCCGCCTTTTTAAAAACATCTGGCGGCAAGGGCTTACATGTGGTCGTGCCTCTGAAGAAGCAGCACGGATGGGAAGCGGTCAAGGAGTTTTCACATCACGTTGTGAGCCACTTGGGCAAAACTTTGCCGCAAATTTTTGTCGCCAAAAGCGGCCCCAAAAATCGCATGGGCAAAATTTTTGTGGACTACCTTCGTAACGGCTTTGGTGCTACCACCGCTTGCGCATGGACGGCCCGTGCCCGGCCTGGCATGGGGGTGTCGGTACCTGTGGGTTGGGGCGAGCTGCCCAGCTTGAGAAGTGGCGCGCACTGGACAGTACAAAACGTTGCCGATCGGCTTAAAGTGGGCAATACGCCCTGGGACGGCTACGAAAAAGCCGCACAACGGCTCGGCCCGGCCATGAAGGCGCTGGACTTCAAGCCCATTGCCAAAGTAGCGGCGTCGAAGGCATAGCTAACCGTGGCGAATCACTTGCTATTTATTTAATAGCTATTAGGGTATGTTTTATAGGGGCTACGGGCCGTTTTTTTGCATTAAATGAGCCTTCTTAGGCTTTTTAGTCGGGTTTCAGTACCTTTCTACAATAGCTCATGCTTTTTGATGATCCGCTCAACGCTCCTGTCTCGTCAGCCTCCCCGCTGCTCAATAACCTCAACCCCGAGCAACTGGCCGCTGTCACGCTGCCCGCAACCCACGCCCTGATTCTGGCTGGCGCAGGTTCTGGCAAGACCCGCGTGTTGACGACCCGCATCGCCTGGCTGCTGCAAACCTCTCAAGTGTCGCCCGGCGGCATTTTGGCCGTCACCTTCACCAACAAAGCCGCCAAAGAAATGATGTTGCGCCTGACCAGCATGCTGCCCGTCAATGTGCGCGGCATGTGGATTGGTACCTTTCATGGGCTGTGCAACCGGTTTTTGCGGGCGCATTACAAACTGGCCAATTTGCCATCGACGTTTCAGATTCTGGACACGCAAGACCAGTTGTCGAGCATCAAGCGGCTATGCAAACAGTTCGGTATTGACGATGAACGCTTTCCGCCCAAGCAACTGATGTACTTTATTGCCGGCTGCAAAGAAGACGGCCAGCGGCCCAAAGATGTGCAGGCGCATGATGAAGACATGCGCAAAAAAGTTGATTTGTATGCGCTGTACGAGGAGCAATGCCAGCGCGAAGGCGTGGTCGACTTTGGCGAGTTGATGCTGCGCAGCTACGAGCTGCTGCGCGACAACACGGCGGTGCGTGAGCACTACCAGCGCCGCTTTCGGCATATTTTGATCGACGAGTTTCAGGACACCAACAAGCTGCAATACGCGTGGATCAAAATGCTGGCCGGGCAGGGCGCCGAAGGTGATGCGCCCACGATGCAAGGCGGCTCGGTGATTGCGGTGGGTGATGACGACCAAAGCATCTACGCCTTCAGGGGGGCGCGAGTGGGCAACATGGCCGACTTTGTACGGGAATTTGCAGTCACCCATCAGATCAAACTGGAGCGCAACTACCGAAGCTTTGGCAACATTTTGGACTCTGCCAATGCGTTGATTGGCCACAACACCAAGCGCCTCGGTAAAAATCTGCGGACCGAGGCCGGGCCGGGCGAGCCGGTGCGGGTGCATGAGTCACCCAGCGATTTTGCAGAGGCGCAGTGGTTTGTCGATGAAGTCAAGCAACTGGTGCGTGACGGCACCCAGCGCAAAGAAATCGCTTTGCTGTACCGCAGCAACGCGCAAAGCCGGGTGATGGAAACCGCGCTGTTTAACGCCGGACTGCCGTACCGTGTTTATGGTGGCCTTCGGTTTTTTGAACGTGCGGAGATCAAGCACGCCCTGGCCTATTTGCGGCTGCTGGAGAATCCGAACGACGACACCAGCTTTATGCGGGTCGTCAACTTTCCGCCACGCGGCATTGGTGCGCGCAGCCTAGAGCAGCTGCAAGACATTGCCAAAACCTCGGGTTGCTCGCTGCACGATGCGGTAAGCGCGGTAGCAGGCAAGGCCGGTACCAACATTGGCGCTTTTGTGGCCAAGATTGATGTGATGCGCGAGCAGACCACCGGCAGCACGCTGCGCGAAATCATTGAGCTGGTGCTTTCGCACAGCGGACTTGAAGAGCACTACAAACTTGACCGCGAAGGCCAGGACAGGCTGGAGAATTTGGCCGAACTGGTGAACGCCGCTGAATCTTTTGTAGGGCAAGAAGGTTTTGGGCGCGACGCGGTGGCGCTGCCTGTGGATGAGTTGGGGGCGGCAACCGCTTTAAACATGACCCAAAGTCCGGCCAGCCAGGGCTTGACTGCTGACGCGCTGGACAATCCGACCCCAGAGTATTTGGGACCCGATCTTGAAACTGGCGAAACCCTGAGCCCGCTGGTCGCTTTTTTGACCCACGCCGCGCTCGAGTCAGGCGACAACCAAGCCAAAGCCGGGCAAGACGCGGTGCAGCTGATGACGGTGCATTCGTCCAAAGGGCTGGAGTTTGACTGCGTGTTCATCACCGGGCTGGAAGACGGCATCTTTCCTCACGAAAACTCTTTGCTTGAAGCAGGCGGCATTGAAGAAGAACGTCGCCTGATGTACGTGGCCATCACTCGGGCGCGCAAACGCCTGTACCTGAGCCATTCGCAAACGCGCATGCTGCATGGCCAAACCCGCTACAACCTGAAAAGCCGGTTTTTTGACGAGCTACCCGAAGCGGCTTTGAAATGGATCACACCCAAAAATCAGGGTTTTGCGTCCAGCTTGAGCATGGGCCGTAATCCCTGGACGGACGCTACAGATTCAGGAGCTGCCGGCGCACGAAAGGATTGGGCCAGCGGTGTATTTTCTTCTCAAAAAGGCTCTTTGGAGCGATTTGCAAACCCAGCTGTTCCGCCACAGCGTGAAGCGCCTGCCCATGGCCTGAAGAGCGGCATGAACGTGTTTCATGCCAAGTTTGGCGAAGGCAAGGTTCAGATGTTAGAGGGCAGTGGGCCAGATGCTCGGGCGCAAATCAACTTCACCCGGCATGGGGTGAAATGGTTGGCCCTCAGCGTGGCTAAACTCACGGTGGTTTAGCGTTGGGCCAGCTCAGTAACCCATGGTTCCCTTGCCGTCTTTTGACCCTTTGCGTCCCATGACTTGCCAAGCGGTGCGCTGGCCGACCAAGTCGGCCAAAAACTCCAGCTCTTCATCGGTGTGGTTGATGGCACCGGCCGGAACCAAGGCTGCGCTTTTGGGTTGCGTCCAAAACGACTGGTGGTATTGCGCAACAGAAACTGTTGAGTCACCGCCCGCGTTCAGTTCGACGGTACCGTAACAATTGCAAAAGTAGGTTCGGCTGTCCTGGTCGGGACTGACCTCGGTGTAAACGCCCGTCCCTCGTATGCCAGCCGTCAGGGTGGGCGTGATGATGGAGCGATTGCTGCCCTTGGTCCAAACGCTGGCGACCGCACCGGTGACCATGCGCAGCAGGCTGACCGTGTTCAGGCTGGCACCACGCTCCACCGACATCATGGTGTTTTGGCGCACCAAAAACGACGCATTGCCCATGGTAAAAATCATGCTGGAGCCCGGACCTGTTTGCAACTGGTCGCCTGTTTGCACCGACTGACCTGGCAGCAAGCGGCTGCCGTTGAGCAGTGCATCACCCGTCAGTTGCACCACATTACTGCGCTGCTGAGCCATTGCTGCTGGCAAACCGCCAGCCGCCAGCCATGCCGCAGCGGCCTTAACCACCTCCCGGCGTTGAAACCAAAGGACCTCGTTTTCGGTTCGGCCTTGCAGGGTGTGATGGGTCATGGCGCGTCTCCTTTTAATGGATGGCTGGCTAATTCGCTGTCTGGGTTGCCCTCAAAGCTGTCGCGAAAAGTAAAGTAAATGGATGTAAAAAACATCGTGAAAATGATCAACGCCAGCGGAAACATGGCCATTCCGGCAAATGCCGGGCTGCCTAACAATGCGGCAATCACCGTCACGGCAAGAATAGCTGCCATGAAAATGCCCGCCCACGCCAAGCCGAACACGGTCAACGCACCCATGTTTTTGTAGCACGCCATAAAACTGAAAAACAGGCTTTTAGCCGGCGACACGCCGTACCAGTGCACCAACGCCGGAGCGTGCCAAAACGTCAGCGACAGCGGCATGTACAAGGCCAGTGTGACCCACATCGCCACCTGAAAATCAGTTTGCCTGACCAACTCTTCGGTGATTTTTCCGCCCACCAGGTAGAGCTTGGCAAATTGCCCGCCATCAATCAAGCTGACAACCGCCATGATGGCTAAAAACCCAACCGCATAAAGCGCACCCAATATCAGCATGGCTTTCAGGCGCTGTTGCCCGGCCCGAAAGGCACTGATCAAAATCGACGGCATCGGAAATTTGCCTTTGGCAGCTTCTTGTGTAGCCGCCATCAGCCCCAGCGTGGCGGCAGGCAACAGGGCCAAGGCAACCGCAGCGCCGACCAACGGCAACAGTGACGCAATCGACAACAGCGCCATGAACATGAAAAACAAGCCCGACATCGCCAGGGGTTGCTGCACAAAAGTTTTGAACCCGAGCTTGACCCAGGTAATGCCGGTACGCGCCGGGACAAGGTGCAGTTTCATAGCTTCGTCATCGTTTGGTCATCGGTTTGTCAAGGTTTCATCATGCAGACGGCGGCATCACCAGCGGATGCGCCACCCGCTGCCTGAGTACGCGTTCAAAGTGGACAGGGTCATGCGCTTTTAGCACCGCAGCCTCTCGGGGCAAGTAAAAATCCCACAAGCGCGAGATCCAAAACCGCAGCGCACCCGCGCGCGCCATCGCAGGCAGCAGCGTGCGCTCTTGCGCGGTCATCGGCCTCACGGCTTGGTAAGCAGCTAAAAACGCAGCCGCCCGTGTGGCGTCGTGCTGGCCAGTGGCCAGGTCAATGCACCAGTCGTTCAAGCAAACGCCAATGTCAAACAAAAATGCGTCGCAACCAGCAAAATAAAAGTCAAAAAACCCGGTCAGCTCGGCGCCTTCAAACATCACATTGTCGCGAAACAGGTCGGCATGCACAGGCCCGGTGGGCAAGGCTTTGTAGGCAGAGCTGGCGGCAACGTGGTTTTGGTAGGCCAGCTCGGCCAGCAGCAGGCTGCGTTGCCCGGCGTTGACGTGCGGCAAGACGGCGGGCAAGGTGGCATTCCACCAGGCTAAGCCGCGCAAGTTGGGTTGGTGCAGGTCAAAATCCTGGCCTGCCAGATGCATGCGGGCCAGCATGGCCCCCACGCTTGCGCAGTGGGCCGATGTGGGGGCTAGCTCACTTTGGCCCCGCAGTTTGTTAACGACAGCAGCCGGTTTGTCTTTCAGGCGGTGCAAGATCTGACCGTTTTTGCTTGGCGCAGGGTTGGGTACCGGTATTGCGCGGCTGGCCAAGTGCTTCATCAATTGCAGGTAAAACGGCAGTTGTTCAAAGCTCAGTCGCTCAAACAGCGTCAGCACGTACTCGCCGGTGCCGGTGACGCCGTCGGCAGCAGTTTCAGTATCTGCAAAATAATTGGTATTTTCAATACCGCCCGCACAGCCTTTTAGCTTTTGCAGTTTGCCTAAACCGAGCGTTTGCAAAAAGTCGGCGGCCTCGTCGAACGAGACCTCGGTGTACACAGCCATGCTAAAAACTCGCGGTCGAAAATTAAAACTTCAACACGTTCCAGACGCGCGATCCGGTGGTGTCGTTTTTGGCGGTAGACGGCGCTGCACCGCGTGCTGTGTCGGAAGGTTTGACTTCGTAGGCGGGCAAGGTGGTGCCAGTTTTGGGCTGAACCGTGATGCTCTGCGTTTGGCCGCCCACACGTACCTCGTCAATTCTTGATCCGGCGTCTTCTTTACGTATCCGCTGAATGGTCTGGTCTTGTGTAACAGCTAGTGGAAGCAGGGATGGCACCGCCGCAGCGTCGCCTGTGGGCGCTGCGGTTTGAGCAGCGCTCAGGGTCGCCCATGGCAAAACGGCAAAAAACACCCATGTGCGGAGGTGGTTTGGCAAGGGGTATTTCATGCCAGCATTGTAGGCTTGGGCGGGTTGGCGGCGATGCAAAAGCCTTCAAACCCGATCGACGTTAAATCCCTGACAATTCTTAAATATGACTACTGATAAAAAAACGTTGCTCTTGGTGGACGGCTCCAGTTACCTGTACCGCGCTTTTCATGCCATGCCTGACCTGCGGGCTGACCCCTCCGACCCTGGCAGCCCAGCTACCGGCGCGATTCGCGGCATGGTCAACATGCTGACCAAGCTGCGCAAAGATTACCGCGCCGACTACGCCGCCTGCGTGTTTGACGCCAAAGGCAAAACCTTCAGGGACGACCTGTACCCGGCCTACAAGGCCACCCGTTCGCCCATGCCGCCCGATTTGCGCAGCCAGATCGAGCCGGTGCATGAAGTCGTCGCGCTGCTGGGCTGGCCGGTATTGACAGTCCCGGGTGTGGAGGCTGACGACGTGATTGGTACGCTGGCCTGCATGGCGTCAAGCCAGGGCATTGACGTCATCATCTCCAGCGGCGACAAAGACTTAAGCCAGCTGGTGGACCAGCACATCACCGTGATTGACACGATGAACAACAAGCGGCGTGACCTGGCGGGCGTAGAAGCCGAGTTTGGCGTACCGCCCCGCCTGATGGTGGACTACCAGGCGCTGGTGGGTGACACGGTAGACAACGTGCCCGGTGTGCCCAAATGCGGGCCAAAGACGGCGGTGAAGTGGCTGCTCGAATACGGTTCCCTGGACAACCTTGTCGCCAATGCGGCCAGTATTAAAGGCGCAGTCGGCGACAACTTGCGTGCCTCGCTGGATTGGCTGCCGCAGGGAAAAGCGCTGGTCACGATTAAGAAAGACTGTGACCTTGCAGCTTATGTCAGCGGCCTGCCTGCTATGGAAGCCATAGCTATGGGCGCACAAAAACGGGACGCCCTGACTGTTTTTTATGAAAAGTACGGCTTCAAGGGACTGGTGAAGACGCTTGAGGGTAATACCGTTCGCCCTGAGCCCTTCGGCTCAGCTCAGGACGGGCTTGTCGAAGGGCTTGCTTCGACTGGCTCAGGACGATCGGGGAGCGGGGCTCAGCCCGAACGAAGTTTGGATCCTGGCCTGTTCGACGAGCCAGAAGCTGTCGCAACCGTGCCCAAGCAGCCCAGCACCCTGGTCTTTGACACCATCTTCACTTGGGAAGCTTTTCACACCTGGCTGGCGAAATTGAAAACGGCTGACTTGGTTGCGCTGGACACGGAGACCACCTCTATTGATGAAATGCGGGCCGAAATTGTTGGCATCAGCTTTTCTGTCGCGCCGGGCGAGGCGGCGTATGTTCCCTTGACGCATGATTACCCCGATGCACCGGTGCAGCTGCCGCGTGATGAGGTACTCGCCAAGCTCAAACCGTGGCTTGAAGACCCGACCCGGCACAAACTCGGCCAGCACGTCAAATATGACCGCCATGTGTTTGCCAACCACGGCATTGAGGTGCAAGGCTACTTTCATGACACCATGCTGCAAAGCTATGTGCTCGAAGTCCACAAACCGCACGGCCTTTCAAGCTTGGCAACGCGGCATTTGGGACGCGGCGGCATTACTTTTGAGGACCTGTGCGGCAAGGGCGTGCACCAGCTCACATTTAACCAGGTCGATATTGCCAAGGCTGCTGAGTATTCGTCGGAAGACGTTGACCAAACGCTTGGCGTCCACCGGGTGCTCTGGCCGCAACTGCAGGCCATGGACAAGCTCAAATTTATTTACGAGCTGGAGATGAAAAGCAGCGAAAGCCTCTACCGCATTGAACGCAATGGCGTGTTGATTGACGGCCCGATGCTGGCGAAACAAAGCGGTGAATTGGGGTTGCGACTGGTGCAATTGGAAACTGAGGCTTATGAAATAGCGGGCCAGCCCTTTAACCTGGGCAGCCCTAAGCAGTTGGGCGAAATCTTCTTTGACAAGCTCGGCATGCCGGTCATTAAAAAAACGCCCAGCGGCGCACGCAGTACCGACGAGGAGGTGCTCGAAAAGTTGGCTGAAGACTACCCGCTGCCCGCCAAGTTGCTGGAGCACCGCAGCCTGTCAAAGCTCAAGGGCACCTATACCGACAAACTCGCCCAACTGGCGCTACCCAGAACTGGCCGTGTACACACCCATTACGCGCAAGCCGTGGCGGTCACGGGACGGCTCAGCAGCAACGACCCCAACCTGCAAAACATACCGGTCAAAACGGCAGAAGGCCGCCGCGTGCGTGAAGCCTTTGTTGCCCCGGCAGGCAGTGTGATTGCCAGCGCCGACTACTCCCAGATTGAGCTGCGCATCATGGCGCATATCAGTCAGGACGCGGCGCTGCTCAAAGCCTTTACCGATGGTGTAGACGTACACCGTGCCACTGCCGCTGAGGTGTTTGGCGTAGACGTGACGCAGGTCAGCAGCGAGCAGCGCCGCTACGCCAAGGTGATCAACTTTGGGCTGATTTACGGCATGAGCAGCTTTGGCCTAGCGAAAAATTTAGGCATAGAGACCAAAGCAGCAGCCGCCTACATCGACAAGTACTTTCAGCGTTACCCCGGCGTTAAAAACTACATGATTGATACCCGCCTGTCGGCTAAAAGCAAAGGCTACGTCGAAACTGTTTTTGGTCGCCGTTTGACCCTGCCCGAGATCAACTCGCCCAACGGCCCACGCCAAAAAGGTGCAGAACGTGCGGCGATTAACGCCCCCATGCAGGGCACAGCAGCTGACCTGATCAAGCTCAGCATGAACAAGGTAATGGACGTGCTGGACAACGAAAACCGCAAGACCAAAGTGATCATGCAAGTACATGACGAGTTGGTGTTTGAAGTGCCGCTAGCTGAGGTGGATTGGGTGCGGGTAGAGATTCCGCGCCTGATGGCGGGTGTGGCGCAGCTAAAAGTGCCGCTGCTGGCTGAGATTGGTATTGGCGAGAACTGGGATAAAGCGCACTAAAGTTTGCGTGGGAAAAGGCGCATTGAAGTCAGCCAGACTCACTTCAAAATATTACGCACCAGCCCATACCCAGCCTGCGCCAAACGGTCATCATTTGTCCATAGTGCCGTACAACCATGGTGTTGTGCGCACGCCAAATGCAGTGCATCGGGCGTTTTTAAACCAAAGCGCGCCCGCAGCATGGCCGCTTGAAGAAATATTGGCTCGGTCAGGGGCAATTGAACGAATTCGTTCAAACCCGCTTCATAGCGGCGCTGCATGGCCATGTCGCCTGTTTTAAATGGCTTGACCAAGCATTCCATTTTGATGAGAGGTGACACTGCAAAGCGTGCCTCCGGCTCATTTTTTAAAGCAGCACGCACATCAAGAGCCCAAACCGGGTGCTCTTCAATCGCGTAAATCAGCAGGCAGGCATCCAGGTAAATCAGTCCCATGCATCAGTCCCAAGAGCTGCGTTCTTCTGCAATGCCTGCTTCAATTTCTTGCGCTGTCCTCCGGGCATGGCGGGGCAAAGGGTTGGCTTCCAACCAATGCAAAAAATTGGGGTTGGCAGCCTGGTGCGCCGGGCCAGTTTTTTCTGGCGTCAGCTGTACTAGCTGCACAACAGGTGCGCCTCGGTTGGCGATGACGACTTCCTCACCAGCCTGTGCGTACTTGATGAGTTGCGACAGCTGGTTTTTGGCTTGCAGAATGTTGACTTGCATGTTGTGGGTGCTCCTTGACAGCTTATTGACCACTATATTAATACAAATAGCCAAAAATAGCCAACTTGGCTAAGTTACGCAAACCGCCAACATTCCTCCCCAAGTCAGCCGCAATGTTTTCTGATCCGCAGCGCCCAATGTGCCCGCCTTACGAATCACCAATCGGTGGTCCAGCGTGAACAGTTTGAGCCTGACTACGCACGCGCTGGGTAGTCCTGCTCCATCAAGGTCTTCAATAAAGTGATCTCCCGGCCAGCTTGAGTGCCCGGCGCTGGTGATCATGGCCAATACGCTGTGCTGTGCTTTTTGATTGAAGGCGCTGCTGCTCAACACCATTGCCGGGCGGCGCTTGCTGGCGGTGCGGTCTGTAAAAGGGAAGGGTACAACCACCACATCAAAAGGGGCTAACAACAATTCAGGCATCACAAGCTTTTGAATGCCAGTTCGTCTTCTTTGCTGCCCCACTCGGGCAATGTGGCTGCCAGCGCTTCGGTAAAAGCCAAATCAAGCGGGGTCGCGCGGCGCAACCTGACTTCGTCGCCATTGATCTCAAACCCCAACATGTCCCCCGCTTTGAGCTGCAACACCTTGCGCACGCTGGTGGGTACTGTGGCCTGGTATTTGGTGGTGAGTTTTGAGGTTTGCAGCATGGTATTACTTTATTACGTTGCCTCATTATAGTTAGTGCCGTGGCGTTTGTCCAAGGGCTAACAGGAGCTTGCTCAAACGAATAAACTCCGGCTGCTATCACGCTAACTTGCCGACTAAATACTCACTACCAAAAAGGACAACCATGCTGACTCAAGACCAAAAAAATGAATTTGATTCCCTTTTGCCCGGCCAAAGCACAGAGCCAGGTGCCAGCCGCCGAACCGCGCTTAAAGCCGCTTTGGGCATAGGTTACGCCGCCACTGCCATGCCCATCATGGCGCAAACAGCAATCAAAACATCGTCTGACGGCTTGAGAACAGGCGAGACTTCGTTTGAAGTCAACGGTTTCAAAGTACCCGCTTTTTACGCCGCCCCCGCTGGCAAAACCAACTTGCCGGTGATTTTGGTGATTCAGGAAATTTTTGGTGTGCATGAATACATTGCCGACACCGCCCGCCGGTTCGCACAGGCAGGCTATTTGGCGGTTGCGCCAGAATTATTCGCGCGCCAGGGCGACCCCACCAAATACGGTGAAATGGCCAAGTTGATGGCGGAAGTCGTGTCGAAAGTACCTGATGACCAGGTCATGGCCGACCTGGACGGTGCGGTGAAATGGGCCGGCGCCAACGGCGGGGATCTGAAAAAAGTGGGCATCACCGGCTTTTGCTGGGGCGGCCGGATCACCTGGTTGTACGCGCAGCAGAGCAAAAATGTCAAAGCTGGTGTGGCGTGGTACGGCCGACTGGTCGGCCAGCCTTCAGCACTGACACCCAAGCACCCGGTAGATTTAGCCGCGCAAATCAACGCGCCGGTGTTGGGTTTGTATGGCGGGCAAGACGGCGGTATTCCGGTAGCCACGGTTGACCAAATGAAGGCCGCTTTGCTTGACGCAGGTGGCAAAGGCAACGCCGCCGCTCAGGCTTCTGAATTTGTTGTGTATCCCGACGCACCGCACGCTTTTCATGCCGATTACCGCCCCAGCTTCCGTAAAGAAGCCGCTGAAGATGGTTTCAAGCGTGCGCTGGGTTGGTTTAAAACGCACGGCGTGGCGTAAAAGCATGCCAGCGCACTTGGCTTAGACTCTAGGCCCACAGCAAAAAGCCGCTCACGGTGACGTGTGGCGGCTTTTTTATGTCTTTTTTTCATCATTTTTACCTCTGGCCCTTATATTGCGGGTTTAATACGCTATGACATTGATAGCAATCATCTTGGGCACCCTGGTTGCTGGTATTGGCAGTGTCTGGCTGGCAGCGGCACTCAGTTTTGGCGTGCTGGCCAAATACACCCAGCACATGCTCAGCCTGGCTGCGGGCGCATTGCTGGCGACCGCGTTCATGCACCTGCTGCCCGAGGCATTTGAAAGTCAAGCCAGCGCGCACGACTTGTTTGCGGTGTTGCTGGTGGGTTTGGTGTTTTTCTTTTTGCTCGACAAAGCCGAGCTGTGGCACCACGGGCACGAGCACAGTGCCGGGTATGGCGCACATTCGCACGGTGGGCAAGCCCATGGCGAGCCGGCACACAACCATGCGCATCATCACGCCCATAAAACCAAATCGGGCGGCTGGGCGGTGCTTGCGGGCGACAGCGTGCATTGCTTCGGCGACGGGATTTTGATTGCTTCAGCCTTCATGGCCGACATGAGGCTGGGCATCGTTGCATCCCTGGCCGTGCTGGCACACGAGGTGCCGCACCACATGGGTGACTTGGTGGTGTTGCGGCAGTCAACTCGCAGCCAACGCAACGCGATTGCAAAAGTGTCCATGGCAGGGGCTGTCACGGCCCTGGGCGGCGTGCTGGGCTACGCGCTGGTAGACCAGTTGTATGACTTTTTGCCGTTTTTCTTAATTGCTGCGTCCAGCAGTTTTATTTATGTGGCGCTGGCCGATTTGATTCCGCAGCTGCAAAAACGCGCCAGCTTGCGTGAGACAGCTGCACAAATTGCCTGGCTACTGATCGGCATTGGTTTGGTGACATTGATCAGCGGCTTGGCGCATTCGCATTGATTGACTGCAAACTGCGCATCGCTGCGTGACCCCGTTGCAGGCCTAAGCCGTCAGCGCTTTGATCATTGCCAACATCTTGTCGGTTGAGGTAAGTGTGGCATCGGCCTACAAGCTTGTGGGGCTCATTCGTATGGGTAAAACTTGAACGATCGATAGATTGAATGTTTTTGGTGGATGTCACGGCGAACAGCCGCGCCATGCCGAAAATTATTTATCTTCATCTTTTGTTAAAGGACCTGTATGTTTAAACCAAATTTCAAAACTGCCACCATCGTGACGGGCGCGCTTGCTGCTCTGCTAAGTTTGGGCGCTTGCGGCAAAAAATTGGACGATACGGGTACCGTTCCTTTGCCCACACCCCGAAGCACACCTTCTGCCGATTCGTCGGGCTCGTCGTCGGGTTCTTCTTCTGGAACTTCTGGCGGCATGGGTTCGTCAGGTGCTTCATCGGGCATGTCTGGCGGTACCGGCTCTTCGGGTGCATCAGGCTCGTCTGGCAGCAATACACCCATGGGGTCAAGCAGCATGGGTACCGGTACGACGGGCTTGGGTACGCCAACACCCATGACCCCTGGCAGTGGCCTGAAATAAAGCGACCGCCCGTCAGGCTGCTCACGCGAACCTGTCAAAGGTTTGCCTGGTGGTTTACCCCTGGGCCATAGGCCTGCTGGCATCGCTGCACCAGTCGCTCCAGCTGCCCGCATAAAAGCCGGTCATGGCGTAACCTGCAATTTGCATGGCCACCAGGTTGGGCACAGCGCTTACGCCGCTGCCGCATTGGTGAACCACGCTGGCCGGATCTCTGCCTGCCAGCAGTGCCTCAAATTCAGCGCGCAAGACGCTGGCAGGTTTGAACTTTCCATCAGCGCCCATGTTTTGACTGAAAGGGCGATTCAAAGCGCCAGGGATGTGGCCGGCAATGGGGTCGAGAGGTTCCACCTCACCCCGAAAGCGTGGCCCGCCTCTGGCATCGATGAGCGTCTGATTCGGCCTGCCTAAATTATCTGCTACTGTTTTAGTAGCCACTAACATAGATAATTCGGGGGCCAGCGTGAAGTTTGTTTGAAAATGTGCGGCCTCGATACCGCTGGCTAGCGTTCCACCTGCCGCCTGCCAAGCCTGCAAACCGCCGTCCAGCACGGCCACATGGTGGTGACCTGCCCATTTCAGCATCCACCACAGGCGGCCACAGTAGTTGGCACCGTTGCGGTCGTACACCACGGCTTGCATGTCGTTGGCCAATCCGACACTTGACAGCCAACTGGCAAACTTTTCGCGCGTAGGCAGCGGATGGCGGCCGCCCGAGACGGCGGTGCTGTGTTTGTCGCTCAAGGCGGTGTCCAGATGGGCATACACCGCACCCGGGATGTGTGACTCAAGGTAGTGTTTATGGCCAGCGGCAACATCGGCCAGTTCAAAAGTACAGTCAAACACGCGCATTGGCGTTTTGTTTGCCAGCAGCGCTTGCAGTTGCTCAGCCGAGATCAGCAGGTCATAAGTCATGGTTAGGGTCCTTCAAGTTAATGCTCTTCAGCCGGTGCGTTGGGCGCGGCTCTGGCTCTGAGTATGGTGGCAGCAATGGCACTCAGCACAATCAGCGCCATGCCAGCCCAGCCTAGCAGCGGTATCAGGTCGCCAAACAACACCAAGCCGTACAGGGCTGAAAAAATAATACCGGAGTATTGCAAATTGGCCACCATCAGCGTCCCGCCATGGTTGGTAGACATGGAATACGCCTTGGTCATGCACAACTGGCCGAAGCTGGCCAGCAGGCCGATGGGCAACAGCCATAAGGCTTGCTGCCAATTCCACGGGGACAGGCCCACGACCGCCATGCCCAGCGCGCCAGCGATCGCCGTACCCACCGCAAAGTAAAACACGGTTCGCGCTTCGGGCTCGCCCATGCGGGCCAACACCATCACTTGCATGTAGGCAAACGCAGCGCCCAGGCCTGAAAGCAGGCCAATCAACCCAGCAAAAGCCTGGTTTTGATCCAGGGTGGGGCGCAGTAACATGATCACGCCTGCAAAGCTGGCAAGAATGGCTAAAACAAGGGGCCCTTGAGCCGCAATACGTTCACCCGCTTTGGCAAACATCAGCGAACCGCCCACCAAAAACGCCGCGATCCACACACTGCTCATGTAGTTCAGCGTCATGGCGGTGGCCAGCGGCAGGTGGGCAATGGCGTAAAACCAAGCCGACAACGCCACGACGCCCACCACGCTGCGCCAGATGTGCATGGGCAACACGTGGGTCACCAGCGACGTGCCGCGCAGGTGTGCAAATGCCGCCATAAAAACAATGCCGATGATGCCTCGGTAAAACACCAGCTCCGCGTTGTTAAAGTGCGCTGAAGCAAACTTGACGCAAACCGCCATGGTTGAAAAAATAAACGCGGACAGCACCATCCAGACGGCTTGCATAGGTTTTAGCTTGTGTTGTGCTTGACAGGGTGCAGTGCGTCAAAATATGGCTATTTAGTGCTTTGGCCCATATAAGTAATGGGCTTGTAGCTCATAAATAGATAGCATTTAAGTTGATGCCTGCTGGCCTGTCAAATCATCTGTGTGGTTTTGCTGGCACCCATTTCGCGCCGATACCACTCGTGAAAGTGTTGCATGCCGTCTTCCATTGGGCTCTGGTAGGGGCCAAACTCGTTGTCGCCCCGTACCAGCAGCGCTTTGCGACCCGCGTCCATACGCAAGGCGATTTCGTCGTCTTCAACGCAGGTTTCCATGTAGGCGGCTTGCTGCGCTTCAATAAATTCACGCTCAAAGGCGCAAATTTCTTCAGGGTAGAAAAACTCCACCACATTGAGGGTTTTGTCAGGCCCGCGCGGGTGTAGGGTGCTGACCACCAGCACATGGGGATACCACTCGACCATCACATGCGGGTAGTAAGTTAGCCAGATAGCGCCATATTTGGGCGCGACGCCTTTACGGTATTGCAGCACGACGTCGTGCCACTTTTTATACGTATCAGTGCCCGGCTTGCCCAGTTTGTCTGACACGCCAACGGTTTGCACTGAATAGCTGGGCTGAAGCTCCCAGGTTAAGTCATGCGTCGTGACAAATCCGCCCAAACCTGGATGAAAGGGGCCAACGTGGTAGTCCTCGAGGTAGACCTCGATGAAGGTTTTCCAGTTGTAGTTGCACTCATGCAAATGCACCTTGTCAAGCTGATAGCCGGTAAAGTCCAGATCTTTGGCCACCCCCAGCTGGCTCATCTCGCCTGCGATGTCACGGCCGGTGTCTTCGAACACCAAGCCGTTCCAGGAAGTGGTTTTGTACCGGTTCAGGTTCAGGCAGGGGTCAATCTCAAAGTGCGGTGCGCCTATCAGCTCGCCCGACGTGTTGTAGGTCCAGCGGTGCAGTGGGCAGACGATGTTTTGGCCGGTGTTACCGCGGCCTTGCAGCATCGTGGACTGGCGGTGCCGGCAGACGTTGGAGATGAGTTCTATTCCCGAGTCATTGCCGCTGCCATTGCGCACCAACACCCGGCCTTCACCCTCGTGCGGCAGGGCATAAAAGTCGCCCATGTTCGGCACGGCCAGCTCATGGCCCAGATAGCGCGGCCCTTTGGCAAACAGCTTTTGTTGCTCACGCTGGTACAAGGCGGCATCAAAATAGCTAGAGATGGGGAGCTGGCTGGTGGCCTGCAGCAGGCGAAGGCTCAAATCGGACATATATCTGACATCGGTGCATGGCGGCGGGCAACCGCTGGGGTGTAACTTTCAATTTTACCCGGGCTACCGGCGCGGCACGGCAAAACTGTCGCCCCAGCCTTTAAAATCAGACGTTAACGCTTACCCATCATGGCCAAAACTACATCCACACCACGCGCTGCCCCTGCCTTGCCCGCCACCTATGAAGCGGGGCTGCAAGAGCTCGAAAGCCTGATCTCTGGCCTGGAGTCCGGTCAGCTGCCCCTTGACCAATTGCTCTCAAGCTACCAACGGGGTGCGCAATTGCTGGCTTTTTGCAAAACCCAGTTGGAGGCGGTTGAAACTCAGATTAAAGTGCTCGAGGGCACTGAGCTCAAGCCCTGGCTTTGAAATAAGCACTTTCTTGCCCGCCATAACTCTAATCTCTAATTTGTGTGACCCCAACAAGCGTGACTGAAACCATTTCTGAATTCCAGCTGGCTGACTGGACTGCCGCGCAGTTAACCCGCGTCGAGCAAGCCTTGAGCCAGTGGGTCGCTGGCGAGAACAGTGATCCCGCAAAAGCCGAGCTGTCGGGTCTGAACTCAGCCATGCGGTATGCCGTGTTGGGCGGCGGCAAACGTTTGCGGCCACTTTTAGTCCTGGCAGCATGTGAGGCGGTGCAGGGCGACCCACAAGCTGCGCTGCGCGCTGCGTGTGCGGTGGAGCTGATTCACGCCTATTCATTGGTGCATGACGACATGCCCTGCATGGACAACGATGTGCTCCGCCGGGGTAAACCGACGGTGCATGTCAAGTTTGGCGAGGCTCTGGCCCTGTTGGCGGGTGACGCCCTGCAGGCGCTAGCGTTTGAGCTGCTCACGCCTGACGACCCGACGCCAACCGCCGCAACCCAAGCCCGACTGTGTCAACTGCTGGCGCATGCCGCGGGTGCCCGGGGCATGGCAGGCGGGCAGGCGATTGACCTGGCCAGCGTTGGCCTGCCGTTAACGTCAGAGCAGCTGCACCAGATGCACCGCCTGAAAACAGGCGCACTGCTGCAGGCCAGCGTGTTGATGGGTGCTGCCTGCGGCTCAGCGTCTGCCGAGGTCATGACGTTGTTGCAAGACTATGGTTCGGCCATTGGCCTGGCGTTTCAGGTGGTGGACGACGTTCTGGATGTCACGGCTGACTCGACCACACTGGGTAAAACAGCCGGCAAGGACGCGGCCCACGCCAAACCAACCTTTGTCTCGCTGATGGGGCTGGCAGCTTCGCAAGACTATGCCGCGCAGTTGCTGGCCAGAGCGCTAGACTGCCTGCGGGCAATTGACCAGCAGCAGGGCAAGGGTAATGGCCACAGCCATGGCGTGCAGCGTACCCAGGCCTTGCATGCGCTGGCTGATATGCTGGTGAATCGGCACAGTTAATTGCCAAAGTTGATCGCCTAATGACATCTGCAACTTGTCAACGCTTCGGCTTTTAACTTTCGGCGCTTAGCTTTCGGCACTTAACATTACCTTGACGCATTCTTGAATGGCAGTGACGCCAACACACAACACGATGACTCCTTTGCTCGACACTATTCATAGCCCGTTAGATCTGCGCAAACTGTCCCGGGCCCAGCTCAAACCGTTGGCTGATGAGCTGCGCGCTTATTTGCTCGACACGGTGTCTAAAACCGGTGGTCACTTAAGCTCTAACCTGGGCACTGTCGAACTTACCGTGGCGTTGCATTATGTGTTTAACACGCCTGAAGATCGCTTGGTGTGGGACGTGGGCCATCAGACTTACCCGCACAAAATTCTGACCGGCAGACGTGAGCGCATGAGCAGCCTGCGCCAGCTGGGCGGCCTGTCAGGGTTCCCCAGGCGCGACGAAAGCCCTTACGACACGTTTGGTACCGCGCATTCGTCGACTTCTATTTCAGCGGCCTTGGGCATGGCCTTGGCGGCCAAGCAAAAAGGCGAAGACCGTTATTCAGTGGCCATCATTGGAGATGGAGCCATGAGCGCCGGTATGGCGTTTGAGGCGCTGAACAATGCGGGTGTTTATGACAACTGCAAGATGCTGGTGGTGCTCAATGACAACGACATGAGCATCAGCCCGCCCGTCGGAGCACTGAACCGCTACTTGGCGCAATTGATGAGCGGACGCTTTTACGCATCTGCCAAGCAGGTCGGTAAACAGGTCTTGAGCGTGGCCCCGCCGCTGCTTGAGCTGGCCAAGCGCCTGGAAGCGCATGCCAAAGGCATGGTGGTGCCAGCCACCATGTTTGAAAATTTTGGCTTTAACTACATTGGTCCGATAGACGGCCATGACCTGGAGTCGCTGATACCGACGCTGGAGAACATCAAGCAACTGATGCGAAAGGGCGCAGGGCCACAGTTTTTGCATGTCGTCACCAAAAAAGGGCAAGGCTACAAAATGGCCGAGGCCGACCCGATTGCCTACCACGGTCCTGGCAAATTTGACCCGGCCATGGGCTTGCAAAAAGCGGCAGTGCCGGCCAAACAAACCTTTACCCAAGTCTTTGGCGCTTGGCTCTGCGACATGGCCGAGCAGGACAAGCGGCTGGTGGGCATCACGCCGGCGATGCGCGAGGGGTCGGGCATGGTGGAATTTCACCAGCGGTTCCCAGAGCGTTACCACGACGTGGGCATTGCAGAGCAGCACGCCATCACGTTCGCGGCAGGTATGGCTTGTGAAGGCCTGAAACCGGTCGTCGCTATTTATTCGACTTTTCTGCAGCGCGGTTACGACCAGCTCGTACACGACGTGGCCATTCAAAACCTGCCCGTGGTGTTTGCCCTAGACCGGGCGGGCCTGGTGGGTGCTGATGGCGCAACCCATGCGGGCGCGTACGACATTGGCTATTTGCGTTGCATCCCCAACATCAGCATTGCCTGTCCGGCCGATGAGCGCGAATGCCGCATGCTGCTGAGCAGCGCTTTTGAACAAAACCACCCGGTGGCCGTTCGCTACCCGCGCGGTGCAGGGGCTGGCGTGACACCTGAGACAAGTTTGCAGTCACTGCCGTTTGCAAAGGCTGAAATCCGCCGCGAAGGCAAGGCTGTTGCCATTTTGGCCTTTGGCACGCTGCTTTATCCTGCGCTGCAAGCGGCTGAAACGCTAGGCGCAACGGTGGTGAACATGCGCTGGGCCAAACCGCTGGACCTGGATTTGCTGCATCAGGTGGCATCAACACATGATGCGCTGGTTACGGTTGAAGAGGGCGCATTAATGGGCGGGGCCGGTAGCGCCGTCAGCGAGGCCCTCCATGCCGCCGGATTGGTCAAGCCTGTCTTGCATCTGGGCTTGGCAGACGAATTTATTGAGCATGGTGACCCCGCCAAACTGTTGGCGATGCAGGGGCTTGATGCGGCGGGAATTGAAGCTGCTATAAAGGCCCGCTTTGGCGATTTGCTGGCCTCTGGCAGTTCTGCTGGCTAGCCTTTAGGTCTTGCCTGCCGGTTGGACCCGCCCATGAAATAGCGACTTTAGGGCTGTTTGCGCTGACAGCTTTTCGTCAGGACTTACTGAGTAAAACCAGCCGCGAGAGCAGCGGTGCATTTTACAATTTAGGGTGTGACACTTTCTCCACCACTGCCGTGCTATCCCCTGTTAAACCGCCGCAGTTTGGTGAGGCACAGCGGCATTGCTGGCGTGTTAGCCGGTGTTGCCCCTGCAGTGCATGCGCAGCCTCTGATACGTTGGCATCTGGCATCAAGCTTTCCTAAGTCACTAGACACCATTTATGGCGGCGCAGAAATTTTTGCGCAACACCTCAAGACGGTGTCGGGGGGCAAGTTTGAAGTTGTCGTTCACGCGGCGGGTGAATTGGTTCCGGCTTTTGGCGTGGTTGATGCGGTTCAAAAAGGTGTGATTGATGCAGCACACACCGCACCTTATTATTTTTTTGACAAGAACGAGACTTTTGCTATCGGCGGCGCGATTCCATTTGGTCTGAACAGTCGCCAGATGAGTGCCTGGACCTTTCATGGCAACGGCTTGAGCCTGATGCGTGAGTTTTATGCGGGCTACAACATCATCAATTTTGCTTGCGGCAACACGGGTGCACAAATGGGTGGGTGGTTTCGGCACGAGATCAAAACGCTTGGCGATATGAAGGGTCTGAAAATGCGCATTGGCGGATTCGGTGGCAGGGTGCTGGAGCGGCTGGGATCAATACCGCAAAATCTCCCAGGGGGTGAGATTTATCCTGCGCTCGAGAAAGGCACGATCGATGCTGCGGAGTGGATAGGGCCCTACGACGACCAAAAATTGGGCCTCAATAAGGTCGCTCCCCATTATTACTATCCCGGCTGGTGGGAAGGCGGGCTGCAGCTTGACCTCTACATCAACCAAAAGTCCTACGCCGCCTTGAGTCCTGAGTTCAAGGGTTTGGTCAAGATTGCCAGCATGGCAGCACATGCAGACATGCAGGCTAAATACGATGCCAGAAATCCCGCCGCGCTCAAGCAGCTGGTCGGCGCGGGTGTCAAGCTCAGGCCGTTTCCAGCCAATGTGATGAATGCAGCATTCAAGGAGTCTATGAACCTTTACGCCGAACTGTCGGGACAAAACCCGCAATGGGCCAAGATATACGCAGACTACGCCAAGTTTCGTGGTGTTCAAAACCTGTGGTTTCGTTTCAGTGAAGCCACGTTTGACCGGTTTATGCAAGGCCAGAAGCTGTAGCTGCTTCGATAGCCTTAACAGTTGTATGTCTTTAAAAAACTACGGGTAAAAACCGGGTCGGTGATGCGATGAACACTGACAAAATGAGCAACTCAGCCGTGGGGTCAGACAGGCTCTGAAGAGAACCCTTTTGGTAATGCGGCCGATCAATGCAGTGCAAAAACTTAAAGTTAATCAACCTCTCAGGAGATAGTTATGGATCGTCGTTCCCTTATTAAAAATGCTGGCATTGCTGGCGTGCTGGCCGCGGGTGTTGCACCCGCAGTGCATGCGCAGGCTGCTGTCCGCTGGCGTCTGTCGTCGAGCTTTCCTAAAGCATTGGATACCATTTATGGCGCAGCCGAAGTGTTTGCAGCCAAGGTCAAAGCCATGTCCGGCGGCAAATTTGAAATCTCTACCCATGCTGGCGGCGAGATCACCCCCCCGTTTGGTGTCGTCGATGCTGTGCAGCAAGGCTCAGTCGAATGCGCTCACACCGCTCCCTACTATTTCTTCGGCAAAAACGAGGCGTTTGCACTCGGTTGCGCCGTACCATTTGGTTTGAACAGCCGACAAATGACGGCTTGGATGTACCAAGGCAATGGCTTAAAACTGATGCACGAGTTTTATGCCAAATACAGCATGATCAGTTTTCCTATGGGCAATACGGGTGCGCAAATGGGCGGCTGGTATCGCAAAGAAATCAAGTCGATTAAAGACATCAAAGGCATGAAAATGCGTATCGGCGGTTTTGCCGGTAAGGTTTTTGAGCCGATGGGCGGCGTACCGCAAAACATTCCAGGCGGCGAAATTTATACCGCACTGGAAAAAGGCACGATTGACGCTGCTGAGTGGGTAGGTCCGTACGACGACTTGAAGCTAGGTTTCAACAAAGTTGCACCGTTTTATTACTACCCTGGCTGGTGGGAGGGTGGCCCACAGCTGGACCTGTACATTAACCAAAAGGCGTTTGATGCACTGTCACCTGAAAATAAGGCGATTGTTGAGTCAGCAGCTGCGTATGCGCACACGGACATGCAGGCCAAGTACGATGCTAAAAATCCAGCGGCGCTGAAACAACTCGTCGGTGCAGGTACCAAACTGCGGCCGTTCCCGAACGACGTGATGGCAGAGGCATTTAAAGTTTCGCAGCAGTTGTACAGCGAGTTGTCTGCCAAGAATCCAGAGTGGGCCAAAATCTACGCTGATTACTCTAAATTCCGTGCTGATTCCAATCTTTGGTTCCGCTTTACAGAGGCACGTTTTGACAGCTTTATGCAGGCGCAAAAGCTGTAATCGAATCCTTGCGAATGCAACAAAAAACCGCGTTGATGACGCGGTTTTTTTTGGGTAGATGATGTTCAAACCATTTTCAGCGCCGGACGCGCAAAGCTTTCAGTTCAGCTTCCATACGCTGAAACTCAGTCAGCATCGCCGGTGATGCGGCATAAAAAATAGCCAGCTTGCCAGCGTATGTTTTGGTGTAAAGCCTGGGCGCAATCAGCCATTCAAGGCCACGCAGGCGGATCAGCTTGACATAAGCAAGCTGACGCAGTTCGGTCCGCTTATGCCATACCCAGGTTTGCTCTAACGTGATGTTATCTAGCGTGGTTTTGCCATTAAAAATGTACCAGCCGGTGTAGACCATCAAGCACAAGGCTGCAAACAACCAGCCACTGGAAGCCAGCGTCAGCGCAATCGTACCGCTTGACCAGAGTTGCCATCCCCAGATGACCGCGGGTGCAATCAGCGCAGCAGCCAGTACCTTAAACGGTACGGAGAACGCGCTCGACTCAACCCGCCCGCCAACAGGCGTGAAAGCAAACAGTTCGGGAGTTGTCATGGCGCGTTAATGCCAGGCAATTGCTCATCATCACTTCTTGAACAGATCATCTATCTTCTTCTGCTCATCTGCCGATGCTTTGTCGGCCGCTTTGTCGATCTCGGCTGCTGTTTGCGGCTCGGTGCTAGTAGGTGCTGGCAGCTCGCCAGGTTTAAGTACCGGTGCCGGTGCTGCCTCTTCAGCAGGCATTTCGATTTTGACTTTGTCGATGTCAATCACCACTTCTTTGTCCAGAAACATCGTGACGGATTGGGGTACAAAAATCACGATGCCAACCAAAATGATCTGCATCAAAACCCAAGGAATGGCGCCCAAGTAAATATCATTTGACTTGACAGCTTCAGGTATGCGTTTGTCTTTGAACAGCGTGTCTGCGATGCCCCGCAAATAAAACAAGGCGAATCCAAACGGCGGGTGCATGAAACTGGTCTGCAAATTGACGCACAACAACACACCAAACCAGATCAGGTTGATGCCCATCTTGTCTGCGACGGGTGCGAGCATCGGTACGATGATGAAAGCGATCTCAAAAAAGTCGAGGAAAAACGCAAGGAAAAAGACAAATACGTTCACAACGATCAAAAACCCCGTCACGCCGCCTGGCAAGCCAGTGAGCAGATGCTCTACCCACTTGGCACCGTCCACCCCCTGAAACACTTGGCTAAAGACGCGCGAGCCAATCAAAATGAACACCACCATGGCGGTCAACCGCATGGTGCCGGTCATAGCCTCCCAAAGCAGCGCAATGGACAGGCGTTTAGAAATTGCCGCCAATATCAACGCGCCGACCACGCCCATCGCGCCCGCCTCGGTTGGTGTGGCAATCGCAGAGTCTTGAAAAGGCAGGCCGCCCATGGACCCCAGTACTGTGAAAATCAAAATAGCTGACGGCACAATGCCGCGCAAACATTTCTTCCACAGCGCCCAACCGTTGAGCGTGCGCTCTGATGCGGGAATCGCTGGCAAATAGTCAGGCTTGATGCGGGTAAGCATAAAGGTGTAAAGCGCAAACATGGCTACCTGCAAAATCGAGGGGCCCCAAGCGCCTTTGTACATGTCGCCTACCGGGCGGCCCAACTGGTCTGCCAGTACCACCAGCACCAACGAAGGTGGCACCAGTTGAGTAATGGTGCCTGATGCAGCCAACACGCCTGTTGCATAACGCATGTTGTAGTTGTACTTCATCATCACAGGCAAAGAGATCAGTGCCATGGCAATCACTTGGCCAGCCACAGTGCCTGTGATTGCGCCCAGGATGAAACCAACAATGATGACCGAGTAGCCAATGCCGCCACGCGCTGGCCCAAACAATTGCCCCATAGAGTCCAACATGTCCTCGGCCAGCCCACACTTCTCCAAAATCGTCCCCATGAAGGTGAAAAACGGTATGGCCAGCAGTAGCTCGTTGTTTAATATGGAAAAGATCGATATCGGCAAATTACCCATAAACGCAGCGGGAAACCATCCCATCTGAATCGCGTAAAAACCACTTGCCAGCCCTAGCGCTGACAGTGAAAACGCTACCGGAAAGCCGATAAGCATGATGACAATCAGGCCCGCAAACATCACCGGGGCAAAATTTTCCATGATCATTTTTTATTCCTGACTTTATTTTTTTGAGAAAAGCGTTCCGTCAAAGCCTGTGAGGGCTTACTGCAACGGCTTTTCGTAATGCGTATCCATTTGGTGTTTGCCTTGCAAGTAGGCGACACGCTTGATGATCTCTGCACAGCCCTGTATCCACATCATGGCGAATCCCAGCGGGAGCGCCAGGATCGCAGGCCAGCGAATCAGGCCGCCAGCGTTTTGCGACATTTCGCCCGAACCAAGGGCGTTCAGAAAATAGGGATATGAAAGATAAGTAAGCATGCCAATAACGGGCAAAAGAAAAAATACCAGGCCGAATAGGTCAACATACACACGACCGTTACCCTTTAATTTTCCGTAAATCAGGTCTACCCGAACGTGTTCGTTGAGTTTTAAAACAACAGGCGCACCAATCATCACCATGTAGGCAAACAGGTACCACTGAATTTCAATGAATGCGTTTGAACTCCAATCAAAACCGTAGCGAACAAACGCATTGGCAGCGCTGATCATCGCGGCTAACAACACTGTCCAGGAGGCGATTTTGCCGAGTTGTTCAGAAATCCAGTCGGATAAGAGCGCTAGTTTGAGGAGTGCGGTCACAAAGGTCTCCAGGAAAAGTATCAAAGAATACGAATTGTTTTGGGCGAAACAAACAACACCAAATAGTATCCTTTAGCCACCCCGTCGCACTGAATAAACCCTGACAGAAAAGTTCAGGGTATTCCCGTACTTCAAATTAACAAACACGCACACCGCTGCCCGCGTTAACTTCGCCCACCACCGCAGCTTCTGCAAACCCTTGTGTACGGAAAATCTCCAGCACTTGTTGAGCAACATCTGCGCTGCACGACACCAACAGGCCGCCAGACGTCTGCGGGTCGCTGAGCAATGCTTTGTCTGCTTCTGCAAAGCCTTCGGGCAACCGTACTTCAGCCCCATAACTTTCCCAGTTGCGGCCTGATGCGCCCGTTACGCAGCCTTGTACGGCCAGTTCGCGTACGCCGGCAATCAGCGGCATGGCAGGCCAGTTCAGTTGTATTTCAACCTTTGCGCCGCGCGCCAATTCAAGGGTGTGCCCGGCCAGCCCAAAGCCGGTGATGTCCGTCAAGGCGTGTACGCCGTCAAGTGCAGCCAAAGCAATGCCAGGCTTGTTCAACTGTGTGGTTATCTCGACCATTTTTGCGTAGCCTTCGGGCGGCAGAATTTCTTTTTTAAGCGCGGCAGACAAAATGCCCACGCCTAGCGGTTTGCTCAAAATCAGCACGTCGCCAACCTGGGCACCGGAATTCTTTTTGACACGTGAAGGGTGTATCAGACCCAGCACGACCAGGCCGTAAATCGGCTCTACAGAATCAATCGTGTGGCCACCTGCAATCGGTATGCCCGCATCGCGGCACACATCCTGCCCGCCACGCATGATGGAGCCAATCACGTCCAGGGGAAGCACGTTGATCGGCATGCCCACCAGCGCCAGCGCCATGATGGGTGTGCCGCCCATGGCGTACACATCACTGACCGCATTGGTCGCGGCAATTCGCCCAAAGTCATAAGGGTCATCAACGATGGGCATAAAAAAGTCGGTGGTGGCAATCAGTGCCTGGTTTTCATTGAGCCAGTACACCGCCGCATCGTCAGCGGTTTCAATACCCACCATGAGTTCTTTGGGTATGGGCAAATTGGTCGAATTTTTTAAAATTTCGGTCAACACACCCGGTGCAATTTTGCAGCCGCAGCCGCCGCCATGCGACAGGCTGGTCAGGCGTGGTGAAGTAGCCGCGTGGGTGGGTACGAGTTGGGCAGACGAGGTCATGGGTGTGCTTTCAGTACAAATGGGTACAGGGAGTGACAAGGTTTTCAGTGTGGGGCTAGGAGCCTGGGCGGCAGAAGGAGCGTCGGCTGCAAATTGGCCGCAGCGGTCTATTTTTTGCCGATTTCTTGCCAAATATCCAGATATTCGGCGGCGAAATCGTCAAAAACTTGTCCATCGCTGGGGCCAATTTTCGCTTAGACGCCTTCTGCCGCCCAGGCTCCTAGCTCAGGTGTCACTGGATTCGGTGAGACATTGATCAAGGCTCGATCAACGTCCGATCAGGCGTCAGCAATTTTAAAACAAGGCGCCTTTCAATGTCCGGCTGAAACAACTCAGCCCGCAGCGAACACTGGGCTTGCAAGTGCGCTAAAAATGAAGGTTTTGTGGCGCAGTGCTCGATCAAATTTGACAGGCTTACAGCATCGCCCACCTCAAAATAACCCGCATAGTCGGCGCCAAGCATGCCCACATTGCCGCTGATGCGCGACGCCAAGACTGCTGTGCCTGACTGCACGGCTTCCAAAATGACATGCGCGCCGCCTTCCATCACCGAGCAGTTGACCAACACATGGGCGCGTTTAATGTGTTGACGCGTTTGTCCTCTGGGCAAGCCTCCTAGCCAGCGGTAATTGGTTTGCGCATCAGATGCCTGTTTGGCAGCGTTGGCCAGAGCGTTATTGAGCCCGTCACCAATATGCTCAAAGCGGAAGGTTTTTGTGTTGCACAAGTGAGCCGCTTTGATAAAAGTCAGCGGGTCTTTTTCATCGCGCAGATGGCCTACCATCACAGCCTTGAAGTACTGGGTGGACTTGCTGGCCGGCTTTAAACGCCGTGCGGATTGGTAAATGATCCGCGTCTTGTTGCGCAGCCGTTCGGGTAGCGCATTGGTACCCGCATCTTGCAGCACGACCAGTTGGGTTGCTAAATCTAACGACTGTTTCGCGTCGGCATCTGTCAAGATGTCGCGGTATAAATCAGTTCCCGTTAAAACAACGATGAGCGGCTTGTCAGGGTGCTTCGCTGCCCACGCATGAATCGACGGTGCAGACCGCCGGGCGTGTAGCGCAATCATGGCCGCTGAGTTTTCATCATCCACATGCCAGCTTTGGGTGATGGCAGTGTCACAATCAGTCGACAAAAACTTTGCCCAACGTTGCGCCGTATGCCAATTGCCGTTATTTGACTCCCTTGCGGCGGGGCTTACCAGGACTATTTTTGACTTCAAGCAAGATACCCTATCAACCCAATCAGGCAACGGCCACCAGCACATCCGGCCAAATTGACTTGCCGCGGATGCGCAGCGCTGACAAAGAGCTGTTGGCGCTCGCGCTGATGGATGCGCGCAATCATACGCTGCACCTTTTTGCGCAACATCAAAGCGCACTTGAAGCCGTTGATTTTGTCGTGCCCCAGCTGGCGACCGTCAACCCGCCGCTTTGGGAACTGGGGCATATCGGGTGGTTTCAAGAGTGGTGGATAGCCCGCAACATGCAGCGTACGTTGGGCTCTCGCTGCATGCCGGCGCACACGCGCCTGGCCAGCATTGAGCCAAATGCCGACCGCTGGTGGAACTCTACCCATGTGCCGCACAGCACGCGCTGGCAACTTGGTTTGCCCAGTGCCGACAACATTCGTGCTTATCTGCTCGAAACGCTGGAAATCACGCTGGATTTACTGGAAAAGGCAGCCAGCAGCGACGATGCGCTTTATTTTTACAGGCTGGCTTTGTTTCATGAAGACATGCATGCCGAGGCGCTGGTGGTGATGGCGCAAACGCTGGGCATAAAGCTCGACGCGCCCATGCTGCAAGCCTTGACGCCTGCGCCCATGACCCTGCGTGAACCGCTCCTCATACCCGCTTGCACTTGGGCCATGGGAAGCGATGGGCCAGGGTTCTCTTTTGACAATGAGCGGCCACAGCACCACGTGTGTGTGCCTGAGTTTGAAATTGATGCACAGCCTGTCAGCTGGTCGCAATATGTGGAGTTTGTGGATGATGCGGGCTACGACCGCGAAGAGTTCTGGAGCCCGCGCGGCTGGCAATGGCTACAAGATTTTTCGAAAGTTGAAGGCCAATACGATGGCCGAAGAGGCCCGCGTTATGTCGAGCAAATCAGTGCCGCCAGCGGCGCTGTGATGCAGACACGCTTTGGCGTTGCCCGACGCATGCAAGGCAGTCACCCTGCCATGCACATGAGCTGGTACGAGGCCGATGCATGGTGCCGTTGGGCGGGCAGGCGCTTGCCGTTTGAAGTCGAATGGGAGCTTGCCGCGCACGTGGCCGC
The DNA here is from genome assembly GCA_031424935.1 of Polaromonas sp. GTDB lineage: Bacteria > Pseudomonadota > Gammaproteobacteria > Burkholderiales > Burkholderiaceae_C > Polaromonas. Next base: position 123,488 of record JANPIK010000033.1, read on the forward strand.
CAAGCGCGGTTTTTTATGGGGCAATGTGTGGGAGTGGACAGGGTCAACCTTTAGACCTTATGCCCATGACACCACCAGTTTTATGCCCGACCCCTATCTGGACTATTCGCAGCCCTGGTTTGATACGCATAAAGTCTTGCGCGGCGCATCGTTTGCCACCCGTGCCAGAATGAAAAACGCCAAGTACCGCAACTTTTATCTGCCGGAGCGAGATGACATGTTCTGTGGCTTTCGCTCCTGCGCACTGTAGCTGGTGTCTCGCCCAAGTTGCAGCCCGCCATTGAGACATCAGCTTGGTGCACTGATTACAATTTAAATGTGACCAGCACTGTGACCAATTTACCTACACCCACATCGCTGCCTCTTTGGCGGCGGCTGGCTGTGCTGTTGAGCTTTGCAGCGGTGTTCTTGGCGCTATGTGCACCCGCATCAATGCTGGCTGAGGAAGCGCGCACTGGCAAGCTGGGCGGTGTTTGTTTGGTGGCCTCTGCGGCGAAGGCGATCGACTCAAGCGAGCAGGCACCTGGGAGCACACACTGCGATATGTGCGGCTCGCTGGTATTTGTGTTGCCCTTGTTTTCGCCGCAAGCTTTGCCAAGCTGCCCTGGCCTTTACTTTGCCAGCGTCGATTTACCTTCGGACTTGCTCGCGCTTGTCGAAGGTTTGCCGCCCAGTCGCGGCCCACCTGCTCCTTGAAGTGAACTTGCTCAAGCCGCTGGCTTGCTGCATTTGAGATAACTCGGGCTATCGGCTTGAGCTTCATGCGTTCTGGCTGACTAGCCGGGCGTTGTTCATTTCGTTTTCAAAGCGCATATTTCATGAAAACCAAAGACTCATTTGTCTTTCCGATGACGGCTGTGGCTGCCGCCATGCTCGTCAGCTTAAATGCTCTGGCGCAATCGCCTAGGCTTGTTCCGGTCGCTACTGATGCAACTGTCAAATCACTGGGTATCGTCACCATCAGCAGTGGTCAGCCCACTTCACTGCCCAGACAAATCCCCACCACCATTGAGGGCGTGACCAAACAGCAGATTGAGCAAACCGTCAACGCCACCGACAGCCAGGACGCGCTGAAGTTTTTCCCAAGCATGCTGGTGCGCAAACGCTACATTGGCGACTACAACCACGCGATACTGTCCAGCCGCGCATCGGGCACGGGCAATTCAGCCCGGTCTGCGGTGTATGCCGACGGAATTTTGCTGTCTAATTACCTGGGTAATGGTGCGGCTTACACCCCGCGCTGGGGTTTGGTCACGCCCGAAGAAATTGAGCGTGTAGACGTCCTGTATGGCCCGTTTTCTGCGGCTTACTCAGGCAACTCGGTCGTCGCGATTGTGGACTACGTGACCCGTATGCCCAAACAGTTTGAGGCGCATGCCAAGCTGAGCGGCTTCACTCAAAGCTTCAAGCTGTATGGGACTGATAGCAACTACGGCGGCACGCAGGCCAGTGCCTCGCTGGGCAATAGAAATGGCGACTGGTCATGGTTTGTCAACCTCAACCGCACACACAGCTTCAGCCAGCCGCTGGTGTTTGCAACCCGGCTGCTCAGTCAGGGCACTGTGCCTGCGGCGGGCGCGCAAGCTGTGACAGGTTCCGTGGCCGGGCTTGACCGCACCAACGCGCCATGGCTGGTGCTGGGCGGCTCTACCCAGTACAAAACCATACAAGACCATGCCAACGCCAAGCTGGCTTACGATTTTTCACCTTCGGTGCGGGCCAGTTACACCTTGGGTTATTGGGAAAACACCAGCGAAAACCGATCGCAAACCTACTTGCGCAATGCGGCTGGCAACCCGGTGTACAGCGGCAATATCTGTATTGACGGCAAGGGCTACGCGCTGGCGGCCAGTGATTTTGGCGTGGCCAATGAGTCGCTAGAACACGTCGTGCACGGCTTGTCTGTCAAGTCAAACACGCAAGGCGTGTTTGACTGGGAAGTTGCCGCCAGCATGTACAACTACAACAAAGACCAAAGCCGTGCAGCCAGTACTGCTCAACCCGGTTCACTGGCGGGCGGCGCAGGCCAATTGACAGACCAGAACGGCACGGGCTGGAATAACCTTGCGCTCAAAGGCACTTGGCGACCAGACGGCATCAAAGCCTCGCACATTGTGGATTTTGGCTATCAGCAAGATGCTTACAAGCTGCGCATTTTGCGTTCAAACATTGCCGGCAATTACTTGTCTGATGCGCCAGGGACAGTGGCAAACGATGTGGGCGGCACAACGAAACTGCGCAGCCTTTACGCACAAGATGCCTGGAGTTTTGCGCCCAAGTGGAAGACCGTATTGGGCGCGCGGCTGGAGAACTGGACAGCCAACAGCGGTTTTACCAATTTTGGTGCGGCCAATGCGGCCAATGCTGCTTATGCATCACGCAGTTTGAATGCCATTTCACCCAAAGCTGCGCTGTCCTACCAATGGTCGAGTAATACGGTGCTGAAAGCCTCCACTGGGCGGGCGGTTCGCTTTCCGACGGTCGCCGAGCTGTATGGTGCAACTGCCACCGTGAACTCGCAGTTTGTGAATGACCCGAACCTCAATCCTGAAAAGTCTTGGACAAGCGAGTTGTCGGCTGAAAAAGACTTGGGCCATGGTTTGCTGCGGCTGACCTTCTTCACTGAAAACACCCGCGATTCACTGTATTCACAAACCACGTTTAACCCGACTGCCAACGCCAACATCACCCGCGTGCAGAACGTGGGGCGCATTCAAACCAACGGGCTTGAAGTGGCCTACAACGGCAACGATGTGTTGGCAAAAGGGCTCGACTTGAGCGGCAGCGTGACCTATGCCGACTCACGCATCAAGGAAAACGCAGGTTTTGTAGCGGTGGCGGGTGACACCTTGGGCAAATACCAGCACCCGTATCCACAGCGCACCCTGTTTGGTGAGCTTAAGTTTGCTTTGTGACCTATTTGAAAGCCATCATGACCCACTCTCATACTCCTAATTTAATAGCTGATAGCTTATATAAGAAGAGGTCCACAGCCATATTTGCTTTATTTTTTGGTGTATTTTCAGTCCCCAGTGCCGCGCACGTGGTGCTGGAATACCAAGTCGCTAACGCTGGCAGTTACTACAAAGCCACTTTTAAAGTTGGGCACGGCTGCAACGGCTCGGCCATCAAACAGATGGTGGTGACGATACCGGGTGGCGTTCAGGGTGCAAAGCCTATGCCCAAGGCGGGCTGGGTGCTGGACGTCACGCGCGAGAAGCTGGCGGTGCCCCTCATCAGCAATGACCGCTTAGCCACTGACGATGTCTCACGCATTACCTGGACAGCCAAAACCCCATCAGATTATCTGCAAAACGCTTGGTACGACGAGTTTGTGCTGCACGCTAAACTGCCCGCCAAAGAAGGCACCATGTATTGGCCCGTCAGCCAGATTTGTGAAGAAGGCCGGGTTGACTGGACGCAAACGCCAAGCGCTGGCCAAAAGCTGTCAGACTTGAAAAGTCCTGCAGCCGTGCTGGAACTGCTGCCTGCGTCTGGCGCTGAACACAAGCATTGATCACCCCAAAAGTTGACACATCATCATTACTCAAGGAACTCACCATGACATCACCGTTATTTGTAAAAGCAACTTGGACGGTTGCATTACTTTGTGCAGGCGGCGCGGCTGCAGCTCAAAGCCCCGCCGTTAAAGTTGACGGCGCTTGGGCTCGCGCCACGGTGCAGGGCCAAAAAGGTACCGGCGCGTTCATGAACATCACGGCCAAGGACGGCACCCGCCTGGTCGGCGTGTCGTCGCCCGCAGCAGGCGTGGCCGAAGTACATGAGATGAAGATGGAAAACGACATCATGAAAATGCGACCCGTCAATGGTGTGGACCTGCCAGCGGGCCAAACCGTCAGCCTGAGGCCGGGCGGTTACCACGTCATGCTTTTGGACCTGAAAGCGCCTTTGGCGAACGGCAGCACCGTTCCTGTGACGTTGCGGTTCAAAGACCCCAAAGGTGTAGAAAGCAAGGTCGATGTCGTCATGCCTGTGGGCTTTGCGCCTCCGGTGGCAGCGGCGACGGGCGCTGGTGGCAAGGCTGCAGAGCACAAACATTGACCTTAGCTTGGGCTCTCAGCGCCGTTTCAGGCTCGCCCCCAGCCTTCTGTAAACCGTTGCGCGGCTGATGCCTAATGCCTTGGCGGCTTGCACCACATTACCGCGGGCGTCGTCGACTGCTTTGCGAATCAATGCCGTTTCAATTTCTTTAAGCGGTGTGGTTGAAACCGCTGGCCTATGGCGGTAGGGATGGGTATCGGCGTGGTAATGGTTGTGTTCATTAGGCTGTGCACTTGCATGCTCTGCCAACAGGGGCATGGCATGCAGCCGCAAACCGGTCCACAGTGGTACTTCAAGCGCTGACTTGCTGCTTTGGCTTCGCGCTGCGTCAAACAACATGCCTAAAGGCACGGCAAACAGGTCGGCAGCGTGCACTTGTGACATGCCGTGGGTCGTCAGTTGGGGCAGCATCAGCCGCGCCATTTGGTTGGCAGCTGTCACAGAACCGTCTGTGTTCAGGCACACCAAGCCATCGGTTTCGTCACCCAGCGTACGGCCCGGCCAGTTCAGGCGAATGAGCAGATCACTTGGAGCTTTCAACTCGCCCAGCGTTAAGGCGTTTTCAATGCTGCGCGCCGACTGGGCCACCAGGTGCTTGAGTTCTGGCCTTTCCATCGCGTCAATCCCGGTCAAGTCCAGCATGCCTATGCACCGGCCATCCGGGCCAAACAGCGGCGCGCCAGCACAGCTGTAGGCCGAGTTCGCCTCAAAAAAATGCTCGCCCCGGTGCAGCCACACCGGTTGCAATTCGGTCAGAGCGGCGCTGATCGCGGTGGTGGCCAGCTGATGTTCTGAAAGGTCAGTGCCAATCCGCGTGATCAGGTCTGCCTGCCGGTCACTCCGGTCAATTGCCCCCTGAGCATCGATCACGACACCGTCTGCATCTGTCATGACAGCAAAATAACGGGTGCTGGCAATCGCCTGACACAGGCTTTGCAGCACTGGGCGCGCCGTGCTGATAAGGGTGCGGTGCGCTTGAACGACTCGCCGCATGGCATTCGGGGCAATCACGTCAAAGGTGACTTGCTGATCCGGCCGTTTACCGCTGGCCAGCGCGCGTTGCCAAGAGCGCTCTATCCAGCCGTGGCTGTTGCTGGCCGGCAAGCTTTTGCCCTCTTGCAAAACCGCTTGACGCGCCAGCGCAATTTGTCGCAAGCGTGGATCGGTAGGGCCAGGGTGAGGGGTGGGGTAAGGGGCCGGATCAGGGGCTGACATGCGTGATTTACTTTGCCACATTGACCGACAACAACTGTTGCATTTTGAGAATATCCCTAAGCTGGGTCGAGTTGTCAAGGGTTTAACCTAGGCGGCTGTGGGTTGCGCAACCGAATAATGATAAAGGTTCCAAGATCGCCCACCTAAAAGCCAACAGGAGACAAGTTCATGCAAGTTCAGTTCACCGTCAATGGCAAAGCCGCCAACATTGACATGCCAGATAACACGCTGCTGGTGCAAGCCCTGCGTGAAAAGTTGCTGCTGACAGGTACCCATGTGGGTTGCGACACCGCGCAGTGCGGTGCGTGTACGGTCATCATGGATGGTCGGGCAGTAAAGTCGTGCAACCTGCTGGCTGCGCAGGCGCAGGGCGCGGACATCACCACCATTGAAGGCCTGGCCGCCAAAGACGGCACTATGCACCCGATGCAAGCGGCGTTCAAAGAATGTCACGGTTTGCAATGCGGCTTTTGCACCACCGGCATGGTGATGAGCGCGGTTGATTTGTGCCAACACCACCCCAAGGCCAGCGAGATTGAAATTCGTGAGCATCTGGAAGGCAATATCTGCCGCTGCACCGGTTATCAAAACATCGTCAAAGCCGTTCGCACTGGCGCTGCTGCCATGGCCGCTTGATTCATTCAGTTCAACACACATCAGGAGCATTCAAATGGGCGCACCAGACTTCGTTAATTTGCCAAATATTGGCGTACCAGTCCGCCGGAAGGAGGACTACCGTTTCCTGACTGGTGGCGGTCAGTACACAGACGACATCACACTGGCCAACCAGAGCCATGCGGTGTTTGTGCGGTCACCGCACGCACATGCCAATATCAAAAGTATCAACGTAGACGCTGCCAAAGCTGCACCGGGTGTGCTCGATATTTTTGTCGGCGCCGATGTGGCCAACGACAAGATCAACGGCTTGCCATGCGGCTGGGGTATCACCAGCACAGATGGCAACCCGATGAAAGAGCCACCGCACCCGATTTTGGCGCAGGGCAAAGTCCGCTATGTGGGCGACCATGTAGCGATGGTGATTGCTGAAACACTAGAGCAAGCCAAAAATGCCGCTGAGCTGGTCGAGGTCGATTACGACGTGCTGACCGCTGTGGTCAACGTCACCAAGGCAAAGTCTGCAGTTGCCCTGCACGACGCAGCACCGGACAACCATTGCTACAAGTGGGCGATTGGCGACAAGGCGCAGGTTGACGCGGCTTTTACCAACGCGGCGCACGTCACCAAAATTGACCTGACCAACAACCGCCTGGTGCCCAACGCGATGGAGCCGCGCTCAGCCATCGGCGCCTATAGCCGGGCGAACGACGACTACACGCTGTATGTGTCGAATCAAAACCCGCACGTTGAACGCTTGTTGCTGACCGCCTTTGTGATGGGCTTGCCCGAGCACAAAGTGCGCGTGATTGCACCAGACGTTGGCGGCGGCTTTGGCTCCAAGATCTACCTATACGCTGAAGACGTTTGTCTGGTCTGGGCATCGAAAAAGATCAACCGCAATATCAAATGGACAGCCGACCGCAGCGAGGCTTTTGTCAGTGATGCACATGGACGTGACCATTCAAGCCACGCCGAGCTGGCGCTGGACAAAGATGGCAAGTTTTTGGCACTGCGTGTGCATACCGATGCCAACATGGGTGCGTATTTGTCAACCTTTGCGCCCGCTGTGCCGACCATCTTGTACGCCACGCTGTTGGCGGGCCAGTACGCCACGCCGCTGGTGTATTGCGAGGTCGATGCCTGGTTTACCAACACCGCGCCGGTTGATGCCTACCGCGGGGCAGGGCGGCCAGAAGCGACTTATTTGGTTGAACGAATCGTGACCCGTGCAGGTTGGGAAATGGGGCTGAGCCAGGACGAAATCCGCCGCCGCAATTTCATCACCAGCTTCCCGTACCAAACGCCTGTGGCGTTGCAGTATGACATTGGCGACTTCCCGGCGTTGCTGAACCGCGCCAACGAGCTGGCCGACATTGCAGGCTTGCCAGCACGCCAGGCGGCGTCCAAAGCCAAGGGCTTGCTGCGCGGCATCGGCTACTCCAGCTACATCGAAGCCTGCGGCTTGGCACCCAGCAACATTGCAGGGGCATTGGGCGCGCGGGCGGGTTTGTTTGAATGCGGTGAAGTTCGCGTCCACCCGACTGGCAGCGTGACGGTGTTTACCGGCTCACACAGCCACGGGCAGGGGCATGAAACGACGTTTGCACAAGTGGTGGCGGCACGCTTGGGTATCTCGGTGGACGCGGTAGACATCGTGCACGGCGACACAGGCCGCGTACCATTTGGCATGGGCACTTATGGCTCGCGCTCGATGTCAGTCGGCGGCACGGCCATCATGAAGGCGCTTGACAAAATCGAGACCAAGGCCAAAAAGATTGCCGCGCATTTGATGGAAGCCAGCGACGCTGACGTCGAGTTTGCCAACGGTGAATTCGCCATCAAGGGTACCGACAAAAAAGTGACGTTTGGCCAAGTGGCGCTGACGGCCTACGTGCCGCACAACTACCCGCTCGACAAGCTGGAGCCGGGCCTGAACGAAACTGCGTTCTACGACCCGACCAACTTCACCTTTCCGTCTGGCACCTACATTTGCGAGGTTGAAGTTGACCCAGCCACGGGCACCGTCAAAGTCGAGCGCTTCACTGCGGTTGACGACTTTGGCAACATCATCAACCCGATGATTGTGGAAGGCCAGGTGCATGGCGGGCTGGTGCAAGGCATTGGCCAGGCGTTGCTGGAGAACTGTGTGTATGACGAAGAAACCGGGCAGCTACTGACCGGCTCGATGATGGACTACACCATGCCGCGCGCTGACGATATGCCCAACTTTACGCTCGACACACACGGCACGCCGTGCACCCACAACCCGTTGGGTGCAAAGGGTTGTGGCGAAGCCGGCGCGATTGGCTCGCCACCAGCCGTCATCAACGCGGTGCTGGACGCGCTCAAACCACTGGGCGTTGTCAACCTCGACATGCCCGCCACACCGGGCCGCGTGTGGGAAGCCATTCAGTCAGCAAAACACTGATCCATCGGTCAATTCAGGAGACTCCGCATGTACGCATTTACTTTAGAGCGCCCAGATACTCTGCAAGACGCCGTCAAATTAGCGGCCAGTGGTTCAAAACCGCTAGCGGGCGGGCAAACGCTGCTGGCATCCATGAAGCTGCGCTTGTCCAGCCCCGACAAACTGGCCGATTTAAGCGGCATCAAAGACATGGCCGCTATCAAACGCGACGGCAACAGCATTGTGATTGGAGCGATGGCGCGTCACGCTGATGTGGCGGTCAATGCCGATGTGATGGCCGCCATCCCGGCCCTTGCGCATCTGGCAGGCAACATTGGTGACCGCCAGGTACGCGCCATGGGCACGATGGGCGGCTCGGTAGCTAACAACGACCCGTCGGCCTGCTACCCGAGTGCGGTGCTGGCGCTAGGCGCCACCATCCACACGACCGAACGCAAAATTGAAGCGAGAGATTATTTTCAGGGCATGTTCACCACGGCGCTCAATGACGGCGAGTTGATCACGGCGATCAGCTTTCCCATTCCCAAACGCGCGGCGTACATGAAGTTCAAACAGCAAGCCTCGCGTTTCGCGATGGTCGGTGTGTTCATTGCGCAGTTTGACGGCGACGTCAGGGTAGCGGTGACGGGTGCATCGAGCGCTGGCGTGTTTCGCCATGCGGGGCTTGAGGCGGCGTTGAATAAAAGCTTCACGCCGGAAGCCGCCGCATCCGTCAAGATTGATGCGACCGATTTGAATCACGATATTCATGCGACAGCCGCTTACCGCGCCAACATCATCAGCGTGCAAACGCAACGTGGTGTGGCGTTGGCGCTGGGGTGAGTTAACCAAATTTGTTCATTGACGTTTTATCCGTTCGTGCTGAGCTTGTCGAAGCCTCTAGTAGTACTGGAGGCCCTTCGACAGGCTCAGGGCGAACGGTTTAATGAAAAGTGCGGGCTTAATTTGGCCGTTTACAGCCATTTTTTGGAACATTTTAGTGCTAAAGCCCAATAAAATCGGGCGCAAGCAGCTACTAAATAGATAGCAAATGATTTCCTTCTCAACCATTGATGCATTGACAGCTACGCTGCAAAACGCAGGCTATTTTGCAGATCGCCGCCTGGCAACTGCCGTTTTCCTAGCCCTCAAGCTTCAACGCCCTTTGCTGCTGGAAGGCGAACCCGGCGTGGGCAAAACCGAGCTGGCCAAAGCGCTTGGTATCGCATTGCAGCGGCAACTCATTCGCCTGCAATGCTATGACGGCCTGGAGCAGCGCGAAGCGCTGTACGAATGGAACTACGCCGCGCAGTTGCTGCACATGCGCGCTGCTGAGGGTAGACGAACCCCCACGCTCGGCACTGGCGTGTCCTCGCTGCCCCCCGAGGGGGCGTCCGCCGACTTGGGGCGGCCCGGCGTCGTCGAGCAAGGATCTACGTCTGATATCGAACGCGAGGTCTACCAAGACCGTTACCTGATTCGCCGCCCACTGTTGCAAGCGCTGCAAGCACCTAGCCCTGGTGCAGTGCTCCTGATTGACGAAGTTGACCGGGCCGATGAGCCCTTTGAAGCGTTTTTACTCGAATATTTGGGCGAATACCAAGTCAGCATTCCCGAGATTGGCACGGTCAAAGCCGTCAGCCCACCGGTGACGATCTTGACCAGCAACCGTACCCGCGAACTGAACGACGCCGTCAAGCGCCGCTGCCTGTACCACTGGCTGGACTACCCGGAGCGTGACCGCGAGCTGGCGATTGTGCGAGCGCAAGTACCGCAGGCCAGCGCAGAGCTGTCGGCTCAAGTTGCCGCTTTTGTCGACAAGCTGCGCCGCGCCCCGTTTGCCAACGCTTTTCAGCGTGCGCCGGGCATTGCCGAAAGCGTGGAATGGGCAAAAGCACTGATTGCGCTGAACACCCTGACGGTCGACCCCGAAGTGGTGATGGACACCGCTGGTATTTTGTTCAAGCAGCGCGAAGACGTGACCGCCATGACGCACGAGATGGCCCAGCTGTTGTTAGAGCCAGATGCTGTGGAAAGCTAATGCTGCTGGGTGATGCGCGGCAGGGCAAGCTGGCTGACAACATCACCGGTTTTGGCCGGGCTCTGCGCCGTGCGGGTGTCAAAATTGACAGCCACCGCATCGCGCTGGCGCACGAGGCCGCAGGCCACGTTGGCGTCGCTGAAAAGCAGGACTTAGGCGCCGCCTTTGAAGCCGTCATGGTCAGCCGTGAGCAAGACCGCATGGTGTTTCGTGAATTGTTTGACGTGTATTTTCAAGATCCGAAAATTGCCAACAAGCTGCTGGCCCAGCTCATGCCCAGCGCCGAAGGTAAGGCCGAGCCTAGCCGTCGTCGCCCGCGCGTACGTGAGGCACTCGCCCCGCAAAAAAAGTTTGGCCAACAAGCCAAGCCCACGCAAGAAGACCAAAAAGTCGACTTTGACGCCGCCATGACCGCCAGCGACATTCAGCGCTTGCAGCATGCCGACTTCAATGCGCTGTCGGCCACCGAGTACCGGCTGGTTGAGCGCCTGGCGCGTGACATCAAGCTGCCACTGCCGCAATTTGCGTCCCGCCGCACCCGGCCTGCAGCCACGGGTGCGCGCATGCATTGGCCGGGCGTGATGCGCCAAGCTGCCCGCACGGGTGGCGAGTTGCTGCGCCTGCCCCGACTTGAACGCCAAAAAAAGCATTTGCCATTGCTGATACTGGTTGATGTGTCGGGTTCAATGGAACGCTATGCTCGCCTACTGTTGGCGTTTTTGCATGCCGCCACGCGTCGGCACCCGCAGCGCGACGTGTTTTCATTCGGTATGGGGCTGACAGATTTGACCCCTGCATTCAAGCAGCCTGATACCGACGACATGCTGGCAGACGCCAGCTTGGCGATTGTTGATTTTGCGGGTGGCACGCAGCTAGGCGCGTCGCTTGCCAACTTGCGCCAGCAGCATGCACGCCGCTTGGTGGGCAGGCGTACCATGGTACTGATGATCACTGACGGGCTGGATACCGGTGAGCCCACCGAGTTGGCGAGTGAACTGGCATGGTTGCGCCGCAGCAGCCGCCGCGTACTGTGGCTTAACCCGCTGCTGCGCTTTGATGGCTACGCGCCGCTGGCCCAGGGTGCGGCTGTGCTGCATCTATATGCGCACGGCATGCTGGCGGTACACAACTTGAGCAAACTCGAAGAGCTGGCCGCCAGCCTGGCGGCCCTCATGAAACGATAAAGGACGAACACGATATGGACATGCAAGGCAACCGCCAACTCGCCATTACCCAGCAACAAGCTTGGGACGCCTTGAACGACCCGGCAGTCTTGAAAACCTGCATTCCCGGTTGCGACAAAGTTGAACCATCGGGCGACAACCAGTTCGCAATTGGCATGAGCCTGAAAATCGGTCCTGTGTCAGCCAAATTTACGGGCAAGATCACATTGAGCGACATCAACCCGCCTGCCAGCTACAAAATCAACTTTGAAGGGCAGGGCGGCCCGGCTGGTTTTGGCAAGGGTGACTCTGCGGTCACCCTCACGCCTAATGCCGACGGCTGCGAGCTGGCCTACACCGTTCATGCATCGGTGGGCGGCAAAATTGCGCAGCTGGGTCAGCGGCTGATTGATGGGGCTGCCAAGTCGATGGCTGAAGATTTTTTCAAACGCTTTGACACTGAAATGCAACGCCAATACCCAGCTGCTTACGCCGCCAAAATCGTGATGGGCCAGACCAGTACAGAGCTGAATGCAGGGGCAGACGCAGCTGACGCCTCCAACGGTAGATGGGTGGTGGCTGCAGCCGTGGCCTTTGGCTTGGCTTTTGCGTTGTGGCTGTACCTGAAATAACCAGAGCGCTATTTTTATGGAAAACCTCGACGTCAAGGTGCTGCGAACCCTGCGCGATTGGCGAAGTAGCGGCAAGCGCGCCCTGCTGGCTACCGTGGTGCGCACCTGGGGTTCGTCACCTCGCCCGGTCGGCTCCATCATGGCGCTGTGCGAAAGTGGTGCCGTAGCAGGCTCGGTATCGGGCGGGTGCATTGAAGACGATTTGATTTACCAGTTCACACACGCGTATTCTGGTGCAGACAGCAACAAAAGCTTGCCATCCGGCCCGCCCGGTTTTGTCAAATACGGCATCACGGCAGACGAAGCACATCGCTTTGGCTTGCCCTGTGGCGGCACGCTGGAGTTGCTGCTGGAATACGACCCCGATGCGCAGGCTTTAGGTGAGCTTGTCACGGCGCTCGAGGCGGGCCAGCTCATGCAGCGCGGCGTGAATCTAAAAGACGGCACAGTCACATTGAACACCAGCGCATCACCCTCCGAACTGGTGTTGACCCCAACCGAACTGATCAACACCTTCGGCCCCGAGTACCGCATGCTGGTGATTGGCGCAGGCCAGCTGACCGAATATCTGGCCACCATGGCCCAATTCAGCGGTTTTGCTGTCACGGTATGCGACCCGCGTGAAGAGTACCGCAGCGCTTGGTCAGTACCCGGCGTCACGGTGGTCAGCGACATGCCTGACGATGTGGTCATCGCCTTCAAGCCCGACCGCCGCAGCTGCGTGATTGCGCTCACGCACGACCCGAAACTGGACGATCTGGCGCTGTTAGAAGCGTTGAACACCGATGCGTTTTACGTCGGTGCCATCGGCTCGCGCCGCAACAACGAAGCACGCCATCAGCGCATGGCAGAACACTTCAGCGTGAGCCAGGAAGCATTGGCCAAACTGCGCGGCCCCATCGGTATTTACATCGGCAGCAAAACCCCGCCAGAAATCGCCGTCAGCGTGATGGCTGAAGTGCTGGCAGTTAAAAACGGTGTGGTGCTGCCGCGCGAGATGGAGGTAGCGCTGGCTAAAAACGAGCGCGCCGTGCCTGAAAACGAGCGCTTTGAGCTGGTTTGCGGCGTTCCCCGGTAGATTTAAGTGGCTAAGCCGAGCCGAAATGCTTTTGTACCTATCAATAGGCACTTGGCGACCGTGTGCACACAGGAAACTGCCCATGCTTGATGAAAAAAAACCGCAAAGCCTGCCGTATGCAGGCCTGCGAATGGTCGAGTTCACCCACATGGTGATGGGCCCGACCTGCGGCTTGGTGTTTGCGGACTTGGGGGCAGAAGTCATCAAAGTCGAGCCACCCCAAGGCGATAACACGCGCAACCTGCTCGGCGCGGGCGCGGGGTTTTACCCGCTTTTTAACCGCAATAAAAAGTCGCTCACGCTGGACTTAAAAACACCAGAAGGCCGCGAGGCGGTGCTCAAACTGATTGCCACCGCCGACATCGTGAGCCACAACTTTCGGTCAGAAACCATGGCGGCGCAGGGCCTGGACTATGCAAGCCTGAAAGCACTGAACCCCCGATTGATCTACATCGCGCTCAAGGGTTTTTTACCCGGTCCCTATGAGCACCGCCCCGCCCTCGACGAAGTGGTGCAAATGATGGGCGGGCTCGCGTACATGACCGGGCCCGTCGGCCAGCCGCTGCGCGCTGGCAGCAGCGTGAACGACATCATGGGCGGCATGTTTGGTGCGATTGCTGCGATGGCTGCGCTCGCCCAACGCGCGCGCACCGGGCTGGGTCAGGAGGTCCAATCAGCCCTGTACGAGAACAATGTGTTTTTAGTCGCCCAGCACATGCTGCAATATGCCGTCACAGGCGTACCCGCCGACCCCATGCCAAGCCGGCTGTCCGCCTGGGCGGTTTATGACGTGTTCACTGTCAAAGATGGCGAGCAGATATTTTTATGCGCGGTCAGCGACAAGCAATGGCGGGTGTTTTGCGACGTGCTGGGTTTTGCAGATCTATTGGCCGACCCGGGTTACCAAAGCAACAACGACCGGGTCCGAGAACGGCCAAGACTGATGCCTGTGCTGCGCACGCGGCTGGCAAACTTCAGCGCGTCAGAACTGACCACCCTCTTTGAGCAAAACGGCTTGCCCTACGCCCCCATCAAACGCCCACAAGACTTGATCAACGACCCGCACCTGGTGCAGTCCGGCGGGCTGGCGCCGATGACCTTGCCTAATGGCGAACAGACCCACACGGTGCTGCTGCCTTTTACCCTCGATGGCCAGCGCTTGGGCGTGCGAAGCAACCCGCCCAAGCTGGGCGAACACAGCGCCGAGCTGCTGCAAGCGTTGGGTTATGGCAAGCAAGATGCTATGAAACTAGGAGCTAGTCGCGCTTAGATCTGTTGGGCCAGCACATGGTTTAACCCATAAATCGCAAACAACGTGAAAAAAGACGTTAATGCTTCACAACGCGTAGCCGCCGCAGCGTCACCACGCCGGATGGAGCTGCCGCGCAGGTCGAGTTCGCGCTGGCCAAAGATGAAAAGCAGTTACTGAAAAACCGACTGCCTCAGCCATTTGGTAGCAATCCATTTTTCGCCAGCGGTCACGGGCTCGCCGCCGTGCAGCGTCAGCGACGCTGGGTCAGGGCTCGGGTAGCTGAAGAACACGGCGTTGCCGCGCTTGGGCGCAATCGCCAGGTTAATGTCGGGGAACACGGTTGCCCCGCCGCCTGCGGGCTCATGCAAGTACATGATCATTGTGGCGACCCGTTGGCCACCGCGTTTCAAGATGGAGGGTGTGCCGCTTTGGCGGGGGTCAAAGTAGTCGTAATGCGGCACATACTGGGCACCCGGCGGGTAACGCAGCACCTGCAGGCCTTCACCGTTTTCAAGTGGCCACTGCAGCAGCTTGGCAATGCGCGCTTCTACCGCCGCAATCAGCGGGGTCTCAAGCCGGTCAAAAAACATGCCCTGGCTGCTTCGGTCGGCATGAATTTGTTCGCCGCCAGTATGCACGTCAACCGTCAGTGAGCGCGACAGGCGCGGACGGGCGGCGTCCATCAGTGCCTGGCATTCGTCGGTGCTCAGGAGGCCTTCAAACTCGATCAGTTCGGGCGCGCTGCGGTGCTGCAGTACCCGTACCCATTTGTCACCGCCGTCAACCTGCACATCGTTAAAAACCAGTCTGGGTTGGGGCGATGTGGGCAATGCCGGGCTTTTTAAGGGTTGCGCGACGCCAAAGCTCAGCTGTTCATCCGCTGTCAGCGACATGATGTGCGCTGCCTGCCCAGCTGGCCAGCCGGCGGTTTTCAGGGCTTCAAACATGGCGCTGCGGCTACAGCCTGCAGCGTTTTGTGCTGCCAGCCATTTTGTAAGCGCGGGTGTGACGGCGGCGTCAGCCAATAGATGAAGTTGCATGAAAACTACCTTATCGTGTCCTAATTCGGCGCTGGCTGCCAAAAACTATGCGCGAGACGCTATTAAAAACGCAGCAGTTTTAATGCCCAGCAGCGTCAGCATCAGGCTACCGGCTACGTGAGCCACAGCAGTAACCCCTGCCAGCGCATAGCGCTCGGCCATCAAAAACGCCACCACTTCAGCTGAAAACGATGAAAAGGTGGTCAACCCACCTAAAAACCCGGTCACCAGCAGCAGCCTCCAAACCGGGTCGAGCTGCGGCATAGCCTGCAATACAGCGATACACACACCGATCAAATAGCCGCCGACCAGGTTAGCCGCCAGCGTACCCCAGGGTAGCAGCCCGCCAGGCGTGAGCCACAAGCCCAGCGCCCAGCGCGCCAGTGCGCCTGCCGATGCACCCACACAAATCGCCAAAACAGATAACAAATGAATCCTGCAAAAAATCAGACAATCTTGCAATGACTTTAACCGCAACTGAGCCCCAACTCGCAGCCGCACCATCGCCAAAGCAAGGACCTGAACTTGCCGGCGCAACCATTCCTGATGGCTTTTTGGGCGTGTTGATGCTGGACACGCAGTTCCCCAGACCCGAGGGCGATGTGGGTCATCCCTCAGCCTTTGGCGTGCCCACGCAGCGCTGTATCGTTAAATGGGCGTGGCCTGACAAAATAGTTCAGTCTGGCGCTGGTCTGCGCAAGGGCCGGGTGGTCACGCCTTTCTTGCAACTGGTGCGCAGGCTAGAACAAGAGGGCGCAAAGGCCATTACCACCAGCTGCGGGTTTTTGGTGCTGCTACAAAATGAGATGCAGGCACAGGTGAAGATTCCGGTCATCACGTCCAGTTTGCTGCAACTGCCTGGCCTGCTTGCGCAGCAAGCCAAAGTCGGTGTGCTGACCATCAGCTCCAGCAAGCTGGGCGCTGAACATCTCAAAGCGGCGGGTGTTTCACGCGTGCGCTTGGCAGATGTGGTGATTCAAGGTGTGGATGCAAAAGGCGAGTTTGCCAGCTCGATTTTGGGCAATAAACCCACGATGGATTTGGACCAGGCCGGCGCTGAAGTGGTGGCCGCCGCCGTAGCGCTCAAAAAACGCGAACCTTTACTGCACTGTGTGGTTCTGGAATGCACCAATATGCCGCCGTACCGTGCCGCAATAGAGGCGGCTACCGGCATGAAAACCTGGGCATTGGTGGATGATGAGCGGTTGACCCGGCCTTGGCGACTTTAACGGTAGTCAGCGCCGCTTTAAGCCTATTCGAGGCGGGTTTGTTGCAACAAGCCCGCCACGGCAACGTTTTGGTGTGCTTACTTCTTGGCCTGAGCCGCTTTAAAGCTGCTCACCATTGCCTCTCCTTCGCCGCCCGCTTTTTTCTGCCAGTCCGCCAGCATGATGTTGCCGACCTGCTTCATGTCGCTGACCAACTTGGGCGGTGGCGTCAAAATATTCATGCCTTTTTCAGCCAGTGCTTTTTTGTACCATTCATTCTTTTCCTCACTCATCTTCCAGCCGCGCACTTCTGCATCTGCTGCTGCCTTGGTCAACGCAGCTTGTGTTGGCGCATCGAGTGCGTCAAAGGCTTTTTTGTTGACGATGATGGCGTTTTTCGGCAGCCAGGCTTGCGTGTCATACCAGTACTTGATGCTCTCGTAGGTTTTGGAGTCGTATCCCGTGGAGCCGGAGCTCATGTAGCTTTCAACCACACCGGTAGCCAGTGCTTGGCTCAATTCAGCCGCTTGAATGGTCACGGGCTGCGCGCCGATCAGTTCGGCTATTTTTGCAGTGGCTGGACTGTAAGCGCGCCATTTGATGCCGCGCAAATCAGCCACCGATGCGAGTGGCTTTTTGCTGTAAATGCCTTGTGGTGGCCAAGCCACGGTGTACATCAGCTTCATGCCTTGGGCATCGAGCAGCTTAGCTAGCGCCGGTTTTTGAGCCGCATACAGTTTTTTGGAGTCGTCGTATGAAGAGGCCAAAAATGGAATGCCGTCAGCACCATAAATCGGGTTTTCGTTTTCAAAGTTCACCAGCAGCACCTCACCCATCTGTGCTTGACCGCCTTGCACGGCGCGCTTAATTTCATTTGCCTTAAAAAGCGATGCGTTGGCATGTACGGTGATCTTCAATTTGCCTGCTGTGGCTTTGTCAACATCGGCCGCAAATTGAACCAGGTTTTCGGTGTGAAAGTTGGTGGCTGGGTAGGCGGCCGGCAGGTCCCATTTGGTTTGGGCAAAGGCTGAAGTGCCAGCAGTAAGCGCAAGGGCGGTGAGTGTGAGCTTGAATTTCATGACAACTCCAGATAGGAAAATAAAAAATATGCTGAGATGTTAGATGCAAAACCTAAACTAAAGCTACCGGACATACCCCAAAACCACCCACAGACTCACCATGAACCTGCGTTTTGTTGAAGCCTTTTATTGGGTCGCCTCCTTGAAGAGCATCTCCCGTGCGGCTGAAAAACTGTTCTTGACTCAATCGGCCATGTCCAGCCGTATCTCTACGCTTGAAGAAGAGCTGGGCGTGCTGCTGCTTGACCGGGTAGACAAGCAGTTCAAACTGACAGCCGCGGGTGCGCGCTTTTTGGTTTATGCCGACAAATTGCTGGCGCTACAGCGCGAGGTCAAAGCCGAGATGGGCTCAACCCATCAAATGGCCGTGTCGATGCGCATCGGTGCGATTGAATCGGTGCTGCATTCGTGGTTGATTCCGTGGCTTGAAAAACTGCGCGCTGACCACCCCTGCATGGAGCTGGAGCTGACGGTGGAAACCACGCCGATTTTGTTGGAACTGGTAGCGCGCGGCACGCTGGATGTGGTGTTTGCAGCGCTGCCCGCGGCCAGCACGGGGGTGCGTCACCACGCTTTGCCGCCCATGGACATGGCGTTTGTTGGCAACCCGCTGCTGCACAAAAAAAGAAATTACAAGCTTCCTGAACTTGCAGACATGGAGTTGTTGACCTTCCAAAAAGGCTCACAGCCGCACGTCACGTTGCTGGATTTGTTCAAGCAGCATCGGCTGGAGCCCAAAAAGGTGCATGCGATTTCATCTATCTCAGCCATGGTGCAGCTGGTGCAGGGCGGCTTTGGTGTGGCACTTTTGCCGCGTGCGGCTGTGGCCCGGTTGGGTGGGTTTGCCAAGCTGAAACCACTGGCGGTTGATGCCAAAGTGCAATCCTTGCCAATCCATGCCAGCTACCGGATTGACCCCAGTGCCGACAGTGTGGAGGTGGTGGTGGAGTCGGCGTTGGCGTTCACGGGGATGTCAAAAAATGCACCAAAAAAGCCCGCTAAAGGTAAACCCTAGATTTTGTTTTGTATCGAAAAAATCGATGGCGTAAGCAAAAAATTTTGAATTTGCAGAAGGTTTGCGGCACTCCCACAATCCGCCTATCAGTCAAAAGCGTCATGCAAGTGACACATAACCGGAGAGTCTTGGTGAGTGCAGTTTCTTCTATCGAAAAGTCAGTCGATGCCCGAAGAGCTATTCGCAGCGGCGAATGGACCGGTCACACCAGCGGACTGGCTAAAGGGCATGTGCAAGGTAATGTCGTTATCTTGCCCGAACTGCTGGCCAATGACTTTTTGCGCTATTGCCAGCGCAACCCCAAGCCGTGCCCTCTGCTGGCCGTTAGCGAGCCAGGCGAAGCACTGCTGCCCAGCTTGGGCGCAGATATTGATATTCGTACCGATGTGCCGCGCTACCGCGTGTGGCGCGATGGGGTACTGACAGACCAGCCCACGGACATCAGCGCACACTGGCGCAAGGACTTGGTCACCTTTGTCATTGGCTGCTCATTTTCGTTTGAAGAGGCTTTGCTGGAGGCGGGCATACCGCTGCGCCACATTGCACAGCAGCGCAACGTTGCCATGTACCGCAGCAACATCGCAACCAGCCCTGCTGGCGTGTTCAACGGCCCAATGGTGGTGTCGATGCGGCCTCTCAAAGCGCTTGACGCGATTCGTGCGATTCAAATCACAGCACGTTTTCCCAATGTGCATGGCGCGCCGGTGCATATCGGTGACCCCGCGCTTATCGGCATTGCCGATTTGGCGAAACCTGATTACGGCGATGCAGTCGATGTGATGCCGGACGAAATTCCCGTGTTCTGGGCTTGCGGCGTGACACCGCAAGCAGCGATTACCCAAGCGCGCCCCGAGTTCTGTATCACCCACGCACCGGGGGCGATGCTGATCACTGATTTGTTCAACCACCACTTGGCGATCTAGCCTTATTTCAACGGAGTTATCAATGAAAAAACTGCTTATTTCTCTGGCTGCGGTTGCTGCATTTAGCAGCAGCTTTGCTCAAACCAAATGGGACCTGCCTTCTGGCTACGGTGCCAACACATTTCAGGTTCAAAACCTGACGCAGTTTGCCACGGACGTGGACAAAGCCACCGCGGGCAAACTCAAGATCACCGTGCATCCCAATGCATCGCTATTTAAGGCCAATGAGATCAAGCGAGCTGTGCAGTCTGGCCAAACCCAATCAGGCGAATTCATTTTGTCGCTCTACTCGAACGAAGCGCCTGTGTTTGGTGTGGATTCCATTCCATTTTTAGCTACCAGCTATGCCGATTCAAAACGTCTGGACACCGCATCACGCGAGTTGTTGACCAAAACCCTGGCCGCTCAAGGCATCAAGCTCCTGTACACCGTGCCATGGCCACCGCAAAGCCTGTATTCCAAAAAAGCGCTCACCAAACTGGCTGATCTGAAGAGCACCAAAATGCGTGCTTACAACCCCGCCACATCCTTTATTGCCACCGCAGTGGGTGCGCAGCCTGTGACCATTCAGTTGGCTGAACTGCCAGCGGCATTGGCGACGGGCGGCGTGGACAATTTTTTAACGTCAACTTCCAGCGGCATCGACAGCAAACTTTATGAAAGCGTCAAGTTTTTTTATGACGTGAACGCATGGCTGCCACGCAATGCTGTAGTGGTGAATCAAAAAGCCTTTGAGGCACTGGACAAAGCCGGGCAAGACGCCGTGTTGCAACAAGCGGCAGCGGCTGAAGCACGCGGTTGGCAAAACAGCGAGAAAAACAATGCGGACAACCTTAAAGAGTTGGCCGCCAAGGGCATGAAGATTGATACAGTCATTGGCGAGGTCTTGAAGAAAGAACTCAAGTCGATTGGCGACACCATGACGGCTGACTGGCTGAAGTCGGCTGGTGCTGATGGGAAAGCCATCATTGATGCCTACAACAAAAAGTAAACCTTAACGTAAAGCGACAACATGACACAAGCTCCCACTACTGTTAGCAACCCGCCATCCGCATTTCGAGCGGGCTTGGACAGGGTTTACCTGGCTGCGGCCGTGCTGGGGGCTGTTTGTGTTGCGCTGATTTGCGTGCTGATGGTGTTCCAGTCACTGGGCCGTGAGTTTGGCATGAACACCGGCGCAACAAACGATATTGTTTCCTGGCTCTGCGCTGCAGCGGCTTTTTTAACCATGGCGCATGCTTTCAAGCATGGTGACTTTGTGCGGGTGACCTTGGTGCTTGAAAAAGTCAGCGCCAAAACCCGACGCGTGATGGAGTTGGTCAGCCTGGGCATCGCTTTGGTTGCTGTGACTTACTTGGCTTGGTGGGCCTGCCGCTTTACTTACCAAAGTTATGAGTTCAAGAGCTCGCCCAAGGTCTGCTGCCGCTGCCGATATGGATCCCGCAAATGAGCTTTGCGTTTGGCTCGGTGCTGCTGCTGATTGCCGTGTTGGATGAATTCATCATTGTTGCGCGCGGCGGTGTACCGACCTTTGTACGCCTCACAGCAGAGCGCCACGCCAAAGGCGACTTTTCGTCGGATATTTGACCTAAAACAACAAGAAGCGAAAGAACAACATGGATATTTTGACCATAGGCGGCATATTGCTCGTCTTGATGATGGTACTGCTGTCTGGAGGTGTGTGGATTGCCATGACACTGGCCATTTGCGGATGGGTGGGGCAGGCGTTTTTTACCAGTACGCAACCTGGCCTGAATCTGTTTTCGGCGTTCTGGGAAAGCAATGCGAGCTGGGAGCTTGCTGCGCTGCCGCTGTTTATCTGGATGGGTGAAATTTTGTTTCGCACCAAGCTGA
The DNA here is from genome assembly GCA_031424935.1 of Polaromonas sp. Taxonomy (GTDB): domain Bacteria; phylum Pseudomonadota; class Gammaproteobacteria; order Burkholderiales; family Burkholderiaceae_C; genus Polaromonas. Next base: position 145,075 of record JANPIK010000033.1, read on the forward strand.
GTGAAGAAATGTTTACTGGCTTGGCGCCGTGGTTGAACCGAATCCCTGGCAGGCTGTTTCACACCACGATTTTGGGTTGCGGTATTTTTGGTTCGGTGTCGGGCTCATCGGCGGCTACCTGCGCCACGATTGCCAAAGTGTCTTTGCCTGAACTCACCAAACGCGGCTACGACGAAAAAATCGCCATCGGTTCACTTGCCACTGCCGGAACACTGGGTATTTTGATTCCACCGTCCATCACCATGGTGGTGTACGCAGTGGCGGCTGATGCGTCGATCATCCGCATCTTTTTGGCAGGCTTTTTGCCCGGCTTTTTGCTGATGGCTTTGTTCTCGGGCTACATCGCGTGGTGGTCCATTCGCAACAAGGACAAAATGCCGCCGCCCGAGCCTGCCACAACATTCAAAGAAAAAATGCGGCTGTCAAAAAACTTGATTCCGTGTGCGCTGCTGATCGTTTTTATCTGCTGGTCGCTGATCGCAGGCTGGGCCACCGCAACTGAATGTGCAGCGTACGGCGTGGTCGGCTCGCTCGCTCTGGCGATGTGGAGCCGCTCATTGACATGGGGCAACTTCAATGAAGCACTGATGGGCGCCACCCGTACCAGCTGCATGATCATGTTCATCCTGGCGGGCGCTGCATTTCTGACAAAAACCATGGCGTTTACCGGCGTGCCACGCGAACTGGCTGAGTGGGTCAATTCCCTGAATTTGTCGCCCTACAGTTTGATTGCGTGCCTGGTTGTTGTGTACCTGGTATTGGGCACGGCACTTGACGGCATCAGCATGATTGTGCTGACGGCTGCCGTGGTGATGCCGATGGTGCAAAAGGCTGGGTTTGACCTGATCTGGTTTGGTATTTTCGTGATCTTGCTGGTCGAGATTGCAGAGGTCACGCCACCGGTGGGGTTTAACTTATTTGTGCTGCAAAACATGACTGGTAAAGACAGTAACACCATTGCTGTGGCGGCTATTCCGTTCTTCTTTTGCTTGGTGGTTTGCATCGTGCTGGTCACAATATTCCCGCAAATTGTCACCATCCTGCCGGACTTGGTGATGGGCGTCTCAAAGTAGCGCCTTGTAAAACGGCACATCACGCAGCAGAAACCATCGGTTCAACTTCGCACACTGCTGTTTTCTCAAACCTGAGGAATGATCATGAAGTTCATAAAAATCGGAGCTGCTCTGGCAGCCTCGCTTGCAGGGCTTTGCCTGGCCCAAGCTGTACCAACCGCTACCAACTGGACGCTTGCGACCGGGTATCGGGCAGAATCTTTCCACACCCAAAACATCGCCCAGTTTGCGCGTGAGGTGGGTGCAGCCAGCGGTGGGCAGCTGACGATTGAAGTGTTCCCCAACAATACGCTGGCGAAATTGGCCGACATCAGCCAGGCAGTGCGTGACGGCAAAGCCCAAGCGGGCGAAACCATCATGACCAGCATGGTGAAAGACATACCTGTTGCCGGTGCGGACGCGGTGCCGTTTGTTGTCAGCTCCTACAGCGATGCGCAGCGGCTATGGAAGCTGCAACGACCCGGCATAGAAAAGCACCTTGCCGGACGCGGCCTCAAGCTGCTCTACGCTGTACCGTGGCCGCCGCAGGGCCTGCATTCGAGCAAACCAATACGCAGCCTGGCAGACTTTAAAGGCACGCAAATGCGCACCTACAACGTCACCACGCAGCGGATTGCCGAGCTGTTGGGTGCCAAACCGGTCGATGTGGCGATGGTCGATGTTGGCAAGGCGCTGGCCGAGGGGCGGATGGACAACATGATCACGTCGGCGCTGACGGGCGTTGAAAACAAGGTGTGGGGCCAGATCAAGTACTACTACGAGATCAATGCCTGGTTTCCTAAAAACGTGGTGTTTGTCAATACCAAAGCGTTTGACGCGCTCAAGCCTGAGACCCGCGCCGCAGTGCTCAAAGCGGCTGGCGAGGCCGAAATCCGCGGTTGGGCTGCTAGCCAGGCATTGGCCACCAGCGCAACCGAGGAACTGCGCGCGAATGGCGTGAAAATTGACCGCATCCCGGCCGACGTGGATCTGGAAATCAAACGCATGGGCGAAAAATTCTCTCGCGAATGGGTAGGCTCTGTCGGTAATGAAGCCAATTCCATTTTTGTACCTTATTACTTCAAGTAACTCAACCACAAGCCTAAAAAATGACGCCAAACACTACACCCATTTCACGTTCGACGCTGGGAGACAAACGTTGGCAATTTTGGATCGACCGGGGCGGCACGTTCACCGACATCGTGGGCAAAAGGCCTGACGGCACACTGGTCACCCACAAGCTTTTGAGCGAAAACCCTGAGCAGTACCGTGACGCAGCCGTCGCGGGTATTCGTCACTTGCTGGGGCTAAAACCCGCCGAAGTGATCAGCGCGGATGAGGTCGACTGCGTGAAGATGGGCACCACGGTGGCCACCAACGCGTTGCTGGAGCGAAAAGGCGAACCCACATTGTTGGTCACCACCAAAGGCTTTAAGCACGCGCTGCGCATCGCCTACCAAAATCGGCCTCGGCTGTTTGACCGCAACGTGGTGTTGCCCGAGCTGCTGTACAGCGCTGTGATTGAAGCGCATGAGCGGGTGGGCGCAAAGGGCGAGATTCTGCAAGCGATTGACGAATCGCTATTAAAAACAGAGCTGATGGCCCAATACGATAAAGGGCTGCGCTGCCTTGCAATTGTTTTTATGCATGGTTACCGGTATACCGAGCATGAAAAAGCAGCCAAGCGCATTGCCCAAGAGGTGGGCTTCACGCAAATCAGCACCTCGCATGAAACCAGCCCCATGATGAAGTTCGTCAGCCGGGGTGACACCACGGTAGTTGATGCGTATCTGTCGCCCATCTTGCGGCGTTACGTTAACCAGGTAGCGGGAGAAATGCCAGGCGTGAAGTTGTTTTTCATGCAGTCGTCGGGCGGCTTGACAGACGCGCATGTGTTTCAGGGCAAAGACGCGATTTTGAGCGGACCGGCGGGCGGCATTGTGGGCATGGCCCGTACGGCGGCTATTGCAGGTCATGCCAAGGTGATTGGTTTTGACATGGGCGGCACGTCGACCGATGTGTCGCACTATGCAGGCGAGTTTGAGCGCGAGTTTGAAACGCAGGTCGCTGGCGTGCGCATGCGTGCGCCGATGATGAGTATTCACACCGTAGCGGCAGGTGGCGGTTCAATTTTGAAGTTTGACGGCGAGCGCTTTCGCGTCGGCCCACAAAGCGCAGGTGCCAACCCCGGCCCGGCCAGCTACAGGCGCGGTGGGCGGCTGGCGGTGACTGATGCCAACGTGATGGTCGGCAAGGTGCAGCCGCGTTACTTTCCTAAAGTGTTTGGGCCCAATGCTGACGAGCCGCTGAGTTATGAGGCCGCTGCTGCCCAGTTCAATGATCTGGCAGGGCAGACGGGCAGAAGTGCGGAAGTGGTGGCCGAAGGCTTCATCAACATCGCCGTGCAGCAAATGGCCAACGCGATTAAAAAAATATCGGTGGCGCGCGGCTACGACGTGACGCGCTACACGCTGCAATGCTTTGGCGGTGCAGGCGGACAGCACGCTTGTCTGGTGGCTGATGCATTGGGCATGACGCGGGTGTTCGTTCACCCGATGGCGGGCGTGCTGAGCGCTTACGGCATGGGTCTGGCTGATCAAAACGTGATTAAAGAGCAAGCGATTGAACTGAAATTGACCGCCAACGCCCTGCCAGAAATTGCACAGGCATTGAACAGTCTTGAAGCAACGGCTGAAGCGGAGCTGCAGCGACAACAAGTCAATACCGGGCAGATCACGACCCACAACAGGGTACACGTTCGCTATGAGGGTAGCGATGCGGCATTGGTGGTGCCATTTGGCACGCTTGACCAAATCGAGTCGGGCTTTGAGGCTGCCTATCGCCAGCGCTTTGCGTTTTTGATGCAAGGCAAAGGGCTGGTGGTCGAAGCGGTGTCGGTTGAATCGGTGATAGCGGGCGATGCTCCTGCTGAGTCGCGTCATGCGACTCATGAGCCGCGCGAAGTGCCCAGACGCGAGACGGTACGTATGTATTCAGGCGGTCAGTGGCACGATGCCGCGCTGGTGGTACGGGAAGACCTTCAACCCGGCGACATCATCCCCGGCCCGGCCATCATTGCCGAGAAAAACGCCACCACCGTTGTCGAACCAGGTTGGGAGGCCAATTTAACGGCTTTAGACCACCTGGTGCTTGACAGACGTGCCGAGCGCGCTATTAAATTCGCAGCAGGTACAACAGTTGACCCGGTGCTGCTGGAAGTATTTAACAACCTGTTCATGAACATTGCCGAGCAAATGGGTTTGCAACTGCAAAACACCGCGTATTCGGTCAACATCAAAGAGCGACTTGACTTCAGTTGCGCGCTGTTTGACACCGCAGGCAACCTGATCGCCAACGCGCCACACATGCCGGTGCATTTGGGGTCGATGGGTGAAAGCATCAAAACCGTCATTCGCGAGAATGCAGGCAAGATGGAACCGGGCAATGTGTATGTGCTGAACGATCCGTACCACGGCGGCACGCATCTGCCAGACATCACCGTCATCACACCGGTTTATTTGGGCACGGCTGCCAGTGCTTCGGCAGAGCCCACTTTTTACGTCGGCTCTAGAGGCCACCACGCCGACATTGGCGGCACCACACCCGGTTCCATGCCGCCGTTTTCTACCCGCATTGAAGAAGAAGGCGTACAAATCAACAATGTGCTGCTGGTCGAACGTGGTGTGCTGCGTGAGGCTGAGATGGTGGCGTTGCTGAAAAGCGGTCAGTACCCTAGCCGTAACCCGCAGCAAAACATGGCTGACTTGAAAGCGCAAATCGCCGCCAATGAAAAAGGTGTGCAAGAGCTGCGCAAAATGGTGGAGCAGTTCAGTTTGCCAACGGTACTGGCCTACATGAACCACGTACAAGACAACGCCGAAGAGTCGGTGCGCCGCGTGATCACCCGGCTGAAAAACGGTGACTTCACGCTGCTGCTAGACAACGGCGCGCAGATCAAAGTTGCCATTCGGGTTGACACCAAAAAGCGCAGTGCCGAGATTGACTTTACCGGCACGTCAGATCAGCAAACCAACAACTTCAACGCGCCCACCGCTGTGTGTATGGCGGCGGTGCTGTATGTTTTCAGAACGCTGGTGGACGATGACATTCCCCTTAACGCGGGTTGCCTGAAGCCGCTCAAAGTCATTATTCCGCCGGGCAGTATGCTGAACCCGAACCCGCCAGCATCTGTGGTGGCGGGCAATGTTGAAACTTCGACCTGCATCACTAACGCGCTGTACGGCGCGCTGGGTGTGATGGCTGCGGGCCAATGCACGATGAACAATTTCACCTTTGGTAACGACAAATATCAGTACTACGAAACCATTTCGGGTGGCAGCGGGGCAGGTGGCCTGACCGATGCGACCGGCCAACTGACGGGTGGCTTTAACGGTACATCGGTGGTGCAGGCCCACATGACTAATTCGCGGTTGACAGACCCGGAGATTCTGGAGTTCCGCTTTCCGGTGCGCCTGGAAAGCTACGAGATCCGCGCCAACTCGGGCGGCGCAGGCAAGTGGCAAGGTGGCAATGGCGGCATCAGGCGTGTGCGGTTTTTAGAGACGATGACCGCCAGTATTTTGTCGAACGGCCGCAAATACGGTGCTTTTGGCATGGCGGGTGGCCGGTCTGGGCAGGTTGGGCAAAACGTGGTGGTGCGCGCTGGCGGTCAAGTCGAAACACTGGGCCACATTGGCCAGGCTGACATGCTACCGGGTGATGTTTTTGAGATCCACACGCCGGGCGGCGGTGGATTTGGAGCGGTTTAGGCTGGTCATCTGGGCTGTGGATCCTCCTGCAAACTCAAAAGGCTAAAGCGATTGCTATTTGCGATTTGCGATTTGCGATTTGCTATCTAATATATAGCGTGTTGCGTAATAAAATCAGGGGCCAGTGGCATATTTGATGCCTAAATGGCAGTTTTGAACGCTGCAGGCAGGTGTTCTAGGTCAGCGGGTTCATCTACGTCGTGCAACACCGGGCCTTGCCACACCTTCAGCCCCAGGCTTGCCAAGCGGCGCAGCGTCTCGGCTGCCACCACGGCGGTACTCCAGGCCATGCCACTGAACAGACTGGGGCAGGGCGCTCTCAATCCCAACAGCACGTAGCCACCATCTGCTGCGGGCAACATCACGGCATCGTGTTGGCTGAGCTGGTGGGCTGCGTCGATCAGGTGGGCAGCGGTCAACTCGGGGCAGTCTGTGCCTATCAAGAGCACTGAGCCTTGTTGGGGTGAAAGTGCCCGGTTCAGCGCCCGATTCATGCGCTCACCCAAGTCCCCGCCGCCTTGATCGGTTTGCGCTACTGCTTGCGGCAGCGCCACGCCCAGCCAAGCCGGGTCCGCTGGCCCGGGGCTCATACACAGCTCTACCGTCTGCGCGCCTGCGGCCAGGGCTTGCGCCAAGGTGTGGCTCAACATCTTGTGCGCCAATGTGGCTGCACCTTGCGCGCCCAGCGCCGGAATCAACCGTGTTTTGGCAAAGCCCGCGACCGGAGCCTTGGCAAAAACCACAATCCGGGTCATGGCTGCATCACTGGTACCGCTTTGCCAGGTGTTCGGGCGCTGCACCGCGCCAGTAGGCAAAACGCAGCTGCCACATCAGCCCTATCGTGCGCCATACGCCGCGTGTTTCCCAGCGCCTACCAGATGTCAGCACTTTGGCGTGCAAACAGGCCGGGCGCGACAGCTTGAGCAAGCGTTTGGAAATTTCAATGTCTTCCATCAACGGCTGAGCCGGAAAGCCGCCCACTGCATCAAAAGCGGCGCGGGTCATAAAAAGGGCTTGGTCGCCGGTGGCAATGCCGCTCAGGCGTGAGCGCAGATTCATAAAAATCGACACCACGCCAAGCATGGGGGACTGCCCGGTAATGCGCACATCAAAGCGGCCCCAGGCAAGCGGGTTGCCGCTCAGCGCCTGCAAAATTAGCCGTTCAGCCTCCATCGGCAGCAGGGTGTCGGCATGCAAAAAGAGCAGCGCCCCGCCGCTGGCATGTTGCGCACCCGCGTTCATTTGCAAGGCGCGGCCGCGTGGCGCAGTAATGACTGTGGCGCCTGCAGCCCTGGCAAGCGCCGCTGTGCCGTCGCTGCTGCTGCCATCGGCTACGATGAGCTGCACGCCGCGCGCGGTAAGTGGAGCCAGCGCCTGCAGCGCTGCGCCTAGCCGGTCGGCTTCATTGAGCACGGGCATCACGATGGTCAATGCAGGCGGTTTCATGGTTGCATGGTTACAGGGCGCCGCCGCAGCTGCTGCCTTGGCCGGCGGTGCAACCATAACAATGGCCCGCCACGCGGATGGGTTGTTGGTTCAGGTCAGTCTGGAGCAGGTCACGCAAATGCCGCTGCACACCAGAAGTTCCCAACGGCAAGCCCAGTTGCTGGTTAAAGTCGCAGTCGGACAGCCAGCCCAGATAGTCCACGCTGACGGTGTTGCGGCACATGACACCTGCCAGGTTTTGCTGCTGAAAGCTGCCCTTTAGCAACGTCATGTAAGCCTCAAACGTGCCTTTGGACACCAGTGTCGAGCCGAAGCGCTGGATGGGCATGTTGGTCAGCGCGTAAAGATCATTGAAAACAATGCCGAAATGTGCGTGTAATTCGCGCTTGTAATCGGCCTGCAATGCCTGTTGGTCGGGCGGCAGCGACGGCCCCTGCGGGTTGTAAACCAAATTCAGCAACAGCCCCGAGCCCGGTTGCCCATAGCCCAGCTGGTTGAGTTTTTGCAAGGCGGCAATGCTGAGGTCAAACACGCCTTGGCCGCGCTGTTTGTCTACATAGGTGGCTGAGTAACACGGCAGTGATGCGACGATGCTCACGCCTTGCTGGGCTAAAAATTCGGCCAGGTCTTCTTGCCCAGGTTCAAACAGGATCGTCAGGTTACAGCGATCTATCACCTTTACGCCTTGCCCACGCGCGGCGCGCACCAGGCCCCTAAAGCCTGGATGCAGCTCTGGTGCACCACCGGTCAGGTCCAGCGTTTGCAGACCGCGTGCCGCCAGTACGCGCGGAATCAACGCCAGGGTGTCGGCGTCCATCATCTCGGTGCGGTTTGGCCCGGCGTTGACGTGGCAATGCACACAGCTTTGGTTGCACTGGTAGCCGAGATTGACCTGCAAGGTATCAAGTCGTGCCCGGCTGATCGCGGGGAATTGGGTTTTTTTAAGCAGGGGGAGGGTGTCGTGCATGGGCTTGTTTCGTCGAAATGTTCAGGTCAGCAGCACGGCAAGCCGCGCGCGTACATCGGGAGCCATTGCCTCGGGTTGGGTCACCAGCGCGTTTTGCAGCGCCCTGTGGGCCTCGCTTGCGGGCTGCAACTCGCCCAGCAAGGCAATCGCGTGGGCTATCACTTGCTGCGCCCGACCAGCGTTTTTCATCAGGTTGGCAAGCGCCATGTTGGTGTTGACATGGGCCTCGCGCGGATGCCAGCAATCAAAATCAGTGACCATGGCCAGCGTGGCATAGGCCATTTGTGCTTCGCGCGCCAGCTTGGCCTCGGGCATGTTGGTCATGCCTATCACGTGGGCACCCATGGCGCGGTAGGCATGAGATTCAGCCACGCTAGAAAACTGCGGGCCTTCAATGCAGACGTAGTTGCCGCGCTCGTGCAGCGTGACGCCATGACTCGAATCGCTTACGTCCAGCACGCGGCGCACGGCGCGCCCTAACACGGCAGCCAAGGCCGGGCAAACCGGCTGCGCCATGGACACGTGGGCAACCGCACCACGCCCAAAAAATGTGCTGTCCCGGTGTTTGGTCAGGTCGATGAATTGGTCTGGCAGCACCATGTCCAAGGGTTTCATCGTTTCGTGCAACGAACCCACGGCCGACACCGACAACACATAGCGCACGCCCAGCTGCTTCATGGCGTAAATGTTGGCGCGATACGGGACTTCAGACGGCAGCAACTTGTGGCCACGCGCATGTCGGGCCAAAAAAGCGACCGGTACACCGTGCACGGTGCCAGTGACCAGCACGTCAGACGGTTTGCCGAAGGGCGTGTCCAGCGGGTGTTCTATCGCGTTTTGTAGCGCGTCCATTTGGTACAAGCCGCTGCCCCCGATGATGCCTACCAGTGCCTGGGTCATGCGGGTCTATTCCTTAGGTGATACTGTTAATACGACAAATGCAATTCGAATATGCAATGCGGGAATGTCATTCGCCATTTTGTGCGAATTCGCACAAAGCGACCTAACGAGATGTTAAGACCATTGCCAAAGCATTTAAAACCAAACCACAGACGATTGACCAAGGATGGCTTTGAATTCACGCAAACTTTTAATTGCTGCATTGTTGCTGGTTGGGGTCGCTGGCTTTTTTGCAGGGGATCTCGGGCGGTATTTCAGTCTGGCGTTTCTTAAAGACAGCCAAGCAACCTTCCAGGCGCTGTACGCCGAAAAGCCGGTGCAGGTAGTGCTGGTGTTTTTTGCGGCTTACGTCGCGGTGACTGCCTTGTCTTTGCCCGGCGCCGTCATCATGACGCTGGCAGCAGGCGCTGGCTTTGGGCTGGTGCTGGGCACAGTGGTGGTTTCTTTTGCGTCAACCCTGGGTGCGACGCTGGCCATGCTGGCCTCACGCTACCTGCTGCGTGACAGTATTCAGGCCCGGTTTGGCAAACGTCTGGACAGCATCAACCAAGGGATGGAACAAGAAGGTGCGTTTTACCTTTTCACCCTGCGCCTGATACCGGTCGTACCATTTTTTGTACTGAACTTACTCATGGGCCTGACGCGCATCCGCACCGTGACTTACTTTTGGGTTAGTCAGTTGGGGATGTTTGTGGGCACGGTGGTTTATGTCAATGCGGGCACACAAATCGCAAAGATTGATTCACTCAAAGCCATAGCGTCGCCTGCATTGGTCGGATCTTTTGTTTTGCTTGGGGTGTTGCCGCTCGTAGTCAACAAGGTTTTGCAATTTTTCAAGCGCCGCAAGGTCTATGCGCGCTGGCGCCACCTTCGCCCGGCCCGATTTGACCGCAACCTGATCGTGATTGGCGCTGGCGCTGGCGGACTGGTGTCGGCTTACATTGCGGCAGTGGTCAAGGCTAAAGTGACGCTGGTCGAGGCCCACAAGATGGGCGGCGACTGCCTTAACTACGGCTGTGTGCCCTCCAAAGCCTTGATCCGCAGTGCAAAGTTGGCGCATCAAATGAAGATGGGGGCGCAGTATGGGCTGAGTGACACTACACCCGCTTTCAGTTTTAAGGCCGTGATGCACAGAATCCACGCGGTGATTCGAGCCATTGAGCCGCACGACAGCGTGGAACGCTACACGAGCCTGGGGGTTGAGGTATTGCAAGGGTACGCGCGCATCGTTAACCCCTGGACGGTGGAGATCAAGCTTAATTCCGGGGCTACCCAGACATTGACGACGCGCAGCATTGTGATTGCAGCGGGCGCGCGGCCGCTGGTGCCACCGCTGCCGGGCCTGAAGGACGTGGGCTACGTGACCAGCGACACGCTGTGGGATGTATTTGCCCAGTTTGATGAGGTGCCCAAGCGCCTGGTGGTGTTGGGCGGTGGGCCGATAGGATGTGAGCTGGCGCAGGCTTTTGCGCGTTTGGGGTCGCAGCTTACGCAAGTCGAGATGGCGCCGCGCTTGATGTTGAAGGAAGACGAAGAAGTCTCAAAACTGGCGCATGATGCATTGACATCGGACGGGGTGCAGGTTCTTACAAGCCACAAAGCCTTGCGTTGTGAGTGGGTTGGCGACGTGAAAATGCTGGTCGTTGAACATCAGGGCATTGAAAAGCGTATAGCGTTCGATCAGCTGATTTGCGCGGTGGGGCGGGTTGCGCGGCTTGAAGGTTATGGGCTGGAAGAACTCGGTATTCCGGTGCAGCGAACTGTCGAAACGAACGACTATCTGCAAACGATTTATCCTAATATTTATGCAGCTGGCGATGTGGCGGGGCCTTATCAGTTCACCCATGTGGCGGCACATCAGGCCTGGTATGCCGCGGTGAATGCCCTGTTTGGTGAGTTCCGGCTGTTCAAGGCGGACTATTCAGTGATTCCGTGGACGACGTTTATTGATCCTGAAGTGGCTCGCGTTGGCCTGAACGAGCAAGAAGCCAAAGAAAAGGGTATTGCCGTTGAGGTGACGCGCTACAACATGGACGACCTGGATCGGGCGATTGCAGACAGCGAGGCGCGTGGTTTTGTCAAGGTACTCGCCGTACCCGGCAAAGACACCATCTTGGGCGTGACGATTGTTGGCACGCATGCTGGTGACCTGCTGGCCGAGTATGTGCTGGCTATGCGGCACGGCTTGGGGCTAAATAAAATCTTGTCGACCATTCATACTTACCCGACGCTGGCCGAAGCCAATAAATACGCAGCAGGTGAATGGAAACGCGCGCACCAGCCCACGCGCTTGCTTGAATGGGTGCGCCGCTATCACGACTGGAAGCGGGGTTAAGTTGATTCCATCTCCAGATCATCCGTGCACTTTGTCGGCTTCGCTAGCCGTACGTTTGTACTGTCGCCGCTTCGCCTTCGCGTTCACGAATGATGTGGGAATGGAATGACACGTCATCTGGTGCTGTTGGGCGCAGGCCATGCCCACGTGCATGTGCTTGAAGGTTTGGCGCGAAATCGGCCCGCCGACCTTCGCGTCACGGTGATTACGCCGCACCCGCGCCAACTGTATTCGGGTATGGTGCCAGGCTTTGTGGCGGGTCACTACGCGCTGGATGACTGCGTGATTCCGCTGGCAAGCCTGTTGGAGCGATGTGCGGCAGATGTGGTGTACGGCAGTGCAGTGGCGATCGATGCCAATACCCAGACCATCACGCTGGCCAGCGGGGATATGGTGGCTTGGGACCTTTTGAGCCTGAACACCGGCCCGGTCATGGACAGAGAAAAAATTGAGGCGCAAATACCAGGGGCACGTGAACACGCCTTGTTTGTTCGGCCTATCGAGACGTTTGGCCAGCTTTGGCCTCAGGTAGCGGCTTTGGCCCAAACCAAACCCATGCATCTCGCGGTGGTAGGGGCGGGCGCTGCAGGGTTGGAGCTTGCCATGGCTGCAGCGCACGCCCTGCGCGCTGGCAGCCATGCTGCGGGTGGTCGTGTGAGCTTGGTCACCGGGGGCAAAGCTGTAGCGCGTTACTACCCAGCCGGCGTCCGCCGCCGTGTTGCTGCTGCTCTAAAGCGTCTTGACATCACCGTGTTGCCGTATGCGTGTGTGGGCATGACCCAGGGCGAGATGCTGCTTGCAGGCGGCGCGCGCCTGGTGTGTGACGCGCCGTTGCTTGCCATTGGGGCGCATGCGCCTAGCTGGCTGGCTGGTAGTGGCCTGGCCCTGGATGCTGCAGGGTTTGTTGCGGTCAACACGTTTCAGCAAAGCATCAGTCATGCCCATGTTTTTGCTGCGGGCGATGTGGCTGCCCGGCTAGACATGCCGCACCCCAAGAGCGGTGTGCACGCCGTTCGCGCAGGGCCTGCGCTGCTTGCTAACCTGAAAGCTGCTTTTCATAACTTGCCCCTGAAACCTTACCGGCCCGCAACCCGTACGCTGAACCTGATTTCGTGTGGCGGGCGTTACGCGATTGCCTCCTGGGGTCCTTTTCATGTCGAGGGGCGCTGGGTCTGGCGATTTAAAGACCGCATAGACCGTGGTTTTGTCGCCCGCTATGCGGCACAAAACGACTCTCCAGCCAAGCTAACGTGATGGCTGCGTACCTTGATGCACTCACCATTGCTTAAAACCACTGGCAGTCGGTTGACTCGCTAGTCCGGCAAAATAACGTTTAGACGGATTTACGATTCTGCGAATCTGCAATCAGACTTAAATTGTTTTTGGGGCTTGTCAATGACTGAAGATTCGCGCTGCTGTGGTACCGGAACGTGCCTGATCAATGCCGACGGCTACTGCTGGTGCGGCCAAAAGTGGGATGGTGAAAAGATGTGTTTTCCGGATAAGGCAAGCGTCTCTGAAAACTCAGGGCTGCTTTCAACGCCTTTAGCGCCCGCGTCAAGCTTGCAGCGGCCTGAATAACCTGGACCCAGGTTATCGCGCGGGTACCCTGCTGGCCAGTGGCTGGGGTTGAAAATCGGGTAAAAAACGGCAACCCGTTTGCGGTTCAAAATCGGCAGCCAGTGCGCCACATTGGCTGGCCACGCTGGGCGGTGTTGGTTTGTTGCCGGTCGCTACCCAGTCCAGCAATACGCGCATGGCGGTAACGTATTGCGCATCGCTTGAATAACTGTGGCTCTCGTCGCGGGTAAACACTTGCAGCAGGCGCGGCAAACTGCCGCCTTTGGCCATGGCGTCCCTAAAGCTGGATTCAAGCTCGACAAACGCGACGGGGTCGTTAATCCCGTGCACAGTGAGTACCGGCACTGGAATACGGCCTTGCGGGTCGGTGTCTGCGCTGAAGTCGGCCAAAGCTGCCGGTTCAGCCGTGTAGCGCGCAACAGTCGCGTTTAGCGCGGCATCGTTCGCTGACCCAATGTAGCGAACTTTGTCGTTGCTAAATGGGTTGCGGCCGTTCAAGCGGTTAAACACGATGTCTTGAAAGTGCCAAGTCGCCCAGTTCATGTGGCCCAGCAACGAGCTTTCAGGGATGCGAATCACATCAATGATGGTGGCCAGATTGCGTTGCTGCGCGGCGCTGCGGTCAGTCGGTTTTTGCCGCACGCCGGTACAGGCATCAACACGCGCCGCCAGCTCTGCACGGCTTAAGGTGTTGTTAAGGGGCAAGCCCTGCCAGAGCGGATAGGTGGGTTCATCAGGTTTAGGGTGGTTGTTGCAAACTGCCTGGTACACCACCCGCAAATCGAGCCTGAAGTTGTAAGACTGCGAACCGCCACCCAACACGCCGCTGGTCAGCAACACCGCGTCATAAATTGGCTTGTTCTTATTGGCCGGGTTAAGGGCCGGGTTAACGGCCGGGTTAACGGGCAGATTAACGGGCAGATTTACGGGTTCAGTAAAAATTTCAGCCGTTCTGGCGGCCACGCCTGCTCCCCAGGACTGTCCATGAAGCACGGTGTATTTGGGTTGGCCAAACTGCGCAACAAACAGTGCCCGCACGCGGTCGGTGTCTTCAGCCGCGCTGCGAACCGCCACACCGCCTTGCCTGAAACCTGAGCCGGCGTAGGCATAACCGGCACGCGACCAGATCGCCCAGCGTGTTGCGTCTTCAGCCGCGCGTTCGAGCTTGGGTGTGCCTAGTTCTGGCCCGCCATGGGCATGCACGACCAAGGTACCGTTCCATACAGGCGGCATCACCAGCCAGTAATGGGCGCCTGCACTGTCGCTCCCCGTCAGACACTGACTGCCCTTGGCTACGTCGGCAGGGCAAGGTTGAGCCGCTGGTGGCGCAAGGTTGGGTGCGACACCATGTGTGACCTGTGCCGTTGCCGCCACGCTACTGAGCAGATATGCACCAGCCAACAGGCCTATTCGCAGGTGAGCCATGTGCTTGATGGGGTTGGCTTGCAAGCCATTAGTGGAGTGCGTGAAAAGGTTCATGGGAGTTGCTAGGTCGACGATCTTCTGCGCAGTGTATCGCCCTTGCCCTGATTCCTTGAGGCTGCATGCACGCCGAATCACTCTCCGAGGTCAATGGTTTGTGCCAACAGCAGGTCAACAGGCGCAAGATAATCCGCCAGTACACACGCTCTGGTGTTGTGAGTCTCAAATCGTTTAAGTTCATATGCCAGCGATCGGGTAGATTCGGCGTCCAGCGCGGCGAACGGCTCGTCTAGCAGCGTCACTGCTGCGCCAGAGGCAAAAGCCGCCGCCAGAAAAACCTTACGCTTTGAGCCAGTCGACAGCATAAAAAGCTGCTTGTTCAAATGCTGCTGCAAACCCATGCAGTCTGTCATCGCGTTCAGCACACCGTCATCAAAAGAGTCGTACTTGCGGCGTTGCACTTCAAAATAATCGGGTAGGCTTAAAGTATCAAAAGCCGTGGACCGGGGTTCGGTCAAGAAGACTTTCGCTTTGAACTTGTCAGGCTGTGCAAACAAATCGATGCCGCATACCTGCAGTTGCCCTGACTCTGCCTGCAGCGCGCCTGCCAGCAGTTGGAGCAACGTACTTTTCCCCCGTCCGCTGCCACCGCGTATCAATGTCACGCCCGGCGGCAAGCTCGCCGAAAAATGACTGAAAAGCCCTTGACTGGGGTAGCCGAAGTGCAGATCAGTGACTTTCAAAATGAATTTTTTTTCATCGTGGTTTGCCGGGTCGACAGGGTGAATGAAGGCAAAAGGGTAGATAGAGTCAAGAGAATTCATGGGGTCTAGGAGCCTGGGCGGCAGAAGGAGCGTCGGCTGCAAATTGGCCGCAGCGGTCTATTTTTCGCCGATTTCTTGCCAAATATCTAGATATTCGGCGGCGAAATCGTCAAATACTAGCCTCGCTGGGGCCAATTTTCGCTTCGAAGCCTTCTGCCGCCCAGGCTCCTAGGTAGTCATTGGGTTGATGTGATTAATTGCTCCCACCCAGCGGCTTATTTTTTGGTTGCTGCTCAAAATAATAAAAGCCCGTTGATGTCTCCATCAACGGGCTTTTATTGAAGTCAAACCTGATCAGATCAGCGTTGAGCCAACGGTGTCACGGCGCGCGCCACAGAGCCCGTGAACAGCTGACGCGGGCGGCCAATTTTGTACTCGGGGTCGCCAATCATCTCGTTGAGTTGGGCAATCCAGCCGACGGTGCGGGCCAGCGCAAAGATCGCAGTAAACAGCGGCACGGGTATGCCGATGGCGCGCTGCACAATGCCAGAATAAAAATCAACGTTGGGGTAGAGCTTGCGGCTCACGAAATAATCGTCTTCCAAGGCGATTTTTTCCAAAGCCATGGCCAGCTTGAACAGCGGGTCGTTTTGCAGGCCCATCTCCAACAGCACTTCTTTGCAGGTTTCCTGCATCAGTTTGGCGCGCGGGTCGTAGTTTTTGTAAACGCGGTGGCCAAAACCCATCAGCT
The DNA here is from genome assembly GCA_031424935.1 of Polaromonas sp. Taxonomy (GTDB): domain Bacteria; phylum Pseudomonadota; class Gammaproteobacteria; order Burkholderiales; family Burkholderiaceae_C; genus Polaromonas. The sequence continues at coordinate 161,062 of JANPIK010000033.1, forward strand.
TGACGCCAGAGTTTTTGTCTTTGACTTGCTTGATGAATTCCCCAATTTTCTCAATGCCACCGTTCTTTTGAATGTCGCCCAGCATGTTCAGTGCGGCTTCATTCGCGCCGCCATGAGCCGGGCCCCACAGGCAGGCCACGCCTGCGGCAATGGCTGCAAACGGGTTGGTGCCGGATGAGCCGCACAGACGTACGGTGG
>JANPIK010000034.1:0-5731 GCA_031424935.1 Polaromonas sp.
ATCACCACCGACTGCTGGAGCCCATCGGTTACATTCCGCCTGCCGAAGCTGAGGAAAATTACTATCGGCAATTAGCCAGTCAGACCGCCACATCGGCCTGACTTAACCCAACGGGCCTCCACGGAACCCGGGGCGATTCAAAGATCTCGCTACGACGGACCTTCTAAAAAATCATCTTGCTAGATTACTTAGAGAGAAGAATGCTTTAAGCGACGACGTGAAAGTTAGATGGTCTTCAATTAGTGAAAATATCAAAGCAATCTCTGGCGATGGCATAGAACTCGATTCATTTTTGTATCACTATTGGCTAGCAAACAACTCGTTCACACAAAGAAAAGACTTATTCAAGGTTGTCCGCGAAACGATCACCAGTAGAACAACTGCAAAGAAGCTGCTTGACGACTTGGTAGTTTTTTCTGAGGTGTATCGGGATATACATGAACCAGGCTTGAGAAAATGGCGTACTGACGAATCGGAGATAAAGCTTGCACTCGAAGCCATTCGAAAATTTAAGATCAAACATCCGCTACCGCTGATGATGATTGCCCTCCATAAATATGACCACAAAACGCTGGCGAAGGCAGAATTAGTTACGCTCTTATCAGTAATTGAAGTGTTTGTGTTTATCAATACCAACTTGATGAATGTTCGTTCGTCTGGCGGATTCGCTCAAATGTACGCATTCCACGCTAAGGCGCTCGCGGGCGCGACGGAAAATGTGCGCCGGAATAAGGCGCTTACTGAATTAGTCACAAAGTTAAAAATGAAATTGCCATCGCAAGAACAGTTTCTAGAAAAATTCTGTGACCTCAAATACTCCGATGGCTTTTCTACTCAGAAGCGAGAGATTCAGTACGCAGTTACAAAGCTTTTTTCTTGGATGTTCCCGGCAGTAGCAATAAACACGACAGAAATGTCAATCGAACACATCGAGCCACAAAGTTCGAAAAAAATGCCAGCAGCATCAGTGGCATCTATTGGTAATCTTTGGTTTTTAAAAACCAAATTTAATAACGATTTGGGTGATACCGAAGCAGCTCAAAAACTTGCGAAATATAAGGAAGGCCAGCTGCCTTGCGACGTAATTCTTGCAGGCGCTACTAACTGGACTCAAGAAAAAATCGAACTACGAACCAAAGAATTAGCCAGCCAATTTTGGAATATGGCGTACGCACGTTTCAATTAACAAGTTTAAGAACAATTGGGACCAGACTTCAATTAATCTCTATACGCTATCAATAAAGGAGCTGATAACGCACGTATTCATTGGCTTTCAACTACTTTTGATGGTCTAAATAGCCAGTTTGTGACGTCAAAAGATCGAATCAGGGCAGGTTCAGGCTCAAAAAAGCCCTGAAATGCCGTTTGGGAAATTGTGGGAAATTGGGGTCAGACTCTAATTAATTCGTTTTTTCGTCGCCAGTGGCAGCGGTCATGCGCTTTACCTGCGATACATTGTCTATCGCGGGTTGCGAATAATCCACGAGGGCTGGAGCCACATTCAACAAAGCACTTTTAAACAATTTGGCTAGCTGCCAATTCCACGGTCACATTCGATGCCCCGTCCTCAAACCATCTAAATCTTCCTTCCCGCCGGTGACCCGCGCGGCATGCGCGGGAACAATTGGGGGAACTATTGGGGTCAGACTCCATACATGGACGCTCCCTGAATGCCAAGCTTTTTAATTCATGATGACTTGTAGGTAAGAGATTGCAGCCATACATCCGGACTCGAAGTCCCTGATGGAATACGCTAGGTGGGGTCTCTTCAATTAAGCGCACTCAAAGTGCATTGGAATCTTCAGACTTGCCCGCCTACGGTCTAACCTGTTTTGCCATCACTGCATAAATCGCCTGAGCAACCGGTGGTGTACCTCCTTGGTCAACAAATAAAATCTTTTGGCTCAAGCCGCACCTGCTGCGTACCCCGACTGATACGGCCTGTCCTGGCTAAGTAACGCCCACGCGATGCGGGCATTCTTGTTTGCAAGTGCAACAGCAGCCACATTGTGGTTTCGTCTGGCCAGCAGCTTGGTTAGCCAGTCAGCCTGATCTTGTGGTGGTTTGCCACTCTTGGCCCTGCTCTGGGCCACCCGCACAATCGAGCGCGCCCCGTGGATTAGCAGTGTTCGCAAGTAGCAGTCTCCCCGCTTGCTGATTCCAAGCAAAACGCTTTTACCGCCACTGGAATGCTGGCGCGGCACCAGTCCCAGCCACGCGGCCAGTTGCCTGCCGCTGTCAAAGCTTTTGGCGTCGCCCACACTGGCAACCAATGCGCTGGCCGTGATCGGGCCAATGCCAGGCACAGCTTCAAGTTTGCGGCTCAGTGCATTGTTTTGATGCCAGGCCTTGATCAGCCCTTCAAGCTCCGTGACTTGCCGGCTCAGCTCGCTCAGGTGATCAAGCAGGCGTTGCATCAACAGCCGAAACGAGCCCGGTAGCGCCAGACTGGCATCTTCGATCAGTTCGGGTACACGGGTTTTGATGTGAGACAGGCCTTGGGGCAAAACCAGACCAAATTCTGCAAGCAGGCCGCGTATCTGGTTGGCTTGGGCAGTACGTGCCTGCACGAACCCCTGGCGGATGCGGTGCAGCGACAGCACTGCCTGCTGCTCGACATTCTTGATCGCTACAAAGCGCATGTTGGGCCGGGTGACTGCCTCGCAAATCGCCTCTGCATCAGCGGCGTCGTTTTTGTTGGTCTTGACATACGGTTTGACAAACTGCGGCGCAATGAGTTTGACCGTGTGGCCAAAACTAGTCAGCTTGCGCGCCCAGTGGTGTGCCCCGCCGCAAGCCTCCATACCTATAAGGCAGGGCGGTGTATTGGCAAAAAATGCTGCCATCTGATCACGCTTGATCTGCTTTTTAAGCACCGTCTTGCCTTGCTGGTCGACACCGTGGATCTGGAACACATTTTTAGCCAGATCAATTCCTATCGTTGTAAGCTGCATGATGAACGCTCCTGTCAAGAGTTGAGAGGGTCAAGTCGCATCGCCACTTTGGCATATCGAGGTGGGAGCGTCCATCCCATTAATTGTTTACCCTGAAACTCGTATGTCTGATACTTTTCAGGTCATTTTCACCTATTAAAAGTGACTCTGGCCGGATAAAACCGGACGCAAGTAGCTATAAATTAAATAGCGCTTGGCTTTAATCCATCCAACAATCCGATCAGACAAGTTCAGCCAATTGGCGCGGCGAACAGATGGTGACGCCTTCAAAGCGCTTGCCATAGCCTGGTCCAAAGTGTGTGCTGTCACCAGTAACGAGCACATCGCAGACCAAAGCCATGGCTGCCAGCAGCACGGGGCGGTCTTTTTCAGGTAACCAAAGCGCGGCGGCTTGAAGTGTTGGCGATGAGTGCGGAAACTGCACGGTGCTTACTTCAGCTTGGCTGAGCAACGCGTCCAGGTCGCTCACGGCTTGCGCGTCGGCTTTGGCGGCAATGTTGCGGCTGGCTTCAGCCTGTACGTAGCTGTCAGCCACCAAAGTGTGGTTGGCCAGTTCTAGATGTCGCAGCAGTTGCCGGATGGCACCATCTGATTTGGCTGCGGAGAAAAGAATGTTTGCATCAAGAAAAATTCGCATGGAGCGCCCAACTTACTGCTTGCTAAAGCTTGCGCTTAGCCATCAGCAATGCAAGGTCAGCCTCGGCAGCATCAAACTCTTGCACGCGCTCGGGCGTGTACATCTCAAGCGGCAATGTAACGGTCGGCCGCAGCAAGAGACCTTGTGTTGTGGTTTCGGCGATCAGCTGGTCATTGGCATGAAAACCCATGGCCTTGCGTATTTTGGCGGGCAGGGTAACCACGCCCCGGCTGTTGATGGTAAGTTGTGCTTGCATGTTTACAGTTTAACTCAATTGCAGTAATTCAGCAATACTGGGAATAAAGGCCGAAGTTTGAGGTCACAAACTGTGACCTCAAGTGGGAATGTGTGGGGGCAACCCCGACGCGTGCGCCCTCATCCGCCAGCCTACCGCTTCCTCAGCGAAGGCTTCACCAAGCCTTTCTCAGCCCCAGGCGCCAGGTAGTTCTGCCTTGACACCACCGACTTGCCGGTTTGGCTTTCCAGCTGCTTTTTCAGCGCCCAGCCGCTGCCCTGAACGGATTAAACCCGGTGATCAGTGCCGTCGCTGCCAGCACCAGCACACAACCCGGCAGCATGCCCCAAGTGACCGGTTCCCTCAAGAACAGCGCGCCCCAACCCTCCCCAAACAGCGGGATCATAAAGGCCGCCGAGGTGGCGGCGCTCGCCGCAATCTCGCGCATCAGCCGCATGCTGATCCAGTACATGAAGCCCGAGGTGATGATGCCCAGCATGGCAACTGACAGCAACGCCCCCGTGCTGTAACGCGCATCAGGCGCGGCAGCCGCTGAAGGCAGCAGCAAAATAAGCGTCGCTGCCACATGCACCACTGCCGATGCGGGCAGGGGCCCATGCGCCATGGTGGCGCGTTTCATCAGGATGGCACCAAAACCGTAAGCGGCCGCGGCAGCGATGCAGGCCAGTGCTGCCAGAAGCACACGCGGTGTCACGGCCACCGGCCCCAATTGCACCAGCAGCGCCACACCGGCAAAACCGACAGCACAGCCCAACAGGCGGCGCGCGATAAGCCGCTCTTCCTGTGCAGCGGCGGCACCCAACACGCCAAACAACGGCGCCGTGGCATTCAGCACGGCTGAATACCCGGCGGGTATCACCAGCGCCGCCCAGCTGAACAGCACAAAGGGCGCCACCACCGTCAGCAGGCCCAGCAGCCCCAACCGGGGCCATGCGGCAAAGGGTGGCCACTGTTGACGCAGCGCCCGCATCAACAGCGTCAACACCAGAGCGGCCAGCAGGCAACGCAGGCCGGCCAGCAGCCACGGCCCCAGCGCCGGGCTGGCAACGCGGAGCAGGGGAAATGAGCCGCCCCAGAGGGCAGACAAGAAGATCAGTTGGAGGAAGTGGCGAGTCTGCATGGGGACGTTTAATCCAGGCCGTTGTGCGGGATTCAGGCGTGCATTGCTGCGGACTGATGGGGTTTTTGGGAAAGAATCGGGGTCAGACTCCAATTGTTTTACTCTGAAACTCGTATTTCCAACTCTTTTTAGGTCTATTTTACCTATCAAAATTACCTCCAGCCCAATAAATACGGGCGCAAGCAGCTATAGATTAAATAGCGCTTGGCTTTAATCCAGCCACCAATCCAATCAGACAAGTTCAGCCAATTGGCGCGGCGAACAGACGGTGACGCCTTCAAAGCGCTTGCCATAGCCCGGCCCAAAGTGTGTGCTGTCCCCTGTAACGAGTACATCGCAGCCCAAAGCCATGGTGGCCAGCAGCACGGGGCGGTCTTTTGCAGGCAACCAAAGCGCGGCGGCTTGAAGTGCTGGCGATGACTGCGCAAACTGCACGGTGCTCACTTCAACTTGGCTGAGCAACGCGTCCAGGTCGCTCACGGCTTGTGCGTCGGCTTTGGCGGCAATATTGCGACTGGCAAATTTCGAGGAAAAACTTGGGTGCTGCCTTAAACCCTATTTCCAAGCCTCTTTAGGCCATTTCACCTGTCAAAAGTGCATCCAGCCCAATAAAAACGGTAGCAAGCTGCTCCTGATTAAATAGCGCTACTTCGCCGCATCACGCATCAAATTCGCCAGCTCCACCGCTGACTTGACGCCCATTTTGTCAAACACCCTGGCCCGGTGGACTTCTACCGTGCGCACGCTGATGTCGAGCTGGTCGG
>JANPIK010000035.1:0-43237 GCA_031424935.1 Polaromonas sp.
CTTTGAGTGCGCTTAATTGAAGAGACCCCACCTAGCGTATTCCATCAGGGACTTCGAGTCCGGATGTATGGCTGCAATCTCTTACCTACAAGTCATCATGAATTAAAAAGCTTGGCATTCAGGGAGCGTCCATGTATGGAATCTGACCCACATTACCCCTGATTTGCTTACTATGGAATGACCAAACAGGTTTGAGGCGTGAATTACGGGCTAGAACAACTGCCTTTGGCCACCGACTTCAACCGGTTGCAGCGCTCATCAGGATATTTCGTCCCGTTGATGATGGAGGTAATTTTTGCCTTAATGACATCCGCATCACGTGCGCCAAACCAATAGTCATAAACTTCATCGTTAACTATCAAAACCTGGTGTGGCGAGCCCGATCTGCCACCACTTGCGTATTCAAGTTTTGTTTTTAAGGGTTTAACTTCCGCAGGCAAGAACATTTCGGACGGAATCGGCGACTTAATTGCCTTTGTCACATAGGAAAATTTGATTTGTTGAAAAGTTTCTGATTTTTCGAGCTTGGGCAATTCCAGCCCGCGCCACACCACGCAGGGCGGACAGTCGTTACCGCCCATATGAATAAATCGGATTCTTGATGGGTTCACAGGCCTCAGAGCTGTTTTTTGCGAGGAGGCGGCAGGTTGTTGGGCCGCAAATAGGTCATTTTCATTCGCTTTGCGCAGCAAGACTGGTTTGGCACTGCCGTCTTTAAACGCAATCGTCCCGCTGAAGGAGCCATCTGCCTGCTGATTAGCTGTCAAGGAGCTGCTGGCAGGCGTTGAAAAGCGCATTTCCAAACCGATTGGTGAATTTGTCAGTTCCAGTTGCACTTTGTCCTGATTAGCATCGATCCATCCGTAGCTGCCGTCCGCCTGGAAAATGTCAGCTGATATTTTGTGTACGGACGTCACTTTTAAAGTGCGTTGGCGCGTGTCGCCCTGTACGGTGACCACCCAGGTGTTGACGAGGTCTGCCAATGTTGGATTTATTGGCTGTGCTCGTGCCGGGTATGTCCATGATGCTGCTGCCACAAAGGCAATCTTGATGAGAATCTGAAGAAAGCTTTTTTGTACACACATGGTCGTTCCTGGTGGTTTGAACAGGTTGAACAGGTTCGGGGTCATGAACAGGTTCGTGAACAGGTTCGGGGTCAGCAGGTTCGGGGTCAGGTCTTGCAAAGCAACATTTAATCTCGGTTTTCAGACATCATTTAAGCCCACATGCTAATGACTACAAGCGCAAGCAGCGCTTAAAAATATAGCAAATCAAACCACTACCGCTCCTCCCACTTACCCGGCGGCTCACCGCTCGCGCGGGAGATGATGCGGTCAAACGCAGCCAAGTCAGCTCGCGCAACCCGGCTGCGAAAGTAGTCTTCGGCATCCAGCGCGGCCAGCTTTTCAGCAGCCGCCACGGCTAGAAACTGGTTGATGCCGGTGGCGTCGCGTTTGCTCACGCGCTCAATGCCGACTCTCATCCTATTGACTTTCATGACGAAACAGAACGACGAGACGCCCCCAAGCCCTGTGCGATGAATGTCAATACCAACGCATTGAGTGACACCCCTTCGGACTTGGCACGCATGGTCAATTGCGCGTGAACAGTTTTGGGCACACGCGCTACAAACTTGCCCGATGCCACACCGCCGCTGCCCGGCTGCGGCACGGGCAGCTTGTTGGCTTTCAGTGCTGCAATGGTGGCTTGCAGCGCATCAGCGCCGTTGGCAATCGCCTCAGCCACTGTTTCGCCGTCTGAAATACATTCAGCAACATCTGGGTAAAAGATCAAAAAAACCCCCGCCATCGTCATTGCTGAGGGGCTTGATTTCAAACGGATAGTCAATCAGTTGCTTCATGGCGAAGTACCTTCCATTAACTCGATGAATTTGCGAATATAAATTAGCTTGATTGGGCGATGCGCGGGCACAGAGAGCGTGCGCCCATCGTCCCGAACAAACACGCCATGGCTTCACGCTATGCCGCCAATCAACACCGTGCTGCCGAGCCACTGTTTGCAAATGGGCAATCTGCCAATCCAGCGGGTCGCGCCGCATCGCCATCAACAGTTTTGTGGCTGTGTTCATTACTAAATGATACTGCGGGCAGGATCATTTTAGACGCCCTTCATCGCACTTAAAGTACCAGGCAAACGTAGGGGCACATAGCGTCGCCGTTAGACTTTTAATCCGTCTGGTTTTGGCCTGCTCCACAGCGTCATAATGACGAATCTCCAACCGTTGGGCGTGACTAAAAAAGTCAGGCTTGAACCCAAGAGCGTTTTTACCGCAACACATTCAAGGACAACCCATGTCTTGGCTAGAAAAACTCCTCCCCCCAAGAATCACCCCCACCGATCCGACCGAACGCCGCAGTGTGCCCGAGGGGCTATGGATCAAATGCCCAAGCTGTGAGGCGGTTTTGTACAAAACTGACCTAGAAAAAAACCAGAATGTTTGCCCGCAGTGCAGCCACCACCACCGGATTGGCGCGCGGGCGCGGCTGGACGCTTTTCTAGACCCTGAAGGCCGTTATGAGTTGGGGCAAGAAGTCATGCCTGTTGATCCTCTGAAGTTTAAGGACAGCCGTAAGTATCCCGAGCGACTGAAGGAAGCGCTGGAGACGACGGGCGAGACCGATGCGCTGATTGTGATGGGCGGAGCGGTACATAGCATTGGTGTGGTGGCTGCGTGCTTTGAGTTTGACTTTATGGGCGGCAGCATGGGCAGCGTGGTGGGGGAGCGATTTGTGCGCGGCGTGCACGCGGCCATTGAACAAAAAGTGCCGTTTATCTGCTTTACAGCCACCGGTGGCGCGCGCATGCAAGAAGGCTTGCTATCGCTGATGCAAATGGCAAAAACCAACGCCTCGCTCACCCGACTGGCAAAAAAAGGCCTGCCTTACATCAGCGTGCTGACCGACCCGACCATGGGCGGCGTGTCGGCTGGCTTTGCTTTTGTGGGTGATGTGGTGATTGCCGAGCCGAAAGCTTTGATTGGGTTTGCAGGGCCCAGGGTGATTGAGTCAACCGTCAGGGTAACATTGCCTGAGGGTTTTCAGCGTGCCGAGTTTTTGCAAACCAAGGGGGCTGTTGACTTCATTTGTGACCGCAGAGAGTTGCGCAAAACTGTCGCTTCCGCATTGGCAATTCTGCAAAGACAGCCCGCCGATGCGGTAGCTTGACGCTATATATTAGATAGCACACCGCGCACTAAATTCAAGGGCCACGGGTAAAAATTACACTTAACAGCTGTCATGTTCACACGTTTGTAAAGTTAGGGGAATTTTGTTCAAGTTGCGCCAATTCATGCAGACTTGAAGATACTTCCGAGTTAACCCGATTATTTACAAAGGCATTTACGTTATGTCTGAAACACTCAAGCTTTCCAGCCTGCCCCTTTTCCCACTGGGCAGCGTGCTTTACCCGGGGGGTTTGTTGCCGCTGCGGATTTTTGAAGTCCGTTACCTTGACATGATTGGAAAATGTCATAAAAACGGTGCTCCGTTTGGTGTGGTGTCTTTAACCGCTGGCTCGGAAGTGCGCAGGCCAGAACCAGGGAAGCCAACCGGTGACAGTTTTGCAAATGAGGAGTTTTGCGCAACAGGTACGCTGGCAACCATCACTGAGTTTTCAACGCCACAGGCGGGGTTGATGGTTATTCGTTGTGTGGGTGCGCAGCGCTTCAAAATCAGTCACCAGGAAAAGCTTAAACATGGCTTGTGGATTGCCGATGTTCAGAGGATCGATGACGATTTAGCAGTCACCGTACCAGACGACCTCAAAGCATGCGCCAACGCGCTTGGCAAGCTGATCAAAAGCCTGCAACTCCGCAACATTCCAGACGATCAAATCCCCTTGCTGCCCCCTTATAAATTGGACGACTGTGGATGGGTCGCCAACCGCTGGTGTGAGCTGTTGCCGCTGCCGTTAGAGCTAAAACAGCGCTTGATGGAGCTGGATAATCCGCTGGTGAGGCTAGAGTTGATCAGCGATATTCTGGAACGGACTGGCATCGCTTTATGAGCGTTGGTCGCCTCAGTTCTGAGCCCTGTATTCGGGTACATGATCAGTCAGCCAGGCGCGTACGTCACGGCTGGAGGGCGCTGGGCCCGCAGCGTCGATCCATTCGACCACGGTGCTGATGGTTACGGCTTGCTGGCCAGAGGTTTTGGCCACGCGAAGCTTGGGATGTTGAGTGGGTTCTGTGGTTTCGTCGTCGGCCAGCAGTTCCTCAAACAGCTTTTCACCGGGACGCAGGCCGGTAAACGAAAGCGGGATTTCCTGCTCACTTTTGCCTGACAAACGAATCATCATGCGGGCCAAATCAGCTATTTTCATGGGTTCGCCCATATCCAGGACGTAAATTTGCCCCGTTGTGCCCATCAGGCCAGCCTGCAACACCAGGCGCGCCGCCTCGGGGATGGTCATGAAATAGCGCACGATGTCGGGATGCGTGACGGTAATTGGCCCGCCTTTGGCAATTTGTTCGGTAAACAGCGGCACCACCGACCCACTGGAGCCCAGCACATTGCCAAATCTCACTGATACATAAGACGTGGCCAGATGCTCAAGTGCCACGCTTTGCACCACCAGCTCGGCCATCCGCTTGGTCGCCCCCATGATGTTGGTTGGGTTCACGGCTTTGTCTGTCGAAATCAACACAAACTTTTGCGCCCCGCATTCGCCCGCGATACGTGCCGCGTGAAGCGTACCCAAAATATTGGTCCGAACCGCCTCAATCTCGTTGTGCGACTCCATCAATGGCACATGTTTGTAGGCAGCGGCATGAAAGAAGACTGAAGGCTTGTATTGCAGGGCAATGGCGCGCAGCCGACCCTCCTCACGCACATTAGCGGTGTAGTACAGCCCCTGCATCTGCGGGTGCGCCTCCTGGAGTTCTTGCTCCAATTTATAAATAGCAATTTCAGAGCAATCAACGCATACCAGTCGGGTCACGCCCAAACGGGCAATCTGGCGGCACAGCTCAGAGCCAATCGAACCGCCAGCACCCGATACAAACACTGTTTTCCCCGAGAACATCGAAGCCAGCCCTTGCACGTTTAGCTCAACGGCTTGCCTGCCTAGCAGGTCTTCCAGTTCAATTTTGCGTGGGCTGCTGCCATCGTTGCGGAGCCATTCATCAGGGCGCGGCATGGTCAGCAGCGTCAGTCCGGCTTGGGAAGACTGTAGCAATACATCTCGGCGATCGTCTGAGCCTGGTGGGCTAGCAATCAGGGCTGTGGTGGCACCGGTGGATTTGGCCAGGTCAATGATCGAGGTGGGCATGCCCAAAACAGGAATCTGATTTAAGTAAGTGCCGGTCTCGGCCGAAACGGGCGACGCAATGCCCACGCAGTGCCATTGGGCAGAGCCCTTTAGCGTGCGCATGGCGTCGGCTGCGTCCTTAAGCGAACCCACAATCAACAGCGGCTTCGAACCCTGGCTTGGTGCGTTGTGCTCATTTAACGTGCGCCAACCCGCACGCGCTGCACCCAGCAGAAGCAACACCAGCAAAGGATGAATCAACAATACCGAGCGCGGGAACGAAGGCACACGCAACATCAAGATCACAGTCGCAGACAAAGCGCCGCCCATCAGAACGCCCCAGCCCAACTGGCGCAGTTCTGGCAGGCCAATGTAGCGCCAGACTTGCCGATAGACCCTGGCCACCGCCAAGCCGACGATAAAACTGGGCAACATCCAACGGGCGCTGCTTAAAGCCATAGTTTCAAAATTTTCTGGAATTTCAAAATTAAACCGAAGCCAAAAAGCGGCATACCAGGCCAGACCTACCAGTACCAGGTCTATTACCAAAAACGGCAGGATTTCTTTACGTAAATTCATGAAATATGGGACGGACGAACGATATCTATTAGGCCCGGGGCTGTTTATTTTCGCTGCGGTTCATCATGCGGCATTTGCTGCTGCGTCAGTAGCCGTGTTGCTCACGCCCAGCATTACAGTCAATCAAAAGTAGATCGCACCGGTACAAGACACATTGAACACGCTGGGACAGCGTTAAGGCGCGATTGTTACACGAGCTGACTCGAGTCAGAGCTCAGCTAAAAACAGCTTTAGAGAACATTTGGCCGCACGGCGAGCTCATGGGGAACGCATTCTTATAATGCGTTTATCAACACCAATGCGACCAAGCGTGACTGGTCATGCCGCATTTACTTTCGACAAATCATCTTACCCTTACAACTCTAAATGCTGAATAAAAAATCCATACTGATCACCGGCGGTACTGGCTCATTCGGTCACAAGTTTGTCGAAATGTTACTGGCTCGTTATAAGCCCGCACGTATCGTCGTTTTTTCACGGGACGAACTCAAGCAGTATGAGATGGCAAAAAAGTTCTCCGCACCTTGTATGCGTTATTTTTTAGGCGATGTGCGAGATTTGTCGAGACTTCGCCGTGCGTTTGAAGGCATTGACGTCGTCGTACATGCCGCTGCTTTAAAGCAAGTGCCAGCAGCTGAGTACAACCCGTTTGAGTACATCAAAACCAATGTTTTGGGTGCGCAAAACGTAGTGGAAGCCTGCCTTGATTCAAACGTGAGCCGCGTTGTAGCCTTGTCTACCGACAAGGCGGCTGCGCCGATTAATCTTTACGGCGCAACAAAATTATGTTCTGACAAACTGTTCATCGCGGCTAACAACATCAAGGGCGTGCGCGACATTCGATTTTCAGTTGTGCGTTATGGCAATGTGATGGGAAGCCGGGGGTCAGTGATTCCGTTTTTTCTGGAAAATCGCAAGCACGGATTCTTTCCAATCACTGACCCAGCCATGACGCGTTTTAACATTGCCATTGAGGATGGCGTCGAAATGGCTTTATGGAGCGTCAACCACGCTCTTGGTGGCGAAATCATGGTGCCAAAAATTCCCTCCTACAGGATCACAGATGTCGCTACGGCGGTTGACGCAGGCTGCGAGCAAAGGATTGTGGGCATACGTCCAGGCGAAAAAATACACGAGGAAATGATCACAGAAAGCGACAGCAGCAATACGGTTGACTTGGGCAAGTATTACGCCATATTGCCCGTCGGCGGGGAGTACACGCTGCAGGCCTATTGCGACACCATGAAAGCTGTCCCAGTTGAGACGGGTTTCAGATATGACAGTGGGAGCAACCCGGATTTCTTGAGCGTCAGCCAACTCAAGCATTTGATCAGCTTGCAACTGCCAACGCCAGAGGTTAATTGACATGATCCCCTATGGACGGCAGTTCATCAATGCGGACGATGTGCAAGCCGTCATCGACACGCTAACGTCAGACTACCTGACGCAGGGGCCTGCGGTTCCGGCATTTGAAGACGCTTTGGCAAGTTACTGTGGTGCCACCTACGCAGTGGCCGTGAACAGCGCCACGTCGGCGCTGCATATTGCATGCCTAGCTCTGGATGTTGGCCCCGGCGACTTGGTATGGACATGTGCTATCAGTTTTGCCGCATCGGCCAATTGCGCCCGCTATTGCGGTGCGGATGTTGATTTTGTGGACATTGATCCGCAGACCCTGAATATTTGTCCGCTTGCTTTGGCTCAAAAATTGGAAGCAGCAAAAAGCGCCGGACGATTGCCTAAAGTGGTGGTTCCTGTTGATCTCTGCGGCCGCTCGGCACCCATGCAAGAGATCAAAAATCTGGCGAAGGCATATGGCTTTAAGACGATAGAGGACGCATCACACGCTATTGGCGGTAGCTACGCGCATCAAAAAATTGGGGGGCACGGTCTGGCAGACATTACCGTGTTCAGCTTTCATCCAGTCAAAATCATTACCAGTGCTGAAGGTGGTATGGCGGTGACATCTGATTCGGTGTTAGCCAGGCGCCTGAGTGACTTGCGCACACACGGCATCACACGTGACACCACCCGCTACGAGCTTGAAGACCAAGGCGCTTGGTATTACGAGCAGCATGAGCTTGGCTACAACTATCGAATGACCGACCTACAGGCAGCACTCGGACTCAGCCAGCTCAAGCGCATCGATACGTTTATTGCTGAACGCGAAAAAGTACGTGGGTTTTATCAAGCCGCCTTGGCCGAGCTACAAGCGTCGGGGAAGATTATTTTGCCACCACATGATGAGCCGGGTTTTCAGTCAGCCTTGCACCTGTATCCGATTCAAATAAAGGCCGAGGCGGGCAAGACCCGGCGGCAGGTTTTTGACTGCCTCAGGCAACAGGGCATAGGTGTGAATGTTCATTACCTTCCAATTTACCGCCACCCTTACTATCTGAAACTCGGGTTTAAACCAGGTTATTGCGCCAATGCTGAAAGTTACTATGAACGTGCTATCAGTATGCCAATGTATGCCAATTTGGATGCGGAAAAACTCAGCAGCGTCATGAAAGCGCTTAACTTCGCACTGACCGAAGTCGGACAGAGCTAAAACAATTGCCAGGTTAAGGCAGTGCCGATTTTAATGGGAACCCGCGCAGTTTTACCCATGACAGCTTCATAGTGGCGCGGGGCCAAGCCCAAACCGGGTCTGATCGCCCGCACATTGCCAGCGGTTAACACCTCGCCAGCTGCGATATCTTTGACTGCGTACAGTGATCTACGAAAAACAACTGATGCTTTCTCAGCTGATGTAGAGCCATATTGCACCTGCCCCATTGCATCAAATGCGCGCCGTGTTTCTATGACCAGTGCCTTAAGCTCAGGCGGCTCCAATGAAAAAGCAGAATCGACGCCACCATCGCCACGGCTCAAAGTGAAGTGCTTTTCAATCACACAAGCGCCCAGTGCCACAGCGGCGACTGAAGCTCCAACACCCATCGTGTGATCTGACAAGCCAACATCACAACCGAAAAGCTGACGCATGTGCGGAATAGTTTGCAAATTGGTGTTGGTCGCCAGCGCAGGGTACGTGCTAGTGCATTTGAGCAAAACCAGATTTTTACACCCCGCTTCGCGCGCGGTGGTGACGGACAGCTCCAACTCAGAAACCGTAGCCATGCCAGTAGAAATAATCATCGGCTTACCCGTGGCCGCAATTCGCCGAATCAACGGCAGATCTGTATTCTCAAACGAAGCCACTTTGTAACAGGGCACCCCTAAGGTTTCCAAGAAGTCAACGGCTGTCTCGTCAAAAGGTGTGCTGAATGCCAACATGCCGCGCGCTGCGGCGCGTTCAAATATTGGCTTGTGCCAGTCCCAAGGCGTGTAGGCTTGCTGGTACAGCTCGTAAAGTGACTTGCCACTCCAAAGGGAGTTTGGGTCATTGACCATAAATTCACCGTGCCGCAAATCAAGCGTCATCGTTTCGGCCGTGTAGGTTTGGATCTTCAGAGCATGGGCACCCGCGTCTGCCGCCGCATCCACCAACTCTATTGCACGCTCAAGCGACTGATTGTGGTTACCTGACATTTCGGCAATGACGAAGGGCGGGTGGCCGACGCCGATATCAAAGGAAGCGATTTTCACAAATGAGACTTTCAAAAATTTTTCTGATACAGACCGACCGTGGCGGATCTGTTGAAGCCGCAGGCTGCAAACGCCTTTAAAGAAGCCAAATTATCGCTAGAAATACGTGCATCGACCCGCACTAGCAATGGCCAGGTAAGCTGAGCCTCCTGAACACCACGCGCGATCAGCGCCCTGCCCCAGCCACGCCCGGCTTGCCCGGGCACTCGATAGACCGATATTTCAGCAACCGCACCCGTCGCTTGCAGACTGCTGTCAAAACGCACCACACCAACAGCGCCAAATGAGGTAGATGCGATCCACAGCCGCTGCGCAGGATTAGCTAAAACGCCTTGCATCCACTGAATATGTTGCGCAAAAGTGATGCTCAGCCCATCGCCTGAATGTTTCCGTGTCTGATGTGCGTTACGCCAGTCATGCAACACCGATGCATCTTCCATCGTGGCTTCGCGAAGTGCCAATGCGCCAATCTGCAGGACGTCGGCCACCCGCCCCGTGCCTTTGCCGTCGCACAAGGCCAACGCGGCGCTCGCCATAGCCTGTAGGCGTTCCGGGGTTGTTAGAAAATCTTGAATAGCTAGGCGCAAATCCGCAACAAAGTCAGGCGCTTGTACATCTAACGCCAGCAAGGCGCCCTGCGCTTGGGCCGCCGCCACGCCCCGTTGTTGATTCGGTGCGATGGACATTGTTATGGACGGCAGACCCATGGCACAACGTTCGAGCAAACTCACACCGCCCGCACCGACAGCCCAGTTGGCCCGAGCCATCAGCTGCGCCATGACGTGCGTGGACTCGTGAAAGCTATATTCGAAGGACCGGCACGCCTGCTGTATTGCGTCGGCATGTGGGTTTTGTGCGCCGGCTACTATGTTGACATCTGGTCCCCGCAATCCGCAAACATTCAACGCTTGCAACACCTTTAGCGTCAGCCCTTGCGAATCGGTTCCTCCCATCGACACAAGTATGTTTGGCAATGAAGACACCAGCCTAAGCTTAGGCTCAGCGTTTACTGTTTGAAAAAATTCAGGTCGCAGCAGCGCGTAGTCAGGCCCAATAAGTAACAAACAAGCATCCGGGGTCAAGTCAGCGTATGGGATCCGTTCTGCACCCGGATTCTGATTGAGCACAACATCACATTGCAAACGCCTGTCGCCCTGATCGTCCACTGCTAGAAGTTTTTGAGCCGTACCGCTCATGGCCAGCTGCCACTCCAGCCCCATAGCGTAATGATCAACCACCACCCAGTCCCACAATCGATGAGAAACCAGCTTCAGAGTTTCGCTCGCATCAAGCTGCTGTGCGACCGGCAAACGCGCCATTTCAATCCAATCGATTTGTGATTCTGTGCTTTGCAGTTTTAAGTCCGCAAGCGTCAGCACCTCAAATCCTGCTGCTCTGGTCTCTGAGATCAGATGCCCAGCCAAAGTACGCATGACGAAAACGACTTGATGACCACGATTTTTAAGTTCATTCGCCAGCGCTAGGCAACGCATCACGTGTCCAGCGCCCAACAGCGTAGAAGCATCTACCCGTACAAGGACGTGCATCATGTTGTACTTGGACTGTCCTTCAAGGCACGATAAAGCCATTCAGCGCGCGTCCAGTCATCTTCATCGTCAATATCCTGAACTCTGTGGCGAGGCAGCAGTACAGCGCGAGAATGCGGCGCAAACAAAGGCAACAAGTTTTCAAAAGCCTCCGTACGACCCCAATAAAACTGACCTGCATCGTGAAACAGCGGTTCAAGATCTTGAGAGCGCTTCGACATGTTTTCCGGCCACACAGGTTCAACTGCATTGGTGCCACTCAGCCGAATAGCGCGCTGCAACGGAAAAGCATAACTGGTAGCTGAAAACGCGTACTGTACCAATTCTTTAGACGAAGACACATCCAATAAAGCCAGCCCTGTCTGTAGATCGACGACTTGTGTCAAGGGCGCAGTTGCATACAAGCAACACATGCGCTGCACGTCCCAGCCAAGAGCGCGACAAGCGTGTGCTGCATGTTGCATCACGGCTAACGTACTCGCGTGATCGTTGGCTAATTCGGCGGGCCGCACAAACGGAACCTGCGCGCCGCAGTGCAAAGCCAAGGTTGCAATCTCATCATCATCTGTCGACACCACCACACGCTCAAACAGGCCGCTTTGCATGGCAGTACGAATCGAGTAGGTGATGATCGGTTCACCGCAAAAATGCCGCAAGTTTTTACGCGGAATGCGCTTGCTACCGCCGCGTGCTGGAATGATGGCAACATTCATTTGACACCTTCTTATTTTTCAAGCGTCTGACGCTGCCAATAATGTTTATGCCACCAGACACGGGGATCGCGAAAAGTATCCGCTATTGCATCGAACTCTTGCTCGCTCATCTCCACGTAAGTTAGCCATCGTTGTAAGTCTTGCGACTTGATCGGGTCATATCGACGCACCAACTCAAGCCCTTCAGCGCGCGACATTACACCGCTTCGTATATCTTTAGAAGCATGATCTGTACATCGCCCATAACCAAATTTGATGTATTTAAGGTAGTCATGTGCGCCATTTTCATGCATGTCATCTAAGTTGGAGGCTCGACGATAAGTCCGCTCAAATGGCTCATCTCCCAACTCAAAACCATACAACTCGTGAGCCAGGCGGCTATTGGTGTTTCCGTCCCATGCAACATAGTTTGACAAGTAAATGCCGCGTAGGCCCAAATCAAAAATTTCTTCATCACTTGGATATTGGTAAGCAAACATATCAGCCGCTTTAATGCCTTCATGCCCCACCATGTAATTCCACTCGTAGCCCCGGCCAAAATGTTCCAGGCGATTCCGGTAAGTCCATTCCACGAAGTCATTCATCGAAAACTGACCACACAAATCTGCGTAGCCGTGTTCCCCCCAAACTACGACAGGTATCTTGTGTATGGCAGCCATCTTCATCGGCAGAGTAGCGATGCCCATATGGCCATGCCAGTTCATGTCTCCCATGATCTTGAAACCAAGTCGATTGAGTTTTTTGAGTAGCCCAACACCTGGCTTGTAAATGATATGGTCTACGTCAAAAGCTTCAGCCATACGCTGTAAGTTGCGCTCACCAGCTGGGGTGTAGTTGTTACCGTAGTAAGTCACCAGCAACGGGTTATAGCCGAGAACATTCTTGATGTAATGGGTTTGAAAATAGCTGTCTTTTCCGCCAGACACGCCGATAACGCAGTCATGACGTCGCCCATCTTTCGAGCGGCCCTCTTCCAGGATGCCGGTGAGAAGAGATTTGCGTCTAGCCCATTCGGACGCTGAGAAGTCATTCTTCATGGCGGCCATTTGGCACCCCATACAAACACCTTGCGCATTGAATTCCATGGGTGTGGCACTCAACGATGGGTACAAACATTGGGCACACCACTTCACATCACGCTTGCGTTTGTCTATCGCAGCTGTAAAAACACCGTTCGCCGCATTATCTATGCGCTGGGACAGTTTGGAAGATTCACGTTCAAGATCATAAACTGGCTCCCTGGGAAACCATTTGTTCTCAAGGCTGACCGGCCGCATACTGACCCCAGCCTCAATGCATACACGCTTGGCATGGGGGTATGCCATTTCAAAAAAGTTAAAAATATTGGCCGCCGCAACAGCACTTGCACCAGCTTGAGCAATACCGGGTGCAAAGTCTTCATAACTGCCCACACCACCGCAGGCGATCACTGGAATACTGACTGCTGCGCAAACCGACTGAATGAGGTCAAGGTCATAGCCATAGCCACTCCCATCGCGATCAATTGAACTCAGAAATATCTCCCCTGCACCGAGCCTTTCACATTCCTGAGCCCACATCACGGGCGTCCAACCGGTTGCCGTCCTCCCGCCATCAATGTAGACCTCTGCTTGTCCATCTGCGGCGCGCATTGCGTCAATACTGACCACCACAGCTTGGGCACCAAATGCCTGTGAAGCCTCAAAAATCAGCTCTGGAGTTCGAATGGCTTGCGAATTGATCACGCACTTATCTGCCCCCTTGGCGAATCGTTCACGCATATCCTGCACAGTTCGTATTCGGCCGCCAACTGCAAGCGGCATAAAACACAGTTTGGCAATTTCTGGAAGTAAGCCTAGCAATGTTGTACCGGCATACTGCACCTGCAAATCATCACGCCTGAGATCATGGTGATCCTCAGTCGATATGTCCAGCAGTACAAGCTCGTCCACATTCCAGTTAGAAAGTCTACGCACCGTGTGCATGGGGTTGCCAATACTTTGGTGGATGCGAAACAACTGACTGCGAACAATCAATCCATTTTTAAGCAAGACAACAGGGATCAGACGGTTCATGGCGACGGGCTTTTATTTGAGATTGTGCAAGATGAAATGCAGCATGTTGAGTCCGGCTTCTTGACTTTTTTCAGGGTGAAATTGCGCGCCAACAACGTTACCACGATGCACTATGCTGGCAATATTCTGAGTTCCGAAATGGGTAGTAGCAGCCACATCTAGTACATTGTCACATTTGAAATGAAAGCTATGCACGTGGTAATACGCGCAAGTCCCCCCGTCGGGAAGTAAGCCGCTGTTACCTGTTGGCCGCACTTCACGCCATCCAATATTGGGAACGCGAAATTGAGGCGGTTGATCGATCAGCTTGATCACTCGACCTTTGATTAAGCCCAATCCTTCGTTACAACCAAACTCTTCACTTGCGTCAGCCAAAAGCTGCATTCCTAAACACAATCCGAGCAAAGGCCTTCGTTTTTCAATGGCGTGTCTGCGAATTACCCTGTCTAGTCCAGTGTCACTCAATTTTTCTACAGCGCGACTGTAGGCACCGACACCAGGCAATACAAGAAACTGTGCTTCTTCTGCCTCTGTAACAGTCGTTACGATGCGTACGTCAGCGCCTATGGTGCGGTAAGCGTTTTCAACTGAATGAATGTTTTGAATACCCAAGTCGACAATCGAAACCGTTTTTTTTTCTGGAGGGTATGACATCATGTTGTGTCCGTTGAATTAGAGAAATTTCGAGTTTGAGCATACGCGGGCGTCTGATGCTCATCAAAAACCGGTAGCTAGTCCAGCAATTTTTTTACGACGTTGACCACTTGCGCGGCAGCAGTGGACGAACTGCTAGCCAACATGCTTTTAAATGGCCGTTCGATAGCTTCGTCGATCGTCAACGGTAACTGCTCAAATGACTGAACTCCTCTCGAAATGCCTTGCTGGCTGCAAGGAAACACAAGACGGGAAGGAGAGTGATCAAGTGAAATAACGCTCTTACCTGCAATAGCAGCTTCGAGCGCGACGGTGGTGGCTTGCACGACCACAATATCGCTGAGGTGAATGTCGCGGTGCGCGTGCCTAGTGGTGGCATCGCTCCAAAAAACGCGTTCCTGGATCAGATCTTGTTTAAAACTATCGACGTGGTTTGGATGGTAACGCACTACGAGAGCAGTATTCACATGGGTTGACACATACTGACGCAGGATGCGTTCTGCTAGTGTGGGAAATTCTTTCGGGTCCGCAACCTGCGCCATACCGTTGGGCAGTAGCTCCAGGTGACCTGGCCAGAGAATCACGTTTAGGCCTTCCCACTTGAGCTGAATTCTGTCAACCATCGCTTCTTTTTGAACGACGTCAGAGAAAATCCCATCAAAAGCCGGACTCCCCGTCACATAAATACGCTCTCGTGGAACACCACCAGCAATGAGGTTGCGCTTGCCAAAGTCACTGATGGTGGTTATCGCGTCTGCATAGACGGTGCGGTTTAGAAACGGATCGCCAGCGGGGGAAAAAAGATCCACCATGCACACACTAGGAATGCCTATCTCAGCGGCTACTGCAATTGCCGCCTCTTCACTGCGCGGCGAGTTGGTTGTGACCACCACATCAGGCTTTAAGTTAAGCATCAGCCGACGCATAAAGTAAAGCGGCATAAATGCCCATCGTCCCCTTTCGGCGTAGGCTTGCTCTGCTGATTGTTGCCCCAGTTGCTGATGCAAGTCTTCGAAGTTGATACCTAGGTAAGCCACCGTCTCTTCTTCATCAATCAAAGGGTGACTTGTGCTGGCCAACAGGGGGGTAGCGTGCTTTTTAAGGGTTGCCGCGTCATACCACGCGGCAAAGTCGCGGTAACCCAAAGGCGTCAAGCCCATGGTACGTGCCGCATGGGCACCTGTCGTCAGGGCAAGCAAATCGATATGAACGCCCGGTTCACGGCGCTGTAGCTCGCGTATTACGGGCGCTACCATGGCAATATGACCAGCGCCATAAGCGACGAATAGAGCGCGTCTCACTTGCATGGCTTGAACATCTATCGCGCAGGGTGTCGGCTAGAAAAAATCGATGTATTTGCGAAATTCCGCCGGCGACACCTGCAATTGCAGCTCGTCCACCTCTGCCCGCTTGACCTGCGAAAACTCGGCCACAAAGGCCTCGCCCAACCCATTGCAAAGCACCTCATCGGCCTCTAGTGCATCCAGTGATTCGGTCAGTGAAGCAGGCAGTCGAGCAATACCGCGCGACTTGAGCTCGGCGGTCGTGAGCTGGTACAGATTGACGTTGCACGGCTCGCCAGGGTCAAGTTTACGGCGTATGCCATCAAGACCGGCGTGGATGATGGCTGCGGTGAGCAGATAAGGATTGGCTGATGCATCGGGCACCCGCAGCTCGAGCCGACCGCCGGGGCCGCGGACAAAGGCCGTGCGGTTGTTGCTGCCGTAAGCGATGTTGATGGGTGCCCAGGTCGCACCTGACCGCGAGCCACGAGAAACAAGACGTTTGTACGAATTGACACATGGCGCAGCGATCGCGGTCAGGCCGCGCGCGTGCGCCATCAGGCCACCTAAAAAGTGGTAAGCCATGGTGCTCAGGCCCAGGCCGCGCTTGTCAGTCAAATCTTCAAAAGCGTTGTCACCGAATTTTTTACCCGCAGACATATGCATGTGCAGGCCACTTCCGGAGCGCTCGGCGAAAGGCTTGGGCATGAAGGAGCACAGCATGCCATGCTTCTTGGCAATGGCTTGGGCAGCCATTTTGAAATAAGTCAAGTTGTCTGCCGTGCGCAGGCCGTCGGCGTAAGTGAAGTTCATTTCAAATTGGCCGTTCGCATCTTCGTGGTCAATCTGGTAAACATCTATGCCAGCCAATTCCAATGTGGCCCGCAGTTCCATCAAGAATGCGGATACTGACGACAGGTGACGAAAATCGTAACAAGGCTTGTCGAGTGATTCAGAGTCAGTTGCGACGACGTAGCTGCCAGCCTCATTTTTATGCAGCAAGAAAAATTCTGGTTCCAAACCAGAATAAAACTCGAGACCCGTCACGTCGCGGAAATCTGCCAACGCCTTTTTGGCAATCACACGCGAATCAAGCGCATGCGGCTTACCCTGCACATGGCCATCGCAAGTCACAACCGCAGTTCCGGGCATCCAGGGCAAGACGCGGGTGTCTTTTGCATCGCCAATGGCCATGAACTCGGCGCCATGCGGACCCATGCCCATACCGGCGATCGCGAAACCAGCGAAACCAGCACCTGAGGTGAAGATCATGTCCTTGTGCTTGGCGGGTACCAGCTTGGCCTTGGGCCTGCCGTGAATGTCAACGAACTGAGCGAGGTAATAGTCGAATTTAGAGTCGAAATCAGCCATCTGGTTATGTCTCGTTTTTATTGCGGGAAAAATTCTTGCAACCACAGCTTGGTCATCAAGAGGGTACGCAATTGCTTGGTATGGTTGTGCAAGCCACTGCGGTGCTCTTCCAGCATGACTTGAAGTTCATTGGCATCAAACCGGCCACCGTCGGGCAGCGCCAGCACATCACGCGCCCACTGGAACAGCGGGCCTTTGATCCATTCGCCGATTGGCAAAGTCGGCATGGTTTTGGGGCGGAACACAAAGTCGTGATCGAAATAACGGGTGGCAGCTTCTTTTAAAAAATGCTTGCCGATACCATTTTTAAACTTTGAGGTGATCGGCAGCTTGGCAAACATCTCGCTAACGCGGTGATCCAGGAATGGCGCACGGCCTTCAATCGAAAAGCAGGCACCCATGCGGTCACCCTTGACAGAGTTGTTGCCGGGCATCAATGAGTTCAATTCGTAGGCCGCAATCTGCTCCATCGGCTCCAGGTCTGCAAACGGTTGCACGATGTCCAGAAACTTGTCCATGGCGCGTTGGGTATGCGGTAAAAACGCCGGGCTCATGATGCGTTGGCGGTCTTTTTCGGTGGTGTAACTGATCAAGTCAAAGTAACTGCGCATCGAGAAATTAGCGCGCGTCATGGTAGAGAAAAACTGCTCGTTGTGCCTGAAGCCCAACATCACTTCATCAGGCCCGTCGCCGGTGAACATGACAATCTTGCCTTGCTTGTGGGCTTGGCGTGACAGCAGATAGAACAAAAAGAACGAGAAGTCGCCGTGCGGTTGTTCGGCATGGCGCACCACCGATTGCGCAATTTCAGGAATGTTCGCAGGCGTGATGTCTAGCGCATCCAGGTTGATGTTGAGCTCTGATGCCACGCGCTGGGCATAGGTATATTCAGAAAAGCCCTTGTCTTCAATCCGCAGGCCAATCGCATCAAGCTGCGGGCGGTTCCACTGCGGAACCAGGCGGGAGGCGATGACGGATGAATCAACGCCACCACTTAAAAACAACCCACCGTCGACATCAAAACGCATCTGCAGCTTGATGGCTTCGTCAATTGCGCGTTCCAGGTCTTCCTGGGTGGCATCAACGCGCTCGCCGCTCAGTGGCCATTCCCAATAGCGCTGTGGCTCTGAAAAGCGCCCATTACCATAACGCATGAAGGTACCCGGCGGCAAATGGCGAATGCCTTCAAAGCAGGTTTCTGGCGGCGGGCAATAGTTGAACGAGAACACGTGGCCCAAAGCGGCGTCATTGACCTTGCGCTCAAACTTTGGGAGTGCAAGGATGGCCTTCATCTCACTGGCAAAAGCCAGGCCGCCGTCGTACTCAGCATAAAAGCAGGGCTTGATGCCCTGACGGTCGCGGGCCAGCATGCCGGTCTCGGTGCGTTGGTCCCAGATGAAAAACGCAAACATGCCGACCAGATCGTCGAGCATCTTTTCGCCCTTCTCGATCCACAGATGTACCAGCACCTCGGTGTCGCAGCGCGACTTGAACTTGTAGCCCTTGGCCTTGAGCTGTTCGCGCAATTCAATGAAATTGAAAATCTCGCCATTGAAAACCACCCACACCTTGCCGTCGGTGCTGCACATGGGTTGCATGCCGTTTTCAGGGTCCACCACGGCCAAGCGAGCATGGCCGAGTACAGCGCGGCCCAATTGCTCCACACCTTGCTCGTCAACACCCCGGTATTTGATGGTGTTTATCATGCTCCAAACATCGTCTTCGGTAGCGCTCTTGGCGTTGACCACGCCGACTATTCCACACATGGCAAGTCCTTCAAGTCTTTAAATCAATTCGGGCGATTTTGCGGCTGATAGGCGCACTTTCAACGAGCGCCTCGTCATGGGTATCCTCATCAAACACCTTTTGATAAATCGCCACCTGATAGTCTAGGCTGGCCTTGGTTTCGGTCTCAGTCGGCTCAATCAACATCGCTGATTTCAAGTCACCCGGAAAATACACGCAACCCGCACCCACCAGCGTTGGCGGATGAATGCCATAGTCAATCAAGCGCTTGGCAAACTGCCTGGCCGACGTGTTGAGCTTTTCGCCTGACAACAAGGTTTCGTGTTTGCAAAACTGGTTGTAAACCGGCGGCAGCATGTGGCTCAAGCGGTGCTGCAAGTAATTGGCATTGAGCACTGCATGGGTAGACGCCTGCCGCAAACCCGCGCCGCCCATGGCGCGCAGGTAGCCATAGGCACGCAGTAACACACCCACGTGGCCATGAAAGCTTTTCATCTTCCCGATGGACAGGGGGCGATCCGCATCTGGCTGCGCAACACCGTCTTTACGAACAACCACAGGGCTGGGCAAATAAGCCGCCAGCGCCGCCTTGACGGCCACTGGGCCAGCACCTGGCCCACCGCCACCGTGCGGTGTTGAAAAGGTTTTATGCACGTTGACATGCACCACATCAAAGCCCATATCGCCGGGCCGCACGATGCCCATCAATGCATTCAGGTTGGCACCGTCGTAGTACAGCAGCGAGCCATTGGCATGCACCGCATCCGCAATCTCGACAATCTGGTCCTCAAACAAACCCAGTGTGGACGGGTTGGTCAACATAAAGGCCGCAACATCGGGTGTCAACATGCTTTTGAGCGCCGCCAAGTCAACCCGCCCTTTGAGGTCTGACGGAACAATGCGGCAGTCAAAGCCCGCCATGGCAGCAGACGCCGGGTTGGTGCCATGAGCGGAATCAGGCACGATAACGATAGGCCGCCGATCATTTAAACATGCAAAGTGCGCACGTATGACCAAGAGCCCAGCCAGCTCGCCATGCGCACCCGCAGCCGGTGCCAGGCAACAGGCGTCCATGCCGGTGATTTCGCACACCATGGTTTGCAGGCGTTGGTACATTTCCCACACGCCGCCCAGCGTGTCAGTTTCTTGCAGGGGGTGCGCGTTTTCAAAGCCTGGCAAGCGCGCCAGCACGTCATTGCGCTTGGGGTTGTACTTCATGGTGCATGAACCCAGCGGGTACGGCCCGTTGTCCACACCGTGCGACTCATGGCTTAAGCGGGTGAAGTGGCGCACCACATCAACTTCGCTGACTTCAGGCAGGCCAATGGCATGCCGGCTACGCGCGAACGCAGGCTTTGGGACGTGTGAATTTATTTTGGATGAAGAAAAAACATCACTTGTCGCACCAGAGCGATGCAGGTCGGTGATCATTTGGGAAGGCGAAGTAGCAGCCATGTCAAGCGCCTCCTGGACAGGCTTGAAGACAGGCTTGCGCATGATTTGCATAAGCTTGCAAATCAGCGATATTTTTCATCTCGGTCACCGCAATCAGCAAGCCACATTCGTGCCCCACCATCGATTCAGCCAGAGCAAGACCTGCAAAAATGCCGACGCGCTTCATCCCCGCGCAAAAAACAGTAGCTGGCAGTGGCAACTCAATAGCAAATTCATTGAAATGCACCCCTGTACGCAGCGGCTTAATGCCCGGTAACGCCAGCAACAAATCACGCAGCACTCCAGCATTGGCAGCGTTGGCCTCGGCAATTTGCATAAAGTTGCGTTCACCCAGGCAGGCCAGATGCACCACCACGCGAATGGCATTGAGCGCCTGGTTAGAGCAAATATGGCTGGTGGCCTTGTCGCGCGCCACATGTTGTTCGCGGTCTTCCTTGACCAGGGCATAACCCAGTTGGCCATTGAGGTCATGCACACGTCCCACCAGCCGGCCGGGCAGGTAGCGCTCCAGCGGCTTGGCGCAGGCAATGATGCCAATGTAAGGGCCACCCGCAGACAGCGGCAGACCCAAAGGCTGGCCTTCACACACCACGATATCAGCACCCAACTGGCCTGGCGATTCAATCCAGCCGCACAACATCGGATTGACACAAACAGTCAGAAGCACGCCGCGTTGCTTGCAATTGCTTGACAGGACTGCCACATCTTCAACCACGCCCAGCGCATTGGGGCTTTGTAGCACCGCGCCAGCCACGTCATGGCCTGCCAATTTTTCTGTCATGGCATCAACATCCGCCAGTCCCGTCACTGGGTCTTGCAAAACATATTCGACTGTCACGCCACGCGGCGACAGGTAAGTATTCAGTACCTCTTGGTACTCTGGCCAAACTGCCTGTGCAACCACTACGCGCCTCTTGCCCGTCGCAGAGCACATCATCCAGCAGGCTTCGGCCAGTGCTGTTGCACCGTCATAAACCGAGCAATTCACACATTCACGCCCGAGCAACTTACCAACCAAGGTTTGAAACTCAAACAAAGCCTGCAGCAGACCTTGACTCATCTCGGGTTGGTAAGGTGTATAAGCGGTTAAAAATTCGCCCCGAGACACAATGGCATCGACCACAGCAGGCACGTAATGCTCATAGGCGCCGCCACCTAAATAGCTGACGTGCGTCAGGGTACTAGCATTCATGTCGGCCATGGCGCGCACGTCACGCATCAACTGCCATTCATTCAGCGTGGGGGGCAGGTTAAGTTCACGACTAAGTCTCACGCTTACGGGAATGTCGTCAAACAGCTGCTCAACTGAGTGCAGGCTTAACACCTCGAGCATTGCTTGAACATCTGATGCCGTGTGAACGTTAAACCCTGTAGGCGATAGGCCAGGCGAATGTTTAACGGTGGGGGCAAGTACAGGTGTATCGAGTTTTTTATTCACGTAGTTTCAGCTTTTTCAGCGTCATTTGCCGTGGCGGAATGGCCCGCAGATTATAGGTGCGCGCCATGTCACGCTTGCGGCTCAGCGCGTGACAAAAATCATCAATTCGACTGCTTAAGTCCAAGCTGCCGGATCGTCCACCAAATAATTTGCACGTCACGCCACGACGATACATTTGTGGTGTAAGCCAGATCAAATGCCACTCGCTCCTCAAAGCTCATGGCTGAGCGCCCTTTGACCTGCGCTAAACCGGTAATACCCGGCCGGACGCTGCAGCGCCTGGCCCAGTCCTGCGGCGCGTACAGAGATTGCTGTGCCGGCACATCTGGCCGCGGGCCAACCAAACTCATGTCGCCCAGCAATACGTTGATGATCTGAGGCAACTCGTCAATACTGGTACGCCGTATAAACCGACCTACCCGCGTGATGCGTGCATCATTGGCCTGTGTGAAATAAGGTCCGGTTGATGCCGCATTTTTGACCATGCTCCTGAACTTGAACATGCCAAACCTGCGCCCACCCATTCCGACTCTGGATTGCTTAAAAATCACTGGCAAACCGCTGTCCCACATCACGGCCAACCCAGTGAGCAGCAGCACCGGGGCCAACAAGGCCAAGGCCATCAGGCTAAAAACAATGTCCATCAACCGTTTCATGCGGCCAGCTTGGTGTTTGTTTTGGCAAGCTCGGCCAATTCGTGGATCAACCTTCCTGTTCGCAGTCGGTCATTTTCCGTCTGCTCTGCAGTTCGCAACTGAAGTACTCCCTCAGCTTGCCGCAGTACAGACACCGCTTGCTGAAAGGATCTTTCTCCGGTTTGGGTGTCCGACCGGTTGAATGTACGCGACAAAATTACCGCAGCCGAGCCGAGACGCACATGCTCGCCCAGCACGGCACGACCCGGCAAGACCCCCTCATCCATGCGCGCAATACCGCCAAACCCGAAACGAAGGCCGCGCGCTTTGGTAGCAGTTGCTACCCGGTCAATATGACCCAGCAACAAAGGTTCGAACATAAAACGACAGCCCAAAGACAAATGCAAGTCATTCAGGCCCACAAAAACCTCTTGAATGCCCGGCGTGTCGAGCCAGCAATCCAGTGATTCGAGTGCCCCTGCAGTCTCTAGCAGCGGCACGATAGGCGCGCGGCCGGCGACGATAGTGGCGAACGCCTTTAACTCTTGCGCGCTGCTGAACATGGGCAACATCAGCATGTCGGCGCCCCGCGCCAGTACCGCGTCCACCTCGGCTTTGCTGGCTGCGGGGTTGGCGCTTTGGTAGGGATTGACGCGCACCATCAGCTTGGCCTGCCTGAGCAACACTTTGATTCGACTCACATCATCCATGCTGTGCGTGCTGATGAACGAGTCATATCCCTTTTGGCGCTCCGCCTTCCCGTTTTGCTCAAGGTCGATAAAAACGCGTACACCTGACACACGGTCGCACGTTTTAGCCAATTCGGCGCTGTTGGTGATTTGTAGCAGCTCTATCAAGATGGTGTTCAATAAAAACAAGGGTAAGCGCTTTATCGCTTTATGGCAGATCTTAAGCTCGGCGACACCGCAAGCCCAACCAAACTGACCGACAACGCACCCCCGGCTGCCACCAGCATTTGTGCATAAAAAGTGACCAGATCTACAAGGCTGCCGACCCACACGCAAACAACCGCACCTGTCGCAACTATAGCCATTTCAAGCGCTGGCAAACTCCGCCACATCAAGATTCGTGACTTCGTCATCAAAGTTGCTGCCAGAACCACGAAGCTGATGTTCATACCCATGATCGCCTGGCCGCTGGTGAATTGCACGCCCGGCATCCAGCCCGCCAAAACAAATGCGATCGCCGTCCCCAAAAAGGCAAACGCAATCGCTTTTAGCTGCTGATTTGCGGCCAGCACAGTCACGGTGACGGCAATCAATGCTTGTGGCAGTAAACTCCACGCCCCAACAGCAGACAGTTCGGCCACGGCCAGCACGTCAGCACCTCGCATTCGACCCCATCCAAACAGCAGCTTGGCAACAGGTTGCGCGCCCAAAGCCAAGCCCGCAGCACCGGCGCAAGCCAGTACCCAGGCAAGAATGTACGCACTGCGTACAGACCGCATGTCGGGCAACCAGCTTTGTGCCGTCACACCAGCCGCGCTGCTCTCACGCCAGGCTGCCAGGGCCCGCGTGACCGAGGGAAACGCCAGTGTTGTGACCAATTGAATCGCCAGCGCGTTGGGCAGCTCTACCAATTTGATAGCGTAGTTAAAAACGGCCAATGCGCCCTCACCGCTGGCTGCTGACAGGGTCCTGGCAATCAGCGGCAGGGTCAAGGGCAACCCTGCCGCCAGCGCAGCCCATGCAAACTGATGCGCGCCCGGCCAAGCCATGGTGGTATGAGGCTCAGCCAAGGGCAAGGGCAAGTTAAGCCTGGAAAGCCGCCACGCTTGCCACAAAAGTCGCAAGGCCATGGCCAGCACCAGTGCCATGCCCAACAAGGTTGCGATGGAATCGTCTGAAAACCAAACATGAATCGCCGCAAAAGCAGCGATCATCACCCCATTGACCAGCACATTCCAGCCATACAAACCTATAAAGTCACGCTCGAACTGTAAGCGGCAATACCAAAGCGCGGCAAGGCAGGTCGGGGCAATCAGCAGCGCGCTCCAGATGATGCCGTTGTTGGCTATCGGCATAAAAGCCCGTGGCAAACCCGGTGCCAGCGTTTGAATTACCCATTGCCGGGTCAACACCAATACCAATGACAGCGTAACACCCACACCCAGACACCAGACCAACATGGTGCGTTGGCTTCTGGCCCGGTCTTGCGGTGATTGGCTGGCCCACAGCGGCAGCGCAATATAAGAAAGCCCGCCTAAAAAAAACACATTTACCAGCAAGTCGGGCAGTGTCAACATCAAGATGGCGACATCAGCTTTTCCGCTCACGCCAAAGGCTGCCGCCTGTGCTGATTCCCTGACTAAGCCGCTTATCCGACTGGCCAAAAGCAGCGCAAAAGAAATCAGGCCAAGCCGCAGGAACATGGAAAATTATCAGGACGGGGTGAAGTAAATGCGGTTGATGTAAGCGTCTAGCCCGCGGGGTAGCAGTGCCACCGGGCGCGGCGGCGAATTGGGGTCAAGCCCGCTGACGCTATAGATCACTGAAAAAATGCAGCGGCGACCACTGACCGCTGGCGTTTGGCGATGTATGCCCCACGTGTCTTCGAGAAATAACGTGCCAGCCGGGCCGGTGAAAGTTTTTTCACCGTCATCGCCAAAGTAATGCCGAACCTGCGCATCAGTGATGGGCGCACGATTAACCAACTGGGTAGACCGGTGCGAAGTAGGTACAAAAGAGTGAACCCCGTTGTTGGCGTCTACATCGGTGAGGTACATGAACATCTTGACAAACCGAAGGTCGTCCACATCGCGGTGAAACATGTCGTCTCTGGCCAGTTCTGTGGTGTTCGACGCATGACCCATCGTCCACCACGCCTGCATGGCAGCAATCGTGGGCGTAGCGCCCAAATAGCCGGATGCAATCGCCAAAAGCTGCGGGTGATTGGCCAGCTCAACCAACGCCTTGCACTGCGCTATATCTTCGGGTGTGTGATGCAACTTACGAAAGCTGCTTGCTTCAGGCCGGCCAATCAGTACGGGGTGCTGCCGCGATTCGGTGTCTCCCGGAGCAAACAAAGGTTTGGAGGCCAAAAAATCCAGCACACCGCTGATTTGCGCTTTGTCCAAGCTGGCCCAAGGCGTAAAAGTCACACCTTCACGCTGCAATTCACCCAGACTTAAGACGGATTGAGGTGCCAATGCAGCCACGGCACGATTGGGCACAAATGCAGCAACCAGCCCTCCGAGCAGCTTTCTGGCCCATACAATCCGTAATGATTTCTGAGCGTAGTAATAGACAGACTTTTTGCTGGCAAAGAGCTTCTGGAAAGTTGTGACAGGTGTGGTCATGCGGATTCAGGATCATCAAATTACAAAAGGCCGGAATGTTGTCCAGCCAGCCACTGTAACAAGTGTACCTACCAAGCCAATGACACCCCACGCTCAGTTGCTGCGCACCATAAAACTTGTTTTAATCTCATTTGACCCATGCAAACCTTGTCTCCAGTCGCAATATCTTCTACCCCAGACGAAAACCAACTGATGGTCGAACGACAGGGAAAGTTAGCTGCCATGCGCGTTCTCGGTGTCGCTTTCCCCAACGACATCAAGCCCCAGCACCGAGCCGAGGCACTGTTCGCCCAATACAACAGCAAAACCAAAGAAGAGCTGGAGCCACTGGCTGTAACCGTTAGCGTCGCGGGCCGTATGATGCTCAAGCGCGTGATGGGCAAGGCCAGCTTTGCCACCCTGCAAGACGCGTCGTTTGGCCCGTCGGGTGGCCGCATTCAGGTCTACATCAACAACGAAGGCGTGGGCGAAGACGTTCACAACGCTTTCAAACACTGGGACCTGGGCGACATTGTGTGGGCCACCGGCACACTGTTTAAAACCAAAACCGGCGAGTTGTCCATTCACGCCACCGCCATCCGGCTGGTCACCAAAAGCCTGCGTCCCCTGCCTGACAAATTTCATGGCATGGCTGATCAGGAGGTCAAGTACCGCCAGCGCTATGTGGATTTGATCACCGACGAATCCGCCCGCAAACGCTTCATGGCGCGCAGCAAGGCCGTCAGCGGCATTCGTGAATTCATGGTGGCTAACGACTTTTTAGAAGTTGAAACGCCCATGCTGCACCCGATACCGGGTGGGGCCAATGCCAAACCCTTCAAAACGCACCACAACGCACTGGACCAGGAAATGTTCTTGCGCATTGCGCCCGAGCTGTACCTGAAGCGGCTGATTGTGGGCGGTTTTGAGCGCGTGTTTGAAATCAACCGCAGCTACCGCAACGAAGGCATCAGCGTTCGCCACAACCCCGAATTCACCATGATGGAGTTCTACGCGGCGTGGTGGAACTACCAGGACCTGATGACCTTTACCGAGGCGCTGATTCGAGACGTGGCGCAAAAAATTTGCGGCTCACTGAGCTTGAGTTATGCCGACAAGCCAGTCGATTTGAGCCAGCCGTTTGAGCGCCTGACGATTCGTGAAGCCATCTTGAAGCACACCGATGCAGCACTCGGCGTGGACGCGGGTGTTGACGATGCAGTGTGGCTGACCGAAAAGCTGAAAAAACTCGGCTTTAACGAGCAAAAAGACCGCCTCAGCACCCGGTCCCTGGCCAGTTTGCAAGTCATGTATTTTGAAGAAACGGTTGAAGAAAAGCTCTGGCAGCCGACCTTCATCATGGAGCACCCCACAGAAATTTCCCCCCTGGCGCGGGCGAATGACGCGCGTCCCGAGGTGACTGAGCGTTTTGAGCTGTACATCACCGGCCGCGAGTTTGGCAACGGCTTTAGCGAGCTGAACGACGCCCAAGAGCAAGCCGCCCGCTTCAACGCCCAGGTAGCGGCCAAAGACAGCGGCGACGATGAAGCCATGTTTTACGACCACGACTTTGTGCGCGCCCTTGAATACGGCATGCCGCCTACCGGTGGCTGCGGCGTGGGCATTGACCGGCTGATGATGCTGCTGACCGACAGCCCGAGCATCCGCGACGTGATCTTGTTCCCGGCGCTGCGGCGCGAGATGTGAGATGCGCGCTAGGTTGAAAAGCAACCCAATGAATGAACCTGGATCTAAGGACTGAAGCTGAATGAAAACTAAACCAACTGCCTATGCCTGCAAGCGGCCAAGCTCAGTAAGCCGGGCAATAGCGTGGACTGGGCGTATGGCCGTTTTTGCCGTGACGCTTGCCGCTACCGCTGCAAATGCTCAAGTTCTCTGGGAAAAAGCGGCTCTCGGCATGTCACAAGCCGATTTAGTAAAAGTCGTGCCCGGAGGCAAACTCGGATTAAAAAAAGGCGACTGCGGTGTTAGCGTTGACAACGCGAAGGTAGGCGGTGCGCCATTCAATATTTGTTACCTTTTCATGCCCGACACACTCGCCCGCGTCCTGATGCGCCAACCTGACGAATATCTGGCCAACGCAAGCACCAAAAAGGCTTTTGGCGAAGTTTCGGCCGAACTTGCACGGCGCTATGGCAAGGAAGATATCGTAAAACCACTTGAATCCCGTCATGCCGGGCTGTTTGGCGAATCA
Source organism: Polaromonas sp. (assembly GCA_031424935.1). Taxonomy (GTDB): domain Bacteria; phylum Pseudomonadota; class Gammaproteobacteria; order Burkholderiales; family Burkholderiaceae_C; genus Polaromonas. The sequence goes on from JANPIK010000035.1 coordinate 27,845, forward strand.
GTCTGGTACCAGGGTAAGACGAAGATCGAACTCAGCGTGACGCCAACCACGCAGATGACTTCGGGCTTGGTGATTTTTATCACCGCTCGATAGCGTCGTTCTGCCGCAAGCCTGGGGAATCTATCAGGGCGTAGTTAAGACGTCCGGCAATGATCGGATGAGACCTGCGAGACGAGCCGTTTTAAGCGGTTTTTCCAACCCATTCGGCACCTTAAAGATTTTAAAAAGTATTCTTGGCTATTTCGGGTTACCTTTGCCCCGCAGCCCAATTAACTGCTACCTTATCAGCTACGTTATTCATAGCAATTCGCGTCTGCCATACCAGATCCGAGTAGTTGTACCAGTTATACGCACGCTGCGATCGGCTTACAGTCGAGTGTGTCACCACCGTAAAAAGCCTTAGCTTGAGGAAATTCAATGAAAAGTCCCTGCCTCTCAATCGTGACGGCCAGTCTTGTGCTGGCATGCAGCATCGGTATGCCATCTGCGTTCGCGCAACAGCCACCCCAGCCTGATGCAAGCGTTCTGAGCGCGGCTAAAGCCCAAAAGCAGCCCTTGCTCGATACGCTCAAAGAGTTTGTTTCCATTGAAACGGGTAGCCGAGACCTGGACGGCATCAACCGCGCTACCGAGCTGTTGGCCAACAAAATGAAGGCGCTTGGCGCTCAGGTTGAATTTATCGAGCCGCAAGAAGCTACCACCTACCGCATGTTTGACACGCCCGAGAAAATCGGCCGCATGGTGCGCGCCACTTTCAAAGGCACGGGCACCAAGCGCATTCTGCTCATTGCGCACATGGACACGGTATACATCAAAGGCATAATTGAAAAACAACCGTTTCGGATTGACGGCAACTTGGCCTACGGCCTGGGCATATCGGACGACAAACAAGGTGTGGCTATGGTGGTGCATCTTGCAGCGCTGCTCAAATCGTTGGACTTCAAGGACTACGGCGTGCTGACGATTTTGGTCAACAGCGACGAGGAAATCAGCTCGCCCGGCTCACGCGCTGCTCTAACCCAGGCAGGCGCAGAGCATGATGTGGTCATGTCTTTTGAAGCGTCGGGGGCGCAGAGCGACAAGCTGTCGCTGGCGACTGCCGGTATAGCCGCGGTTGAATTGAAGGTCGAAGGACGCGCTTCACATGCAGGCGCTGCACCCGAGCGCGGCGTGAACGCACTGTACGAGCTTTCGCATCAAATCATGCAGATGCGCGACTTGTCTGACCCCACTGTGGGCACCAAACTCAACTGGACCATCGCCCAGGCGGGCACAAACCGCAATGTGATCCCGGCTTACGCCACCGCGGCAGCCGACGCCCGAGTCTTGCGCGTGGTCGACTACGACCGCATTGAAAAGGCAGTGCGCGAACGCGCCACCAAACTGTTGCTGCCAGAGTCCAAAGTAAGCATCAATTTTGAACGCCGCCGTCCACCGCTGGAAGCCAACGACGCCAGCCGCAGCTTGGGCGAGTATGCAAAAACGGTCTATTCCGAACTTGGCCTGCAGCTTATGGTCGATGCCGTGGCGGAAGGTGGCGGTACTGACGCCGCGTTCGCCGCTTTGAACACCAAGGCAGCAGTGATTGAGCGCTTCGGTTTGCGCGGCTTTGGCGCGCATTCGGCCAACAACGAATACATATTGATCGACTCCATCGAGCCGCGTCTGTACCTTTCTGCCCGCCTCGTCATGGATGTGGCACGTGGAAAGGTGAAATAAATTTAAAAGCAGATTTTGTTAAAGCGGTTGATTCGTTGAATCAGCCCATTGCCCAAATGTTTGTTGGGTTCAGGCGCTAAAAAGGCGTCAAAACCGCTATTTTTTGTTTTCTTACAGCCTGTAGCTGCAAATGACTCACCAAGTCCGGTGCAATTTCAGCCAGCGGCATCAATACAAACGCCCGTTGCCACATGCGCGGGTGCGGCACGGTCAAATGTTTTGAGTCAATACTGCCGCTGCCGTACAGCAGCAAGTCCAAATCCAGCGTGCGCGGTGCGTTGGTATAGGGCCGCTGCCGGCCAGCAGCTTGCTCTAGTTGCTGCAAAAGTTGTAGCAGCAAAGGGGCGGTTAAACCGGTTTCAATCTGAACAACAGCGTTGATGTAGTCGCTGCCCGGTTTGCAGCCGGGCAGTGTTTCTTGCGGGGCGGTTTTGTAAAGACGGGAGGTTTTTTTAACACGACAATGCGGCAGCTGGTCAATAGACGCTACTGCCTGTTTAACCATACTTGCAGCTTCGCCCAGATTCGCACCCAGCGCGATGTAGGCTGTGACCATTTGCGTCACGTTTGGGTTGTTGGTCCACTGCCTTCGCTGTTGGCGCCCTGGTTTGCTGGCTTGCGGCGTCGGCGGCGCTTTCTGGCCGGTGCAGTTTGGTCAACAGTGTTATCTCCGCCAGGCGGTTGGTCGCCGCCAGGGGCTGAATCTGCTTGTGATGCAAAGCGCGCATCAGCCTCAAACATTTCTGCTTTTTTAACCCGAACTCTGGCCTGCTGCGGCTTTTGCAAGTTGGCTAACCGCTGGGTTTCAATCATTTCGTGACGTTCATCATCGTACGCAGTACTGAACTTTTCCCACCAGTTGGCCAGTTCCATCTCCACCTCACCGGTTTGCGCACGCAATCGCAAAAAGTCAAACCCTGCACGAAAGCGCGGTTGTTCCAGCATGGAATACGGGGCCGACCCGACCCGCTTGCTGAAGCGAATCTGCATGGCCCAAATTTCGCGCATATCACCGCCCAGCTTGCCACGGCCCGAGACATCGCCAATCTTGGCGTTAAAAGCATCGTCGATCGCGTCGTGCAAGGCGGGCAGCGTGTTTTCGCCTCGCCCCAGCCGCTGCTGCCAGCCGATGCGCACATCCTCCCACAAAATACAAGCCAGCATGAAGCTGGGCGCGACCGGCTTGCCCTCACCCACGCGTCGGTCGGTGTCCATCAGGGCAAGGTTTAAAAACGGCTCGTGCGCGTTGTCTACCACCACGTCGAGCAGCGGGTAAATACCTGTCAAGCCCAGTTCTTTGAGCTGCGCAATGCTGGCCAATGCGTGGCCGGTTTGCAGCAACTTGAGCATTTCGTCAAACAGGCGCGATTGCGGCACGTCCAGCAGCAATTTGACGCTGCCTTTAAGCGGCTGCGCGGTCTTGTCTTCAAACTTGAAACCCAGTGCGTTCAGCTTGGCGGCAAAGCGCACCGCGCGAATGATACGCACCGGGTCTTCACGGTAGCGCACAGTCGGGTTGCCAATCATGCGGATGATTTTGTTTTTGGCGTCAGCGATGCCGTTGTGATAATCCACCACAACTTGCGTTTTGGGGTCGTAATACATGGCGTTGATGCTGAAGTCGCGCCGGGCGGCGTCCTCAATCATGGGGCCCCAAACGTTGTCGCGCAGCACGCGTCCCGTGCTGTCAACCGCATGTGTCATGCCTGCCAGCTCTGACTTGCTGGTGCGCTCGTTACCACCTACCTGTTCGGCTTGGCTGCTGTCCAGATAGGCACGAAAAGTTGACACCTCAATGACTTCATGCTCCCGTCCCCGTCCATAGATCACGTGAACGATGCGAAAGCGCCGCCCAATGATGAAAGCGCGCCGGAACAATCGCTTGACTTCTTCAGGGGTGGCGTCAGTGGCGACGTCAAAATCTTTGGGTTTCAAGCCCACCAGTAAATCGCGCACCGCGCCGCCCACAATGTAGGCTTGAAAGCCCGCATGTTGAAGCGTCAGCACCACGTCCATCGCGCGTTCGTCCACTAACTTTGGATCAATGCCGTGCTGGGCGACGGCAATGTCGCATCGCGTGCCAAAAGGGGATTTTTTGACGGCTTTGGCAGTTGCGGAGGCGCCAGTGGGTTCAGCGCTTTTGCCAAACAATTTATCGATGAATTTTTTAATCATGAAATCAATGGTTTCAGGAGCTCACATGCCACGTCAACGCGTTTATCAGGCTCGCAGGCTCAACTGAAAGGGGTAAAAAGTCAATAAAACAGGTCAATCAAACAGGTCGAGTATGCGCCAACCGCGCTCAATGGCCAGTTGGCGTAGGCGTTCGTCGGGGTTGGTGGCTACCGGGTACGTCACCTTTTCTAACAGTGGCAAATCGTTCATGGAATCGCTGTAAAACGTGGTTTCAACGTCTTGCCAGCCCAGGCTGCGCGCGGCCAGCCACGCCTCGACTCGGGTGACCTTGCCTTCCCTGAAGGACGGCGTGCCCAAAATATCACCCGTAAATTCTCCTTGCGCGTCACGTACCAAGTCAATGGCAATTAACTCCCCTACGCCAAAAGCCGCTGCAATCGGGCGCGTGACGAATTCGTTGGTTGCCGTGACGATGGCCACCAGATCACCCGCACGCTGGTGGCCTTGCACCAGGTCTAGCGCTGGCTTTTTAATGCCTTTTTGCACCGTGGCCGCCATAAAACGTGAGTGAGCAGCTATTGATTCAATAGCACCTTTGTCGCGAATCGCTTGAGTGGCAAAGCGCACATAGTCATGAATATTGAGGGTTCCGTCACGGTACTGGGCAAAAAAAGCGTCGTTGGCTTGTCTAAAAGCCGTGCCATCACGCCAGCCGAGCGCAATGGTGAATTCGTTCCATGCGTAGTCAGAATCAAACGGAATCAGCGTGTGGTCCAGATCAAACAGGGCAATTTTGTTTTTCATGGGCTTTTCATGTACTTTCCAGCATTGCCTTGAGCAAAGGCACCGTGACAGCACGTTGGGTTTGCAGGGCGTAGCCATCGAGCTGGTCCAGCAGCTGCATCAAGCTGCTAAGGTCTCGTGAAAAGCGGTTGAGCACAAAGCTGATCACCTCGTCGCTTAAAAAGATGCCGCGCGCATCGGCCTGGGCCCGCAGCACGCCACGGCGCTCAGGCTCACTCAATATCTGTAGCTCGTAGACATGACCCCAACCCAGGCGACTGCGCAAATCATCACGCAGATGCAGGTCGGCGGGCGGCAGATTGCCTGCGGCCAGCACGCCGCGTGGCTGGCCATCGGCGCTGCTGACAGCATTGACAAACCAGTTAAACGCAACTTGCTGCTGCACGGCAGAGTACAGGTGGCATTCGTCCAAAATCACCGCGGACCAGTTGTCGTTGAACTCGGGCGGCTCAATAACCGACGCGTCAAGCCAGCCCACGCGTGCGCCTTGCTGCTGCAACGCACCTACGGCTGCTTTGAGCAAATGGGTTTTGCCAGTGCCGGGCGCACCCCACAGATAAGTGGGTACGGGCGAGCGCAACGGGCTACCGGACCAAAGCTCCAGATGCGACAGCGCTGCATTGTTGGACCCGCTGAAAAAATTGCTGAAGGCCGGTGCTGTTGCAAGGCTGATGTCAAGCGCGATTTGCTTCATAAGGCCATTTTTTTCATTGCCCTTTGTAGAGCTTGCTGCCCATGTAGCGTACCTTGATGCGGCGAATACCCACCAACAGCACGGCACTGGCGGGCAACGCTATGAGCACGCCCACAAAGCCAAACACCTGGCCAAATGCCAGCAGCGCAAAAATTACCGCCAGCGGGTGCAGACCAATACGCTCACCTACCAGACGCGGCGTTAAATACAGGCTTTCCACCATCTGGCCAATGCCATACACCACCGCAACCATGATGATGGCCTTGATAGATGCAAATTGCAGCAATCCAGCCAGTGTCGCCAATATCAACCCAACACCGAAGCCCAGATAGGGGATAAACATGGCCAAACCAGTAAAAACGCCAATGGGCAGTGCCAGGTCAAGCCCAAACAGCACCAGCCCGATGGCATAAAAAGCGGCCATGATCAACATCACCAGCAGCTGCCCGCGCAAGTACTGGCCCAGCACTGAATCGGCTTCGTCGGCAAAACTGTCGACAGCGCTGCGCATGGACGGCGGCACCAGTTCAAGCAGCCGCGCAACAAACTTGTCCCAGTCCATTAACAGATAAAAAAGCGCAACAGGTATCAGCACTGCATTGCCAATGATGGCCAGCGCCACGCTACCGCCCAGCTTGAGCGATGACATGACGGAGCCAAACATGTCTTCGTAATTGGCATTGAGGTACTTCAACGCCACGGCTTTAAGACTTCCGATATCTAGCGACACGTGGATGCCAAACTGTGCCAGCCAAGGGGTCAATCCGGTTGAAATTCGATCGGCCAGCAGTGGAATTTGCTCTCGCATCAAGGGGATTTCTTTGCCCACAATGGGAATGATCAACAGCACCAGGCTTAACACCACCAAAACAAACAGCAACTCAACCACAACCACTGCCACCACACGCGGCAAGCGGCCCTTGCCCATATCGTCCAGCTTGTTGACCAGCGGGGTCAACGCATAGGCCAGCACCGCTGCCACGACAAACGGCGTCAGCACAGGGCCCAGCAAATACAACGCCAGCACGATAAGCGCAGCAATCAGGCACCAGGCAGACGCGCGTTTTTGGGTGTTGGTAAATTGCATAGAGCCTTTAGAATATCGGGCACTTCTACAGGTTAATTTCTCAAAGTGCCTTACGGCTTGATTCTAAAGGCCTTGCGTGGCACGCAATCACCCCTCCCAACGACGCCTTAAAAGCCTGCGAACATGACAACACCCCACACTTCTGCTTCTAACGCCGCGCCCATCAGTTACAAGGATGCAGGCGTTGACATTGACGCCGGCGATGCGCTGATTGAGCGCATCAAACCGATGGCCAAAAAAACCATGCGCGAAGGAGTGTTAGCCGGCATTGGCGGGTTTGGTGCGATGTTTGAGGTGTCCAAAAAGTTTAAGGAACCGGTGCTGGTCAGCGGCACCGACGGCGTGGGTACCAAGCTCAAGCTCGCGTTTGAATGGCAGATGCACGACACCGTGGGCATTGATTTGGTGGCCATGAGCGTCAACGACGTGCTGGTGCAAGGCGCAGAGCCGCTGTTTTTTTTAGACTATTTTGCCTGCGGCAAGCTGGACATTGACGTTGCCGCTGCGGTGGTGGGCGGCATTGCCAAAGGCTGCGAGCTCAGCAATTGCGCATTGATAGGCGGCGAAACCGCTGAAATGCCTGGCATGTACCCGGCAGGTGAATATGATTTGGCCGGGTTTTGCGTGGGCGCGGTCGAGAAGTCAAAAATCTTGAATGGCAAAGACGTGGCACCTGGCGACGTGGTGCTGGGCCTGGCCAGCAGCGGCGTGCATTCCAACGGTTTTAGCCTGGTGCGCAAATGCATTGAACGAGCAGGCCACGATTTGCCTGAAACGTTGGACGGTAAATCCTTCAAGCAAGCCGTGATGGAGCCGACCCGCCTTTATGTGAAAAACGTGCTGGCAGCACTGGCCGTTCACCCCATCAAAGCCCTGGCCCACATCACCGGTGGTGGCCTGCTGGAGAACATTCCTCGCGTGCTGCCAGAAGGCACAGCTGCGCATTTGGTCAAAGGCAGCTGGCCACAAACCGAACTGTTTGCATGGCTGCAAAAGACCGCAGGTATTGACGACCTGGAGATGAACCGCACCTTTAATAATGGCATCGGCATGGTGGTGGTTATTGATGCGGCGAATGCCGAGGCGACTGCCAAAACGCTGCGCGATGCGGGCGAGGCGGTTTACACAATAGGTGTGATTGCCGCCAAAGGCGAAGGGGCGAGTGTCACGGTCGGGCTTGGCAATGTCCCTTGACCTGATACCGGACCACTTGGCTTGGGTACGCGCTGCACCTTGAGCTTTTACCCGGCCTCGCGCCGCAGCAGCGCCACGCGCTGGGCCACGACGTCCAGATCAACCGCATCGCTGGCGTGCGCCAGGTAATGCTCCAGGTCAGGCACCGCGCGAGCCGCTTGACCTTGTACCGCCCAGGCTAGGCCACGGTCGCGGTATTCGACCCACGCATCGGGGTGCAGCACGATCAGGCGGTCGACCACGGCAATCAGGCGTGGCCAGTCTTCTTGGGTGCGATGAATTTCTTTCAGGTTGTGCAGCATGCGACTGATGATGTCGCGCGGCGGTGCTGACTGCAGGTACAGCCCAATTGGCGTGTCGTATTCACTGTCGCCATCGCCCTCAGCCAGTCGGCGCGGCCGAAACTGCTGCAGCCGCTCAGACAATTCTTCGCGGCTGAGCGATTGGCCAGTAAAGGGGTCAATCACGACCTGACCTTTGGGCAAATTGACCTTGACCATGAAATGCCCCGGAAAAGCCACACCACGGGCATTCAGACCCACGCCTGTGGCCAGCTCCAACCACAACACCGCCAGACTGATGGGAATACCGCGCCGGGTCTTAAGCATGACATTGAGGTAACTGTTGTCAGGATCGTAGTAGTTGTTGAGGTTGCCGCCAAAACCCAGGTCGCGAAAAAAGAATTGATTAAGCAGCCGCAGCTTTTGCAGCGCGGACGCATCAGCAGGCAGGCGGCGCTTCAAACGCGCTTGCAGCTGATCAACATCACTCAGCGTTTGCTGAACGTCCAAGTCTGGATATTCGTCTTGTGCCAGGCTAACGGCGGCTTCTAGCAGCGGAAAGTGCACATCACTTTGCACCAAACAGGCAAAATACTCTAGCGGCGTCGGCGGTTCCAGTTTTAATTGCATGGTCATACTTTCTCACAAATAAAGCGTGAAGTCATCAGTTGTGACCCCAGCGCCTGCTAGGTGTTCCACCACACCGCATTCATCGCCGCATCAATTTGCGAAATTTAAAACCCGTTGCCCAAAGTGCTATAAAATACATAGCTGCTCCCGCAATGATTACGCCGGCCAGAAGCCCAATACGTTGCAAATAAGCTACCTTTAGCCCCACCCAGTTCACAGCCCCCGCGGACCACCACAAAAACGCCGCCAGCAGCGTACTGGCCGCCACCACTTGCAAGATAAACGCACCCCAACCGGGCACAGGCATGTAACTGCCGCGTTTGATCAGGCTGACCAATAACCAAAGCGCATTAATAAGTGCACCAATGCCTATCGCCAGCGCCAGCCCAGCGTGCTGAAAATAAGGCACAAAAGCTAAGTTGAGCAGTTGCGTCACGACCAGCACCACAATCGCAATACGCACCGGCGTTTTGATGTCTTGGCTGGCATAAAAGCCCGGCGCCAAAACTTTAATGGCAACCAAGCCCATCAGCCCCGCGCCGTAGCCCATCAATGCGGCGGCGGTTTGCGTCACATCGCGGTCTGTAAAAGCGCCATAGTGGTAAAGCGTAGCCACCAGGGGCTGGGCAAACGTCAGCAGCGCCACTGCACAGGGCAAGCCCAATAACAGCACGATACGCAGGCCCCAATCCAGCATGTGGGAGTACTTGAGTGCATCGTTTGCAGCTTTGGCAGCGGCCAATTGCGGCATCAGCACCACGCCAATCGCTACGCCCAGCATGGCAGTCGGGAACTCCATCAGGCGGTCAGCATAAGTCAGCCAGCTCACACTGCCAGGTGTGAGGTGGGACGCAATTTGCGTGTTGATCAGCAGTGAGATTTGAGCCACGCTAACGCCCAAAAGTGCTGGCAACATTAACTTGGCGATGTTTTGGGTTGCCGGGTCAGCCCAGGCTTGCTTGATCGCTGACCAGCTGAAACGTATCTTTGGCAGCAAACCAAGCTTGAGCAGCGCCGGCACTTGCAGCCCTAACTGCAGCACACCGCCGAGCATCACACCTGCGGCAAGCGCATAAATTGGCTCAATGCCCCGAGTTTTAAGCCACGGTGCGCCCAGCCAGGCCGCCGCAATCATGGCCAGGTTCAACAACACTGGGGTTGCGGCTGGCACTGCAAAACGCCGCCAGGTATTGAGCACCCCGCTGGACAACGCCACCAGCGACATAAAACCAATGTACGGAAACATCCAGCGCGTCATGAACACAGCCGCTTCAAAGCCACGTGGCTCTTGCTTCAGGCCACTGGCCATGGCGTACACCAAAAACGGTGCCGCGGCCACGCCAGCCACACAGGTCAACAACAGCGCCCACGTCAGCAGCGTGGCCACCCGGTCAATGACCAGCTTGGTCTGTTCATCGCCATTTTGCGACTTGCTGGCGGCCAGTACCGGCACAAAAGCCTGGCTAAATGCGCCTTCGGCAAACAAGCGTCTGAAAAGATTGGGGATGCGAAAAGCCACGTTAAACGCGTCAGTCATCGCGCTGGCGCCAAAGGTGGCGGCGATCAACAGTTCACGAACCAAGCCCGTGATACGGGAGACCAACGTGAGGGCAGAGACGGTGGAGACAGATTTGAAAAGTGACACCTGATGAGTTTAGCCCCCAAATATTGGGGCCCCCACGGTTGCTCGCTGAGCGTAGCGCCCTGCTTGATAAGAGAACCCTGCCAGCAGCCAAGCAAGCCATTCAAGCTCAAGCCATGGAACCAGCTTTGCCGGGCCACAGGCGGGCGGCCCCCTCGGGGGGCAGGGCGCTACGCGCAGCGAGCAACCGTGGGGGCGCTATACTAGAAGGCTTCGCTTGAATCATCCTCAGACAACTTTCAGACCCGTCTGAACCCCAAAGGAATCAATTATGGCAACCGCCAAACCCAAGAAAAAGAACCCGCGCCTGGCATCAGGCCGCAAACGTGTCCGCCAAGACGTCAAACTCAACGCCGCGAACACCTCGCTGCGCTCCAAATACCGTACCGCTGTGAAAAACGTTGAAAAAGCCGTTGCCGCAGGCGACAAAGAAAAAGCCAAAGACGCTTTCGCCAAAGCCCAGAGCATTGTCGACACCGTGGCTGACAAAGGCATTTTTCATAAAAACAAGGCAGCGCGAGACAAGTCCCGCCTGTCATCCAAGGTGAAAGCCTTGGCCCTCGCTGCCTAACTGGCAGCACAAAAAGCCCGGAAAACTCATCAAAAAGCTTTCCGCCGTTTTGTAGGGTGCGCTCCTCAAGTGAAGTAAAAAAGCCGTCGAAAGACGGCTTTTTTTATGCGCGATGGCGACACGCCAACGTCAGCGGCGCAACCATAATCACACATCGCTGATCGACTGATACCTAGCCTCGTGCCAACCACCTCTAAACCCCTCATCATTTTTTCTCACGGCAACAGCTTTCCGGCAAGTACTTACAGCGTGATGACGACCAGCCTGGAAAAACGTGGTTACGCCGTCAAGGCGATTGAAAAGCTGGGCCATGATCCAGCCTACCCCGTCACCAGCAATTGGCCGCATTTGGTTCAGCAGTTGGCAGACTTTGCCGAGCAACAAGCAGCCTTAGATGCAGAAGCACACAGCACGCCGCTGGTGCTGGTGGGTCACTCGTTGGGCGGGTTTTTAAGCCTGATGTGTGCGGCCAAACATCCGCATCTGGCTACAGGCACCCTGCGCGGGGTAGTGCTGCTGGATTCACCCATCATCAGTGGTTGGCGGGCAAAAATGCTTAGACTGGCAAAGCTGACGCGCATGATTGAGCCGCTGGGGCCCGGCGCGATCAGCAAAAACCGCAAGCATGAATGGGCATCGCGTGAGGCGGTTTTTCAGCATTTTCGCGGCAAAAAGACGTTTGCGCGCTGGAGCGATGAGGCACTGCACGACTACGTTAACAGCGGCACAGTAAACGACGGTGCCACGCGCCGCCTGGCCTTTGACCGCACGATTGAAACCGCAATTTATAACGGCCTGCCCCACAACATGGGGGCTTTGATGGCCGGGTGCCCACCCCGGTGCCCAGTTGCCTTTATCGGCGGGCAGCAGTCATTGGAAATCGGCAGAGTCGGACTGAAGCTCACGCGGCGCGTTACCCGAGGCCACATTCGCATGATTGAAGGCAGTCATTTGTTTCCCATTGAGCACCCGCTGGAAACGGCAGCCGCGGTCGATGAGGAAATCATCCGCATGCTGGGTTAAACGCGTCTGGGCTGTTTACGGTTTGAGGTCAAGACGCTGCTTGGTGGTGAGCTTTGATGCGCTGCCAAAATGCAGCGCTAAAAATTCAAACAGTTGCTGGTGCGATGCGCGCATGGCTTGCGGGTTGCCACCCACCATCGCCTTGCCGCTGAGGGTGCTGCCCACACCCGAGCGTTCGGCTACCGGCGACAAGCTGTCAAAGCCGTGGTAGCTGCCGGGGTAGACCACCAGCTCAAACGGCGCGGTGGCGCTTGATTTTACGCGGTCATAAAAAGTCACGCAATTTTTGGCGGGCGTCCAGTTATCAAGCTCCCCGGCCATGATCAACAGCGGGGCTTTTACCTTGTATTGGCTGTTTTTCATCTGGTTAAAGCAGCCGGGGTAAAAAGACACCGCGGCCAGAGGCTGGCGCACCTGTGCTGCGACGAACGGATCGCTGTAGTCCATCGTACTGAGTACCGTTTGCCCGCCATGAGACCAGCCCACCACCGCCACACGCTTAATGTCAACGTCAGGTTGCGTGGCCAGCCAGGCCATGGCGGCAAACACGTCTTCCCGGCGGTCCGCCTCAGTGATGGTTCGGCGCGATGAAGGCGTACCGCAAATCGACTTTTCCCCCCTTGGACCAAAACTGTTCGGCACTAAAAAGTGATACGCCTCAGCGTTGAAATAAGCTGCATAGCGTGCCAGGTGGAGCGACAGCGTGTTGTCGGCACCTAGCGGGCCACCGCAGCCATGCAGTCCAATAATGGCGGGTTTGAGCTTTGGAAGTTCTGGGTCGTTGTCGGGTTCACTGGCTGGAAACCAGAACGCCGGAATGCTCAGCTGCCCATCAGCCGAATTGAAAGTCACCAACTGCTGTGCTGAAAATGCTATGTTTATAGTAGCTGTTTGCGCCCATAGAACAACAGCCAAGGCCAATATTTGCTTGAAAAAATGCTTCATGGCAGTTTGAAAAAGCAGTCAAGCCGCCCATTTCACCGCACCGCTCCACGCCGTGGCCAACACCACCACACCAAACCCGATGCGGTACCAGGCAAACGGCACAAAACTGTGGCTTGAGATGTAGCGCAGCAGCCAGCGAATGCAAAGCCATGCGCTTAAAAACGAAAACACCAGGCCCACAGCAAACATCGGCACGTCAGCCAATGACAGCAGCGCCCGCTCTTTGTACAGGCTGTACACACCCGCACCTATCAGCGTGGGCATGGCCAAAAAGAAGGAGAAATCAGTCGCAGCTTTCCTCGACAAGCCCAGCAACATGCCGCCAATAATCGTGGCACCGCTGCGGCTGGTGCCCGGAATCATGGCCAGTGTTTGCACCAGGCCTACTTTGAGCGCGTCTTTCCAGCTCATGTTGTCAACTGAATCCACCCGAGCCAGCGCCGGATTGCTGGCGTGACGCTTTTCAGCCCACAAAATAATCAAGCCGCCAATGATGAAGGTGCTGGCCACCACGGTGGGTGTGAACAAATTGGCTTTGATGGCTTTGCCAAACAGCAAGCCGAGCACCACGGCCGGCAAAAAGGCGATCAGCACATTCAGCGCAAACTGCTGCGCTTGCTTGTCTGTTGGCAGCGCGACAACCGTGTCACGTATTTTTTGCCAGTACACCAAAATCACGGCAAAAATCGCCCCAGTTTGAATTGCAATGTCAAACACCTTGGCCTTCTCGTCGTCAAAGCCGAGCAGAGCGCCCGCCAGTATCAAATGCCCGGTCGATGAAATCGGCAAAAACTCGGTCAAACCTTCAACGATGCCCATGATGGCGGCTTTGATGAGCAGGGTGATGTCCACGTAAAACTCCAGTGTTGAGCGCTGATTATCGCTGGCGAGTTTGCGACCCGAACCCCGCAAACAGCATTTCACGCGACTTTCCGGTGTTTCGTCGCATCGCCGTTGCGGCTCGCCCGTGTCAAAGGCAAAGTTCAGCCCATCACAACACGAGGTTCATCATGCAACTCACACCTTTGATTGCCGTCCACATGACCGCCGCCTTAACTGCCATCGCGTTGGGCCCCGTTGCGCTGTGGGCACGCAAAGGCGCTACGCAAAGGCCCAAGCTGCACCGCGCTTTTGGCTATGCCTGGGTTACCTTGATGCTGACCGCCGCTATCTCAGCCATCTTTATCCGCGACTTCGGGCTGCCCAATAAGGCCGGCTACACCCCGATTCATTTGTTGATACCGGTGACTTTCTATTTTCTGATTCGCGCTTTTCAGTGCCTGGCACAAGGCAACATCACCGGCCACCGCATGGCCATGCAACGGCTTTATCTAGGCGGGTGTTTCGTAGCGGGCGGCTTTACTTTGCTGCCGCACCGCTACTTGGGCAACCTCGTTTTTCATCAATGGCTGTCATTGGTTTGATGGCGTTTTTTTAATCAACAACACAAGGAGTATTTATGTTTGTTCAAATCATCACCCAAACACCTTTATGGGTCTGGGCCATCCTGGTTGCACTGGTTTGGGTAGGACTCAAGCAAACCTTGCCGCGCAGCGTCAGCTTGCGTCGCATCACCGTGCTGCCTTTGGTCATGGTTGGCTTGTCGCTGGCGGGCATGGTGACAGCTTTTGGCACTGGCAACCATACGCTGCTTGCTTGGGGCATAGCTGCGGCTGTTGCAGTGTCAGTCGTGATGACGCGCAACTTGCCGCACGGTAGCCAATACAACGTTTGGACTGAGAGCTTTCAAATCCCCGGTAGCTGGACGCCGCTGGTGTTGATGATGGGCATTTTCATCACCAAGTACGCGGTAGGCGTCACCTTGGTCATGCACCCCGAATTGGCGCGCGACGCACTGTTCAGCCAAAGCGTTGGCGCGCTGTACGGCGGCTGTAGTGGCGTGTTTGTAGCGCGTGCTGCCCGGCTGTGGCGGTTGGCATCAGCCAAGGCCAACGGCATGACCAGCCCACAAGGAGCCTGAACCTTCAGCAAGACACCTGGTAAACCGCCACTTATGATTCAGACATGCAAAACTTGACCGCTACAGTTACAGCTGAGCAGGCACCTGGTGGACTGGCGGGCATCCGCGACTGCCTGCCCCACCTGGCCCGCCACGGCCTCATCACAGCGGGTTTTTGCACGTTGATTGGCGTGGTGCTCTGGCTGGCCAAACCAGGCCAGCGCTTTGACGTGCAACTGGCCTACTCGCTGGCCACAGGCCTCAGCTCCTGGCTGGTGATTGACTTGTCGCGGTTCTTTATTGATGTGGCATCACCTTTCCGCTTTCCACGTGGCTGGCGCGGGGTCAGCGTTATTTTTGTCGGTGTCTGTTTTGGTTTTGTGGTGGGTACCCTCGTTGGGGACATTTACAGTGGCCGCTCTACTTTTGAACTGTTGCCCAACCAGCCGCTGTTTCTTCTTTACCTGTTTTTGTTTACGGCCTGTGTGGGCGCTGGTGTCAGCTACTTTTTTTACGCGTCGGCCAAAAGCAGCTACCTGACCAGCGCGCTAGAAACCTCGCGCCAGCAAGCCACTGAGGCACAGCTCAAACTGCTGCAAAGCCAGCTGGAGCCGCACATGCTGTTCAACACGCTGGCCAACTTGCGGGCGCTGGTGGGCACTGACCCAGCGCGTGCCACCCAGATGCTGGACCACCTGATTGACTAC
>JANPIK010000036.1:0-12979 GCA_031424935.1 Polaromonas sp.
GCCAAGGCCGCGTGCTGCAGGTGGGTACACCCAAAGAGATTTACGAATACCCGAATTGCCGCTTTGTGGCTGACTTTATTGGCAACGTGAATTTGTGGGAAGGTGTTCTGGCACTGGATGCCGCTGACCGCTGCGAGGTAAAAACCATGCACGGCGTGGTGAACGTGGGGCACGGCGTCAGCGGTACACAAGGCATGGCCTGCGCGGTGGCGATTCGGCCTGAAAAAATCACCATCTCCAAAGCCCGGCCTGCAGTTTCAAACAACCTGTTCGCTGGTACGGTCAAAGAAATCGCCTACTTTGGCAGCTACAACACCTTCATTGTTGAAGTGCCCGGCGGCGCCACCGTCAAAATTCTTGAGGCCAACACCTCGCGCTATGACAGCGCAGGCACCACCTGGAACGACGCGGTGTTTTTCTGGTTTGATGAGACAGCGCCTGTGGTGCTGACACAGTAGTCATGAAGGCGCAGTTCTCATCTGGCAGGCGCTTTGTGATTGGCGTGCCCTACGTCTGGTTGCTGCTGTTTTTTGTACTGCCATTTCTGATTTTGCTGCGCATCAGTGTGACCGACATGGGCAGTGGCGTTGATCCGTTTGCGCCGTTGATCGATACCTCGGGTGACGCATGGCGGTTGATGCTGGAGTTTAAAAACTACATTGCTATTTTTAGCGATGGTGTGGATGGGCAAACCATCTACGTCGATGCCTACAAAACCTCGCTGAAGTACGCGGCGCTCACCACGCTGCTGTGCCTGTTCATTGGCTACCCATTTGCCTACTTTTTGGCTCGCTGCAATCCGTCAGTTCGCCCCGCACTGCTGATGCTGGTTATGTTGCCTTTTTGGACATCGTTTTTACTGCGTATTGCGGCGTGGAAAGGCATTTTGGCCGACCAGGGCGTGCTGAATAATCTGCTGCTGTGGCTTGGTGTCATCAAAGAGCCGATGGTGATGCTGTACACCGATGTGTCGATGCTCGTGGGCATGACGTATGTGTATTTGCCCTTCATGATTTTGCCGCTCTATGCCAACCTGGTGAAGATGGACATGCGCTTGCTGGAGGCCGCGCACGACCTTGGCGCCAGCGCCTTCAAGGCATTTTGGCTGATCACCGTGCCGCTGAGCAAGGCCGGCATTGTGGCCGGCTGCATGCTGGTCTTTATTCCGGCGGTGGGTGAGTTTGTGATTCCGTCGCTGCTGGGTGGCGCTGAAAACATCATGATTGGCCGCGTGGTGTGGGACGAAATGTTCAGCAGCAACAACTGGCCGCGCGCCAGCGCCCTGTCTGTGGTGATGATTGTGCTGATTCTGGTACCGCTGGCGCTGTATTACCGCGCCAAGGATGCGGCTGAAAAATGAACGTCACCGCGTGGTTCACAAAAAACACCGGCAGGTTCTGGCTGGGCAGCGTGTTTTTGTTTTTGTACATCCCGCTGTTTTTTCTGATTGTTTTCTCCTTCAACAGCACGCGGCAAGATGGCGTTTTCACTGGGTTTTCTCTGCGTTGGTATGAGGCATTACTGACTGACTCCCGGCTGGTTGAAGGTTTCTGGCTGTCGCTCAAGGTGGCGCTGCTCACCGCGACGCTGTCGGTTGTGCTGGGCTGTTTTGCAGCCTTTGTTTTGGTGCGCTACAAACGTTTTTCAGGCCGAACTGTCTTTTATGGCCTGGTCAACGCACCGCTGGTCATGCCCGAAGTCATCATTGGCTTGTCTTTGTTGCTGCTGATGGTGGCCAGCCAGCGCCTGTTTGGATTCCCCGAGCGCGGCTTCACCACCCTAGTGCTGGGCCACACGCTGCTGGGCATGGCGTATGCCACCACCGTCATCCAGTCGCGCCTGCTGGAAGCGGACAGGTCGATTGAAGAGGCCGCGATGGACCTAGGTTGCAAGCCGCTGCAGGTTTTCTTTTTGGTCACGCTGCCCAGCATCGCGCCTGCGCTGGTGTCGAGCTGGCTACTAACGTTTACGCTGTCGTTTGACGATGTGGTGCTGTCAGAATTTCTGTCAGGCCCAGGTGTCACCACGCTGCCTCAAGTGATCTTCAGCTACGCGCGGCGCGGGGTGAATCCGTCAATTTATGCGGCGGCTACTTTGTTGATCGCTACGGTGTCGTTGGGCATCATTGCCTACAGCTTGTATACGTTGCGGCAGCAAAGGCGTGCTGTTACTTCCTCGAAGGCAGCGTAGCCAGCACCACGCCCAGCAGCGCTACACCGAAAGCCAGCGCCTGCAAACCGCTCAAGCTTTCCCCCAAAAACAGCACACCGACCGCCGCCGCGCTAACCGGTAAAAACACGGTGAACACGCCCGCTTTGGCTGCCGGAATGGTTTTAAGCCCCGTCATCCAAAGCCACACCGTCCACACGCTGGCGGCCAGCGAATAGAAAACCAGCAGCAGCCAACTAGGTGCGGCAACGGTTGAAAAGTCAAACTGCCAGGCCGCCCACAACCCCAGCGGCGTGACTAATGCAAAGCCCCACAAGTTGATCAGCGCGGTGATGCGCTTGGGGCTGAGCGCGCCCACCAGCTTTTTGCCAATCACGGCATAAGCGGCCTCACACAGCACCGCGCCCAGTAGCAAAAAAGTGCCTAAAACAGAGTTTTTAGGTGTCAAATTAGCCTCCAGACCAACAGATACGGGCGCAAGAAGCTCCTGTTTTGATAGTGATACCAACGTCACCCCTACCACCGCGCACACCACCGCAGCCCATGTGCGCGGGCCAACGCGTTCACCCAAAAACGCCCAGCTCATCAAAGCCACCGCAGCCGGAATCGTCGCCATCACAATGCCCGCCGTCACGGCACCCGTCATGCTGACGCCAAACAGCATACAGATGGAGAACAAAAAATTTCCCAAAAACGACTCCAGAAACAGCAAGCGCTTGGTCTGGGGCGTCATCGGCGCTTCATCAGCCGGCTTTTTTAGCCAATGCAGCATCGCCACACCGCCAATGCCAAAACGCAGCCAAGCCAGCAAAAAAACCGGCAGCGCTGCCACCAGCGGTTTGGACAAGGCAACATAACTGCCGACTAAGGACATGCTCAAGGCTAGGCAGGCATAGGCCACAATTCGGTTCATGGACTCTACGATAACCGACGCCCCCGGGGCACCTGCCGAACGCTATGTGTTTGTTTACGGAACCTTGCGGCAGGGGGAACAACGCGACATCAACCATCTGAGTCCCGCACCGGTCTTGATTGGCCCCTGCAAAACCTACGGCACGCTGTATAACCTGGGGTGTTACCCAGGGGTCCGCCTGGGCGGCCAAGGGTGGGTGCAAGGCGAGGCATACCGCATCACGCCAGCGTTGGAGCGCCAGCTCGATGCAATTGAAGAAGTCTGGCCTCAGCAAACGGGCGAATACGCAAAGCGCGAGGTAGCCATGCAATGCGCTGGGCTGACCATCACCTGCCTGGTCTACGAGGCGTCAGAAGAAAGGGTAAGGGGCTGCAGCGTGATGGTGTCAGGAGACTGGGTGAAAAGACCGCTTCTTGCCGACGAGTCATGATTCAGTCTTGATTTAGCGTCGAACGGGTTTGATCCAGTTCGTCTAATATTTGCAGGGCCAATACCACTTCTGCAGGCTTGATCTCAAGGCCGCGTTGCAAGCAAATGGCCACTTTTGCCCGTTGCAATTGCCCGGCATCAAAGCGCCAGTGTTCTGGCGGCTGGTTTTGATGCATGACTGCGTTTTTGAAGACTCCATGAGTCACCAGTTCAATGATGGCGTCAGGTGGCACAGCACATGTATGGCACAGATCGTCCATGGTCAGTTCAATGTTGTGACGCACCGAAACGCGGCCTGCTTGAACCGCAGCAACGCGAGCTTGAACAGCATCGTGTTCCACGAGACTTGGGGTCGCTTGCTGATGTTGATGGTTTGGCTTGACCGGTGTTAATGCGTTCATAACGTTAAATCTTCAGGTCTGGAGAGAGAAAACGGTTGTTTGTCGTCGAAAACGCGCACGTTAGGGGCCGACAACATGTCATTGTCTGTCGTGCCTTTGAGGCGGCTGATGGGCAAACACCCCGCGACCGGGGCCAGCGCATAAACACCATTTGGCTTGCCGGTGTCTTCGCCCATCTTGTCAGCCTGTTGCAGTGGAAGGCTGAATAAAAGGCGCAGCAAATCGGCTTGCCGCGTCACGCCTGTTTTTTCCATGATGCGGCTGATGTGGGTACGTACCGTCGGAAGAGCCAGGTGCTTGCGTTGGGCAATCTCTTTGGCGGTTGCACCGCTTGCAATGTCTACCGCGACACGTGCCTCTGCAGGTGTCAGCTCATAGCATTCGGCCAATATCAAAGGGTCCAGTTGACTTGCCTGCAGTGGGGGGTTGTGCAGCACGACCAATGCTTGGGGGCAGTCGTCAAGGAGATTGAGCGACTGGCTGGGCCACAGCGCGCTGACAAACACCAGCAGACTGCGTCCCGCGCTGCCCGTTACTTTGATGGCGCGGCGCAGCCGTGCGTTAGCCGCTGGGTCGTTGCTTGACAATCCGGTGTGTGCTTGACCACGCCTGACAGACAAGACTGCCCGCACCGCAGCAATCAGGTTTTCGTTAGAGACTTTATCGGTACAAACCAAAAAACCATTTTTTTCTGAAAGTAAATTTTTCCTGGACAACAGATCTGTCGCTGCCTGGTTGCTGTGCAAAACCCTCTGGTCCTCGTCCAATAACAACATGGGTTGGTTGAACCGACCCAATAATTGGCGTTTCATCGCTTTATCCGCATAGCTCTTGCGAGCATGCAAGAAGATGTGCATGGCTTGGCTCAAATGAAAGTGAACCAAACTCAATATCGCATCGTAAGTGTTGTCAAGCGGCCGGGCGCGCTTACCCCGCATCAAACCCACGATGAACACAGTCTCATCGTTGTCTACCAGTTTGCAAGCGCTGAGGTACCTTCCGTCATTCGGAATCAAAAAATCTTGATAAAACTTGTTGTTGGCCACAAAGCTGTCCGAATGGTGCTCATGGCAGTGCATCCATTGGCCGCTTGATGTGGCCAAAATGAGACCGATACGTGGGTCGCTGGCTTGGTAACGGCGCAGGTATTCCAGAAAGACGAGTGGGCGTGATTGTGCGCTCTCCGCAGAAAATGTTGCTAGGCCTGTGCGCTTTTCCACACCCATGATGTGCACGGTGCAAAGGTCCAGCATCACCACCAGTCTGTCAAGCGGTTGCGCCCACGCAATAACGCCAGCGGCTGCGCTGTAAAAGTCGGCAATAAGCTGTTCTGACGCGTTGACTTTCAACCGGACCCCTCCCCAAATTTGTTTTGATGATTACCAGGGCATCCGGCCCGGGGTATTCCCTCATGCCAGCGCTTTAAAAATCCAGCGACATATTCAAAATAATTCTTTTTGCAAAAGGTTTTGTGCGCTTAGAGATTCATATGACATGAAGACGCGCTTACCCAAGAAGCTGTGAGCCCATGCGCAACTGCGTCGTTTGGACTGCTTCAAAGATTAGTGGATGCCCATGATTTGCACATCATTCATATTGATGACTAGTCAGGTTTTTGTGACTAACTGCACAATTCATTTCAAAAAAGCCGAACGCCAATGTCCGTTGCTGCACATAGGCTTCTTCATTGACGTAGTCGACAGGATCAATCAGCCGTACTGACTGTCTGTCTGACAGACTGGCACGTTGGCGAGTTGTAAAAACCCTAAAATTTGGCTCGGGCCCAATCGCTCACTGATTAAGTTGCTCTTAAATAAATAGCAAATTGATTTTGACGACTCAAATACCCATGACGTTGGCCACGTCTTTGCCAGAGCCGTCTGTGCGGCTGCGCTTAAGCGGTGCGCCTGTGACAGATCGAGAGTCCCGTAGGATGTTGCCAAGCGTGTTATGGCGGGAGGGTGACCATGGGCCAGCGACGCTTGACACTGGCCATACATCACTGCAGTTGCTTGGCGTTACGCCCCTGCGGTTAAGCCGCTGTAGTCAATTTGCTGAGGTCAACCCCCTGAAGTCAATCGCTTTGGCGTAATTTCGACTGAGTCTGCGGTGGTGCTCATCCACACCGTGCCGTCTTGCACGGTGACTTGCAATTGCATGCTGCGCTCAGCCAGCTTGGCCAGGGCTTGACTCTGTAGAGCTTCAATCTGCCAGACCACCAGATTGCTGGCGCGGGTGAGTTTGGTTTCTATGCCTTTCCACCACACAGCGGTGCTGCTTGAAAAGCTGTAGGCCGTCACGTGCTCGGCACGGCCTGCGGCTTTCATCAGGCGCTTGTCGTCGGGCTGGCCCACGTCTATCCAGTGCAAAATTTGCTCGGTGTAGTCTTTGTGCCAAAGCGCGGCTTCATCCACGTCCCACAAGTCTTTGGCAAAGTCGAGTTTGCCGTTTTTGTCGTCACCAGGCACGTTCAGCGCGAACGCCAGCAGGCGGATCATCATGCGTTCGTCAGCTTCTGACGGGTGCCGGGCAATGATGACGTTGTGGTCGGCGTAAACGCCTCGGTCCATGTCGGCAATGGCTAGCTGGGCTTTGTAAATTGTGGCTTTGAGTGCCATGGGGCTGATCTTTTGTAAAAACGGAAGTCCGTATTGGAACAGAGCGCCGCCCCGGCAGTATTTGACGCCACTGGCTATAGTGGGCGCATGTCAATCAAGTTGTCCGTTCTCGACCAGTCCGTTGCCGTCACGGGCCGCAGTGAAGATGTGTCCATCCGCCAGACGATGGCGCTGGCTCTGCATGCTGAAGCCCTGGGCTATCACCGTTTTTGGGTCAGCGAGCACCACAGCCACCCCAGTATTGTGGGCTCGGCGCCTGAGGTGCTGATGGCCGCCATTGCCGCCACCACCAGCCGCATCCGCATTGGTAGCGCGGGGGTGATGCTGCCGCACTACGCAGCGCTCAAGGTAGCTGAGCAATTCAGGGTGCTGGAAGCGCTGGCCCCCGGCCGTGTTGACCTGGGTGTGGGCCGCGCGCCGGGCTCGGACCTGCGCACGGCGCGGCTACTCAGGCAAAGCGCGCCGCAGTCGGCAGATGACTTTCCGATTCAGGTGCGTGAATTGCAAGCTTGGGTGTCGGGCATTGACTTGCCTGAAGGCCACCCTGGCCACGGCGTGACTGCCAACCCAACTGGCCCCACCAGCCCCACGTTGTGGATGCTAGGCAGCTCTGACTACGGCGCGCAACTGGCTGCGCACTATGGCTTGCCCTATGCGTTTGCCTATTTCATCACTGACGGGCAGGGCGCTGGCCAGGCGCTCGATTTGTACCGCCAGCTGTACCGCTCAAGTAGCGCGCATCCCAAGCCGCAGGCGGTACTGTGCGTTTGGGCGTTGGCCGCTAATACTGACGCCGAGGCGCGCTATCACTTTTCAAGCCGCGAACGCTGGAAGCTCGACAGAAACCGTGGTGCGATTGGCGCATTACCCTCACCGTTAGAGGTTGCAGCACGGCCTTACAGCGCGGCTGAGCAAGTGCAGGTTGACCAGTTGCGTGCCAACGCATTGGTCGGCAGTGGCCCGCAAGTCGCGGGCAAACTGCGGGCGCTGGCTGAATCGCTCGACGTGGATGAGTTGGTCGTGATCACCTGGACGCATGACCCGGCGGCGCAGCGGCGGTCGTATGAAATTCTTGCGCATGAGTTTTTATAATCAGCTGGGGCTGAATATTGGATTTTTCCCGTTCGGGCTGAGCTTGTCGAAGCCGGCAGTCATGCAAGAAGCCCTTCGACAGACTCAGGACGAACGGTCAAAAATGAAAATTCCACATAATCTTAATACAACCAGACAAACCAACATGACAACAAAACTCTTCAACACGACAATAGCAGGCAGTCTGCCCAAGCCCGCGTGGCTGTCAGAAACCAACAAACTCTGGCCGCAGTGGAAGGCCGAGGGTGACGAGCTCAAACAGGCCAAGGCGGATGCGACGCTGCTGTGGATCAAGGCACAAGAAGATGCTGGCCTGGACGTGATTGGCGATGGCGAGCAGTCGCGCCAGCATTTTGTGCATGGCTTTTTGGAGCAGGTTGAAGGCATTGACTTTGATCACAAGGTCAAAATGGGCATACGCAACAACCGCTATGACGCCATGGTGCCGCAGGTGGTATCAGGCCTTAAATTAAAAGGCCGCGTGCATGCCACTGAGGCGCAATTGCTGCGCGCGCACACCACCAAAAAAATCAAGTTCACACTCCCCGGCCCGATGACGATTGTGGATACCGTGTCTGACCAGTTTTATGGCGACAAAGTCAACATGGCGATGGCCTTTGCCGAGTTGTTGAACCAAGAAGCTTTGGCGCTGCAAGCGGACGGCGTTGACATCATTCAGTTCGACGAACCTGCGTTTAACGTTTATATGAAAGAGGCCGCCGACTGGGGCGTGAAGGCGCTTGAAGTTGCCGCCCGCGGCTTGACCTGCACGACAGCAGTTCATATTTGCTACGGCTACGGCATCAAAGCCAACGACGACTGGAAGAAAACACTGGGCGACCAGTGGCGGCAATACGAAGAGGTGTTGCCTGCGCTGGCCAAAAGCAGCATTCAGCAGGTCAGCCTGGAGTGCTACCACTCGCATGTGCCGCCGCATTTGATGGCGTTACTCGCTGGCAAGGACGTGATGGTCGGCGTGATTGACGTGGCCAGCGACGAGATTGAAACGCCAGAGCAGATTGCTGACACGATTGGCAAGGCGCTTGAATATGTACCTAAAAACCGCCTGATCCCGTGTAGCAATTGTGGCCTGGCACCCATGAGCCGTGAGATCGCGATCAAAAAACTCCATGCGCTGGGCTTGGGCGCTGCATTGGCACGTCAGCGCTACGCCTAGACACGACAGATTCCTCACCAAGAAAGCATACCCATGAAAGCAAGCTGGAACGGCGCAGTCATTGCGCAAAGTGACACCACCGTGGTGCTGGAAGGCAACCACTACTTCCCTGAAGCATCACTGAACCGTGACTACATTACCTTCAGCAACCACCACACCATGTGTGCCTGGAAGGGGCAGGCCAGTTACTATTCGCTGCTGGTCAATGGCGAGATGAACACCGATGCGGTGTGGTACTACCCAGACCCCAAGCCCGAGGCTGAAGAGATCAAGGGTCACGTGGCCTTCTGGAAAGGCGTGAAGATTGAGTCCTGAATGACAGGCGGCCTGAACGGCGCGTTGTCTGATAGTCGCGAGGCTTTGTGTGAAGCAGACTGACAGATCTGTATAAAGAACGTCATCTACACAACCCAAAGGCCGACATGGATTTACTTAACCACGACATTGCACACGAATTTCCTGAACATGAAGAAAAGATTCATACGCTAAAAACGTCTGATGCACACTTTGCCAAACTGTTCAATGAATACGACGAAGACAATTACGCCATCAAAAAATATGAACTGGGTGGTGCCGTCATCAGTGAGGAGGCACTGGACGAGCTGAAGAAAAAGCGGCTGAACACCAAGGATCAGATCTATCAGCGTTTGCTACAGGACTGATCGCTACAGATTCAGTCCCGAACGTCAGCTATCGGGTTGACACCAAAGTCAGCGCGCATCAAAACTGCAAGAACGCGGCTGGCTGCCTCTTCAGGCGAGGCAAGCCCGCCGCTGGATTTCAGGTTTAAAAAACTCGACTGATCTGGAAACGCTTTACTGTCGGCGCAGCGGAGCTGTTCTTGCATCCCGGTATCAATCACGCCGGGCGCCAATGAGCAAACCTTCGCGCCGTTCGGTTTTAAGGCTTCTTCCATTGCCACACAACGGGTGAAATGATCCATACCTGCTTTGGCGGCGCAGTAACCTGCTTGTGATGCCATCGCCCTGCGGCCCAAGCCAGACGAAATATTCAGTACTTTGCGTTGCCCCGGCCAATTTGTTGTAGCGCGTAAAAATGCGCTGGTCAATTGCATGGGTGTTTCCAGCCCAACACGCAGCGCATGGCTCAGGTCTTCAGCATCAGCCTGGTTCAGCGGCACGATGCGCGGGATCACGCCGGCGTTGTTGATGAGAGTGGCGCTAGCCAGCAAATTGCCAGTCTGCTCAAGCAGCCAATGCTCCAGCCGCACGCTGGTTTGTGCACCCAACGCAAGGTCTTGCGTCCATTGCAGCAGACTCGCACCGGCTTGCTTGGCCTGCAAAGCCAGGGTTTCGTTGGCAGTGCGTGAGATGCAGAGCACCGTGTTGCCAGGCTGGAGCAACTGTTGCGCCATGGCCAGGCCCATGCCGCGTGAGGCACCTGTGATGATGTAGAGATGTTGGGTCATAGAGAACTTGTGATGGTGAAAAAATTAAAACACTGGCGTATCTTTAAAAACCATGTCTTCACCTGTGGCTGGATGCGAGAAACGCAAGATGCAGGCATGCAACATCAAGCGCGCAGCATTTGCCTGAACATCAACAGGCGCATACAGCGCATCGCCCAAAATCGGATGACCCAACGCTTTCAAATGTACGCGTAGCTGATGCGACCGGCCTGTGATGGGAACAAGCTCAATCCGGGTGGCGTTGGTGTCTGGGTTGTATTGCAGGGCCCGCCAGCGGGTTTGACTTGGCTTGCCGTTTGCTTGAACCATGCGCAGCGGCCTGTTGGGCCAGTCCAGCGCAATTGGCAGGTCAATCGTTTGCCAGTCAAGGCTTGCCATGTGGCCGTCAACCACCGCAACATAGCGCTTGTGTATGGCACGGGTTTCAAACAGTTTTGACAGCGCGGTTTGCATGACAGCGTCACGTGCCATTAACATCAAACCGGATGTGGCCATGTCCAACCGATGGACGATCAAGGCATCGGGGTAGTGCTCTTGAATCCTGGTACTCAGGCAATCCTGCTTGTCTTTGCCTTTGCCGGGTACAGACAGCAAGCCAGGCGGCTTGCTCGAGACCAGCAGATACTTGTCCGCGTAAACGGCTTTAAAACTTGTACAAGCATCAGTCACCGGCTGTTCGCGTACGAGGCGGCGGAAAGTTGTGTACGGTGGGGCTGGCGCGTTTAACTTCACGCAGCATGTAAAGGTATAACCCCTCCACCTTGTCACGCGCCCAAGGTGTTTTGCGTAAAAATTTCAAGCTGGATGCCACGCTGGGCTCGCTTTGAAAGCAGCGGATCGGGATGCGCTGACCCAGTTCATCCCAGCCGTATTGTTCAAACAAAGCGGTGACAATTGCTTCCAGTGTCACGCCTTCAAGCGGGTCAGCCATCAAATCACTTGTTTTTCAGCTTGCCCCGCAGCGGCACCTGGGTGACGATGGTGGGGCGTACGGCGTCAGGCGACACCGACTTGGGTGGCGAGGTGTCTTTTTTTGGTTTTTTGACCATCTTGCCGCTGTTTTGTTGACCTTTTGCCATGGCGTTCTCCTGTGGGTTAAGTGTGGGTTAAAAACCGTAATTATCAATGCAGTTTGATGCGCGGGCGGTGCGTGCGGTCAATCATTTCTGAAAGCGTAATCAGCGCTGTCTTTTTAATGCCGCCGAGCGCCAGCTGGTGCTGTTTGTGCAGCGCCCAATACATCAGCCTGGCCATTTGACCTTCGATAAAAAAGCTGCCGCTATTGAAAGATCCAGTCAGGCTGCCCATCAAACTGCCGACGGATGAATATTCGGCCAGCGACACCAGCGAGCCCTGGTCGGTGAAGATAAACGGTGGCACGGTTTTGCCCGCCATCAGTTCTGGCAGCGCCCGCGCCAGGTACATCGCCTGCTGGTAGGCCGCCTGGGCGCGTGGCGGTACCCATGTGCCGTTGGGTTGCTGGCAGGCAGCGCAGTCGCCAAAGGCATAAATACGGGTGTCGCGCGTGGTTTGCAGGTTGCCATTGACGAGCAGCTGGTTGAGCTTGCTGGTCTCCAGCACTTCCGGGCTACCTATGGTTTTGAGGAAATCTGCAGCTTTAACCCCGGCCGCCCAGACGGTCAGGGTTGAAGTAATCACTTTGCCGCTGGCCATCTTCAGGCTGTCGGCGGTGACTTCAACCACCTTCTCATTGGTATGCACTTCAATAGCCAGTTTGCGCAATTCGCGCAGCGCTGCCTCACCGAGGCGTTCGGGCAGTTGGGCCAGCAGGCGCGGCCCGGCCTCAACTAGCACAATCTGCAGGTCCTTTTCGGGGTTGATATTTTCAAAGCCATAGTTGCCCAGCACGCGCGCTGCCGCATGCAGTTCGGCAGCCAGCTCCACACCGGTTGCGCCACCGCCCACAATGGCTACTGTCAGGCGGCCACTGCCGGCCGTGCGCGGCACAGTTTGCGCGCGAATGCAGGCGTTGATCAACTGGTCATTAAAGTGCTTGGCCGCCTGGGGGCTGTCGAGCTTGATGGTGTGCTCAGCCGCGCCCGGCGTACCAAAGTCGTTGGTCTGGCTGCCAACCGCGATTACCAGGGTGTCGTAGCCCAGAGACTGCGCCGGTGTGATCTCGCGGCCCGCTGTGTCATGGCTGGCAGCAAGCTGCACGGTCCTGGCTGCGCGGTCTACGCCCGTCAGGCTACCCAGGCGAAACTTGAAGTGGTTCCAGCGCGCCTGCGCCAGGTATTCGATTTCTTCGGCATGGGTGTCAAAGCTGCCAGCGGCCAGCTGGTGCAGCAGCGGCTTCCAAACATGAGTACGGGCTGCGTCAACCAGCGTGATCTCAGCCAGTTTCCTTTTACCCAGCCGTTTGCCCAACTGGGTCGCCAGCGCGAGGCCGCCTGCGCCTCCTCCAACGATAACGATGCGTTGCATACGGTTTCTCCTGGGCTTTGGTACGCGGCTTTGTTGTATCGCAATGGTAACTGCTGGCTTCGCCGCCGGCATCTGTGGCCACTGTTAAGCTCAACCCCCGATGGCGACCCACACATTTACCGAGCTGACCCAGCAGCGCGCCTACATGCGCATGTGGTTTGCAAGACTATTTGGCACTACCGGCAACCAGATGCTGATGGTGGCCGTGGGCTGGCAGATGTATGAGCTGACCGGCAGCGCCTGGGACCTGGGCCTGGTCGGGCTGTACCAGTTTGTGCCTGCGCTGCTGCTTACGCTGGTGGCCGG
>JANPIK010000037.1:0-76330 GCA_031424935.1 Polaromonas sp.
GCTGGAAAACGACAGTGTCGGGCCCTGGCTCTTTGGCAAGTTCGCCAAAGTGACTGTGAGCGTGGATTCCGAAGCAGAACTTCTGGCCTTGCATAAGGAAGCAGTTGCCAGAGGCCTGGTGTGTGCCTTGATTCAGGATGCGGGGTTGACAGAATTTGGAGGTGTCCCGACCTACACGGCGCTGGCGATCGGGCCGCACAAGAACGAGGTCTTCGAAAATCTCACCAGCCACCTCAAGCTTTTATGAAGTCGCAATTCACACCTGACTACATGAGCCACATTGCTCAGGCGATTCAACGGATCAATAATTACATCAAAGACATAGACAAAGAAGCTTGGATAGAAAGTAC
This sequence comes from Polaromonas sp., assembly GCA_031424935.1. Taxonomy (GTDB): domain Bacteria; phylum Pseudomonadota; class Gammaproteobacteria; order Burkholderiales; family Burkholderiaceae_C; genus Polaromonas. The sequence goes on from JANPIK010000037.1 coordinate 351, forward strand.
CTTGGTCCAAGATGCGGTGATTCGGAATCTGGAAGTCATTAGAGCCGCATCCCACAATGTGCCACAACATCACCAAGATTTCGAGAAGGCAAATGCAGACGTCCCTTGGAGTGACGCAGGTTGCATGCGAAACGCTCTCTCGTGTGGCTACTTCCAAGTCGACTTAGATATCGTCTGGGAGATTGCTAATTCAGACCTTCCAGTGTTTCTGGAAAAATCCGCTCCATACCCCTCCATTAATGTGCGCAAAGATGGATCGTAACTAATAATTAGGTGAGCACCGTACTTGACGGCATCGGAAATCAGACGTTGATTTCGTTCAGGCGTTCCTGAGCTTGCATCGGATCAAACTCGCTGGGGTCGAATGCTCCGCCGCATCGTTGGAGCATGGCCTGATGTTCAGGGTTTTGTGGATCACGAATAGCGTCAAGGAATTCTTCGTAGCCGGGGGCGCCGCCAATGTCTTCCGGCGGGCAGGCGTTTCTGCCGGTGCTACACATCGCAGTTTCCAGTGGCACACCCAGATCCACGATACGCTCCAATTTGACCTTGTGCTGCACAGTACATGTCCGGGCGACCAATTCAACAGACTTTTACCGGGTTCAAACTTTATAAATTTCTGTTTTCAGATTGCTGACTTGAACCCGCTGAGCCCGCTGGCATTCAAGCAGCTTTAACCTGGAAGTTGACTTATGTTTACGGAAGCGGGTGAAGTCCAGTATTAGAAAAATAGTTGCCCAAGCTGCCACAGTCCAGTTGCCACAAGCAGTGCTGCGGAGCAGAGGTTGATCGCATGCTGTCAGCGCTCGTCAAAGCGGTAGCGTAGCCGTGCTTGAGCTGGTCGCCTTGCAAACCAGTGATGGCGGCATGCGCAAAACATCAGTTGATCACGGGCAATTGGGCAGAAGTGTTATTGCGTTGCTCGTAGTGGCCGCTGGAAGCGTAGTCGGCGCGCCGATGGGCGCAGCCGTCGTAGACTTGGTCAGGAGAGCGGGTGCCAACAAGAGATTTCCGGTAATGTCTTTCAAACTCACCATCACCTCGTTGCTGTCAATCTGCCCGCCTGAAAACTTCAGAGTCAAGATGGCACTCTGACTGATGGCGGGATTTTGTCCATTTGACGTGCCGAGCACCTGGATTGCCTCTGTAGATGCTGTAATCAGCGGCGATTGAGAAGTAAAGACAAAACATGCACTGGACAGTACGGTACGCTCAGTGCTGATCTCAAGCAAAAGCGTGCCAGTCGAGCAATTGTTGGTGCAGATCACCAGCGTCGGCGTACTAGTACTTGTCGTAGTGGGAGCAGTAGGCGCAGGAGAAGTACTGTCGCCAACTGCGGCAGGTATGCTGAAGTTGGCGGTGCCGGCGTAGTTAATGCTTGCAGACGATACGCTGACAACAGGCCCCACTCCTGTCCCACCCGTACCAGGACCGCAACCCGTTGCCAACAACAACAACAACAAGGGCAGCACGACCAGCATGTGCGCAGCACAAACGACTTCTTTCGTGATCTGCTCATAGCGGCTGTTAGATGTTTCAGTGCTGGGTGTCCGGTGTGTGTTCATGGTTGTTTTTTTGGTTAAGCGGTTAGCGTTTGGGTTTGCGGCGGGGTGCTGCGTCATGGGTGGCCTTGCTGACCGGGTCGCCAGCACTGTTGAGTTGGGCATGCGGCAGGTCCTCCTGCTGCGAATAAAAATAGACCCCAAACCGCGCGCGATGCGTTAATTCGTGTGGCGCTGCTTCCCGCTGGTCTTGTTCAAACCGTGCGGCGGCCTCTTGCATCACGGTTTTGAATGCCTGCCGCCAGGCTTTGGCCGACACGATATGCAACCGGTGCGCAGACTGTTCGGTGATTTGATCGACAAAAATCGATTGCTCGAGAAAGTTTTTGTCGCCATCCAAATTCTGTCCAGCAGCAGCCAAGTGATCGTGCAGGTTGGCTTTGAACAACTGCGACATCTCCACAAACCCTTGGCGTGGTGCAAAGCCTGGCGATGACAGCACAACGCCATCGGGCGTGTCCAGCGCAATACCCAAACGCACCAGCTCGTCTAGTACTGCACGTGGGCGAATATCGCTGCTTACCCCCTTCACCAGAGCATCAAAGCCATCAACCTTTCGGACTCTGAGCAGGGGTTTGGGGGCACCGTCTGCGTCTAAAAAAAGGGGATCACTTAACCAGCGAGCCACCACCTGCGCCGCCATGTTCATGGGCTTGGGCACCGGGGCATTGGGCTGTGTGTCGGGGTTTTCTGGACGTGCCATTTCACGCACATCGCGCCGGTGTATGCCCGAGCGCAGGCTGACAGCGCTGTCGGTCTGCGCTGCACCTTGCGATCGCAATTCATCTTGCGCAGCTTCCAGGAAGACCCTCTTCAACGCGACGCTGAACGCTGGGTAAGTCACGCCGTGGCGCAGCAGCAGCGCGACCAGCGGCTTAAGCAACTGTAGACAGACGTCTAAAACAACAGTGGACCGAGACTGCATGGTGCGAACGATGTGACTTTAAATATTGAGTTGCTGATTTAGAAGTTGTGGGATATTATCCCACGAATTCGCATGAAGCCATCCATAAAATATTCTTAAACCTTCGTTTTTGTATCCAAGGAATCACTGAATGAGCTCGACTAAACACCCAATCCGTCGATTGGCACGCTACAGCCGTTACAGCACCGCAGCGGCAGCTACTGTGCTGCTGGCGAGCCTGCTTGGTGCGTGCGGGGGCTCCTCGCCCAGCACTACGTCTGCGCCGTTTGCCAGCGTACCAATCCAGTCGACCGCGACATCAACCCCAACATCCAATACCTTGCCTGAGGGGGTCGCGCTAGCGGCATCGGCTCCGGGTAGCATGCTCGACTACATCAAGCAAAAAATCAAAGCAAGCGCCGCGCAAACGCCCACCACCAACATCACATCGGTGCAAACGCTGACCAGTGCCGCGCCCGCCACCACCGTCAGTGCGGACAGCAAGGCGTTCTCTGGCACGACCTTACAAGAAAGCGGAGTCGACGAGAACGACTGGATTAAAACCAACGGCAGCTTGATTTACGGCCTGACCCAAAGCTATTTCAGCAACGGTACTCAGACGCTGCCTCAGCTGCAACTTCAAAGTCGTCAGGCCGACGGACAGTTGATCCCTGCGGCACGCTTGCTGCTGACCAATGAACTTGCCTACAGCGGTATGTACCTGGTCGACAGCGCTCGACGGGTGGCGCTTTTAGGTCAAACACTCGGTGGTGGCAACGCAGAATCTGCTACAGATCCCATCGTCTCAAGCTCCTTGACAGTCCCTGTGCCATCGATGCAAATCAGCCAGATCGGGATAGACCTCATCAGTACACCCAGCGCTGCTAGCGGCACCACCAGCTTGAGTGTGGCGAACCGCATTCGCATAGACGGCAGCCTGGTGGGCAGCCGCGTCATCGGCAGTACCTTGTATGTGGTCAGCAACTGGACGCCCAACCTGAGCAAGTACACCGTTGCCGCTGGCGCCAGCGCTGCGCAGGCTGATGCCGTATTGGCCAAACTGAGCAGCGCCGACATACTGCCAACCATTCAGATCGATAACGGACCTACTCAGCTCCTCCTGGCCGACACCGATTGTTACTTGCAGGTGGCCAATGCGTCGCTTCAGACGCAGATCACCACGATCACCGCATTCAACCTGGCATCTCCCAGTCTGCAGCGCAGCAGCCGTTGCTTTGTGGGCGGTAGTCAGGCCTTGTACGTATCGCCCGCAGCGGTTTATGTGGCCAGCTCGCGCTATATTGCGGCGAACAGTACCAGCATTTTGCCTGCGATCATCTTTCCGACGGGTAGCAAAACTGACATCCATAAATTTGCCTTGAGCGGTCAAAGTATTGAGTACCGGGGTTCTGGTGAGGTGCCAGGCCATTTGGGTTGGGATGCAGACAAAATCGCCTACCGCATGAGCGAACACCAGGGGGATTTACGGATACTGAGCTTTACCGGCCAACAAGGCTGGAGCATGGCTATCAACGGTTTTGCCAGCACGGCGGCTTCAGTGCCGACGCCTTCACCCGCTACCCTCAGCGTGCTGCGCGAATCCAGCAGCACGAGCACCCTCAGCCTGCAAACGGTTGCTACCCTGCCAAATGCCAATCGCCCTGCAGCCATTGGCAAGCCCAACGAGCAGGTGTACGCCGTCAAGTATGTGGGTAGCCGTGCCTATGTAGTGACTTTCAGGCGCACCGATCCGCTCTACGTGCTGGATCTGAGCAATCCGGCCGATCCCAAAACGGTGGGCGAGCTGGAGATACCGGGCTATTCAGACTACCTGTACCCCTTGGGTGACGATTTGTTGCTGGGTGTCGGCAAAGATGCCAACGATGGCGGCGTGGTGCAAGGCCTGCAAGTCGCGCTGATGGATGTGAGCAATCCGGCGCAGCCTAAGAGGGTCAGCAGCATTACTCTGGGAAAGCGCGGCAGCACCAGCGCGTTAGACACCAGCAGCCGGGGTATCAATATCTTTCAGCAGGGCAGCACTTACCGGATTGGTCTGCCGGTGCGTCTGAATGAGACACCAATAGGCAACGTAGGCGGATTTTTCAACCCCACGCTCCAAGGGCTGGCGCGTTTTGAGGTCAACACCCAAACCAAAACTCTGACCACCAAGCCTACCCTTGTTAGTCTGGCCTTTTCCAACACCGCAAATTCTTTTTCCCTGGCCTACGGTCAATATGATCTTGCGCAGGACCGCAGCGTACAAATTGACTCCTTCGCCTACTATTTCAGCGGTGGTTCGTTCTTTGTGAGCCCGTGGTAGCCGGATCGACTTTCTCTGCAAGGTACATCGAAGCCTAGACTTTGGTGTTTTGTAGCTGCCATGGCAGGTCTGTCCTGCTGAGGCGGCTACTTTTTATGTCGGTTAATGTCAAACCCCTTACATTCGCAGTGGTTGGGAGTAGCCCGTCATCTCCAGGTAGCCCATACCGACTTTTTTGCCATTGCTGTCCTCCAGCTCGCTCAAGCCTTCCCAGTAGATCGCGCCTATTGACTGGCGTCTGTCGAGTTCCTGGTTGTCAATGACGGCTTTAACGGTGTAAGAGTCGGCGGGTGTGCGGACTATCCAACCGACTGGGTAGGTGGTTTGGATCGCAGGGCTTTTCCAAAACCGGGTGGCTGTAAAAATCACTTCGCCCCGGTTAAAAACGTACAGCGAACCGCCGGGCTTTGATGCTGCCGATCTGAACGAGCCGCCATCCCGAATCGTATCGCCATCCTTGCCCCGCAGCCTGAAGGCTGTCAGCGCGCTGCCGTCGATCAGGTTCATGGCGATCCAGTTCCAGCAGACTGCGCCGGGTGCCAGCAACTCTTGGCTCCATTCGTGGTCTAGCCAAGCCGCGCCTAGCACTTCAAACGTTTTGGTCTGCACCCGCAAGGGACCAGACGCGGACGTTTGCAAGTGACGGGTCATGAGCTGCTAAATCTGATTGGCCTTCCACGAGAGGCCAGATGATAGCGGTGCTAAAGCCGGTGATCATCATCCAGCAATGGATTTGGCGCAGAGAAGATTGTCAGGCAGTCGGATAAGTTGACATCAATGGTGGCACAGATATCAAATGGCAACATAACTGATGAATGCGAGAGGTTTCTACCTGTAGCGTTTGGTGAGACCTACTGATAGTTCGTGTAGGAACTTCCAAACTGATCAGGGCCTTGGCAGGGCGCGGTAAATAAATAGCGGAGCAACGATGAATATCAAACAAATGTTAAATCTGGATAAGAAGACCGTAATGGCATCGATTGACGACTTTGCGCCGAGCATGGGTGCCGCTATCTCTCATTACACGGTGTTTCCGCTGGCTGCTCTACTGGTGATTGTGATAGCTGTGGCTGGAGTGATTTTTGGCCGTGAGGCAGTCACTGGGCAAATCACCGAACAACTGGCCGGGAGAGCCCATCAGCAGGGTCCAACGCCCGTCAGTGTGGCGAGGCGGCCATGAGCGACGCGATCGGCGAGCCGGTCAGCCTGGAACCGTTGAAGGAATCCCGGCCTTCATGGCTGAAGCTGGTCAAAGCCGCGGCAAATGCATGGGTGGCTGACTACGCGCCGAGCATGGGTGCGGCGCTGTCTTACTACAGTGTCTTTTCAATGGCGCCCCTTCTGCTGGTGGTAATCTCAATTGCCGGGCTCGTTTTCGGTGAGGACGCCGTGCGTGGCGAGGTTTTCGGCCAGCTTCAATCCCTGCTCGGTGCCGACGCGGCCAAGGCGGTCCAGGCCATCTTGGCCAGCGTCAGCGACAAGCCGGCGCAGGGTGTATTTTCGACCGTCATCGGTCTGGCGGTGTTGCTGATCGGCGCAACCTCGGTGTTCGGCGAGCTTCAGGATGCGCTGGACCGCATCTGGCGTGCGCCAGTGCGCAACCGGGCCGGCGGTCTGTGGGGACTGGTGCGCGCGCGGCTGCTGTCGTTCGGCATGGTGCTGGGCATTGCGTTCCTGCTGATGGTCTCTCTCGTCACGAGTGCGGCCGTGTCAGCCCTGGACAAGTGGTGGTCTGGCGCCTTCGCGGGCTGGGAACTGCTGGCGCAGGGGCTCAACGTGTTGATCGGTTTCGTGCTGACGACCGTCGTGTTCGCGATGATCTACAAGATCATGCCGCGGGTGCGGGTGCAGTGGCGCGACGTCTGGGTCGGCGCCGTCGTCACGGCGCTGCTCTTCACGCTCGGGCGGCTGGTCATCGGCACGTACATCGGCAAGAGCGGCGTGGCTTCTGCCTTCGGCGCCGCGGGCTCGTTGATCGTGGTGTTCGTGTGGGTCTATTACTCGGCGCAGATTTTCCTGATCGGGGCCGAATTCACCTGGGTCTACGCCAAGACCTTCGGCTCGATGCGCCACCTTGCCGAAGACGAAGTGCCAAAGACACCGGCGCTGACGCCGGCGACGGATTCCCCGACTGGCAAGCCGAGTGCTGACCCGGTGCGAGAAGCGGAAGAATCCGCCGCCCTTGCGACAGCCGTCGGGGCCCCGGTGCCGGTCAGGGCTGCAGCAGCTGGCGCTCCTGTCGCCATGCTTCTCACGGTGGGTGTCACGGCGGGCGTCACAGGCGTGGCAGCTGGCGTACTGGCGCACTGGGCACTGCGCAGGTTCAGGCGCAAAATGTAGTCGCTGAACGCTACCGGCGGCAGCGACTGGCGCCTATAACTGGCTGTTCAGCAGGCCTGCGACCCGCTCCAGCAAACGCTCGGTCCAAGGTCGCGCCTGCCATTCGGCCAGCGTGATGCGACGACGCCTGGCTCGGGGAGCGGCGCCACTCCATCTGCGCCGACACGGTGCATTTCATCCACAACCAGTTCACCGTGGCAGAAATGCTGGAGCTGGAGCGGCCTTGATGCGCATGGACTTGGTCGTACTCCATGAACTGGGCTACTTGCCATTCAGTCAAGCCGTAGGTGCCTTGCTGTCTCATTTGCTATCCAAGCTCTACGAACACACCAGCGTCCTGATCATTACCAACCTGACGTTTGCTGAGTGGTCCGCCGTGTTTGGAGATGCCAAGATGACGACAGCTCTGCTTGACCGCCTGACCCATCACCGCCACATCATCGAGACCGGCAACGAGTCGTAGCGATTCCGGCACAGCTCCAAAGAAGCCAAGGGCAAGATCAAATCAAGGGAGATGCACCGCAGATCCGACACGAGCCAGGAGATGACAAAACTGTAAAAGCTATAGTTATCCACAGTCAGGAGACTAACTGTTGGCTACAAGCCACCTATCAAATTCGATTGGCGCTCACTGTCAAGATTTAATCGGCGGTAACACGTAGGGGTTTAGCTCAGTTTGCTCAATGATCTACCCCTCGGTCTCCTGTAGGGTATGAGCCATGGGTAGTTCAGCGAGCATCAAAACCAGTAGCGAAAATGCAATTTTTTTAGTCATCTAGTTTACGTTTCAAAAAATACAGCCCTGAAGAGCGCAGCCTCATACGAGTAAGTTTGTAGGAACGTTTTAACTGCAGCTGAGTTACTTGCGAGCGCCCATACATGCGAGTAACGCGTCACGCGCTTGATGTCCGCCGTCGTAAGAAAGCTCAAAAACAGTTTGGCTACCTATTTTCAGCCTGACGCGTTCGTGGTCATCGATAGCGCTAACAGTAGACTTCATCTCGGTGACGACCGCGAGAAGTCCGCGTCCCGCTGGCCCCGGCAAATGCACCGCACGCACAGTTTGCGGTGGATCTCCCTCTGTCTCCAATCTTGCTGCAGTCGTCTTGGACTCTGTAGCTTTTGGAATCTTAGGACTGGTGAAGACAATCAAGCCTGAAGACGAATCTGCGGTAGGTCCTAAGAAGCCGAGCGTCGCACCCTTGCTATTCTTCTCACTAAAAGTAATGGAGCAGGAAAAGCCCGGACTGTTCACATCACGGTCAAGCGTCCATTGGCCTAAAGCCGATTCATGCAGCAGTTCGAAACCCGAGCCCGTCCCAGCGGCAAAGGCGGGCAGCACCATAAGCGAGCCACACGTCACCATCGCGCGAATAAAGCGAATCCGCGCAAAACTCTTTTCCATTCCAACACGATATTTGAACGGAGACGGACTCATGTTGCGGTTCATTTTTTTGTTAGGCACTTACCACTCCTTTATTGATGATGGCAGACATCTCTTAGCAAGCGAGATAAGTTTCTAGCGGGTAAAGAACAGCCACGATCAGCAATTGGTGATCTAGCGGCTGCCAAGGGCCGCCTTAAAGTCTTCGACAACCGAAGGCTCCCAGTTCCGTTGCTCAGGCTGTCCGAAACCCATCGGCTTTTTGCTAACTAGCTCGATGGTGTACTCAGGCGCTGTTGGCGTAGTAGGCGTGATGAAGAAGGCGACTACTTTTCCGGTCGGCGCGGTCCCAACCCTTGATTTAATGCTGCCCGACGGTTTGTGACTTTCCACAATCGTCATTCCTGTCCCCATTGCCTTCATAGCCGCGCTCCACACTTCGTGATAAGTTGGCCGGCCAGTTGTCTTGAAGGTGACTGCATCGGCAGACCCGCGTTGAAGTTGATCTTCGCTTACTGTCATCACTGCGCATCCGCTTGACAATACAAGCAGCACTGCACTCAGCATCGCTATACTTTTTAATCTCATGTCATACGTCTCGGTTTGAAAATTACTTGGTCAAGCCCGTCGGCTGCGGCTGTGCGCCTTTACATTTGAAATAGACGATGCGGCCGGCAAAGCCAGTGCATTGCACAGCGACGCCCATTAAAGTAGCGGGCGCATTATCCGTTTGCGATTCTCCAGTTATGGAGTAATTGTTTTCGCCGCCACAAGCTTGGGCGGCGGCTGCGAGCGCATTCCTTTTTCGCTCTTGAACCAACGGGGCCATACCTGCCCCACAGTAGCGAACCTCGCCAGTAGCGCCCTTTTCAGGACCGGTGTGACTAGCTGATTCAGTCTTCGAGTAGATATATGCCTTTTGTGCCGAAGTATTGAAAATCGGATTTGACGTGCCGCCCGCGCAACCGATAAGAACAAAAAGGCCCATCGAAGCAATGGCGTAGCTGATTTTTCGCACGACTGAATTCCTTCTTTAAATAAACTGCCGAACCTTGAGCATCCAACCATCGAATGGCACGAGAGATCGGATGCTATTTGGGTAACTAAATTTGATAGATATGGATGCACCCAATTTGCTGATGTGCCAAGTCCGAGATACTATCTATGCAAAACATCGCAAGCAATCGCGATAAATTGCAGTGGACATATACAGATACGCATGAACCAACTTGACTGGAATCAATTAAAGGCGTTTTTGGAAACAGCCGAAACTGGCTCCCTGTCAGCTGCTGCGCGCAAATTAAGCCTGACACAACCCACCCTAAGCCGCCAGGTGGCAGCGATCGAACGTAGCATGGGCGTGACATTGTTTGAGCGTGTTGGTAAGGCCATGGCACTCACCCCCACCGGACTGGAACTCCTGGAGCACGCACGCGCTATGGGTGCGGCCGCGGGAGCACTGGAACTTGCGGCAACAGGTCGTTCTCTAGCCATTGGAGGCGTAGTCTCCGTATCGGCCACCGACGCAGTGGCTGTGAACCTGTTGCCTCCACTTGTGCGGCGGTTGCGGGAGAAGGAACCGGGCATCGCAATTGAAGTGATCTCGTCCAATGCACTAAGCGACCTGCTGCGTCGCGAGGCCGACATTGCCATTCGTCACGTCAAGCCAGAACAGCCAGAACTGATTGCTCGATTGATCCGCGAGGCCTCCGCCAGCTTCTACGCCTCTGAAGATTGGGTGCGAATTCACGGCCATCCGCGCAGCGCCCAAGATGCGGCACACCTCCCTTTTGTAGGCTCTGATCGTACAGGGCAGTTTCTGGCCTTCTTGCGCCAGCACGGCCTTCCGTTAAGCGAGGCGAACTTCAGCTGCTACTCGGACCACACAGTCGCCCACTGGTCCCTGGTGTGCGAAGGCATGGGTATTGGCGCCATGATGGACGAGATTGCGCTGAACACGCCTGGGATTGTCCGTGTGCTCGACGAGGTACCGCCAGTCCGCTTCCCTATCTGGCTGGTCAGTCACCGCGAACTGCGCACCTCACGACGAATTCGTGTAGTGTTCGAGGCGCTGGCGCAAGGTTTGGCTTGAGTTAGGGCAAAAAAGCAAGTCGTACTATCTCGGGAAAGCAAGTGCCTGAGACGCAGAGGGTGCCGGCGCAACATCGCTTTCGGCCAATAAGAAACGTACCCTGACAGTTGTTCCTTGTACTGCGGTTCGTTCAAGGCCACGCACCAGGCTCGTCGAACGTTGTACGTCGTGCAATGGGATCAAGACCTGACCAGATGCTCCCTAGACGATTGGGTCGTCAGGCATCGACTGCTGCCTTTGAACCAGTACAAATCCGTAAATAGTGGTCACCGTATCGCGCACGGACAAAACAGCTATGAGTTGGTCGCTAACAAGTTTGTCAATGCATATATGTATATCGCCAGTGCGATTTATCGCTATTTCCTGCCGCGCTATCGCAGATAACATCTGAAAGTTCTGTTTGCGCTACTTCTGCTACTCCACACATGCCGTACACCACCACACTACGCTCTGACGTCTCCCCTTCGGCGGCGGATAGCGCCTCAGCCCTGCGCAAGTCCATTTTCTGGGACCGCGTCGCGCGCAAATATGCGACCGACCCAATTGCCGACATGGCCGGCTATGAGGCCTCGCTAAGGCGGGTCCAGGCACTGCTGTGTATCGATCACGAAGTGTTAGAGATCGGCTGCGGCACCGGCAGTACGGCGCTGCGACTGGCACCCGGAACCCGGCGCCTATTGGCCACTGACGTATCCACTGGCATGATCGCCATCGCCCGCGAGAAGCTGGCAGTTCAACCTGTTCCGCAACTGAGCTTCGCAGTGGCCGATGCAGACGCGATGGTGTTCGGTAAGGGGGAATACGACGCCGTGCTTGCCTTCAATCTGCTGCACTTGGTTGACAACCTGGATCACACCATCGCCATGGCGGTTCAAGCACTTAAGCCGGGCGGCCTGTTCATCTCGAAGACTCCCTGCCTCAGCGAAATGAACCCCCTCCTTATACGGCTCGCCCTACCACTGATGCGGGCCATCGGTAAGGCGCCCCACCTATTGTGTTTTGACGAAGTTCGCCTTTATTCAGCAATCGCACATCAGAATCTGAACATCTTGTCGGTCGAGCGGCACGGTACGCGTGGCAAAGACTTTCGAGCATTTATCGTAGCTCGTAAGCCGGCCTGAGTTTCAGACTGGTGCCTTGCCTAAACTTTTCATCCAATAACTCCACCTCAATCTGAAATATCTTATGACCTACCTTCTTCGGCGAATCTTGCCATCCTTGGCCACTCTATTCATCGCTGCGCACGCGAACGCCTACGAAGCCGGTTGGATGCAGATCCAGACGGCTGGTGGGACACCAGATGCACCCACGACAACGGTCTCTCTGTACTATCCGACTATGGCCGTTCCGCGAGTCGTACCTATGGGGCCGTTCACGCTTAATGTCGCCATTGGCGCCAAACCCGTCAACAAGGTCAAGGCGCTCATATTGCTCAGTCACGGCAATGCAGGCACCGAAGCTGGGCATAGTGTTCTGGCGCAAGCTCTCGCGAGGAGCGGCTACCTGGTTGCCGCACTTCGTCATCCTGGCGATAACTGGCAGGACCGGTCCCTGCTCGCGCTGAGCCCCGAGCGCTACTTCGACGAGCGGCCGCGGCAGGCTTCTCGGGTCATTGATGCCACACTGGCCGATCCAGCGTGGAAGAATCGGATTGCAACCGACAGCACGGGGCCTCGCGTGGGTGCGCTTGGACACTCGGCTGGCGGCTATACCGTGCTGGCGTTGGCAGGAGCTAAGCCAGACTTGTCACTGATGAGGAAGCACTGCCAGGCTGAGGCTGCCGTAGACCCCATCTTTTGCAGCATGGGCCGATCCGGGGCTGAGATGCCACCGTTACGAACAGCTTCAATCTCGCTCAAGGACGAGCGCGTTCGTGCAATCGTCGCGATGGCTCCTGCAGGTGTGCTGCTCACCGCCGAATCCCTTGCCGCAGTTCGGCTGCCAACTATGATTTACGAGGCAGAACTCGATCGCTTTGTGGTGCCGAAGTTTCATTCGCAGTGGGTCGCCAGCAATTTGCCTGCTGCAAACCTGCAGCGTGTGCCCAACGCTTGGCACTTCGCGTTCATGGATACACCCAGCATGTCCCTACCCAGCCCTGACGGTGACGTCGCTGCAAACCCGCCAGGCTTTGATCGCGAAGCATTCCTGAAACAGCTGGCCGTGGAAATTACAACGTTCTTCGACAAGACTCTGCTCTGACTGGTTCATCCACTTAGAAAACCCTGAGCAATGGCTACAAGCGTCCGAGACCTGAACCATAGAAGCAAACCAAGCCCGACGGCGTTTGCTGAACTGGAGCTCGTGGGGTTACGGTAATCCAGCAAGCAATCAGACCCGAGGCTTTGGCAAGCCAGACCACCCCCGCAAATGGCAGGTTCTTGCTTCTGTCGGTAGCCCCGATGCCGCCTATGTCGCCGAAGGTGCCGATGACGCATCGCCATCCAGTGTCCGCTTTTGGGCTGTCAATCTCAGCTATCGGATTTCCGCTTTGTCGTCGAAAGCTCTAATTCGAAAATCGGCGCTTTGGGCCAGTTGGGGACTCTGATGAATGACCGTTAGATGGAGTTGATAGCCTTCGGAAAAGCGTGCTCCCCATTTGTTGGTTTGCTGGTTCTTGGCTAAACCCACTCCACTAAAACCGTCAGTTCTCCCACTGCTGAATCTTCATGCGCCGATTGAGCTCGGGAAATCAGCGACAAGCTTTTGCTTGGGTCAGACTTTCTCGGACGCATGTGCGCTCTTCGATGGAGCGCGAACAGTTGATTATTTCGAGAGGTTCAACTTGAACAGTGCGATCAACGAAAACGTCGGGATATTGATCGTCAAAAGTGTCGGTTCGATAGCTGGATGTAGCATCTACATCGGCGCGGAAACCGTTCGTCTGGCCTTCTCCAGCAGCAATGTATTTGGATGCGTCTACGTTTTCGAAGGATATCTCGGCTCAAATCGCGGGGCTACCCCTCAACAATCATGCCATGAGTGGTAGAGGTCGATGGGAGTGGCCGCCCTCCCGTCCGGCCATGAAAAGAGACGCTTGTGTGTGGTGAGGTAGAGGCCTTGGCAATGTTGGCTGTTTGCCTCGATCACACATGACAAAGCGGAAGGCTCACCAAGACCGACTCGAGTTTTTGGTGACGCAAGTGACTTGACAAGATGGTGGGTAATGCGAAATTTGTCCCTTGCATAACCGATCATGATGCCCTGCTCCATGGCCGATGCATACGCCCCGATCACAAAGCGTTGAATTCCTGAAGTTTTCTTTCCGACGGCGCAGTAATGTCCAAGAAGTGGATGCTTACTGCCCACGGGTTTGCACTCGGCAAAAAGAGAGTCCTGCACCCGATTGTGGGTCAAACTCAGCTCGCGATTGAGGCGGAAGACTAGGTCTGGCTTTCTGCCAACACTAGATGCGTCATGATTTGCTGTGGCGCTCTCGCGAGTCACGCTGCGAACGAAACTGAGGTCTAGATCGCTGCTGTCGTCACACATAAGTCGGTTCTCGAGCATTTCCTCCAGCCATAACGTAATGTCGTCTTCATCTGCATTTGCCAAATCACGACTATCAGTCCGGATCAGCTCGAAAGCCCGCACTAGAGCCAGATGAACGGCGGCAATCCATCGCTCCGGAAGTTGTGGATGCGGCACGCTATAGGTTCGGGCGCGGGCACTGGTGAAAAAGCCTTGGCTCATTTGCGAGCAGGCAAGGGAAAGCACTGCTCTAGATGTTCCTCAGCGATGTGCAAGGCGCAAAGGCGGGCACGGCTTCGGGTCCAGAACCGACGTTTGTTGAGCAACCCGATGATCAAGCCGCCCTCGGGCAAATGCATCACCACACGACTGGCGGCACTGGCGCTCGCTTTACCGACAAGGTTGGTGATGAGCTGTTCTGAGGGCGCCCATTTGTCACCATCTAATAGAAGTGTGACAAACACCCAAGGCTGTTGCCAATCCCCTTCAAGCCGCGGCACGAGCCCCGCCCTGACTTTTTGTCCCACTGCCTTGAAGAACGGCTGAATAGCCTGCTCCAGCGTGCGGACAAAAGTTGTGGCTTCGTCAGAGGGCACAGCACGCATGGCTTGTTCCCGCACTACTGCGTAGGGACCGTTGAAGTTAACAGTGTCAGCGACCACTTGTTGTTCCACTTTCTTTAGGCCAAACAAACTACCGACAAACGCATCGAGCGCCTGCAAGTCTTTTGTACGGCGCGAGTCCAGCATGTCAGCGAACGCGAGGGCTTGCTTGCGCTGCTCTTGGTTGAGGTCGGAGAGGTTTGGGAAAGGGAAGGCGTCGAGGTCTTCCTTCATGAAAGTGCGTCGGCTAGCGCCAATTCTGGAACTCCTCATGTAACAAAAGTGACGAAATAAGGAACTGTGGACCAGCACGCTCAACAAGGACAACACCAATCGACATTCATCGTGCCCAAAAGCTGAATAGCCGAAGTAACTCTGTGAGAAGCAAACGTTGTTGTTCCAAAAACAGAATCCTGTTGAGGCATCCTCATCTGATCCAAGCGCTTGCGGAATCACAATAAGTGGACTTTTATAAAGTTCCTCCGTGCGAGCGCTCTCGATTTTCCTGCTCCCATATAACTGGGCAAAAGTCTGTGTCGAAAGCAGCGACGACCCTTCCATTGCTGCAGTGGTCTCCACCACGGGCAGTTTCAGCAACCATTGCGGCGGCTTTTTGGTTCCATTTTTCAGACTAAAGCCATTGCCACTGACCAAATTGCACTTAGCCCAAAAACTGCCAATCGACTGCATCTCGGCTACCTTACATAGCTTTTCCATGACCTGAACATCCAAAGTACTGCCAATAGCAAGTGCTTTACAGAGCCACGGACTGTCGATAACAGATTGGGCTGTGATTTGATAGGCGGATTGGTAATCCAGCCGAAACTCACCGCGCTTGGCCAACTCATTCTCTCGGATGGGCGTCGCGAGATGAAACGTCTGCATTTCCAGATCAGGCCTCGCATTCTTGCTCCACAGCAAAATCCAAGGCATTTTCATATCTTTCCAGACCGCCGTTTCCTCCAGATCCGACCCATTCAGAATGCCTGAGACTTGCATAGCCTGAAACCATGCGTTTCGTGTGGTGACCCCTGTCCGAGTCTGTTTAAGGATGAAACGAGCATCCAGTGCAAAGGCAAGGACGCCGCCTGGCTTAGCCCATTCCGCCGCACGCCACAGGAAAGGCACGTCAGGCACGCTTCCCGGGTTGCTGTAGGCGAGAGCGACGTCGTCCAAGCCTCGGGCTTTGAGAACACGGCGGGCAGTTTCAGTTCCTGCTCCATCTAGCAGTGCCTTGCGTTGTGTGAAATGTTCTTTCGTCTCGTTTTTTTCCTTCTTCAAGACGCTCCAAGGCGGATTCCCCACGACTACATCAAAGACGCGGTTGAACTTTTTGGCATCCACAGCCGCGCCCAAGCTGCCTAAAACGAAACCAGTCTGCTTGCGTTCTTCTGAAGTGCGTTGATCGAACAAAACCAGCCCTTGCAGTGCCTTGGTCGCATGATGAGCGGAAGGCGGCGTAGTGATCTCGTTCAGTTCGATGACCGTGATATACAGGCCCAAGGCAGCTAACCGGAGGGCCGACTCACTCACGTCAAAACCGCGAATCTGATTGTGCAAGATGCTTTCGATGACTTGCTTACTCGGGCGATGAACGTTGTCTCCTAGGCGCTCCTTATCAGCAGCCCAACGGTGTCGAACCAGTTCCCTCAAGGCAAGCACCAAAAAAACACCCGCACCGCAAGTGGGGTCGAGAATCTTTGCTTTATGGGCTGGTGTTTCTAACCCGGCGAGCGCTTCGTCCACAAGCAACTTGGCCAAGGCGCGCGGCGTGTAATGCACCGAGCGAGCCTTGGACTCCCTCTCATCTACCCGGTGGCTGAAATTCTCATAGACCTGACTGAGCACGCCAATGGGAATGTGACGGAAATTGAGCTGGTGCCAGTCAATGCCTGTCAACATCGGCTGCCGGACACCCTCCACATTTTCCCAACCTCGAAGAATAGCCTCGAGGTGTTGGAAGACGCCATTCTCGGATTGATCGCCAGCGTTCTTGTACACATCGGTGTAAGCCTTCGTGCGCTTTGCATACGAAGCATCGAGCGGCAGCGGATCAATGAGTGGCAGAAGATCACCGTTGAATGTGATGTCCAGCCAGCTCGAAGTCTGCGCCGCTCTAGCGGCTGTGGAAAAGACCCGCTGCAGGCGGTGATCTTTCTGGTCATCTTTAGCCGCTGGGCATATCTCATTAATCAGCTCATCCGTCACGATCCGTCGATCAACCAGGAAGCGGAAGAACAGCGCCCGCCCTGTCATGGAAAGAACTGCAAGGCCGTGTAATTTTTGCGTGAGCACCAACTCGTTCACAGCTTTGTCGAGGAGGCTACTAATTTCTTCGAAGACCGGGTCAGCAGCTTTAGGCTGGCCTTGCAATTCTGTCAGTGTGCCGGTGGCGATCTGGTGAAAAAGAAATGGTGCGCTGGAATCGGCGATGCGAACTGTAGTACCGAGGCCGTTATCGTTCAGAGCCTTACGATCCAGGTTGAGTGGGTAGAGAACCAGCTCTCCTGGCCGCACAATCGCTAGAACCGCGTGGTCTCCACGGTTTGCCAGTCGCTGCTGCAGGTTTACGCGCTCTGCAACATCGGGTTCACCTGATGCTGCATCTATTAAATACATGACCGGCTTACCTTGGAACTCCGCCACGGCATCAGGCAGCCGACCCGCTTCCTGCTGCACCTGGTCAGATAACAAGTCCAGGTATGAAACATGGTCCGGCATATGTTTCTGGTTATTTCGCAGCGATACGATGCGCGGGCAACCGAAGGGGCTAACCAAATCGGCCAAAATTTGATCGCTAGCGGAAAGTAGAGCAGACATGCTCATGAGAATCGGCGGATAGTGCCCACCAGCACGCCAGCCAGCCGGAAAGATCGCTGTATTTGCTCTAGGGCAACAAGTCGGTCCGGGTAGGCTGGGTTCTCCGCATGGAGGCGCAAACCGCGTTTCGTCTTGAATACCCGTTTTAGCGTGGCTTCATCCTCAAGTACAACGGCGGCAATATCGCCATCGGAGAAGTCCGGGCCAGACCGGAGGACGGCGATGTCGCCATCAAAAATGCCAGCATCGATCATGCTATCCCCCTTAACCCGCAGGGCGAAAAGGCCGGTTCCGTGAAACAACGCGCGCGGAAGCGGCAAAACTTCTTCGGCGTCTTGCAACGCAAAAATTGGTGATCCTGCGGCGATTCGCCCAACCAGCGGCACCGCTATAGTCTTATCCGAACTGACGGTCCGAACCGGCCCGGTCACGCGAAGCGACCTTGGGCTTCCTGGAGTGCGGGCAAGTCGCCCCTTTTTTTGGAGAGCCGCAAGGTGTTGTTGGGCAGTTGATGTGCTCGACCAGCCAAAATGCTGTGCGACCTCCCTCATAGTAGGGGGCGGTCTGCTCTGCGCTGATGCTTGCTCGACGAAAGCAAGAACCTTGTTTTGGGTGGTTGTGAGAGATATCGCCATCAGGCCAATAATACCGTAACGGCATATGGTATCCTTTCCATTGGAATCAGTGGCGAGATTCCAATGAAAAATCGAGATATTGATAGCGAATAAAGATTCGACAATGTCCTTTGTATGCGAGTGCTCTACATCAGCTTCGTGAACATACCGGATTGCGCCTTTCATGTACTCATTGATTCTTGATTGCCTCCGAGGCACGAATTGAAGTCGAATTTAAATCTGTGTGTGTGGTTAATGTGACTTGACCCGAAAAGGATTTGTCGGCTTACGAAATGGTTGGACAAGAGTAGCTCGTATACAACTCTAGTTGCCCGAACCACCCGTCCACGCAATTTGCAAACACCTCAAAGTCTCGGCCAGCGGTTACTCCGACTGGTATAGCCGCGTGCCAAGCAAACGTGCTTCCGCCAACGTTGCACTATTGGCGCAGATTGAAGCGGCTCATGTCAAGAGCGACGCTACTTACGGCAAGCTGCGCATCCGCGCGGAGATGGCCGATCAGGGCATTGTGACCAGCCGCAAACGCATTGCCAGCGTCATGAGACTAGCCAGCATCCGTGGTGTCAGCCGCAGGCGTGGCTACGTGGTGACTACCACCCGTGACAAGCGTCAAAGGCCAGCACCGGATTTGGTCAAACGTCAGTTCGTGGCCACGGATGTCAATCAGCTTTGGGTGGCATACATAACCTACGTGCCGACCTGGGCGGATTTCCTGTATTTGGCGGTGGTCACGGACGTGTACAGCCGCAAGGTGGTGGACTGAGCGTTTGGTGTGAACATGACGGCTGATTTGGTGATTGCCGCTTTGAACATGGCGTTGCTTACGCGCAAACCTGAATCGGTGATTCATCATAGCGATCAAGGTAGCCAGTACACCAGTGTGGCGTTTGGCAAGCGCTGCAAAGAAATGGGCGTACGCCCGAGCGTGGGAACCGTGGGCGATGCTTATGACAACGCCATAGCAGAAAGCTTCTTTGCTAAGCCGGAGTGTGATCTGATTGATCGGCGGATCTGGAAGACCCACACCAAGGCGCGCTTGGCGATCCTTACCTGGATTGAAGCCTGGTACAACCCGCAAAAGCGCCATTCAAGTTTGGGTTAAATATCACCAATTGACTTTGAAAGGCTGAATGTACAAAACAAAGACGATGCAAAACTACACAAACTAGCAAGCTGTGTGGACGACTCAGAGCCTGCAAAAACCGAGCCATCAATTGACTGCGGCCGACAAATCAATTTGATTGAAAATACACAAGAAGTCAATAACTTCTAAACAGTCCGTCGAAGCGGGGCAAGTACAACTCCAGTTATGCCGAGATTGTCCAACATGGGCTTGGTGCGACAGAGCCTTGATCAATACCAGTTGTAGCCGGAGAGGCCCTCGATAAATATGAATTCGGTACAGCACAGAAGCACTACAGTGGGTGACCCTGGTTTGAAGCTTAGACTATTTCCAGCCTCAAAGCCTGGTGAACTATTTGCCTCCCGCGTAAGTCGCTACCACTGGCAGATTGGAGGGAGACGCACCGTCGATACGTGCGAGGATCTGTTTGGAAGTGAGCCCGGACGACTTACGCAGATCATCCCCACTCACATTTGGCCTTTGTCTGAACGATTGCCTGGGGACCCCGCTGAAAACCTTCGGAGCCTACTTACAAGCAATACTCTATATCCAATCTATTCACTATTCAATGGCATTGATCTGATCAGCCCAACCGACACCGCGGCTGCGCTATTACGTCTCCCTCGCCGAACCGTCGGTTTGCTTGACACCAAACTTTGTCTTGCCTGTGTAAAAGACGATTTTGCCGCGTGCGGCACGCCGTACTTTCACCGTTCGCATCAAGTGCCCGGTGTGAAGCTTTGCCATCGACATGCAACGCTGTTGGTAGAGCGCTGCCCGCATTGCCTCTGCCCCTTTGAAGTTCGAGGGGATCTTTTCTCGGTACCATGGCAACCGTGCCAATGCGGCCGAATGCTGTCGAGCATGTCGACTGGTGGCGATCCGATGCAAATGGACGATCCGGCGCTAAGGTATGCGAAATTTTCCCATGAACTGCTCTCTGCCGGCGAGAAAAAGTCAACCCCAGAAGAAGTTGCCGAGACATATCGCAATCGCTTGGTGCAGCTTGGATTCAACCGCGGCGGCAATGTCTCGAGAGAAGCCACGATTCAAGCATTGGAAGAACATTACGGCGCCGCTGAAATTGCGAACATGGACAAGGCTTACAAAACTGGCCAGCGAAATCAGTGGCTGAGGCATGCGAGTCGAAGGATCTCGTCGCAAGAGGTTCCAATTGCCAGGCACCTCTTGTTGGCCGCATACTTGTTCGACTCAGCAGAAGCCTTTATTGTTGCACTGTCCGCATCGCGTGTTCGGTTGGCGTTGCGTCCGCTCGCGGCACCTGTCGCTCGAAAGGTCGTTGTACCACCAGCAGCGGATCGATGGACAGATTCGACTACCCAGCGATATATGCAAAAGATAACAGCCACTTTGGCAGAAGCGCCTGAGTGCACGATAGAAGGTCTTTGGGTCAGGATTCCAGGGACTTTGAAGAGACTTTTGAAGCGCGATCCTAACGCGTTTGAAATTTTGAAGCAGGAGATGCTGCCGAAACCTAGCACCCCAAAAAAGCTGTCTCCACGCGCAAAGGATCGTGATGAACGCGATGAGGCCAACGCTGAAGTGTTGAGGCAATCAGCGACCAAGCTATACGCATCAAACGGCCGCCCTGTGCGCATCTCAAAGAGCGAAATACTTCGCAGCGCGGGAATTAGTGCGAACGAAGGTGACGCAACAAGGTTTCCCTTGAGTGCCATTGTTCTGAACGAATATGCGGACTCCAATTGGCACTTTTGGGCACGTCTCTATGTCTGGACGCTTGTTCAGGTTGGAGAGAATGCGGGAGCATTTGAATTGCGAAAGCGCTCTGGTTTGTTTTCGTATAACCTTCGCGAACTGGTGCGCTTCTTCTCAACATTTAAGGTGCCTAAGACGCTGAGGACTGGGCAGCTCGTAGCCATTCTCGCTAATTTTGGTATTGACCGGAATTGGGCTGGGCCATGTCCAGAAAAGGAGGTAAAAAGGGCAGGTAGGGCATATCAGCGCACAACTGCGATTACTGACAAGCCAACCAATCGGATGCCAAGCGCTGGCAACCGTAGCGCTAAGACAGGCCCTTCTAAACAGATGAATGTACCGTCCCAGGTGCCTCGTAGAGCGCGTTCAAATGGTTAAGAACCTTATCTAAAACGAAATCCGAAGGTTGCCGGATGCGCGCGTGTCGTACGAGCGTACTGCGTGTGATGGGTGTACCCTGCGCTTTCAATTCCTGCATTGACCAAAGTAAACGCTTTTCGTGAAAGGATTGCGGGGAGTCTTCAACACTGGTCAAGAAATCTTCGCACAAAGGGAGCTTCAGACGGAGCTTGCTGAGCCGGGAAGCCGCACCAGACTCTCTTCCAAGCCCTGTTCGCGTAATGCGATAGGGCCTACCAGGCAGCGCGAGCACGCGGAGATAACTTTCGGTCAAACGCTTCAGCAATTGAAGATCGCGCGCATGCCAATCCACGGTGGCAGTTCTATTACGTACTAGCGGTTTGAATAGCTTGAGAAACTTCTTCAACCAAGTGGAATCGTGGCGCCGCAACCAAGTGATGTTTCGATTGTGGAGCGCAGCAAATTCCTGCGAGGTTCCTTCGAGATTGCTCGCGAGCCAGTCAGTGGCGATCCGCCTCCTCCTCTGCAACTCCAGTCGCTGTAAGTGGTTGCGTCTGCGTTCGTTAGTTTCCGGATGACCTCGTAGCACGCGATATAGAGTGATCAACGATACCCCGAATCTGTTTGTCAAAACAGTCAGTGGTTCACCGCTTTCCAACCCAGCCTTTATGACCTGCAAAAGCGTATCGGTTAGGAGCTTTGGTCGTCGCTGGATAGCTACTCCCCTTCGTGTCAGCTCGACCGATAGTGTCGTCACTGAAAGCCCCGTCTTGCCTGACAGATCGCGTAGTGACTGCCATTGAATGTCACCTAAGCAATCTAGTCCCGCATGTCTTGCTAAACTACGTTGAGTGCCTTCGCGCTTAACCTCATTTTGTGATGACAGATATCCGCGAAAAGAATCAATACTGTCAAACAGCGCCATACAAAGTAGTATGTGCTTAAGTGGATGCTGTGAGTTCTTTGGCTTTCGCACAAGTTTTGTCGCCCAATCAAGAGATATCATTTCAGGCGCCGACATTCCAAGCCAACTCACATTTTGCAGATGAGTGCCATATGAGCTTTGCCTCAACCAATTGTGAAATTCCCTTTCTCGGATTCGACCAACACTAGTCGCGAATCCAAGTTGTTCTAGGCGCCTGAGGTACACCATCCTCAATGCATCTGCGCCAATCGGCGTAGGCGGATCACTTAGGAACGCGTGTGACCATTCGGCCAAACTGGCGGCTATTGAATTCGCCTCTGCATATTCCGAGGTTGCAACAGTCAGCGGTGGCCCGCGGAGTAAAAAACGCCCGTAACCCTCGGCCGGACCAGTAACGCGCACCAGCGTTAATCGATGAACATGACATGCATCAACTCCAGGCAATTGGTGTGCTCGGTGCCAATAGGGCCTGCCG
Organism: Polaromonas sp.; assembly: GCA_031424935.1. Taxonomy (GTDB): domain Bacteria; phylum Pseudomonadota; class Gammaproteobacteria; order Burkholderiales; family Burkholderiaceae_C; genus Polaromonas. Next base: position 23,101 of record JANPIK010000037.1, read on the forward strand.
TGGAGGGAGTAGTCCGCCGAATAGCAGGCCGGGCAGCCTCGCAACGGCTCCGACGCTCCAAGCCGACTTGCAACCCAGCCGAGCGATATCTTTAGGCCTCCGCCGGATTCTCCAAGGAGCAACTGTCGAACCTTTTCGATACGCAAACTGCCATAGAAGAATTGTATGTAGGGAAGGAAGGTGTACTGCGTCAAAACGCGCCATTCGCTCCAGTCAGGTGAGGCTCCAGTTAAGTACCGAGCTAGCGCGCGCAAATGTGTCGGAAAGCCGCCACCCAAGAATACTGAATTGCTCTCGAAAAGAAGTTCCAGGGTTCGTTTTGGGGCGCTACACCTCGTCAACTGGTGATGCTGTGCGACTGCGCTGTAGAGTGTTTCGTCGGGCAAAGGCGTTGGCCAGATCCAAACCATTGGATCGGTACGAAGAGCAAGGTGTGGTGCCATCGTTTCGTCGGCGCGGTTAAAATTTGGCTACGGGCCTTTTAATTTCCCTTCGGGATCTTGCGCGTAGCGGATCTCAGTGTTTTCTGACCCCAAAGCAAATACATTGATTGGAGTAACGCCTCGTTTTCGAAGTTCCTCATGAGGGTCGTTGGCTTCCCTCAAGCTACGCATGTCTTGGGGATCATCGGAAGCCGTTGAAGCTCCCTTCTTAACGGTTTGCTTGGGCCTCGATTCGCCTCCCCGTTTGCTTGGTGACGTCCTTTGGCTTGCTCCGCTCGCGATGGTTGCCTTTAATAGGGCCTCCTCAATTTTCTCTAACGCTTCCGCCCAAGCCCTGTCGAATGATAGGTCGTCGAAGTCCCTTGAACCTTCCGCGTTGCCTGATCGTAAAATACGAAGTGCGCTTTGCAATGGCGCCAACTCGTGCTTTGAGATGTCCTCCAGTAGGACATGATCAAAGGAACCGCCTTCGGACAGGCAACGACACTGTCCAAGCACAAATAGTGCGATGACTATCGCAGTTATGCCCTGACTGTGAAAATGAAACGCAGAAAGTAGAGTTGGAGTTGCCTCAATCGGTTCCTCAAGCCAAGAATAGCGCAACAATGTCGTCGTAAACGTATTCCACGCGTCTTCCTTTTCGTCGAAGCGTTGAAACTCATAGAATCCCATCGCTGCCGCGCGCCGCGCATCTTGCAGCCGCCTCCTAAAAACTTTGGTAACGGCCGGGGTTCCAACTCCGATGATAGGGACCCCGATGTGCTCAACTAGGCTGCTCAGAAACGACAAGAAGCCTTCCTCGCCTTGCGTTTTGGCACGGTTCAAGTTCTGTAGCTCATCAATGATGAGTACACCAAGGAAGTAGTTTGCAGCAATCCTTGCCATTTCCCTCAATAGAACAGCTTGAGTAGGGGTCTTGCCGCCTTTTGGGAAATAGTCGTTGGCGTAATTTGTGCCTAGCGCTTTGTCGACGCCCTCAAAGAAGGCAAGAACTAGGCCGGAGAGTGAGCCATTAGCCGGGCAGTCAATTTTCAGCCAGACCAGCTGTGGATGAATGAACTCCTTCCCCTTGTACGCCATGTGCTGAATCACCTGGGGATAGAGCTGAAGATAACGGTTTAAGAAAGTAGACTTTCCCACGCCGCTTATCCCTGAAAAAATTATGCCCGAAGCCCTGTGCGATGTTGGCTCAACTGGAGGAATCGCCTGGCCACTTGCTGCATTGGTGTAAAAGAGCTGTTGCCAGGTTTGGACCTCGACAGGATTCCGCGTCGTGTAGCCATCGCGAATGATGACTGATACGATTGAGCTATAAAGCGCGTATTCCGGGAGTAGATAGATAAGTTTTCGCACGCTGGGAAGCTCATGAAACCGCAGTTCAACTGGCTTCGCACGCTGCGCCGCATCTGGAGGTTCCGGCAACCATTCGACATGTGAGCAGGCGTCTAGCGTTGTGAGTATTGGGGGCAGTGCCTCTATAAGCGGATTGCCGTCATAGCAGGAGACGCCTGTCATTCTGTAGATCGCCGCTTGTGTTCTGACGATTTTCATGAGTTTCCTATATCTCTTTTGTTTCGTTGTCTGAGAAGTGCTATTACGTTATTTCGCCGGGAGACCACAGAGGGAAATGTTTTTGGCCGTAGCTCTGGCTCAATAGCCGAAGACTCTTGCGCTGCAACCTTTTCAACGGCACGCTGCACAAACACTTCGAGGGCTCTGTTTTGTCCCTTGGATTCCAGATATTCGCGTTTGTTGATCACAGGCTTAGTGGCAGCCCTTTTCTGTTTCGCTTTGGCGACAATGACGGATTGGCGCTGCTTCTTCTTTGCACGTTCACGGTTCTCATGGTCTACCGCATCGTGCGCTGCAAATTCATCTGCCGCTTGCAACTCAAGCAGCTCCTCCAATCTCATCTTGGCGTAAATCTCGGACGAGGTCGGAGAAAGGTGCCACGTGGACCACTTTCCAGTCTTATCGTCTATTACAAACACTTGATCGTCCGAGTTAGTGTCATAGTGGACTCGAAGTTTTCGCCTCTTCCTTCGATGGGCAGCGAGCAAGGTCTCTATATCGCCCTCGATTGGAAGATAGTAGGCGCCATTTGCTGCAAGCCCAGCTTCAGTCATCGAGAATAATTTGGATGGAAGTAGGCAACGATAAAGGGCGTCCTTATCCGGATGGCGTACTCGTTCCCCGGATTCGTTTTCTAGACTCCACAAGTAGATATCGCGGCGATAGGGCTGAACGTTCGCTTGAATCATCTCTTTGGTACGAATTCCCTCGACCCGATTCGCGTTGTTGTGCGCGATGACTTCATCAATCAGTATCCGTGTCAGGTCACGAAGTGTGAGCCTGGCATCCCATCGCATATCTAAGTCATTGCGTCTGTCATGCTCCGCTGCTCGTGCTTTCCAAGCTCCTGGTACCCAACTAACCTTCTCTAGGACTGTAAAAAACTTGCTTTCAATAGTTCCTTTTCCAACTGGAATTCCGGGTGGGTTGAATTGACAGTCCAAATTCAAAAAATCCTGAAGGGAGCGTTCAGCATTCTTACCAAGAAGCTCGGCATTGTCCGCAACTATCATGTTGCACATTTCTTGAGCGGGCCAGTCCTCTTCTTTAATATGTATGTCGTATTTGCGGCAAAACTCAACCTTACTGGTGAACGCGCTAAATAGTGCATATCGGGCGGCATTCCAAGATGGTCCTTCAAGTCCAACATGCAACCCTACAATCATGGACGACCGTCGATCAATAACAAAATAGATTACGGGCCTTCCAATGAGGCGAGTAGGACTAAATTCCGATATTAGGAAGAAGTTCCCGACCGTCGCGTCTATTTCGTAAATGTCCGCCGATCCAATCGTGGTTTGCCACGCTTTTCCGGAGCGCCCACGCAAGCGTTTTCTCCAAAACGAATCCTCTAAAACTTCTAGTTGAAGCGACGTATCCGATAGGAGCTTATTTGCCCAATATCTATATGCAGGTGGTTGGATCAGCTGGCTATCCGGAAGTGGTAGCTTGATCAGCTCGCCATCAACAAGTTGCAGTTTCGAGTAGTAGCGGTCAATCATGTCCTGTCGGCTATCGGCCAGCGTCTTACCTTGTCGCAAATGGTACTGCTTCACTGAAATTGCAATATAGATCTTGTCTTGCGGGGAAACGTTTACACCTAACGCTTCTGGATCGTGTCCAGATAGATAGACCTTGCGTCTCCTGCCTAGTTTCTCCCCAGTACTGTTCTTGGAGTTACCTTTGCCCCCACTGTTACCGAGGGCAGGCGTCAATGCGTTGGGGATTTGTCCATAGAGCCAATACCGCAGTAGAAGGCGGAGTAAGTAGGCCGGAGTAAGTCCAATCTCCTTTGCACGCCGACTCACAAGGCGCCATCGATCGCCAATGGAAAAGATTACGAGTTCGTTTTCACCAGCAACCAATGGCTTTATGTTTAGCCAATGGGCGTCGCGCTTGGATTGATAGGACGCTGGAATTTGCGCGTCTGGTTGTATATATATTGGCAACGGGAAGTCACCAATTTTCATTTCACCGGTGTTCAGCCAGCTTGTCACGACAGTTTTATCTTGGAAGAATGGCTTACGTAATGGCACCACTAAACGAAAGAGCACGACTTCATCACCAATGATTTGAAGTACCCGATGCGGAACATCAAGTGGCGCGCTATCTGACCCGGGAAAGAGAACTATGTTTTTTCGAAGCATCTTTGAAAGCATTAAGTCCAGATTTCAAGGCAACGTGAGGCTTGCCCAGCTGAAGAGGCGAATATAGGTCCACGTCAAATTTTCTATTCCACGCGGCATAACGGAACAAAAATATCGAAAGCATTTTGCTGATACGCAATTGGATGGCAGCCCGATCCAATATGACGGTAAGCTTCTGCTGTAGGTCTTGCATTGCCAAGGCAACTAAAAAGCCTTCAAGTAGCGCACTATCCGGAACCGCTCTTTTTGCAGCTTGCCATCCTCTGAGCCATCTAAGGTTTTTCTCGAGCACAAGTGGTAACTCAATTTCTGTCAGAAGCTCCCACTTTCTGCCTCGACGTGCCCAAGCAAGCCGCTCGAGCTCCAGTTTCTCCAGAGTTCGAGGATCGCGCAACTCTGATGTCCATTTAATGCTTCTCGGAAGCAAGTACTTTTCCGTTCCGTTGTCAACTGTTAGAAGTGAATCCGTGGTGACCGAACACATATGTCCAGCAAAATCGGGGTGCGCAATCCCTGTTTCGTAGGCTAACGCGATGGTCTCAGAGATCGGGTGAACTGGAAATCCTTCCCGAATATCACAGCAACCAAGGTATTCCGCTAGCAAATGGTGTCGGTACTCAACCGCTGAAAAGTAATGATGAACCCGTCCCGTAACGAACGATTTGACTCTGAATGAATTGGTCTTATTCGGAAACTCACCGACTCTAATCCAAGTCTTGTACACAGCTGCAGAGCCCAAGCCGCGTCCCTGGCCAATCCATCGCTCTCGCAAGGCTTCTGTTTCAGGCCCTCGATATCGGTTCATGACCATTGCGGTGTGAAAAAATGCCTTACTATACAACTTTATTCGACTTACTATACTTCTTTGTTTTGTATTGCCAATTGCGTTGCGGGACTTGGGGAGGCTCACTTCGCGTAGCAAAGTGATGCCGCTACGCAAGCCCGATCACAATGGGTGCTGGGTCGAAACAATGGGTAATTGCACTGCGAAAACCGTTTCGCCCGCCTCGCAGCGCGCATGAATATCCCCGCCATGCGCAGTGACAATTTGCTTGGCAATTAAAAGACCGAGCCCAGGACTTTTAGTGAGCTGATCGGGATTTGATGCTTGCGTCACTGGCTCAAACAATTGTTGCAGTGTCAACATATCCAAAGATGTGCCTTTGTTGCGAACTTCAAAAGTCATCTGGTCCGCATATCCGGCAACTCGAACCACAATGGGCGCATCTTCCTCACCAAACTTGATGGCATTGATGACCAGGTTTCCCGTTACCCGCCTCAAGCTATCGCCGTCCCATACGCCATTTGTTGGCCCGCTCACCTGTAAATTCAGTTCTCGCTCCGGGTACGCAATGCGAATCTGGTCTAACTCTTCCCCAATCAACTGCGCCATGTTTTGTGGCGCCAGTTTGATGCGGACTCCTAAAGCCAATTTCACTTTATTAAATTCAATTAATTCTCCCAACAATGTGCCCATGCGAGAACCACTGTCGATTAACCGCTTCGCCGCTGCCGACACTTTCTCACCGTCCGAAATCCGCTGTAGGACCATCGCCGTCATTTGTATGGCCTGCAAAGACGTGCGCATGTCATGCCCCAGCATTCCAAGAAACAAATTTCGGCGCTCGTCAACTTTTGTATTAAAAAAATCAATCGATTCGGCCAACGCTTGATCGATGGCCTCGTTAAAACGAATAATGTCGTCCAGGTGAGGGGGGCAATTACCGCACGCGTCCAGCCAAAGCTTCAGCACACTTGCCCTGAGTGCTCGATATTCGCTCACCATTTGCTTGATTTCAAAGCCGCTTGTCGCACGCAGAAGCCCGTGCGTTTGCGCAGCGGTTGCAGGTGCACCAGGTAACTTTCTGGTCAAGCCTTTCGACTTGATGACCTGTTCATGCTCAGTTTGTGGAGAAGAGATGTCCTTGACAATGGTTTCAAGAATCTCGCGTGCGTGGTCTCGCAAATGAAATCCAGACATGTTCGCTGCTGCTGGCACAAGTGATGCCGCAAAATCTTCCCATCTCACCAAAATTTCCTCTAAATTTTGGGTAATAAATTTCTCAAGTCGCATTGATTTCCCTTTTTTTAGTTTTTCAATCCTAAATTACCCTCCTTGCGTGTGACAACTAAATTTTTAGATAAAACGTGATTTTTTCTTGTAGGAAAAAATCGCCAAAATCGCCGAAAGTTAAAATTTCAAAATGCGCAACCGCGTCCAGAAATTTGCAAGCGCGAAGCTGGTCATTTCCTTTTAGGATGGCGGACAGGGCGCCAGGCTAACGCGCCAAGCCTGGCGATGCCCGGCGTCAACTAGCGTGCTTTCCCGCGCCGGAAAAGATTGACGATGGCCAACAAGATGATGGCACCTACCAACGAGACCAGCATGGCACCTATGCTGAACGCATCCTGATTAATGGTGGGAACGCCCACCAGTGGGGAAATCAGCATACCTCCCAAAAATGCACCAATGATGCCAACCACCACATTCAAAATGATGCCTTGCTGCGCGTCAGTGTTCATGACTTTGCTGGCGATCCAGCCAATGATGCCGCCTACCAACAGCCAGATAATGAAGTTCATTTCAAATCCCCTAAGTATTGCAACCGGCCAGAAAGACCACCTTGCTGGCTCGAGAAGCGGTTAATGAAAACCAAGATCTTTGCGGTTTAGCTCACCGTCATTTGTAGGCCAAGCGCTGTGGCGACGGTCGTCAAAGTTGCTGAAAACAATCAGCGTAAGACTCCGCATATCCAGCAGTACACGCTGCTTGGCGGGCTCGTCGATTATTTTGTCAACTGCTTCATCTCTGCTTCATGGCGGTTTCATGTCAGCTTTGCAATGTCGTCGCAAAATCGGTTGATGCAACATATTCATCCCTACCCCAATCGCCGCCATGCGCTGGCAACCGCTTTCGGGTTTGTCGCCACGCCGCTGGTGTTTGCACAACCCCCCGCCTACACCGATGAAATCTGGCAGGACACCCGCCGCCAGCGCGCTGTGCCAGTGCGAATCCGCTGGCCGCAGGGCACTGCGCCTTTTGACGGCTGGCCGGTGGTGATTTACTCGCATGGCTTGGGTGGTTCGCGTGAGGGGGGTGATATTTGGGGGCAGGCTTGGGCCCATGCGGGCTTTGTGGTGGTGCATTTGCAGCATGCGGGCAGCGACATTGACGCGGTACGCGCCGGGGCCAGCAGCTTCAGGGACCGAGCTGCGCTGCGCACGTTGGGCAGCGCTGATCAGCTCTTGGCCAGGCTGCAAGATGTGGTGTTTGTGCTGGATGACATGGCACGGCGGCAAACCATCGACAAGGCCTGGCGCCTTGTACGTGCTGATGCCGTTGGCATGGCGGGGCATTCATTTGGCGCGCACACCACGCTGGGTGCGGGCGGGCAGTCGTACGCTGGTCATCCGGGTATTAAAGAGCCGCGCATTGCCGCGCTGATTGCGCTGTCGCCAACGCTGCCAGGCCATGGCGATGCGGCGCAATCCTTTGCCGCTGTGAAGCAACCCACGCTGTGCATCACGGGGACGCGGGATGACGATGTGGTGGGCAATGGCGCCACACCCGATAAACGCGCCGCCGTGTTTGGCGCTTTGCCTGCGGGTAGCAAAGCCATGCTGCTACTCAAAGAGGCTGACCACATGACCTTTGGCGGCATCACGGGCCGCGCCGCAGGCCTCTTGCCACGCGAGGCCTTAACCACCCGATTGCAACCGCAGCACCACGCTTTGGTAGCGCGCATCACAAGCGACTGGTGGCGGGCGCATTTGCAGGGCGATGTGGAGGCAAAAGCACGGTTGCAAAAACCGCAGGGGCTGGCTGCGCTAGACACTTGGCAAACAGGCTGAAGAGGGGGCTGAAGAGGGGGCTGAAAGCTAAGACAATCACCGCATGTCTACCTCTGCCATTCACAAAACCGCCCTCGTTTTATTCTCGGGCGGGCAAGATTCCACCACCTGCTTGGCCCAGGCCCTGTCCCAATACGAGCGGGTTGAAACGGTGGCCTTTGACTACGGCCAGCGGCACATTGTGGAGCTTGAGGCAAGGCTCAATGTGCTGCGCGAAATCAAAGAAAAATTCCCGCAATGGGCTGCCAAGCTGGGCGACGACCACCTGATTGACCTGGCCGTGCTGGGGCAGATCAGCGACACCTCACTCACACGCGACGTGGCCTTCAAAATGGAAGCTTCCGGCCTGCCCAATACCTTTGTGCCGGGCCGCAATTTGTTGTTTTTAACCCTGGCTGCGGCGCTTGCGTATCGGCGTGATTTACAAGTGTTGGTTACCGGTGTGTGTGAAACCGACTTTTCAGGCTACCCCGACTGCCGCGACGACACCATGAAAGCCATGCAGCTGGCTTTGTCGCTCGGCATGGACAAGCGCTTTTTAATCGAAACGCCGCTGATGTGGATAGACAAAGCCGACACTTGGGCACTGGCGCATGTTTTGGGTGGCCAAACCTTGGTTGATTTGATCGTAGAGCACACCCACACTTGCTATCTGGGGGACAGAACCCGTCGCCATGCTTGGGGCTACGGCTGCGGGACTTGCCCGGCGTGTGAGTTGCGGGCGCGGGGCTATGTGCGGTATGCAGCGTCAGTGGCTTAAAGCTTAGTCCCGGTATCGACGACGCAGCGCGTGATCACCGGCGGCTGGTCGCCGATATGAAACGCCAGCTTGCGTTCACGCAATGCCACGTCGCTGGCGGTGACGCGGTCAAAGCGGCGCAGGTGTTCGGTCCAGCTGTCGTCGATGATTTGCTCAATGTAATGCCCGGGCTTGCCCATGTCGCGCAGCAGTTCCCAGCCCAGTGCGCCCTGGCGCAGGCGGCTGCGGCGGCTCTCCCGCATCAGCGCTCTGAACTCGTCAGCACGCAGCGGGTCAATCACGTACGCAATCGTCACCACCACATGCCCGTCGCCGGGTGGTTGCTCGGCTGTGGGGGCTTTGAATTCGCGCGATGGTGTCAGGTCTTCCTCTAAGCTGGTGTCTCGCACATAGCGCTGCGCTAAAAACATGCACACCACGCCGCTGACCGCCGCCGCATCTAGCGCCACAGGCACGGCGCTGACGGTGGCAATTTGCCCCCACAGCGCCGCGCCCAGTGCGCTGCCGCCCATGATGGCCATTTGGTACATCGACATGCCGCGGGCCCGCACCCAGTCGGGCAGCGCCAACTGGGCCGACACACTGAGTGAATTAGCGCAGGTGATCCACGCCATGCCGTTGACCAGCATCGCCAGCACGGCCACCCAGACATTGGGGGCAACCGCGATGACGGCGGTAGCCCCCGATTGCAGCATCGTGGCGCGCAGCACGAGCGTGCGCGTGGGCATCATTTGACGCAAGCGTGGCATGGCAAATGCCGCGCCAATCGCGCCCACCCCCATGCTGGCCAGCAGCAGCGTGAACGTGCCTGCGCCGCTGCCCGACGACACGCTGGGCAGGCCGCGTGCGATCAATGGCAACAGTGCCAGCAATGCGGTCGAATGTAAAAAAAACAGCGCTACCTGCGCCAAAGCCGCCCGCATTCGGCTGGACTGCGTCACGTATTGCAAGCCCACCCGCATGGCGCTGACCAGCCGCTCGCGGCCCAGTGGGTTGGGCGTATGCGTGCGCCGCCAGCGCATGATGACAAAGCCCGAAATCACTGAAAGCACCGCATTGAGCACAAACACATACTGCGTGCCCGCGCTGGCGATCAACGCGCCCGCCACCAGCGGCCCAATGATGCGCGACGCATTCATGCTGATGCCGTTGAGTGCCAGGGCTGAAGGCAACTGCGCTCGCGGCACCAGCTCGGGCACGATGGCGGCAAACACCGGCCAGCGCATGGCCAGGCCCACGCCGTTGGCAAAGGTCAGTGCCAGCAGCAAAGGCGGGCTCAATACGCCAGCGATCACCGTGATGCACAGCAGCGTGGCCACCCCGGCTATCCAGAACTGCGTCATGATGAAGTAACGCCTGCGGTCCAAAATATCGGCTAGCGCACCACTGGGCAAGCCCAGCAAAAACACCGGCAGCGTGGCCGAGGTTTGCACCAGCGCTACCCACAGTGGCGTGGTGGTCATCGATGTCATCATCCACGCTGCTGCCACGTCGCTCATCCACATGCAGGTGTTGGCCACCAGCCAGGTGCTCCACAGCATGCGAAAGGTCGTGACCTTGAGGGGTGCCAGCGCTGTCAGGTCATCGGTAGTGGCTGGATTTTTGGGTTTGTCAGGCATTCGATGGGCCGGTTTCAGGACGGCATGAATTCAGCACGAAACCGATCGCCCTGAGCTTGGTCGTTGGGCTCAGCCCGAACGGATCAAGCGTCAAAGCACAGTCTCTTTTAATTGATACAGCGCAGGCGAACCCTCAGCCTGCTTTTCAAGCGCCCACTGCTTGCTGTGAAAAGCTGCCACGGTCGGGCGGTGCGCGATCGACACCATACCGCCTTTGACCGACCGGATGTGCGCGAGCAATTTTTCGTACAGCGTTCTTTCAGCGGCTTCGTCAAGCGCGGCGGTGGCCTCGTCGGCAAAAATCCATTGCGGTTTTTTCAGTAAAACCCGCGCAATAGCCAAGCGCTGCTGCTCACCACCCGACAACTTTTGCCCCCAGGCGTCCAGGTCGTCTAGCCTGCTGCACAACTGGGGCAGCAACGCGTCGGTCAGGGCTTGCCTCAAGGTCTCGTCACTGTAAGTGCTGGCCGGTTGGGGGTAAGCCAGCGCATCGCGCAGCGGACCGTCGGGGAAATACGGTCGCTGCGGGATAAACATCGCACCTTCAGGCAAATGTGTTTGCCCTTTAAGAAACGGCCAAATACCGGCAAATGCGCGAAACAAGGTGGACTTGCCGCTGCCCGATGGGCCTTTGAGCAACACCATGTCCCCTGGCTTGGCCAACAATTCAGCTTGCGCTAGCAGCACCTGACCGTTTGGCAGCGCAATGCTCAGGTTCTGCGCGGCCAGTGTGTTAGTTGCCACCGACAGCTCATCATTTGCTATGGATTGACGAGCTGCCTGCCCTTGTATTTGTTGGGCTGTGGCCATTAAATTATCTTCAAACGAGGTTAAACGGTCAGTCGTGGCACGCCAGCTGGCCAAACTTGAATAATTGTCGACAAACCAGCTCAGCGCATCTTGCACCCGCCCAAATGCCGACGCAATTTGCATCAGCTCACCTAACTGAATCGCGCCGCTGAAAAAGCGCGGTGCCGCCACCAAAAACGGGAAAATAATCGCCGCCTGACCAAAAAAGCTGGTGAACCAGATCAGGTTTTTTTGCTTTTTGATCAGCAACAGGTAGTTGGTCAGCACGCTGGCAAAACGCACGTCCAGATGCTTGCGTTCGACCGGCTCGCCTTTGTCCAGCGCAATCGATTCGCTGTATTCACGCACCCGCACCATGTGGTGACGAAAGTTGGCCTCAAAGCGCTGCTGCTCAAAGTTCAGTTTGATTTGTGGGCGGCCAATGTAGTGGGTGATCAAGCTGCCCGCCGTGCAATAAAGCAGGGCCATCCACACCATAAAACCCGGAATGTTGTAACTGCTGCCACCAAGTGCGAAAGAAAAGTTGCCCGACAAGCCCCACAAAATACCCACAAAACTCACCAGCGTGACCACCGCATTGAGCAGGCCCATGCTGAGCGAGACTGTGTAGGTGGTGAATAAATTTATGTCCTCCTGTATCCGCTGGTCGGGGTTATCAGACGTGGCCTCAGGTTTGCCTGAAAACCGCGCCAGTTCCAGGCTGTAAAACGTGTGGTCGGCCAGCCAGCGCTTGAGGGTGTCGGCCGTCATCCAGGCGCGCCATCGCACCTCCAGCAGTTGCGTCAGGTAAAACTTGTAGACCGCGATGATGATGAGCGCAAACGCCAGGTAGGTAAAGCGGCCCAACTGCGCCCAAAACACGGCCTGGTCCTTGTTTTGCAGCGCATCGTAAAACACGCGGTTCCAGTCATTGAGCAGCACCAGCATGTAAACCGAGGCTAAATTGAGCAGCACGATCGCCGTCAGCAGGCCGCGCGCTTTCCACTTTTCATCAGATTCAAAGTAGGGCCTGGACAATGCCCAGACGCGTTTTAAAAAGGTGCCAAAGTTTTTTTGAGGGGTCATGCGTCAGTTCTGGATCAATGGGTTGGACACGCCGGTGGCGACGTGGCCAGCGGGTACATGCTGGGCGGCTGAATCGACGTGGCCGGTTTGGTCGTCAAAGAAAAAGTCCGGTTCAAACTCACGCAAAAACTCGCCCTTGGCCAGGCCGCCTAAAAACATCGCTTCATCGACTTCAATGTTCCAGTCCATCAGCGTGCGTATGGCGCGTTCATGGGCTGGTGCGCTTCTGGCGGTGACCAGCGCTGTACGGATGCGCATGTGGTCGTTGCCGGCCTGCTGCAAGCCGTGCAGCGCTTTTAGCAGCGGCATAAACGGACCGGGCGGCAGCGGCTTGGCAGAGTGCTTGCGTTCGTGTTTTTGAAACGCATCGAGCCCATCTTTTTGAAAGACCTTCTCCGCCTGGTCCGAAAACAAAACCGCGTCGCCGTCAAAAGCAATCCGTACCTCGTTGGGGTAGTTGCTCTGGGCCCGGGCCGAGTGGGTGGCCACAGTGGCGGCAGCAAAGCCGTTACCCAACGCCGACCGCACGTCTTCAGACTTGGCCGATAAAAACAGGTTGGCCTTGAGTGGCCGCAAGTAGCGCCAGGGCGCTTGCCCTTTGGTGAAGGTGCAGCGGCTGATCGCCAGCTTGTAGTGCTCAGCCGAGCGCATGACCCGCAAACCGCTGACAGGGTCATTGCGCGACAAAATCACCACTTCTACCCGCTGCGCCCCCGCCGTGTTGAAGGCCAGCAGCTTTTTGACCAGCGAAAACGCCACGCCTGGTTTGGCCGGCTGCTCGACCCGCGCCAGCTGCATTTGCATGTAGGCTTTGTCGGCGTGCAGCTCAAAGACCTGGTTTTCTTCTTCAAAGTCAAACAACGCCCTCGATGAGATGGCGACAACGAGTTGCCCGTCAAGATTGGCGGCCATGGTGCGGTTTCATTGGTGTTTCCTAAAGTTATAGTTTGCACCATTGTCCATAGCCGGGCGCGTCCATTGGCCATTCGTCGGCACGGCTGATGTGCCGAATGCCCTGGGCGATCAGCGTTACCGCCCGAATCACCCCGGCGTGGGTGACCCAAAGCGTGTCATGGCCGGGGTCCAGCGCGTCAAACGCAGCGCTGACCCGGGCCATGAACTGGCTGACGCTCTCGCCTGTACCACCCGCGCGGTAGTGCGCAAAGTCGTCGGTCCAGGCTTTCAGCTCGGCGGGGTCAATGTCTGCCCAGCGGCGGCCTTCCCATTGGCCGAAATCCATTTCTTGCAGCTTTTTATCCATTTTTACCATTAAATCAGGCCTCAGCCCAACTAAATCATGGGCTAGCAGCTCACATCTTTGTAGCGTCGAGCTGACAAGCGCCATATTTTTTGGCAGGTGCGGGTGAAGCTGGTGCACGCAGGTTTTTGTCGCTGCCGGGTCGGCAGGCACATTGAGCTGGCCGTAGCAGACACCCTGGTCAACCCAGGGAAAAGCGTGCCTGACTAGCCAAAGTGTCATGGGCAGACTGTCATAAAGCGAAGGCCAGCCCAAGGTAAAAAGCGATTTCGCACACCTGCTGTGTAGCCCCCAGGCAGTCGCCGGTAAAGCCTTGCAGTCGACGCTTAAACAGTTGATGCATACCGAACAGTGCAATCAACGACAAGCTGCAAGCTGCTATTAAATTTATAGCTGCCTGCGCATATAAAACAAGGGCCAAGGCACTAAAACACCATAAAAAAGCAATCACAAGGCTGCCGGGGCTGATCTGGTCTGCCAAGGGTTTGGACTTGGACGCCGCCAAGTCACCCACATTGGGTAGCCAGGCAATCAGCAGCAGCGGCAGCGTGCGCGACACCACGTGGGCGGCGAACAGGGCGCTGCAAATCGCCCAAAGTTCAGCATCCTCGCTGCCCAGCAGCGCGACCAATGCCACTTTGGTCAGCAGCGCCAACGCCAACGCCATCGCGCCGAAGGCACCCACGCGCGAGTCTTTCATGATCTCCAGGGCACGATCCCGGTCGTCACTGCCGCCCAGGCCGTCGGCGACATCTGCCAGGCCGTCTTCATGAAAACCACCTGTCAGCCATACCGTAGCCACCGTTGACAACGCAGCAGCGACAAGCGGGCTGAATGTTGTCTCTGGCAACAACCCAGCCAGCACGCCATAAACACCTGCCGCCACAACGCCCACCAGCCAGCCCACACCCGGGAAATGCGCCGCACTGGCGCGCAACATGGCCGGGCTAAAGCCGACCCAATCCGCCAAACGCCCGGTGATGGGGATGCGGGTAAAAAACTGCACGGCCAGCAGGTAGTGGCGGATGAAGTTCATGTGATTAATCGGCCTTACCACTCACCCCAGCCGACTCAAAACTCGCCATCTCGTTCATCAAAAGCGCAGCCGATTGAACCAGTGGCCAGGCCAGCAGCGCGCCGGTGCCTTCGCCCAAACGCAGGTCCAAGTCCAGCAGCGGCCTGGCTTTCAAGTGCGCCAGCATCAGGTGGTGGCCACGTTCGGCAGATCGATGGCAAAACACCATGTAGTCTTTGGCCACTGGAGCCAAGGCACAAGCAACCAATGCGGCGCTACCGGCAATAAAACCATCGACCAGAATCACCCGGCGCTCACTGGCAGCTTGCAGCATCGCGCCCGTGATCATGGCAATCTCGAACCCGCCCAGGGCGGCCAGCGCGTCCAGCGGTGCGGTGGCGTTGGCATGCAGGGCGGCGGCTTTGGACAATACCGCCTGCTTGTGCAACAGCTGCGGGTCAGTCAGGCCCGTGCCGCGCCCTGTGGCGTCGTCAATGGACACGCCCGCCAGGCGGTGCAACAACAGTGCGGCTGGCGATGTGTTGGCAATTCCCATTTCCCCAAAAGCCACCACGTTGCCGCTCAAGCTGGCCAAAACCTCGCTACCCGCCTGTAGCGCTGCATCTAGCTGGGCCGCCGCCATCGCGGGGCCAGCTGCCAGATTGTGCGATCCATAGGCAACTTTGCGTTGGATGAGTTGCGGGTGGTGCAACAGGTCAGCGGGCAAATCGCTGGCAACGCCCGCATCCACCACATGCAGCGCAAAACCGTGTTGGCGCGCCAGCACATTGATGGCGGCACCACCTGCCAGCATGTTGGCGACCATTTGCACAGTAACGGCTTGCGGAAATGCCGACACGCCCTCAAGCGCAATGCCGTGGTCTGCAGCAAATACCAGCATTTGCGGCTGGTCAAATTGCAGCATGCCCGAGCGCTGAATCAAACCCAGCTGAAGCGCCAGGGCTTCAAGCTGCCCCAACGCACCCAGCGGCTTGGTTTTATGGTCAATCTTGTGCTGTAGCGTTGTGGCCAATTCAGTGTCATGAGTCGCCGAAATAACGGGGAGCGTAAAGGTCATGCTTGTCTTAACTTTGCAAAAACAGCTGGTATGCCGGGTTGCTGGTTTCTTCAACGTGCGGGTAACCGACCGTGTCCAGAAAATTTTTAAACGCTTTGTTGTCCGCCTTGGGCACCTGCAAACCGACCAAAATGCGGCCAAAGTCTGCGCCCTGATTGCGGTAGTGGAACAAAGAGATGTTCCAGCCGGGCTGCATCGCGGCTAAAAACTTCATCAGCGCGCCCGGCCGCTCGGGGAAGACAAAGCGCAGCAGTCGCTCGTCTTTTGATAGCGCGCTGTGCCCGCCCACCATGTGCCGGATATGCTCTTTAGCCAAATCGTCGTGCGTCAGGTCAAGCGCCTTGAAGCCGTGCCGGGTGAAGTTTGCCGCGATCTTTGCGCTTTCGCCTTTTTGGGTGGTCAGGCCCACAAACACGTGCGCTTTCGCGTTGTCGCTGATGCGGTAGTTAAATTCTGTGACCGACCTGGGCCCGCCCGGCAATTCGCCAATCACTTCACAAAACCGCTTGAAGCTGCCGCGCTCTTCAGGAATCGTCACCGCAAACAGCGCCTCGCGCTCCTCGCCGACTTCAGCCCGCTCGGCCACAAAGCGCAGGCGGTCAAAGTTCATGTTGGCACCGCACAAAATAGCGGCGTAAGTTTCGCCTTTGGTTTTGTGCTGGGCGACGTACTTTTTAATCGCCGCCACGGCCAATGCGCCCGCAGGCTCAACGATGCTTCGGGTGTCAACAAACACGTCTTTGATGGCGGCACACACCGCGTCGGTATCTACAGTCATGAACTCATCGACCAGTTCGCGGCTGATGCGGTACGTCTCAACGCCCACCAGTTTGACGGCCGTGCCGTCCGAAAACAAACCCACATCACTGAGCTCGACACGTTTTTGCGCGGCGACAGATTGCGTCATGGCGTCAGAATCGTTCATCTGCACGCCAATGACTTTGATGTCGGGCCGCACTGCCTTGATGTAGTTTGCGACCCCTGAAATGAGCCCGCCGCCGCCAATCGCGACAAACACCGCATGCAACGGGCCGGGGTGCTGGCGCAGCATTTCCATCGCAATCGTGCCTTGCCCGGCAATCACGTCCGGGTCGTCGAAGGGATGCACAAAGCTCAAGCCGCGTTTTTTCTCGATTTGCGCGGCATGCGCATAAGCATCCGAGTAGCTGTCGCCATGCAGCACCACATCGCCGCCGAGTGCCTTGACGGCATCAATTTTCAGCTGCGGCGTGGTGGTGGGCATCACAATCACGGCGCGTGTGCCAAGCTTTTGCGCCGACAGGGCCACGCCCTGTGCATGGTTGCCCGCTGATGCACAAATCACGCCTTTTTTAAGTTGAGCAGCACTTAAATGTGCCATTTTGTTGTACGCCCCGCGCAGCTTGAAGCTGAAAACCGGTTGCTGGTCTTCACGCTTGAGCAGTACCGTATTTTTAAGTCGAAGGCTGAGTGTTTTAGCGGGCTCCAGCGCTGATTCGACCGCCACGTCGTACACGCGGGCAGTGAGGATTTTTTTCAGATAGTCGGACGGGCTGAGCGGCGGCGCAAGTTGTTTTGTCATGGGCCTGAATGATAAGTGCCTGGCCAAAACACCAAGAAAAAAGGCCCAAACCTTGCGGTTTGGGCCTGTAAATCCATCTTTTGAGAAGATGGAGGAGACAATCAAATGCACTGGAAATTCATCAAAATACAATCAACTCCGGTGCAACGATTTCAGTATAGCGCTGTCATGTTGCACTGCACAATACTCTGTGGTCAAAATTAGACACCTGAGTCTGATTTCGTTATAAATTTTTTGCATAAAGTTTGCATAAAGCTGGCATAAAGGGGATCGTTGATGGAATGTACAGTCAATTGGGCAGGCTTAGCCGGCGCAACAGGCTCAAAATCTGGCATGGCTTTTGTGGCCGAAACCGGCAGCGGTCACACGCTGGTGATGGACGGCGCGCCGGACGAGGCAAAACCCGAAAACGGCGGTGCCAACTTAGCACCGCGCCCGATGGAAACCGTGCTGGCCGGCACAGGCGGCTGTACGGCCTACGATGTGGTGTTGATTTTGAAGCGCGGCAGGCAAGATGTGCGCGGCTGCTCGGTCAAACTGACGTCCGAACGGGCCCCGGTTGACCCGAAAGTATTCACCAAAATTCACATGCATTTCACAGTAACAGGCAAGGGCTTGTCCAGCAGCGCCGTGGAGCGCGCCATCGCCATGAGCCACGACAAATACTGCTCCGCCACCATCATGCTGGGCAAAACGGCTGAGATCACGACGGGTTTTACCGTTGTAGAGGTTTAAACCCTGTGCGCCACGGTCGTCATCACCTTGGCAGCAGCGCCCATCAGCGCTTTAACAGGTGCTGGCAAATCGATAGCACCTGAAGCTTTTGCCTCTTGTGCATGACGCGCTTCTTCAATCTTCATTTGGGCCACGATGGCGCGTGACTCATGGTCGCCTTGCGGCAGGCTTTCCATGTGGCCCGCCAAATGGGCTTCAACTTGGCGCTCTGTTTCGACCAAAAAGCCCAGGCTGACTTTGTCACCCAAGCGCCCTGCCAGCAAACCCAGACCAAAAGCCCCGGCGTACCACAGCGGGTTCAGCAGCGAAGGGCGTGCGCCCAGTTCATCCAGCCGCTGTCGCGTCCAGGCCAGGTGATCGCCTTCTTCCTGGCTAGCGTCAATGAACTGCTGGCGCAGGACAGGGTCACGCGTGCTCAGCGCCTGCGCTGCGTACAGCGCCTGAGCGCACACTTCGCCCACATGGTTAACACGCATCAGCGCGCCGGCCAGGGCTTTGTCGCGTGTGGACAACACTGTGCTGTCCCCGGCAACCGTTGGGCAAGGCCTGCTGGCGCGGGGTTTGGCGAACAAAGTGCGCAGGGCGTTGTCTGCGCTGTTGATCAGATGATCGGCGGCGGTTTTTGGGGGTGAGTGCGTAGCGGCCATGGGTGTTAGCTTGTGCAGTAACTGGGGATGCAGTAACGGGAGGGGGGAGCGAGTTGACTTTTAAAAATCGTCTTGAGCTGACGAGTTTTGAGTTTATCCAGTTGTGGGCAAAAGACTCAGCAGGAGGGCTTTGTCGTTTGACATCCACATTCGGTAGATGGTTTGTTGCAAGGCTGCAACGAAAACAATTTTTACCATCGATTCCTGCCCAATTTCTTTGCCTAAGCTGCGCCACTCTGGTTCAATTCATACAACTTCCGAAATGGAGGTTGGCCCGGGGATCCGAATCCTGGAGCCCTTTGTTTAACCTTGGAGAAACTTTCAAATGAAAAAATCACTAATCGCATTGGCAGCACTCGCAGCTACCAGCGCTTTCGCACAGTCAAGCGTCACCTTGTACGGTATCGTTGAAATTGGTTCAGACATTGGTTACAACAGAACTGTCAACACAGTTACCACCAATTCCGTAGGTGTTGTTACTTCCAACACCCGCACTGAGACAAAGAACGGTTTCCGTATCCAGGACGGCAATGACCAGGGTTCAGGTACATCACGCGTTGGTTTCCGTGGTACGGAAGACCTCGGTGGCGGTTTGAAAGCCAATTTCCAATTGGAAATGGGTCTGCGTGCTGATGATGGTTGCTTGACCACTGGCGCCGGTAACGTTTGCTCTTCTGGCAACAGCGGTGGAAACGTATTTGGCCGCAATGCTTGGGGCGGTGTTTCTGGCGGCTTCGGTGAAGTTCGCGTAGGCCGTCAAGTTCTGGGTTCATTCTCGGTACAGGGCAACAGCGGTTCGTCAGGTGCTTCCAACGGTTTGTACGACGCCAGCACGGCTACCCTGTTGTCAATGGGTGGCGTTCGTTTCAGCAACGCAGTTCGCTACATGTCGCCTAACATCGCTGGCTTCACTGGCAGCTTGATGCTTGCCGCTCCTGAAACCGAAGCTGCAACTTCAACAGCCAACTTGTTGCCTGGTGGCGTAACAGCTACAGCCAAGCGCCGCACAGGTGTTGATCTGGCTCTGGAATACGCTAATGGCCCAATTTATGTTGGTTTTGGTTACAACCTGCAAGATACAGTTAACGGCACCAACACTGGCGCTGGTGTCTCTGCTGATGGTAAAGTTACTGCCTACACACTAGGCGGTTCGTATGATCTGGGTGTGGTTAAGCCTTACCTGAACTACACGCGTGCCAATACAAAAGCTAATGGACTCGCTGCTGGCGTTGCAACGAACGCTGACACCACCGCCCGTGCTTACTCCATTGGTTTGCGCGCTCCTGTTGGCCCAATCACAGTAATCGCTGGTATTGGTCGCGTGATTACTTCCACCGTGGCAACTACTACTGGTTTGGCAAACGCCAACACTGAAGCCAAGCGTAACGCGTACCAAATCGGTGCTCAGTACGCTTTGTCCAAGCGTACTCTTGTTGAAGCCAACTACGGCCAAAGCAAGGTGGACACCACTGGTCGTAACAACGTCTTGGTTTCAACCACCAGCAACGACAAAACCAGCGGTTTGAACGTTGGCCTGAAGCACTCTTTCTGATTTGAGGCTGACCTTGCGTCAGCATCGATTTAGATCAAGCTAAAAACCGCCCCGCTGAAAAGTTGGGCGGTTTTTTTGTGTATGCCAGTTTGCTGTTTTTTGACCATTTAAAGCATGTACAGACTCATTAAAATTTTTGCAGGGTATCTGGTTGTTTTGCTACTTGCTGCTTGTAGCTCGGCGTCGCTAGCGCCTGACACCCGTGCAATCCAAACCTCGTGGGCTTTGGCATCTGGTGGCAACGCAAATACACAGGCATGGGGCCACTACAAGCTGCCCGGCAAAAAGCCTAGCCAGTTTGAGTATGTGGTTGAAGAGGGTAGGGACGCTGTTGCGGCCAGAGCGCAGTCGTCTGCCAGCATGCTCAGACAAGTCTTGAGGGTTGAGCCTGGGGCATTAGGGCACATCAAGTTTTCGTGGAAACTGCCTGATCTGATCCAGTATGCGGACATGTCGCAGCGCGAATTTGACGATTCTCCAGTGCGCGTGATTTTGGCATTTGAGGGTGACCGCTCCAAATTTTCAGGCAAAAATGCCATGCTGTCAGAGCTGGCGCATGTGCTGACAGGCGAGCTACTGCCCTATGCGACCTTGATGTACGTGTGGTGCAACGACTGCAAGCCTGAAGAAGTTATTTTTAATCCGCACACTGATCGTATTCGCAAGCTGCCTTTGGAGTCAGGGACAGGCAAGTTGAACCGCTGGTTGGACTACGAGCGTGCCGTACACGACGATTTTGTCAAAGCTTTTGGTGAAGAACCCGGCCTGTTGACCAGCATTTCGATCATGACCGACACCGACAACACCAAAAGCGTAGCGCGCGCTTTTTATGGCCCGGTGCAACTGGTGCCGAAAGTACCTTAATCTCTTATGGCGATACAATGACGACATGTATTCATTGTATTCTTTAGCCTAGGAGTGATGTATGGCAACTTCCATTCGACTTGACCCTGCCATTGAACAACGGCTGGATAGACTGGCGCAAATGACCGGCCGTACCAAAGCCTATTACCTGCGTGAGCTGGTCACGGACGGGTTGGATGATTTGGAGGACATTTACATTGCTGAGCAACGGTTGGTTGATATCAAGGCGGGCCGTACACAGACAGTCAGTTTGGAAACTGTCATGAACCGTTATGGCTTGGGACATTGAGCTTGACCGCGCGGCGGAGCGTGAGCTTGACGGCCTTGATCCGCAGGTAGCCAAGCGCATTCTGCTTTTTCTTTACGAAAGAGTTGCCCAACTTGACAACCCGCGAAGCATTGGTGAGGCATTGAAGGGTGTCAAGCTGGGTAACCTTTGGAAGTACCGAGTTGGCGATTACCGGATTATCAGCAGCATTGAGGACAACAGGCTGGTCATTCTGGTGGTGAAGATTGGCAACCGGCGCGAGGTTTACAAATAAAAGTCCGATTTAGGCATACCGCTTGCTGCGCAAATTATTTTTCATTTCTTTCAGCAGCGGCTGCAATTTACCGCCAATGCGCAGCGCCAGGCAAGTCGCCAAAATATCAATGATCATCAGATGCAACAGCCGTGACACCATGGGGCTGTAGCGGTCATAGCCTTCAGGATGGTCGGCTGCCAAATGGATATGCCCGACTTGCCTTGAAATGTTGGCAAGCGGTGAGCCGCTGGCCGTGATGACAATGGTCGTTGCCCCGTTCTTACGCGCAATATCGCATGCATCCATGAGGTCTCGGGTACGCCCTGAATTCGAAATGACCACCACACAATCACCCGGGCCCATCATGGTTGCGCTCATGACCTGCATGTGCCCATCGCTGTAAGCCACGGTATTGACGCCCAACCTGAAAAATTTGTGCTGTGCGTCCTGGGCAACGATACCGGAGTTGCCCACCCCGAAAAATTCAATTCGCTTGCCACTGGTCGCTGTGGCGACCAAGGCGTCGGTCGCTTTTTCAATCGCAAAAGACGACGCATCGTTGCGGTACTTCAAAAATGCCGCCACCGTGTTGTCAATCACTTTGACCAATACATCGCCGGTTTTGTCGTCCACGTCCACGCTGCGGTGTACAAAAGGCACACCTTCGCTCACGCTGCCCGCCAGCTTGAGCTTGAAATCCACCAAACCGTCATAACCCACACTGCGGCAAAATCGGACGACTGTGGGCTTGCTGACGTGGGCTCGGTCGGCCAGTTCATGAATAGGCAGGCAAGCAAAAGCGCGCGGATCGGCCAAGACCAGCTTGCCGACACGCTGCTCGGCGGGCGCGAGGGACGGCAAAGAGGCCTTTATTCGATCAAGCATCTGGCGATTTCTTTTCAAATGGGGGCCGTATAGGGGCTAACACTCTTCAGTCCAACAAAAACCGTCACGCGCAATCATCGCGCTGCTGGCACTCGGTCCCCAGGTCCCGGCTGCGTAGGGTCGCGGCTCGCCGGCGTCAAGAGCCCAGCTTTGCATGATGGGCTCAACCCAGCGCCAGGCTTCTTCTTGTTCGTCACTGCGCACAAACAAATTCAAACGGCCATCAATTACATCCAGCAGCAATCGCTCGTACGCGCCCACACGTTCTGAGCCGAAGCGTTTGTCAAAGTCAAGGTCCAGTTGAACCGGGGCAAGTGTGTTCGATGTCATGCGGTTTTGCTGGCCTTGGGCGAACAAATGCAACTCCAGCCCATCTTTTGGCTGCAAATGAATCACCAGCCGATTACCCGCACCCATTGGCGATTTGTAAATCGCATGCGGCGTAGGCCTGAAATTGACCTCAATGTAAGCATTGCGCCCCGCCAAGCGTTTACCGGTACGAATGTAAAACGGCACACCTGCCCAGCGCCAATTGGCGATTTCGCAGCGCAGCGCAACAAAGGTCTCGGTGTTGCTGGCTTGACCCACACCCGCTTCGCCGCGGTAGGCGGCAACCGGTTCGCCATCAAGCGACCCCGCACCGTATTGGCCGCGCACCACATGCTGGCGCAGCGTTTCGGCTGTCCAGGGCTTGAGTGAGCGCAGCACCTTGAGCTTTTCGTCGCGTATGGCATCGGCATGGGCATTGATCGGTGGCTCCATGGCGACCGCACACAACAGCTGCAGAGCGTGGTTTTGCACCATATCGCGCAGCGCCCCGGTGCTGTCATAAAAAGCACCTCGCTTTTCAATACCAATATCCTCGGCAATGGTGATCTGGATGTTCGCAATATCCTCACGCCGCCAGAGCGGTTCAAACAGCGCATTGCCGAAGCGCAACGCAAAAAGGTTTTGTACCGAAGGCTTGCCTAAATAGTGGTCAATTCTGAAAATCTGCTTTTCGTCAAATACCTTGCGCACGGCGCTGTTGATGGCCCGGTTCGATTCAAGGTTGTGCCCGAGTGGCTTCTCCAGCACGATTCGCATGTTGGGGCGGGCCATGCCAGCGGCAGCGAGTTGCTCACAAAAAACCGTGAACAATGTCGGCGCAGTGGCCAGGTACATGACGACCGTGTCGGCGGTGTGTTCTTGTAATTTGCTGGCCAGACGCGGGTAGTCTGCCGGGCTTGACAAATCCATTCGCAGGTAAAACAACAGCGCGGCAAAGCGTGCAAATTCTTCATCGGTGGGGCGCTTGGCAAGCTCAACGTGGTCAAACCGTGATTTGATAAGCGCGCGGTAAGCATCGTCACTCAGGTCATCACGCGCTACACCCACAATACGTCCGCCAACAGGCAATGAGCCATGACGAAAAGCCTGAAACAAAGCCGGCATCAGCTTACGCCACACCAAGTCGCCTGTACCACCAAACAATATGAGATCGAAGGCCATTTATATTTACAAAAAAGAGAGAATCAGAATGTGACTGTAATTAAATTACCAATAGTCTCATACAAACTTTTCCAAAAGTAAAGTTTTCATCGATCAGTTTTTTTTGAAGATATGTCGTGCAAGCCAAAAATCGCAATTTTGGCAGCGTGTTTTCCCCGGTAGTTCGGCCTCGTGCGCCCCGATACACTGACCCATAAATTTCTTATCTTTGGAGTCTTATGAAGCGAGTTCTATCCAGCATGGTTTTAGCCGGTGCGGCTTTCGGCGCGGCCGCACAAGGCCAGGTCAATATCATTTGCTCGGTGCAGGCTGAATGGTGTAATTTAATGTCTACCGTGTACGCCAAAACAACAGGCGTCAAAGTCAACATGGTGGCCAAGGGTTCAGGCGAGGCGCTGGCTCAATTGAATGCGGAAAAAGCCAACCCTAAAACCGACATCTGGTTTGGTGGCACGGGCGACCCTCATTTGCAGGCCGCCGAGCAAAACCTGACGCTGGAATACAAATCAGCGCAAATTAACCAGCTTTACCCGTGGGCACAAAAGCAGGCTTTTGATGCAAAGTACCGCACGGTGGGCGTGTATTTGGGTCCGCTGGGTTTTGGCTACAACACGGAGCTGTTGGCCAAAAAGAAGATCAAACCGCCAGCGTCCTGGGCTGACCTGCTCAAGCCGGAGTTCAAAGGTGAAATTCAAATGGCCAATGCCGCATCCAGCGGCACGTCCTACACCGTCATTGCCACGCTGGTGCAACTGATGGGCGAAGACAAAGCGTTTGAATACCTCAAACAATTGCATAAAAATGTCAGCACTTACACCCGCTCTGGCGTTGCCCCGGCCAAGGCCGTTGCGCGCGGCGAAACTGCGGTATCCATCAGTTTTGTACACGATGTAACGACCGAGGCTGCACAGGGCTTTCCAGCGGCATCCATCACGCCGCTAGAAGGCACCGGCGCTGAAGTGGGTTCCATGAGCCTTGTCAAAGACGGCCCGAATACCGAGACCGCCAAAAAGTTTTACGAATGGGCCCTGACCCCAGGCGGCCAGCAGTTTGGCCTGGCAACCAAGCAGTTTCAGTTGCCCAGCAACTCCACGGTCACCGTAGACCCGCGTATGGTGAACCCCGCCAAGATCAAACTGATCAACTACGACTACGCCAAATACGGCGCCAGCGCCGAGCGCCGCCGCCTGATTGCCAAATGGGAAAAAGAAGTGTTCAACCAACCCAAGTGAATTTGTTGGCTTTTTTGGGTCCTGGCCCCCGATTTACATGCGTTAGTTGCTATCAAATTTAAAATTTCATGACACCTGTTCGGTATGCAAAAAACGTCGTTTTAACGATGCAAATTTTTAACGATGCAAAGTAAGCCCATGCAGCGAGCCAGTTCAGCTGCAGACACTCAAGCTGTCAATTCTGGAATCTGGTGGTTTATCGCTTCAGGCGTTTTGGCCTATTTGGTTTTCCCCTGGTATGCCATTCAGGACAGCAATGGCTTGTTGTCGATCCCACAAGTTTTTTCTAACGACCAAGCTGGCAACGGCGTGATGCAAGCTACCGTTTACAAAAAGCCGTGGCTTTGGTTCGGTGTGCTCGCGTTGGGTATCGCTGCAGTTGCGGCCCGTATGGCGCCCACCAAAAAGCAGGGCACTGTGCTGATAGCTGCTGGTGTACTTGGCATCGTCAGCCTGGTGATTTCGGGCTTTGCTATTGGTGCCAAAGGCTGGTCTTTTGAGGTGCTGACCAGCACCTTCGGGGCGTTGACATCAAAACAGTCTGGCCTCGGTTGGGGCGGCTTTTTAGCGCTGGTGTCGTTGGTGGTGATTACCGCTTTGGGCGTGGCACGGCGCGGTTACTTCAAAGGCGACTTGTTTGTAGCCAGCGCGGTGCTGGGCTGCGTTGCGATGTTGGCGCTGTTTATTTTGTTTCCGGTGCTGAAAGCCTTGAGCGGTGCTTTTTATCTTGAAGACGGTGGGTTTTCACCCGTAGCGCTTTGGGACCGGGTGGCAACCGAACGCAATTTCGGACTGAGCTGCCTCGTGGGCGGTTCAAAAGGCGGCCAGAGCTGCGGCGTGGCCTGGAACACCCTGTTTTTAGGCTTGATGACGGCCACCAGTACCGTGATTTTGGGCACCCTGATGGCGCTGATGTCTGAGCGCGCCAGCAAACGCCAAACCAAGTATTTTTCCAAACCGCTCAACGTGCTGGCCATGTTGCCCGTCATCACGCCGCCGTTTGTGGTGGGGCTGGGTCTGATCTTGTTGTTTGGCCGCGCAGGTGTGGTGAACCAGTTTTTAGAATACGCCTTCGGCATTGAGCCGACCCGGTGGTTTTACGGCTGGTTTGGCGTGTGGGTGGCGCAAACTTTTGCCTTCACGCCGATAGCCTTCATGATCATGCGCGGCGTGGTGCAGGGCATAGCCCCCAGTTTGGAGGAAGCCGCGCAAACACTGCGTGCCACGCCAAACCAAACCTTCATGACGGTCACGTTGCCGTTGCTAAAACCTGGTTTAGCCAATGCGTTTTTGGTCGGCTTTATTGAAAGCATGGCCGATTTTGGTAATCCGATCGTCGTGGGTGGGCAGTTTGCGGTGCTCAGTACCGAAATCTTTTTCGCCATTGTGGGAGCGCAATACGACCAGGGCCGGGCCGCATCGCTGGCGTGGATATTGACCTTTTTCGCACTGACCGTGTTTGCTGTCCAACGCGGCTTGCTGGGCAAAAAAAGCTACACCACCGTCAGCGGCAAAGGCGATGCGGGCATCGCCATGCCGCTGCCAAAAATGGTGCGCAACATCACCCATTCGGTTGCCTTACCGTGGATGGCTTTTACCCTAGTGGTGTACGCCTTTGCCTTTGCAGGCGGCTTTGTGCAAACCTGGGGCCGCGACTACACCTTCACGCTCAATCACTTTCGCACCACGTTTGCCCTGGAGTGGGGTCAGTTCGGCATCGTTTGGGCGGGCACCGCCTGGAACTCATTTTTTACCACGCTCAAACTGGCGGCTATTTCCGCACCCATGACGGCCACTGCCGGCTTGTTGATCGCCTGGCTGCTGGCGCGTACTGAATTCAAAGGTCAAAGCGCGTTTGAATTCGCCGCGCTGCTGGCCTTTGCCATCCCCGGCACGGTGCTGGGCATCAGCTACATCATGGCGTTTAACGTGCCGCCGTTTGAGTTGACCGGCACAGCGTTGATCATTGTGCTGTGCTTTATATTTCGCAACTTGCCGGTCGGCGTGCGGGCAGGTACGGCGGCTTTCAAGCAGCTGGACAAATCGCTGGATGAAGCGTCGATGATGCTGCGCGCGGGCAGCTTACAGACGCTGCGCCATGTGGTGCTGCCGCTGCTTAAACCCGCGCTGGTAGCGGCGCTGGTATACAGCTTTGTTCGGGCCATCACCACAGTCAGCGCGGTGATTTTTTTAGTCACCGCTGAAAACGAGCTGGCCACCACCTACATCATTGGCCGTGTGGGCAACGGCGACTACGGCGTGGCACTGGCGTATTGCACGGTGCTGATTATTTTGATGTCCATTGCCACGGCATTGATTCAATATTTTGTGGGCGAGCGCAAGTTGGGTCGCCGCAAAACTGCTGCTGCAGCACATTAAAAAACGTAAAAGACCATGACCAACGGCATTGAGTTTCACAACATCACCAAGCGCTACGGCGTTGACGCATCGGCTCCACTGGCCGTCAAAGGCATCAGCTTTACTGTCAAACAGGGCACATTAACAACAATTTTGGGCCCTTCAGGCTGCGGTAAAACCACCACTTTGCGCATGATTGCCGGGCTGGAGTCGCCCACATCCGGCAGCATCATCATGGGCGGCAAAGACGTCACTACGTTAGGGCCCGCGCAGCGCAATGTCAGCATGATGTTTCAAAGCTACGCACTGTTCCCCCACATGAACGTGATTGAAAACGTCAGCTACGGCTTGAAGATGTCGGGCGTCGATAAGCCCACCACCAAAGCCCGAGCGAAAGAGGCGATGAAAAACGTGGGCCTGGTCGGGTTCGACGAACGCTTGCCCAGCGAGCTGTCGGGCGGCCAGCAACAACGTGTCGCGCTGGCTCGTTCGTTAGTGCTAGAGCCCGATGTGCTGCTGTTTGACGAACCGCTCAGCAACCTTGACGCCCGCTTGCGACGTGAAATGCGTGAGGAAATCCGCTCGCTACAGCAGCGCCTGGGCCTGACTGTGGCTTATGTCACGCACGACCAAAGCGAAGCGTTGGCGGTCAGCGACCAGATCATCGTGATGGACCACGGCGTGATTGCCCAGGCGGGTACGCCGCAAGAACTGTACGAATACCCGACCAGCGAGTTTGTTGCGGGTTTTATGGGGGAGGCGATGCTGTTCCCGGCATGCTCTGATGCGCATGGGTTGGTCACGCTGGGGCCGTTGACGGTCAAATCCCGTCAGCAGGTACATGCTGGCGTGGTGAAAGTTGCGATCAGACCCGAGGCTTGGCACATTGGTGCAGCAGGTACCGGGCTGGCTGCGCGGCTTTTAAAGTCGGCCTACTTGGGCAGCATCCATGAGTACACCTTTGAGACCGAGCTGGGCGCTATTTTTGTGGTTTCGCCAGATTTGACTAAGCTGTTGAGCGTGGGCGCCTCAGTGGGGCTAAGTCTGGCAGACCATGGCGTATCTGTCGTACAAGTTTCGTAACCTGAACAAAGCCGATGGCGTTGTGCTGCGCCCGATAATCAAAACATGAACCAACTCGAAGCCCTCAAACAATTCACCACCGTCGTTGCGGATACGGGCGACTTCAAGCAACTCGCGCAATTCAAGCCGCAAGACGCCACCACCAACCCGTCGCTGATTTTGAAGGCGGTGCAAAAGGCCGACTACCAGCCGCTGATGGCAGGTGTTGTCAGTCAACTCAAAGGCCGCGGGTTAGATGAAGTGATGGACCGGCTGCTGGTGCGCTTTGGCTGCGAGATTTTGGCCACGGTGCCGGGCCGTGTATCGACCGAGATTGACGCCCGTCTGAGCTTTGACACTCAGGCTACCGTCGTGCGGGGCGAACGCATCATCGCGCTCTATCAGGCCGAAGGCATCCACATCGACCGCGTGCTGATCAAAGTCGCTGCAACGTGGGAAGGCATACAAGCCGCTGAAAAGCTCGAGCAGCGCGGCATTCATACCAACTTGACGCTGCTGTTTGCCTTTTGTCAGGCGGTGGCGTGCGGCCAAGCCAAGGTGCAATTGATTTCGCCGTTTGTGGGCCGTATTTACGACTGGCATAAAAAAGCTTGCGGCGCAGCCTGGGTAGAGGCAGACAACACCGGGGCGAACGACCCCGGTGTGCAATCAGTTCGGGATATTTATAACCACTTCAAACATTTCGGCATCACCACTGAAATCATGGGTGCCAGTTTTCGCAATATCGGGCAGATCACCGCGCTGGCTGGTTGCGATTTGCTGACCATCAGCCCTGAACTGCTTGCGCAGCTGGCGGCAAACGATACTCCCTTGCCGCAAGCCTTGAATGCCGACGAGGCAAAAGCCCTGGCCTTGCCGGCTGTAAATTTTGACGAAGCAGGTTTCAGATTTGCACTTAACCAGGACGCGATGGCAACGGAAAAGCTGGCTGAAGGCATTCGCGGTTTTGTCACAGACGCCGTCAAGCTTGAGCAACTGATGTTGGCGTTGTGATGTCCGGCCTGTCGCGCCAGCGCTGCGACCGTACGCCAGCATGGGGTTTGCTGAACAGTCAATTTGAGTCGTCAGGCAAAAACTTTGATTTGCGTGATGCTTTTGCAGCTGATCCGCAACGCTTTGCCACTTTCAGCCAGCACGCGCCCCATGTGTTTGCTGACCTGTCTAAAAACCTGATGGATGCGCCAACGCAAGCGCTGTTGCTTGACCTGGCACGCCAATGCGGTGTGGCGCAACATCGGGACGCCATGTTTGCGGGCGAGGCCATCAACAACACTGAGAATCGTGCTGTGATGCACTTTTTACTGAGAAATACGCCATTGGCCCCTGAATCTATTGGAATGGACGCTACAGATAATGTAGCAAATAAGGTAATTGGGGTAGAAGCGACGCTGAACGCCATGCTGGCTTTTGCAAGTCAGGTCCGCGCTAACCCGCTGTTGACTGACATCGTCAACATTGGTATTGGTGGCTCCGACCTTGGCCCGCAAATGGCGGTGTTGGCGCTCAATGAATTTGCTGACAAGACCAAACGCTTTCATTTCGTGTCTAACGTGGATGGGCAGGAACTTGCAAGTGTGCTGGCACAGTGCAAGCCGCAAAACACGATGTTTTTGATCGCGTCAAAAACCTTTACCACCGCTGAGACGATGCTCAATGCGCAGTCCGCGCACGACTGGTTTGTCGCCAACGGTGGCAAAAACGTGCCGGACCACTTTGCAGCGCTCACCACCAATGTCGCCGCGGCCAATGCTTTTGGCATCATCAGCACTTTTGGCTTTTGGGATTGGGTGGGCGGGCGATATTCGTTGTGGTCGGCGATTGGTTTGCCTATCGCAATAGCGATTGGAGAAAAGTGCTTTCGCGAGTTCTTAGGCGGCGCGTATGCCATGGACGAACACTTTCGCCACGCACCGCTTGAGCAAAATTTGCCGGTGCGTTTGGCGCTGAGTGACGTGTGGTACCGCAACTTCCATGGCTTTACCAGCCGCAGCATTGCGCCGTACAGTTACCCACTGCGGCGCTTGCCAGCGTATTTGCAGCAGCTGGAAATGGAGAGTAACGGCAAGCGCGTCGACGCCCAAGGCGAAGCGATACCGTTTGAAACGGCGCCAGTGCTGTGGGGTGAGCCGGGCACCAATGGCCAGCACGCGTATTTTCAAATGCTGCACCAAGGCACATCGGTCGTACCGGTTGAATTTATTGCGGTTAAGACCGCAGCCAACAGTTTGCCTGGCCACCACACCAAACTGCTCGCCAACGCGGTTGCTCAGGCCCAAGCGCTGATGGTCGGCAAGCATGATGAAGGCGGTCATAAACATTTCCCAGGCAACCGACCCAGCACGTTTTTACTGCTGGACGAGCTCACACCCGCGAGCTTGGGCGCACTGCTAGCACTGCAAGAGCACCGCGTTTTCGTGAGCGGCAGCATCTGGGGCATCAACAGCTTTGACCAGTGGGGCGTAGAGCTGGGCAAGGTGCTGGCCCAAGACATTGAGTTGCGCTTGCAAAGCGGTGATGTGTCAGGGCTGGATGGGTCCACGGCGGGGCTGCTGCAACGCCTGCGCCCTGACGCAAGTTGGCCACACTGACGACGAGGGCCTATCATGGCGTTGGGAATGTCCCAATAAAGTCCTGAGGAGGAAACCATGAACTTCGGCCAAGCTATCTCAAATTGCCTATCCAAATACGCCACATTTTCAGGCCGCGCATCACGCCCTGAATTCTGGTGGTTCTTTCTGTTCCAGATTTTGGTCTCCATCGCCGCCAGCATGCTCGGTGAGACGATCAACGGTCTGGTCGCCCTCGGCCTGTTATTACCCGCTTTGGCCGTCGGTACCCGCCGCCTGCACGACATCGGCAAAAGCGGCTGGTGGCAACTCATCATGCTGACAGTGATTGGCTTTTTGCTGCTTATCTACTGGTGGGTGCAGCCTACGGTTGAGGGTGGTAACGAGTATGCGGTTGTGACGACCTGAATTTTGTGACCACTAAAAAAGGCCGCAGCGTTTGCACGTTGCGGCCTTTTTTCGTTGCGCTCAAGCGGGTCTGACACAAGCCGTTGACGCCCAATATTAATGTGCATACAATAAATACGATGTAGATGACGTTTGATCCAGACAAAAACGATCGCAATAGCCGGGAGCGCGGGCTAGCCTTCAAGTTGTTGTCTGAGATGGACTGGGCAACAGCCTACATCGGCGAGGATCAACGTAAAAATTATGGAGAACGACGTTTTCGGGTACTGGGCTGCATTAACGGGCGGTTGCATGCCGCTGTATTTACGCCCGCGCTGACAAGCTTCACGTGATCAGTTTGCGCAAGGCGAACTCAAGAGAGGTGAAAATTTATGAAAAAACGCTTGAATCCTGAATTGCTAGACAACGATAACCCTGAATGGCGTGCGCAAGACTTGGCCCGTGCCCGGCCAGCCAGCGCAGTGCTTCCTGAATTGTTCGGTACGCAAGCCGCCAAAGCGATGCTCAAGCCGCGCGGCAGACCACCTGCAGACATCGTGAAAGACCGCATCACCATCCGCCTGTCACCTGATGTCACTGCTGCGTTCAGAGCCAGTGGCGACGGCTGGCAGACGCGGATGGACGCAGCGTTAAAAGACTGGCTGCGTACGCATTCGGTGGTTTGAGTTTTGTGATCGGATCAGTTTTTGGCAATCAGGGTTACATACCCTCCAACGATGAGGCACCGCCAGACTTTCTGGGGGACTTTTTCTATTGGAGGAACCATGACACATGTCCAATCTTTGTCAGCAAATGCAAAGTTAATTCAAGCGCTAGACTTTAGCGCCTCATCTGACTTTGCCCGAGCAAATCCCCTTGCTGAAAGTGCGAGGGTGCATTGGGATTCGCAACTCAAAGTCCAAGGTAAGGCACCAGCTTGGCTTGCAGAACGCGAGCGTGCAAAAAACGTGGCTGCTACAGCTCTCGAGAAGTTCTTTCCCTGCGACGAACTGTTATCAGGGGCAAAGCGATCTGCAAAGCTGCCTGTATCGAAAACCTGTTTTCTTGGCGATGAGCAAAAAACTATCAAAACTATTCACAACGCGTATGTGAGCTACTGTCAGGTAGGACATTGCTACAGCTCAGCAGACGATGCCGCCCCAATATATCCAGATCAGATTGATGTGAAGTACGCCCAAGTCATAGCTGGCAAGTTGTTCAAAATTAAATTGTCGCCAAAAAGGTAAAAAAGGCCGCAGCGTTTGCAAGCTGCGGCCTTTTTGAATTTTTGAATCAGCAAGAAGCTGATTCAAAGCTGCATTACATGTCCATGCCGCCCATACCACCCATGCCGCCCATACCGCCGCCACCACCCATGCCGCCTGGTGCGTCATCTTTTGGTGCTTCGGCAATCATGCACTCGGTTGTCAGCATCAGGCTGGCGACCGACGCTGCGTTTTGCAGTGCGGTGCGGGTCACTTTGGTGGGGTCCAGGATACCCATTTCAATCATGTCGCCGTAGGTCTCATTAGCTGCGTTGTAGCCGTAGTTGCCTTTGCCAGCCATCACAGCTGCTACAACCACCGATGCTTCGCCGCCGCCGTTGAATACGATTTCGCGCAGAGGCGCTTCAATCGCTTTCAGCACCAGCTTGATACCGGCTTCCTGGTCAGCGTTGTCGCCTTTGATGACGCCAGCAGTTTGCTTGGCGCGCAGCAGGGCAACGCCGCCGCCGGCAACAATGCCTTCTTCCACCGCAGCGCGGGTAGCGTGCAGGGCGTCTTCAACGCGTGCTTTTTTCTCTTTCATTTCGACTTCGGTGGCAGCGCCAACCTTGATCACGGCAACACCGCCGGCCAGCTTGGCCACGCGCTCTTGCAGTTTTTCGCGGTCGTAGTCGCTGGTCGCTTCTTCGATCTGAACGCGCACTTGTTTGACACGTGCTTCGATGTCAGCAGCAGCACCAGCACCGTCGATGATGATGGTGTTTTCTTTGCCGACTTCAATGCGCTTGGCCGAGCCGAGGTCAGCCAGCGTGGCTTTCTCTAACGACATGCCGACTTCTTCAGCAATGACCTTGCCGCCGGTCAGGCAGGCGATGTCTTCCAGCATGGCTTTGCGGCGATCGCCGAAACCTGGGGCCTTCACAGCGACCACTTTCAAAATACCGCGCAGGGTGTTGACCACCAGCGTAGCCAGGGCTTCACCATCAACTTCTTCAGCGATGATCAGCAGTGGGCGGCCAGCTTTGGCGACTTGTTCCAGCGTAGGCAGCAGGTCACGGATGTTGCTGATTTTCTTGTCGTACAGCAGAACAAACGGGTTGTCCAGAATGGCGGATTGCTTTTCTGGGTTGTTGATGAAGTACGGTGACAGGTAGCCACGGTCAAACTGCATGCCTTCAACCACGTCGAGCTCGGACTCAAGTGATTTGCCGTCTTCAACGGTGATCACGCCTTCTTTGCCGACTTTGTCCATTGCATCAGCAATGATCTTGCCAATGGTTTCGTCGCTGTTGGCGGAAATTGAACCTACTTGAGCGATTTCCTTGGAAGTGGTGGTGGCTTTTGAAGCTTTTTTCAGTTCTTCAACCAGAGCTGTCACAGCCTTGTCGATACCGCGCTTCAAATCCATTGGGTTCATGCCAGCGGCAACGTACTTCATGCCTTCGCGAACAATGGCTTGTGCGAGCACGGTAGCGGTCGTGGTGCCGTCACCAGCGATGTCAGACGTCTTGGAAGCGACTTCCTTGACCATCTGCGCGCCCATGTTTTGCAGCTTGTCTTTCAGCTCGATTTCTTTGGCGACGGACACGCCGTCTTTGGTCACGGTTGGGGCGCCGAATGAGCGCTCCAGCACGACGTTACGGCCTTTAGGGCCCAGGGTGACTTTGACTGCGTTAGCCAGGATGTTGACACCCTCAACCATGCGTGCGCGGGCTTCGCCGCCGAAAATTACGTCTTTTGCTGCCATGTGTGGCTCCTGAATAAGGTTAAATAGGGGTTAAATGTGCTTATGGCGCCCTGAATACGTGCGCCATAAGCTATCAAATTAATAGTAGAGTGATTATTTCTCTACGACAGCAAAGAGGTCTTCCTCTTTCATCACGAGCAACTCGTCGCCGTCAACTTTGACCGTCTGGCCGCTGTATTTGCCGAACAAAACGCGGTCACCCACTTTGACGCCAACAGGCTGTACTTCGCCCTTGTCGTTCTTTTTGCCGGGGCCAACAGCCAAAATTTCGCCTTGATCAGGCTTTTCAGCGGCTGAGTCAGGGATGACGATGCCAGAGGCGGTTTTGGTTTCGTTTTCGACGCGTTTGACAATCACACGGTCATGTAAAGGGCGAAGTTTCATGGAGGCTCCTGGTTATAAAACAATGGTTTTAAGAATCAAAAGCGCCGCCTGTTGTTGGCTGACGCTAGCGAATTTGCGACTAGAGGCTTTGTTAGCACTCATAAACGTCGAGTGCTGATAATAAAGCCATTTGATACAAACTTCAAGCCAGCAGGCCTCAAAAAAAGGGAAATAAGCTGACACCCCGCATGTAAGGTGTGTCTCAAAATATGATGCGCTAACAATGAATCAACATCAGCAAACCACCACGGGACCACCACATGCTGCAATACCTTGGAACCTACGCCGCTGTTTTCTTAACCATGTTTGTCATCGATATGGTGTGGCTAGGCCTGATTGCCAAGTCAACCTACGCCAACGCGATGGGGTCGCTGCTTAGCCCTAGTCCGAATTTGTGGGCGGCAGCTGCCTTTTATTTGATGTTTCCGGCGGGTTTGTTGATATTTGCGGTGCTGCCGCAAGCTGACAGCCCGGTTTGGAAGGCCGCCATGATGGGTGCATTGTTCGGGTTTTTTGCCTATTCAACCTATGACCTGACCAATCTGGCGGTGGTTAAAGACTGGCCGCTGGGCTTGACGTTCATCGACATGGCTTGGGGGACGCTGGTCAGCGGTATTGCAGCGACTGTGGGCAAGCTGGCCCTGGATTATTTGAAAAAGTAACGGGTTTTGTGGTTAAGAGAATAGCCCTGCGTATCCTGACAAGGGGGCGTCAAAAACGATCTGCCGACATTACCTCTTTCCACCTTTGATAGGAAATTTAACGACGGGCTTCTTGGCTACGGCTTTTTTTGCCAATACTGCCGCCGTTGTTAGGGTAGGCGCTTTTGCAGCCGCACCTTTGTTGGCAGCGGCTACTTTTTTTGGGGCTGCTTTTTTGGCTACTGTCTTCTTCGCCGCCGTCTTTTTTATTACCGGTTTGACAGCGACAATCTCCTTGGTTGTTACCACCTTCTTGGCGATTATTTTCCTGGCAGTCGCTTTAGGTTTTGTCTTAACTGCCGGCTTAGTTTGAAGCATATTCTCCTCGGCCATGGCTTGGACGACTGCTTCCAGATTACCTTTGGCGTCAGCATAATTTGGTCTAAGCAGAAGTGCTCTTTCAAGGTGTTTTTTGGCCAACGGCAGTTGGCCCGTTACCCGCAGTAAATTACCCAGATTGCTGTGCGCTTCGGGCGAGTTGGGCGCGATTTCCAGCGCCTTGTGGTAGGCCGCAAGGCTTTCATCGTTTTGACCCAGCCGCTTGTGCGCCACCCCCAGGTTAATGTGGGCAAACACAAAATCCGGTGCCAGTTTGATGGCGCGCTTATGAAAACTCACCGCCTTTGAAAAGTCCGCCCGGTGCTGAAACAAAATACCAAAGTCATTAAAAAACTCAGGCCGGTCTGGTGCCAAGATCACTGCTTTTTGTAAAAGCGGCAGTGCTTTTTCGTGCATTCCCAAGTCCAGCAGCACCATGGCTAGCTCATGCAGTACGTCTGCGCTGTCGGGCTGTAGCTGTAGCGCCGCAATGTAGGTTCTGGCGGCCTCGTCAAGCTGGCCAGCCACTTTTAGTTGCCTGCCATGCAAGATCAGCTGTTGCACTGGCGCAGGGCTGCCCACCAGCGGCGCGATTTGCTTGATGCGTCGGGTCAGATCTTCAGACTTGACCAGCCGCGCCGCTTGGCGGTAGGACTCCAGCGCCGCGCCCAGCTGGCCCAGCTCCTGTTGCGCCAGCCCAATTTGCGCCAACACCGCGGCTTGCTGTGGTGCAGCCAGTTTGGGCTTGGCTCGTCTCATGGCTGCCCATATGCGGTTCAACAACTGCAACGCCTCTGCTGGCCTGCTGGTGCGGTTGAGTACCATCGCCAGTCCCATGGCTGCTGCTGCGTTGGCCGGCTCGCGTAACAGGGCTTGCTGGTACAGCTGCTGTGCTGACCCCACGTCGTACTGGCCCAGGTGGTCAGCAGCTTGTTTTAAAAGCGCAGCGGTTGATGTTTTCATGGTGATCAGATTCCTAAACCTCTAACAGGCGCTTGTACGCCGGAAGCGAGACAGTTTCAAAGTCATAGCGGTCTAAGATGGTTTGCCTGGCGGCAATGCGCAGCTCAGCATACTCATCAGGGTTGGTCAGCGCGTCAATGGCCCGGGTTGCCAGCGCGTCCGGGTCAAGAAATGGGAACAGCAGGCCATTTTCACCGTCTGTGATCACTTCTTCAACGGGCGGCGTGCTAGACCCTAGCACCAAGCAGCCGGCGGCCATAGCCTCGAGCATCGACCACGACAAAATAAAGGGGTACGTCAGATACACATGCAGCCGTGACACTTGTAGCACCCGCACATATTCAGCATGCGGCAAGGTGCCCGTAAAGTGCACCCTGGACAAATCCAGTCGGTCGCTGACCTCGTCGAGGTAGGTTTGGCGGTAGCTCAAGCCCGTGCGTGAAGCAGGCCCATACGCCGATCCTTCCTCACCCACAATGATCACATGGCAATTCGGCCTGGCCCGCAAAATAGCGGGCAGCGCCCGCATGAACACGTGGTAACCCCGGTACGGCTCAAGCTTGCGGCTGACATACGTCAGCACTTCTTCCCCAGCCTTAAAGCAGGTACCGTCAGCCAGTTGCAGCTGAGCAACAGGCGCGGGGCACACAGCTTGCGTGTCAACGCCCTCATGCATCAGCGCCAGGCGTTTTTGCCACACCGCCGGAAAGCGACTGCGCTGCCATTGTGTCGGGCAAAACACCTCGTCGCAACTGTCCATCGCCATCAACTGCGTGGCATTCAGCATACGGATCCGAAAAATATCGTCAAAGCCGCCGGGAAACTCCGGGTCAAAACCAAAGTCACCACCGCGCGCATGGTAGTAGTACTCCAGCAACCCCACTACTTTGGCACCAGGGAAAAAGTCGCGCAAAAAGAAAGCATCGCCCCAGCCGGGGTGCGTCACGATGACGTCAGGCTCCAACCCTTCCCGCTTGTACGCCGCCAGGGTGGTCACCACCTGCTGTCCGCGCCGCACCGCCGCGTTAAAGTTTTTGGCCCAAGGATGCAAGCTGGTGTCCTCATCCTGTGGCGGTGGCGGTGTAGGGTAGGCAATCACGGGCAGCCCCTGTAGTGGCACCACAGTCTGCATCCAGGTCTCATCACCCACGCCAATGACTTTTAGCCCGGGTTGGCGTGCCAGCGCGGCAGCCACCTTGCGAAACTGACCCGGAAAGTTAGGATGAATAAAAAGTATTTCCAACACACATCTCCATTTGCTGCGCCAGCCA
The DNA here is from genome assembly GCA_031424935.1 of Polaromonas sp. Classification (GTDB taxonomy): domain Bacteria; phylum Pseudomonadota; class Gammaproteobacteria; order Burkholderiales; family Burkholderiaceae_C; genus Polaromonas. The sequence goes on from JANPIK010000037.1 coordinate 61,216, forward strand.
AGCCGCATCAGGTAGCCGCACCGAGTCTGCTGGCCACGCCACATGCAACACCCCTGCACCTAAGGGGGCACGGGTCGTGTCTTCCACTGTACCTGCTGGGCCACCTATTGTTATGCACACATCCACCATTGGCAGAAGCTGCATGTTGTCATCTGCCACTAACCAGCAAGGCAGCCCCTGCGCTCGCAGGCTCTGCTGCACCGCCACAGCCTGCGCATTTGCCCCGGCCCGTGCCAGCACGGCTACGCGCAAGCGCCAATGGTTGGTACATAAGGTATCACCCAGCGGCGCGGCAACGCTGGATGCCTGCACCAACAAGCCCAAGGTCTTGGTCAGTACCAGTGCGTTGGTCTGGGGTGCCAGCAGCGCACCAAACCCGCCCCACCACGGCAGCTGCGGCCAATCGACAGCGCCGCTGCGCAGCCAGGCTACGGTCAGCAGGTCAGGGCGCGCCTTGCGCAAGGTGCGAATGTCAAAGCGCGTATCGCCCACCAGCAGTACATGCAGGCCATCGGCGTTTTTCCAGTCAAGCGCTGGCGGGAGCAGCACCAGCCGCGCATGCGGCAACGCCGTCCTGATGCGTTGGCATAACGCCAGCACATCAGTGACCAGTGGCGTATTGCCTGTGTGTTGCGGTTCAGCATCTACCACGAGGCCAATGGTCAGCGGCTCACGCGTGACATACCCGTCACCGCACACCAGACTGCGCCAATAGGCTTGCTTGATCCATACCCCAATGTGTGACTCAAGTACTGCTGAGTTACGCATCACCCGGTCAAAAATCGTGATTTCGCGGCCCGACAGTCTTGTGTGCCCATGCCGGTGCAGAGCCACGCAGTCATTGCGGCAAATCACCGCCTTGCGAAGCCGGTAGGCTAGGCGCAGGCACAGCTCAACATCTTCAAAGCCGTAAAAATAGGCGGGGTCAAACCCGCCTACATCTGCAAAGTCAGTGGCACGGCACAACAGCACCGCTCCGGTGACGGCTGGCACATACTGCGGTGTATGTTCAGCCTCGCCGTACGCGTCTGATGGTGACACCTCAAACGGCCAATAACTCTTATCGTTCAACTTAAAGCGCACGCCCAGGTGCTGCACCTCGCTGACGATTGGCACGCCGTCCAGCGCCGCACCCACCGCCTTCAGCAGTTTGATTCCCACCACCCCTACCTGTGGGTTTTGCAGGCTTTCCAGCATGCGCGGCAGGGCGTCTTGAAGCCAAACAATATCGTTGTTCATGAACAGCAGGTGCTGCCCCCGCGCGTGGCGAGCCCCCAGGTTGCAAGATTCTGAAAACGAGCCATTATGGTCAAGCGCCAGCACCGACAGGTCAAGCCGGTCTTGCCATTGGTTTAGCAGCGCCCGGCTACCGTCAACCGACGCATGATCCACCACAATAATTTCAGCTACTACGCTGGTGTTGTGCAGCTGCCAGCTTTGTAAAAAAGCTGCCAGCACCGCCGCACCATTGCGGTTAAGAATAATCACCGACACTGCGGGGGCAGAGTGTGTTGTTCGCTTCAGCTTTTCCCGGTGTTTTTGTGTTTGCGCTTGGGCTGGTTGAATCGGCGGGTCTGCCCAGCGCCTACCAAGCCAGTGCAACCCAGCCGGGGCCAGCATCACTTGTTGTCGGCCGTTTTTCAGCAATTGGCCGTTAGCAGCTGACACCACCTCCACCACATGCGGCCTGCCGTCGGCCAAAGCGGGCGGTGTGGGTACATCAAAGCCAGTCAGCCCCAGGCCGTCATCTGGCAGCCCGAGGTACTGGCTGATGTCTGGCCGCCGAATATTGGGGCGAAACCAGGAGCAAGCCTGGCCGTCAAGTCGCAGCACCAACTCAATCGGGTTAGCCCAGTCAGCACCGTCCAGTGCCCAGCCCTTGATGCGCCCGTCTTGCACGTTGTTAAGCAAACCCACCAATTGCAGGGCGCGTGCGCAGGGAGAGCCACGCAGCGCCTGGCCTTGGCATGTAAAGTTCAATAGCCCAGGCGGCAGGCCGTTGCAGGGGACGGTAAACCCAGCAGGATAACCATGTTCGTCTGCCAGGCGCTCTACGGCCAGCGGCTGCGAATGCACGGTGTTACCGTCGGCATCGGTCACCTGCAAAACAGCTTTTTTGCGGGGCAGCTTTTCAAACCACACCGTACCCACAAACTGTTTGCCCTGCTGGGCCACTACACCCCGCACGCTTTGCCCCACGGCACTGCTGCAAAAAGTCTGTACCTCCCCGTGCAAGCCGCCTTGCTGGGCAAACGGCAACCCCACATGCAAGTCGTGCGCAAACCCGTCTAGCAATGTAGCAGGCAGGGCAAATACAAAGCCCAAGCTGTCCTGTGGCGGCGTACCGCAAATGCTGTAAAACCGCTCTGGCAACACCGCACCTGCAAGCTCCGTGGCAACGTGCCGGCCGTCGGCATACAAATGCACCTCTGTCGCATCGGCAATCGGCCCTTGCGCCCAGCCCCAGGCAAAGCCATCAGCAAAAGCAAGCTGGGACAAACCGCAGCGGCTCAAAAGTCGGTTCACTTAAAAAGAAAGCCCGCTCAAAGCGGGCTTTAGCAATGAAAAATGCACGCGTTAAAACGTGAACTTGATCAAACTGTTATTTATTTCGCCCGGTGTTACCCCAACCAGTGTGATGGAGATATCAGGCCCCAGGTCAAACGTCACGTCGCTACCCACTTGCACCGTCTTGGTGACGGCCGCTTTCAACTGCTCAAAGTTGGTAATACCGGTAAGCTTGAAGGCAAAGGTGTCTGCTGACTTGTTGAAGTCAGTAACCGTGTACTTGCCCTTGCCAGCAGAGTTGAAAGCAAACACGTCACTGCCTGAACCACCAGTCAGCGTGTCGTTGCCGCTGCCCACCAGCGTGTCGTTGCCGCCACCGCCAGTGATTTTCTGCGATTTGTTGTCGCTTTGTATACGAACAGGATTGTTGTCACCCACACGCATCGTGCCTGCACCGCCCAGCAGCACCGCCTCAACGTTTTTAATCGACAAAGTCTGATTGACACCCAACGGCGTCAGGTTAAAGGCAAACACCTGTTTGCCTTTAGATGCACCCGCATCAAATGAAATCTCAGTGCTTGGCTTACTGGTAGGTGTTGTGGCGCGCGCCATCACAAAAGTGTCTTGATTGACGTCAGAAATTGTACCCGCCTCAGTTTTGATTGCCGAGCTGGTCGGGCCCGTCTTGCCCAAAAAGTCAATTAAACGCACTGAAATGTCTTTGCCGCCACCCAGCGATCCCAGCAAGTCATCAACCGCGCCAGTCAGAGATTGTTGTTGTTGACCTGCATCGCTATTAGGATCAACAGCCCCCTTAAAATACCCGCCGATTTGAGTGTTCAAGTAGCTTTCAGCCTGATCAGGCGTTTGGCCGTCTTTGCCTGAGAAGGTGATGCCTGTACCAGCGGGAATATTCACCTCCATTGTCAAGTCACCGTTGGTGATGGGGCCATCCAACGGACCTGCGCCGGGCGTCAAAGCGCCCTGCTTCTCACCGCCAGGACCCGTGCCATTGAGCAGTTTGCCCCCGTCAAAGTCAACAGCTGGCCCGCCAACGAAATCTGCCAACAGCGAATCAAGCAGGGCACGGTCACCTTGGTCGAGTAGACCACCGCCGGTCGGATCACCACCAGCTGCATCACCACCACCAAATAACGAATCTGAAGCCATATTTCACTCCTTTTTGTGCCCTGCTGAGATGGCCCTAAACCATGCATTAAACATGCCAGGCACATTTATGTCTAAATTTTACATTAGTTACGCAGTTTGCAAAACAATACTAGGCGATAAATCAACGCTATTTGCGTGAATTTTTACTCAAAAAATCGATTTACACAAGCGACGCGCAGGCTAAAAAATGCGCCACAATCCGCGCTGTTGGTTAAAAGAAACATGCTTGAAAGTGTTCTACATGTAACGGCAACCCAGCAAAATATACGCAATTTGTAATTATTTGTTTAACTCGCTAACGGAACTTGCGGAACTTGCGATATGACTCAAAAATGACTTTTGGCATCAAGGGCAAAAAGCCAGCGCAGGCTGCGGGCAGCAAGACGGCGCCATAGTTGTACTGGCTGTTCTTTTCCATGATCGACGCTCGGTTCAGCAGGGTTCAGTAATACATGCAAACACTCATCATCTGCGGCACCCCTTGGTGCGAGTTGCAGCCCCTGCTAGCATTTCTAGAGCCCGCTGGGCTTCGGATGGCTCGCCGTACCAATACTGGCGGGGTGCAAGCAATTGCGCAGTGGCATGAACGACTTTTTGCAGACCTGCCCGCACCTGTAGCCCCCATCAAGCCTGATGCGCCATGGCAATTGGCGGCAGAAGAAATATTTTCGGTCAACCGTACTCAACCCGCTTGGGGTTGGGCCGACAGCCGCAGCTCCTGGTTGCTCGACTTTTGGCGCGACTTTGACCCCGGCACCCGATTTGTATTGACGCATACCCCAGCATCCAGCGTGCTGTGCCGTGCCATGGCAGACACTGAATTGGCCAACTTTGACAGCCATGCAGTGTTGAACACATGGTCCAGTTAGCAAACTGAGTTGTTGCGTTTCTAGCACCGCAACCGTACGCGCTGCATTCTGGTGCATGCGCAGCAAGTGCACGGCGCGGGCTACCAATTAGTTGAATTCATCAACCAGACGCTTGGTATCCAGCTCAGGCTGGCAGCACATGCCGCACCACTTGCCAAGCCCATTGACCCCCTGCTGCAACTGCTGGTGCATAACCTGCTCCAAGACCATCCCGAAGTGCGTGCACTGCAGGACGAAATAAATACCAACTTGCCTCAAGGCTCAGCTTGCCGCAACCGAGCAAGCGAGCGACACCCAACTACAAGCCAAAACCGATGCCATCGCCCAACGCGACGCCAACCTTCAGCAGCTAAACCAAACCAAAAAAAAGCTCACCGAGGAAAACGATCTCCTGCTGCTGCAACTCCATCAAGTCCAAGAAGAGTTGGAGTATTACTTTTTGCAGCACCAACAAGCTGTTCAAGAAAAACAAGGCGTGGACGTTCGCCTGAGCAAGTTGCTCGCCCGCTATCCCGACTTCATTGAGTGGGAACGTGTGGACTTGATCTCCACGACGCCGTTGCGCAGCCAAATGCATGGGCTGCAAGCCGGCGGGCGCACCGTAGGTATGCTGGACGTCACTCTGGAGTCCATTGGTCAATCACTTGTTTTGACTCTCACGCCGCCAGCGCAGGGCCAAGACCACCCCTTGCTTTACTGGCCCACCCCGCTAGGTACAACCGCACTGGCCGCGCTACAACTGAACCCAACCGCCGCAGCGGGATCAGCTGCAGCCGCACTGCTGCGCAGCCTCACGCCAGCAGACCTGCACATGGTGCGCGCCGCCTGCGCAGCTATGGCCGACAGCCTTCCTGCCGACTTGCCAGAGCGCCCCACTTGGGTGCAGCGCCTGGCCACATTGCGCCAACAGCTGGCCCAATTGCCCCGCGTGTGGCGCTACGACACGGTGCAACTCAAACTTGAGCAAGTCCACCACGACTCTGAACACCTGTGGTTTGCGCTGGGCAACCCCAGCTACGGCGCGCGCAGTTGGCCTAGTTTTGAATTTCGCCTCAGTGCCGCCAACATCAAGCCAGGCCAATTTCCTCATCTGCCAAAGCTTGAGTTTCCGCAGGCTACCGCCAGCCAGCCACAGTTTGAAAACTGGTTTGAAGAGTCCCAGGACCACCATGGCCCCAAATTCGAATTGCGGTTTGACACTAAAAGTGTGGCGATGGATATTGGCCTGTGGCGTGCGCTGATCCCCAATGACTGAAAAAGCCCTGTTAGAGCGCAGCAGTACTCAATGGCAGTTTGGCGACTGGGACAGCCTGGCCAAGCTCGAGCGCGACACACTGCAACACCTCCCTGATCGTGCAAAACTGGCTCTTTTGGCCGCGGCTGGCCATCTGCAGCTGGGCAATGACCAAGCCGCGTTTCAGTGCACCCGCATGGCGCAAGACTGGGGGTGCAGCAAAAAGCTCATCAGCCAAATATTGATTTTTCGGTTTCGCACCGACCCCATCAAGACAAGAGTGGGCGCCTGAGCAGCCTTTGCGCCAAGCGCTGATTGGCAGCGCAAAGAAAATCATCCTTGAAAAGCGCCGAAAGGTGCAGCGAGACCCATTGCCCGGTGGCGGAGTCGTAAAGCTGGTCGCGCAGCGTGCCTTCGCGCTTGAAGCCCAGATGCACGGTGGAACGCAAGGCATAGTCGTTGTGCCCATAGACCGATGAACAGACCTTGTGCAGCCGCATGACCGAAAACGCGAACTCCAGCGCCAACAGGCTTGCCTCCAGCGCCAGCCCGGGGGTGTCGTCTCGCACGCCTACAACGAATTCTGCCCGCCGATGCCGCAGCAGCACCTCCACCATGCTGACCATGCCCACGCGCTGGCCGTCTGCGCGCACGACCGTCCAGTGCAGGTTTCTAGTGTCCAACAGAGTGGCCTTTGATTCACTGTCCAGCACCTTGGCCAGAGCCGTGTCGTTAGCCGGCAACGCGGGCGCCATGCGGTGAAAACGCTCCATGAACGGCCGGTCGGCCCAGGCCGCCCGCACCAGTAGCAGATCTGCCGGCGAGCGCCTGACCAGCGTTACACGGCGTCCTTCCAGCGGCTGGGTAAATGCTTCTGAGTAGGCCCAGGCCGCCGTTCGCAGGGCATCACCCGCGACGCTCTTGTTGATGGCGGCTTGGATCAACGCGCGCGCAGCACTGGGCTGGCCCGCACCCCAAAGGCGGCGGGCTTCGTCTAGCACGTTGCTTGGCGCACTGGTGGGCGGGTGGGGTTGCGTGACAGACACAATACGGGCAATTGAAAACAGGCGGAGATTAGCGTGAATAAAAAGTATTTGTTTGTACACCAAAATTTCCCAGCGCAATTCGTGCATGTTGCGACCGCGCTGGCAAGCCAAGGTAACGAGGTGGTTGCCCTGGCAATCAAGGGCCGCGCTGTGCCAGGCGTGCGGCTTGTGCGCTACGCCGTTGCCGCGCTGGCGCGCGTGTCTGCCCTTGAACCAGCGCGTGACCTTGAAACCAAAATTCTTCGCGGTACGGCATGTGCACAGGCCATGGAAGCCTTGAGGCGGGACGGGTTCGTGCCAGACGTGGTGGTGGCGCACCCCGGCTGGGGAGAAGCCTTGTTCTGCAAGGATGTTTGGCCTGAGGCGCGACTGGTGATTTATGCCGAGTTTTTCTACAGTGCAGAAGACTCGGACTACGGCTTTGACAAAGAGCTGTTTCAGGACACCCCGGCCGCGCGAGCCAGATTGCGGCTTAAGAACACGGTACACCTGCATGCGTTGTCAGCCGCAGACACCATTTACTCACCCACCCAATGGCAACGCAGCAAGCTGCCACTTGAGTACCGCAATAAGACCCATGTGATGTTTGATGGCATAGACACTGCGGTCGTCAAGCCGAATCCGGCTGCCACCGTACAACTGGTTCGCAAACAGCTGACCCTAACGCGAAACGACGAAGTCATCACCTTTGTCAACCGCAACCTGGAGCCGTACCGCGGGTTTCATGTCTTCATGCGGTCACTGCCCGAGATCATGGCGCGCCGTCCCAAGGCCCATTGCCTGATCGTTGGGCGTGACGCTGTCAGCTACGGTGCGCCGCCGCGTGCGGGCGGATCCTGGCGCGACGTGCTTTTGAAAGAGGTGGGGCACCGGTTGCCGACGGATCGCGTGCATTTTTTGGGCGGGCTGCCCTACCGCGACTACCTGCGGGTGCTACAGGTGTCTGCCTGCCATGTGTATTTGACCTACCCGTTTGTGCTGTCGTGGAGCTGCCTTGAGGCCATGAGCGCGGGTTGCACCGTGGTGGCCAGCAATACCGGGCCAGTGCGCGAAGTCATTGAAGACGGCGTGGACGGCATACTGACGGACTTTTTTGATGTGGAGGCACTGGCACATCGCGTCGTTGCAGCGTTGGAAGGACGTCAGGCCTTGACGGGCCTGGGCGCTGCAGCGCGGCAAAAAATAGTTGGGCGCTACGACCTGCAGACGATCTGCCTGCAAGGACAGATGGAAATTGTTACAAAAACGTGAAAGCCCCGAGCAATGATCTCGTATTGGGACCTAACGCATATGTAGGATTGACGCAGATTTAGTAACACGTTATAAATTTACAATTCGCAACATTGTTTTTAATTGTTACTTTTGGAGTACCTGAGCCATGCCGACATTCAACGGAACCATCGGAATTGACACCATCACGGGGTCAACCAGCGATGACACCATCAACGGCCTTGAAGGTAACGACAGCTTGTATGGCGGTAAAGGTAATGATTTTATCAATGGGGGACCCGGCGACGACCTGATTGATGGCCAGGAGGGCGTTGACTGGGTGCACTACAGCGACGCGACGGGCGCGGTTACGGTAAGCCTGGCTGCGGGCACAGCTACGGGCGCAGCTGGAACGGATACTTTGGTCGGCATTGAAAATGTCATGGGGTCTTCCTTTGGTGACACCTTGACGGGCAACGCAAGTGATAACGTCATCGAAGGCCTTGCCGGCAACGACACGATTGATGGTGGCGCAGGATCGGATTGGGCTGAGTACTTTAATGCAAGCTCTGCCATAACGGTCAATCTTGCCGCAGGTACCGCCACGGGAGGCGCCGGGTCTGACCTGCTTATCAGTATCGAGAAAGTCGGCGGGTCGCAGTACAACGATTCGATCACGGGCAATGCCGAGGCCAATAGCCTCTACGGCGATTACGGTAACGATAGCCTCTCCGGTGGAGACGGGAACGACTACTTGCGCGGTGATGCGGGCAGCGACACGATCGACGGGGGAAACGGCTACGACACAGCCGCTTATAGCTTCAGGAGCAACACCAGTGGCGTCACGTTTACCGTGACTGACACCGGCACGCAGGTGGATGGACTGGGAGGCACCGACACCTTGAGCAGCATCGAGAGGATCGAGGTCTACGGCGGCAGTGGCGCGGACAGCTTGACGGGTAATGCAGCGGACAACATCCTGGAAGGCAACGACGGCAACGACACGCTCAGCGGCCTGGGTGGTCAAGACAGTCTTTACGGCGGTAAGGGCAATGACAGCCTCTCCGGTGGAGATGGAAACGACTACTTAAGCGGAAGCGCGGGCGCTGATACGCTGCAGGGCGGCAGTGCGTTTGACAATCTGTATGGCGGGGACGACAACGACAGCTTGTCCGGTGGCGATGACAACGACTACTTGAGTGGTGATGCGGGCAGCGACACGATCGACGGTGGAAACGGCGTCGACACAGCGACTTACAGCTTCGGGGGCAACATCAGTGGTATCACGTTCACTGCGTCAGACACCGGCACGCAGGCGGACGGTCTGGGAGGCACTGACACCTTGATAAGCATCGAGAGAATTGATGTAATCGGCGGCAGTGGCGCGGACAACATAACGGGCAATGCTTCAGACAACAGCCTGCAAGGCCTTGCAGGCAACGACACACTCAGCGGCCTGGGTGGTCAAGACTATCTTTACGGCGGGGACGGTAACGACAGCCTCTCCGGTGGCGAGGGTAACGACTACGTGCGCGGTGATGCCGGCAGCGACACGATCGACGGCGGAAACGGCTATGACACAGCCACTTATGGTTTTGAGAGCAACACCAGTGGTGTCACGTTCACTGCGTCTGACACCAGCACGCATGCGGATGGGCTGGGAGGCACCGACACCTTAACCAGCATCGAAAGGATCGATGTATTCGGCGGCAGTGGCGCGGATAGCCTGACGGGCAATGCGTCGGACAACAGCCTCTACGGCAACGACGGCAACGACACGCTCAGCGGCCTGGGTGGCCAAGACAGCCTCTATGGCGGTAAGGGAAACGGAAACGACAGCCTCTCCGGTGGCGACGGAAACGATTTCTTGAGTGGTGAGGGTGGCGCGGATACGTTGCAGGGCGGCAGTGGGTTTGACAATCTCTTTGGCGGGGACGGCAACGACAGCCTCTCCGGTGGCGATGACAACGACAACTTGCGCGGTGATGCGGGCAGCGACACGATTGACGGGGGAAATGGCTACGACATAGCCACTTATGGCTTTGAGAGTAACACCAGTGGTATGACGTTCACTTTGTTAGACACCGGCACGCAGGCGGACGGTCTGGGAGGTATCGACACATTGATAAGTATTGAGAGGATCGAGGTATTTGGTGGTAGCGGCGCGGACAGCCTGACGGGCAATGCCTCGGACAACAGCCTTTATGGCGGTAAGGGCAATGACAGTCTCTACGGCGGTAAGGGCAACGACGACTTGCGAGGAGACGCGGGTGCGGATTCGCTGCAGGGCGGCAGCGGGTCTGACGGCCTCTACGGCGGGGACGGCAACGACAGCCTCTCCGGCGGCGATGACAATGACTACTTGCGCGGTGATGCGGGCAGCGACACGGTCGACGGGGGAAACGGCTACGACACAGCCGCTTATGGCTTCGAGAGCAACACCAGTGGTGTCACGTTCATTGCGACAGACACCGGCACGCAGGCGGATGGTCTGGGCGGCACTGACACCTTGATCAGCATCGAGCGGATCAATGTATTGGGCGGCAGTGGCGCGGACAGCCTCACGGGCAATGCGTCGGACAACTACATCAGCGGCAGCGACGGCAACGACACGCTCAGCGGCTTGGGTGGCCAAGACAATCTCTATGGCGGTAACGGCAACGACAGCCTCTCCGGTGGAGATGGCAACGACTACTTGACCGGTGATGCGGGCGCGGATTCGCTGCAGGGCGGCAGCGGGTCTGACAACCTCGACGGCGGGGACGACAACGACAGCCTCTCCGGTGGCGATGACAACGACATCTTGCGCGGTGATGCGGGCAGCGACACGATTGACGGGGGAAATGGCTACGACATAGCCGCTTATGGCTTCCAGAGCAACACCAGTGGTGTTACGTTCACTGTGTCAGACACCGGCACACAGGCGGATGGTCTGGGCGGCACCGACACCTTGATCAGCATCGAGAGGATCGAGGTATATGGCGGCAGTGGCGCGGACAGCCTGACGGGCAATGCCTCGGACAACAGACTCTACGGCAACGACGGCAACGATACGCTCAGCGGTCTGGCTGGCCAAGACAGTCTTTACGGCGGTAAGGGCAACGACAGCCTAGCCGGTGGAGATGGAAACGACTACTTGAGCGGAGAGGCGAGCAACGACACGCTGACCGGCGGCGCTGGCAACGATACGTTTGCTTATGACTTCGGACAGGCCAGCGGAACCGACCGCATCACCGACCTGCAAAGCGGGGACAGCTTCAACTTCAGCCACTTTGGGGGCGCGTTGGTGGTACTGGACACCATCATCCAGTCTGGCGACAACCCGGCCGCCCTGATTAGGGGGCAAGTCATGGTAGGGGCCGCCTCGGGCGGCATCACCAAGATCTATGTGGGCACTGACAATACTGCGGGTGGCGACCTGACCATCGAACTGCAGGGCGACTACCTGGCCAGCGATTTCACCGTGTTCAACAGCGGTTTTGGCGGCAGCCTGAACTACGCCATGGGCCAGAACTTTACAGGATCGTCTGGTAACGACACGATGAGCGGCACAGCCAGCAATGACACCTTGAATGGCGCGGCTGGCAACGACAATATCAATGGCCTGGCGGGTAATGACAGCGTTCTGGGTGGGGACGGCGACGACTACATCACGGCGGGCGGCAGCGGTGACGGTGGCAGCGACACGATTGACGGCGGCGCAGGCAACGACATTGCGTCTTACAACTTTGGCGGTTCGACTGCGGGCATTACCTTCATCGCATCAGGTACCGGAACTCAAGTTGACCCGTTGGGCGGCACCGACACACTGATCAGCATTGAAGAAATACACATCTTCGGCGGTAGTGGCGCAGACACCCTGACGGGTAACGGTGTGCGTAACTACATCAGCGGCAACGGCGGCAACGACACGCTAACCGGCGGCGCCGGCAACGATACCTTTGCTTATGATTTCGGGCAGGCCAGCGGAACCGACCGCATCACAGACCTGCAAAGCGGTGACAGCTTCAACTTCAACCACTTTGGGGGCGCGCTGGTGGTGCTGGACAGCACCATCCAGTCTGGCGACAACCCGGCCGTCCTGCTCCGGGGCCAGATCATGGTGGGGGCCGCCTCGGGCGGCATCACCAAGATTTATGTGGGCACTGACAACACTGCAGGTGGCGACCTGACCATCGATTTGCAGGGCACCTATCTGCCCAGTGACTTCAGCGTGTTCAATGCTGGCTTTGGCGGCATGCTGAACTATAGTGCCGGGCTCAACCTGTCGGGCGCGGCGGGCAACGACAGCCTGAACGGAGGCAACGGCAACGACACCCTGACGGGCATGGACGGCAACGACAGCCTGAGCGGCGGCAGTGGCAATGACAGCATTGACGGCGGCAACGGCAACGACCAACTGCGCGGCGATGCGGGCAACGACACCATCCTGGGTGGTGACGGCGTCGACTACATCACTGGCGGGTCGGGCGCCGACAGTATTGACGGCGGGACGGGCACAAGCGACACGGCGGATTACTTCTTCAGCGACACCAGCGCAGCGATCACCGTCAACCTGGGTACCGGTGTGGTCACCGGTGGCGCGGGCAACGACACGCTGACCGGCATTGAGCATGTCAACGCATCTGACTTTGCCGACAGCATCACTGGCGATGCTAATGCCAATTTCCTTGAAGGTCGGGGCGGAAACGACACGCTGTTGGGCGCAGGTGGACAAGACACCTTGGCCGGTGGCGCAGGCAACGACAGCCTGGACGGCGGCACTATCACGGATCGCATTAACTACACCGACCTAAACTTTGTTACTTACAGTAGCGCCACGGCTGGGGTGAACGTCAACCTGCAAACCGGCACGGCCAGCGACGGGCTAGGCGGCACCGACACCTTGGTCAACCTCAACTTTGTGGTCGGCTCAGGCTTTAACGACACCCTGATCGGCAGCAGCACCGCCAACCTGTTTGAGCAATTTGAAGGCGGCGCTGGCGACGACACCATTGATGGCGGCGCTATTGACCCGGTTCTTCAGAACAACAGCAACCGGGCCAACTATTCCAGCGCCTCGGGTTCAGTGACGGTGAACCTTGCCACGGGCACCGCCACAGGCGCCGCGGGCAGCGACACCCTGATCAACATCAACCATGTGCGCGGCGGAAATTTTGCGGATGTACTGACGGGCTCCAACAGCAGCCTGACCGAGCAGTTTGAAGGCCGCGCGGGCAACGACACGATTGATGGTGCGGGTGGCATCGACATGGTGCGCTATGACTCCGCCGCGGTGGGGGTCAACGTTAACCTGGTCACCAACACGGCCAGTGACGGGCAGGGCGGTATTGACACACTGAGCAATATAGAGGGCATTCGCGGATCGAACTTCAACGATACGCTGACAGGCGGCAACACGGCCAATGGAACCGGCGCCACGGATGGCTTCGAATTCTTCCTTGGGCAGGGCGGCAACGACACGATCGACGGTGGCGGGGGCTACGACCGTGTTGATTACACCAACAGCACCACAGGCGCCAACGTCACGCTGGGTGGCACCAGCAACGGTACGGCCAGCGACGGGCTGGGCGGCACCGACACGCTGATCAACATCGAGGCCGTGCGCGGCACCGAGTTCAACGACACCTTGACCGGCAGCGACACCGGCACCTTTGAATCGTTTGAAGGTCGTGGTGGCAACGACACCATTGATGGCAAGGGCGGTACCGACCGCATTGACTACGAAAGCGCCACAGCAGGTGTGAGCGTCAACATTGCAACCGGCACGGCCAGCGACGGTTACGGTACCACCGACACCTTTACCAACATCGAAAACGTTCGCGGATCAGCCTTCAATGACACGCTCATTGGCGACGCCAACGACAACCGTATCGAAGGCGGCGCGGGCAACGACACCCTGACCGGTGGGGCGGGCAACGACGTGTTTGCGTACAAGCCCAGCGGCATGGGTGTGGACACCATTACCGACTTTGCAGCGGGCGACGTCGTGGGCATTAGTGCCACGCTAACGGCTGGGCCGGCTACGGCAGGCGACGGCAGTGCGGTGACAGGAAAGAACGTGCAGGTCAGCAGCAGCGGTGGGGTGACGACGCTGTGGATCGACACGAATAATGTGGCTGGGGCGGAGCTTCAGATTCAGCTGACGGGAACGTTTGCGGCGAGCCAGTTCACGACGACCGATAACGGTAACGGCACTAGCGGTATAGCGGTGTCAAGTGCGTCAGTGTTTACCGGAACGGCGGGCAACGACACGCTGACGGGTGCGGGCACCAACGACACGCTGTCGGGTCTGGCGGGCAACGACGTGTTGATAGGTGGCGCAGGCAACGACATCCTGGACGGAGGAGCCGACACCGACACGGCCAGCTACGCAGGTGCCACAGGCGCGGTGACGGCGCTACTGTGGAACGCTCAAGCCACAGGCGCAGACGGCACAGACACTCTGATCAGCATAGAGAACCTGATCGGCTCGGGTTTCAACGACCGGCTGGACGGAACGAACACGGCCAACGTCCTTGAAGGCGGGGCCGGAGCCGACAGCCTGTATGGCTACGGCGGCAACGACACATTGGCTGGCGGTGCGGGCAACGACATCCTTGACGGAGGAGCCGACACCGACACGGCCACCTACGCGAGCGCCACGGGAGCAGTGACGGCTTACCTTTGGAGCAGTCAGGCCACAGGAGCAGACGGCACAGATACGCTGACCAGCATCGAAAACCTGATTGGTTCAGCGTTCAACGACCGGCTGGACGGAACGAACACGGTCAACGTCCTTGAAGGCGGGGCTGGTGCCGACAGCCTGTATGGCTATGGCGGCAACGACACATTGGCTGGCGGCGCGGGTAACGACGTACTGGACGGAGGAGCCGACACCGACACGGCAACCTACGCAAGTGCCACAGGAGCAGTGACGGCTTACCTTTGGAGCAGTCAGGCCACAGGAGCGGACGGCACAGACACGTTGACCGGTATAGAGAACCTGATTGGTTCAGCGTTCAACGACCGCCTGGACGGAACGAACACGGTCAACGTCCTTGAAGGCGGGGCCGGAGCGGACAGCCTGTATGGCTACG
>JANPIK010000038.1:0-30483 GCA_031424935.1 Polaromonas sp.
CACTACTGTCCGGTAAATTCAGGGGGATTTTGTAAACAGGTCAATTTGCGATTTAAGCGACTCAAAGTCATCGCTTTGCAGAGCGTTGCTGACCATTTGGGTCAACGTAATCTTCTCAAACATGTTGACCTCAACCAAGTGCAGGAAATTGCGTAGCGATAAATCTGTTTGCAGCTTTTTATGAGCTATCAGAGCTATCAAATAGGTGCAGACGGCAATCCAGATCTGGCTTCTCACTGCGTTCAGAGAGTTACCAAAGAAATGCTGAACATTCAAGTTCTGTTTGAGCCATTTAAAGAACAACTCAATCTGCCAGCGTTGCTTGTAAATGGCGGCTATGGTCAGAGCCGATAAATCCAGGCGATTGGTTAAAAACACCAGTTCCAGACAACTGTTTGCGTCGTAAAAGCGCACCCGTCTTAATGGCTCGGGATAGCCCTTCTTGGTACGCTCGCCTGTCAGCGTGATGGTTTGATCCGAATGCACGCCAGTCGCAACGTCGGTTGCATGCACCTCAATACAGTTAAAGCTCAAGTTCTCTTTGCCGCGAATTACAAAGCTGCACTCTTGCTCTACCAGCTTGTGTAGCCTGGTGAAGTCCACATAGCCCCGGTCAAGCACCACAATGGAACCCTTTGGAAGCCTCAGGCTGTCCAGTAAGCCCACGTCATTGACTTTGCCATTCGTGATCGACAGCATGACGGGAATTGAGCCTCGCAGATCGATCACGGTGTGCGCTTTGATACCGGCTTTGGCAGACCGAAAGTCGGCCCAAGGAAACAGCTTTAAACACAGATCGATGGTGGTCGAATCCATTGCGTACAAGGGCTGGCTCAGACCAAGACCGATGTCATGGTCTTTGTACAGCGCTAACGCCATCTCTATGAGGCGTTGACCCAGTGCCTCAAATAGCTGTGAGTCGCGCAGTTCGTTGGCATCGGCCAAGGTCGAGCGTGATACGCGCTGGCGCAGACCCGAATGGTAGAGCTTGGTGCTGTGTGAGTTCAGACACACGACCAAGTCGCGCAAACCTTGCCTGCGTGTGAACTGCGCATAGGCCATGCAGATGAAGTGACTCCAGGCGGTGAAGTCGCGAGTCCAACGATTGGCTTTGTATTTATCAACCAGGTGCTCGAAGTGATTAAAAGGCACGATGCTCAGCAGTTGAGCGAATACTGTTCGAGCCTTGTTCATGGCGTAGATCTCAAAAAAATGAGACCACGCTAGCGCACTGAAAAAGCCGGTATTTGAAATCGCCGGAATCTTAAATCGTCTTGAAACCAGCACCAGGGCTAGGTTTGCTCAACTTCTGGATGAAATTTACCGGACAGTAGTGCATTTAACCATCAAAACGACCTGTGGCCCCCGATTTTAATACGGTATATGCTACTGATTCAGTAGCGATCAATTTATATATTGTCTCGTGCGGTCAGTGCACAACTCAGTGCACAACTCAGTGCAGCGTTGATCCGTCGGCATTCAGTGGTTCGAGCCTGAAAAAGCCCGTACCCAGGGTTCCTTGACCAATTTCTGTCTCGGTGGCCTCGCGTACAGATTCGACCTTCAATTGCAAGCGCAGCGCAATGCCGGCCAACGGGTGGTTGCCGTCGAGCACAACGTGCTCGGGGTAGATTTCAGTGACGGTGTAAATTTTATCTTTTGGCGTGTCGGAGCTGGCACCCGCGGGCAGGGTGGCGCCGTCAAATGTCATGCCTTCTTCAAGTTCGGCCGGAAAGACCACACGTTGTTCTAAAAACACCAGGCTTTCGTCGTATTCGCCAAAAGCCTGCTCTGGCTCGAGTTGAAAAGCCAGCGTCTCGCCTGCAACGTGCCCTTGCAGATGCTCTTCTATTTTTGCCAGCAAGTCTTGGCCACCTAACAAAAACTCAATCGGCTCATCAAGTTCGTCTAGCACGTCGCCTAGTGTGTCTTTCAGCGTCCATGTCAGGGCAACAACGCATTGTTCAGTGATTTTCATCAGACAATTGTCCCATGGAACCACACAAACCCCTGGCCTTGCTAAGCGGCCTGAGCCCTGCCCAATTCATGCGCCGCCACTGGCAAAAAAAGCCGCTGCTGGTGCGCGCTGCCATACCCGGCTTCAAGCCTTTACTTAGCCGGACTGAGCTGTTTAAGCTGGCCTCACAGGACGATGTCGAGTCCAGGCTGATTGTTAAAGCCGGGGATGCCTGGCGCATGAAAAGCGGTCCTTTTGCGCCGCGCGTTCTCCCGCCGCTCAAGCAGCCCGGGTGGACATTGCTGGTGCAGGGCGTGGATGGGCACCACGCGGCGGTAAGCCAGCTGTTGCAGCAGTTTCGCTTTGTTCCAGATGCGCGCCTTGATGATGTGATGATTTCTTGGGCGACACCCGGCGGTGGCGTGGGGCCGCACTTTGACAGCTACGATGTCTTTTTATTCCAGGCCAGCGGTCGCCGTCGGTGGAGGATCAGTCAGCAAAAAGACTTGACGTTGCAAAGTGGCGTGCCGCTGAAAATACTGCAAAACTTTGAACCGCAAGAAGAGTTTGTGCTCGACGCAGGTGACATGCTGTACCTGCCGCCACGCTATGCCCACGATGGGTTGGCTGAAGCAACACTTGGGCCAGACGGCAAGGCACAAGATTGCATGACGTATTCGGTCGGCTTTAGAGCACCGGTTGCGCAAGCGCTGGCGGCTGAATTGCTTCACCGTCTTGCCGAGTTCAATGAAGATGCGTTGGATGCTGTCAGCAGCGGGCCAACCCCGGTCAACAACACCCAAACCATCTACCGCGATGCCGCGCAAGCTGCCACAGCCACGCCCGCGCAACTGCCTCGCAGTCTGGTTGCCTTCGCACAAAAGGCCGTGCACGATGCGCTGAAAGACCCGTTAACCTTGAGTTGCGCCCTGGGAGAAATCATGACCAGCCTCAAGCCTCAAGTTTGGTTTGATGGCCTTAGCGCTGAACTACTGCGTACTGCAGCGGTCCAGTTGGACGGTAAAACACGCATGATGTATGACGACCACCACATTTTTATCAATGGCGAAAGCTACCGGGCCAAAGGTGCCGACGCAGTGCTGATGCAGCAGTTAGCCGACGAGCGGCATTTGTCTGCCCAGGTTTTGCGCAAAGCAAGCCAGGGCGCAATCGATTTGCTGACCGATTGGCAAAATGCAGGCTGGATTCACCAGGTCGGAGCGCCATAATGACGGTTGAAATCGTAGGTTCACCTGCCCCCAACGCTTTGTTGCAGGGCCGGTTTGAAGGGCCCACCGAATTTGCCCAGCTGGTACGCACGGCCCTGGCCGCCGCCGCAGCGCAAGGGTGGCGTGAAGTGGTCGTTTGCGACAGCACGTTTGAAGACTGGCCGCTGGGCGAGCGGGTCGTCGCGCAGGCGCTCAATGACTGGTCCGCGTCAGGCCGAAAGTTCACGATGCTGGCGACAAACTACAACGAGGTGATGCGCCGGCACGCCCGCTTTGTAACGTGGCGTCGAAAGTGGTCGCACATCGTTGAATGCAGGGCCAACGCTTCGATCTCCCACGACGACATGCCAAGCGCGTTGTGGAGTTCGGTCTGGGTTTTTCAGCGGCTGGACTTGACACGCTCCACAGGATTTGCAGGCATAGAACCTGCGCGAAGAGTTGCCCTGAAAGAGCGGCTTGACGAATGTTTAAAACTGAGCTCGCCTGCATTTGCAGCCACCACCCTGGGTCTGTAGGACAAGCACTGATTTAGTCGTTTTGTGCAACTTTTTCGGGCTACTTTAATCCGGGCTATAATCATAGGCTGGACAAAAGAGCTCGAGTCCTCTTGTCTGGTCAAGTAATCTCTGGTAAGTCGCTTGGATATCTGCATTACTCATTTGCATGATTCATCTGCATGATTCACCAGCCTGATTTTTGACAATTTCCGGAAATTGTTTTCTTTTTAATTTTAAGGATAGTGATATGAACAAATCTCTCGTTTTGGCAGCTTTGGTTGCTGCTGTTGCCCTGGCCGCTTGCGGTGAGAAAAAAGTTGACGCACCTGCGCCAGCACCAGCACCTGTTGCTGCACCAGCACCGGCCCCAGCACCAGCTGCTGTCGCTGCAACGGCCGCTGCATCTGCTGCAACGACCGCTGCTTCAGCTGCTACTGGCGCCGCTTCGGCTGCTGGCGCTGCTGTTGACGCTGCCAAAGACGCCATGACTGCCGCCAAAGACGCCGCTGGCGCAGCTGGCGATGCAGCCAAAAAAGCTGCTGACGCAGCTGCTCCAAAGAAGTAATTTCTTGGCAGCAATTAGAAAAACCGTCGCAAGGCGGTTTTTTTATGTCCCGCTAATTCTGGTTGAACTGACCTGTGTTGAATTGACTTCGACTAGCCTGTTTGGATCTGATCAGGCAGACAGCCACGGGCAACCTTCTTGCTGTGAAGCAACCATGATGTCATTGGCGCTACACGACAAGGCGTGCGCCAGGATGTTTTCAACCAGCTCAGGCAAATTGTTTTGCTGGCTTAAATGTGCCGCCACCACATGTTTGAGAGCACTGTGCATGACGGCGCCAGCAATACCTGCAGCCTGTGAATTGGCAAGATGTCCATAGTCACCGCCCACGCGCTGTTTTAAAAAAGGTGGGTAAACAGACGCTGCCAGCAAGTCTGTGTCGTGATTGCATTCCAGCATCAAAGCGTGACAGCCTTGCAGCTGATCAATCACGTGCGCTGTGGCATGGCCAACATCGGTCAGTATGCCGAGCTTTGCCGAACCATCGGTACAGGTCAGCTGAAGCGGCTCCCGGGCATCGTGCGGCACGGTAAAAGGACTGATTTGTAAACCACCGAGGTCAATGACAACGCCGTCAGTTGCGGTACGCAACAAACCTGCCGTGTTGACAAACGCCATCGCTGCTGCTGTTCCGGCGCTTGTCCAAACGGGTATGTTGTACCGGTTTGACAGTGCTTGTACGCAGCCCGTGTGATCGCCGTGCTCATGGGTGATAAAAATGGCATTCAATTGGCTTGGCAGCACATCCGATTTTGCTAACCGCTGCAGCAACTGTCTTAATCCAAAGCCGCAGTCAACCAGCAAATTGCAAGGCTCAGCACCTGTGGACTGAACCAAGGTGGCATTGCCTGCGCTGCCGCTGCCCAGGCTTTTAAAGCGCATCACCTCGCGCCGTCTTTATCTGTCAATGCCTACTTCAAATCGTCAGCAATCACTTTGACAATGCGTTGGGCGTTGACAGATGATTCTGCAGCACCTTGGGCGTTGAGCACTGACACGGTCGTCGCTTCACCCTGACTCTTCAGTGTGATCCGGTATTTGATGGGTGGGACCGCAGGCGTTGCTGCGCTGAAAAGCTTGGATAAAAAGCCAGGCTCTTTCTGGTCAGAAGTGATGTCCACATACCGCACAAAATATGTCCCTTGCGCACGGTCGCGGTCTTCTACCGTGAAGCCGGTTCGGTCGAGTGTCAAACCCACACGACGCCACGCGCGGTCAAAACCTTCCTCCATTTGCACGACGGGCACGCCATTGACAGTTGCCACATTTGATGTGCTTCGAGGGGTGCCAGATGCCACCAACACGTTAGACTGCTCCTGCGCAACACCTAACTTGACCATCATGCGGCGCAAAAACTCGGCCTCCAATTCAGAGTTGGGCGGTACGGGCTGCCAAATGGTTCCATCGCCCGTCGTGTTTTTGCCGACTGAACCGCCCACCACCGTCTCAACCAGACCACGGTGACTGACGAAAATTTCTGTACCGCCAGCTGCATTTCGCTCCAAACGAGTACGAAATTTATCGCGTTCACCCGTGGAATAAAGGTTTTCGAAGACTTTGCCTATCGTTTCCCGAATAAAGTCCTGCGGCAACTTGGCTCGATTTTCAGCAAAGTCGGTCTCCATGATGCCCAGGTTTTCTTGGTCGAGCGTCAGCAAAAAACCGCTTTCCAGCCAAAAGTCGCGTATCGGCGCCCACAGCTTGTCGGCTGGACGGTTGACCACCAACCAACGCTGGTTGCCTGCACGCTCGATACGCACATCGCCAACCGCAAGGGCTGCAACGGGCAACGCCTGGGTACCTTGGCCGACTTGAAAAGCATTTGCGCTGACCGCCGCGCCAGGTACGACATAGCGAGTGTCGCGCGTGAGCTGGGTCAAGTCCGGGGGAATGTCCAGCGAAGGACCCGCTTTACCTGCTGTTTTGTAGTCAATCTTGTCGCCTTTCAAAACGTCATTGATGGTGGAGCAGCCGCTTGCCAGCGCCAGCCCTGCAACAGCTGTTGCCAGCACAGTGGTCTTGAATGCGCTAAAAGCCAGTGGGTATTTTTGTAATGTCATCACTTATGAGTCCTTAATAGTCAGATGCGTTCAGCGCGGTTCAGATGAGCTCGGCGGCGCGCATAGCGCCCTCAACCGCTGCCACATTTGTTGCCTCGAGCGGCGTCATCGGCAAACGTAGCCGTGGCCCGCATAAACCCATGCGTGCCATCGCCCATTTGACGGGTATGGGGTTGGCCTCTACAAACAAATGCTTGTGCAGAGGCAGCAACTTCATCTGGATCTGCATCGCCAGCCTCGCATCGCCAGCAACTGCAGCCACGCAGAGCTGGTGCATTAATTTAGGCGCAATGTTGGCCGTGACACTGACGTTACCCTGGCCGCCGCACAACATCAACGCGACGGCGGTAGGGTCGTCGCCAGAGTAAACGGCAAAGCCTTTGGGGACTTCTTTTATCAACCACTGTGCTCGTTCGATGTTTCCGGTAGCTTCCTTGATACCGACGATACCGGGTACCTGCGCTAGCCGTAACACGGTGGCATGCGCCATATCCGCCACGGTACGGCCGGGTACGTTGTACAGCACACAAGGCAGATCGCCTGTTGCTTCGGCAATCGCCTTGAAATGCTGGTACTGGCCCTCTTGCGTCGGTTTGTTGTAGTAGGGCACAACTTGTAATTGGCAGTCAGCCCCGACCTGGCGCGCAAATTTGGCCAGCTCGATGGCCTCGGCGGTTGAATTGGCGCCGCAGCCCGCCATGATAGGTACGCGCTTGTTGGCTTGCTCAACCGACACCCGAATGATCTCGCAATGCTCCTGGACATTCACAGTGGGCGATTCCCCAGTTGTGCCCACCACACCGATACAGTCCGTGCCCTCTGCCACATGCCAGTCGACCAGCTTGCGCAGCGTAGGATAGTCAACACTGCCGTCTGGATGTAAGGGCGTTGCCAACGCAACAATACTGCCTGTAATGGGGTTCATGGGTGGGTAGTTTCGGGTAAACGTTCAAGTAAACATCGGCGTATGCAATCGCCTCAAAGGGGCGAGCAGCAACGGCAACCGCATGGTGGACATGGCATGCAAACTGCATTCTACCTAGTCAGCATGCCGATGTTTCTCACCAAATTGGGTAGCGCACCGGGTGCGGTTGCCCGCAAGCTTCGTTGACTGCAGCGATTCGCTGAACGAAACGGGGTGGTAGCGAGCCTGAGGCGGCCATAAAGCCATCTTCAAAGGCCACCACCCGCAAGTTTTTGCAGATCTCAAGCAGTTCGCCGCTGCGCAGCAAAAAGTCTGACCGAGATGGCTTGCCGACGGTCTGGTTGCCTTGCGCAAACGTTTCATAAATCAGCACACCGCCATCTGCCAAGCTGGCCAATAGTGTGGGCATGAGTGGCCGCCACAGGTAGTTGGTCACAACAACCACGCCAAACTGCTGACCCGTAAAAGGCCAGGCACCAGTTTCGATATCGGCGACAACTTTTTCGCAGACAGACGTTGAAATTGCTATAGATTCAATAGCATCTAGCGATTTATCTACAAGGGCCAGGGGGTGATTTCGTTCATGAAAATAATAGGCGTGACGACCATGACCGCATGCCACATCAAGCATGCGGCTGTGCGGTGCAACCAGGTGTGACCAACGCTTGACCCACTCCGAAGGCGGCTCCCTCTTGGCGCTGCCAGCCGTGCTCAAAATCATGATGCGAAAGCTAAAAACAAGCCCAGACCTGGTTAGACAGCACCACCAGGAAATCGGGCCGTAAATACAGTGCAAACACCGCGATAAGGGCTGCTGCTGTCATGAGCCAACTCAATACGTACTTCAGTGTGTGGCGGGTCATGTCAAACCCCCGCGGGCCCTTGGCCCAAAGCAGCGCGTTGAATCGGCGCTTCCCTTACCGGCAGGTTGACCAGCCCGGCAAAAATACCCAGCGCAATCGTGATGTACCAAACAATGTCGTAACTGCCGGTACGGTCATAGAGCACCCCACCAAGCCAAACACCTAAAAACGAACCAATCTGGTGGCTGAAGAACACAAACCCGCTGAGCATCGACAAATGCGCAACGCCAAAAATTTGCGCCACTGCCGCGTTGGTAGGCGGCACAGTAGACAACCACAGCACCCCCATGACGCTGGCAAAAATATAGACGCTTGCTGGGCTTAGCGGCGTGGCAATAAACACGGTGATGACCACGGCACGCGCGAAATAGATAAAGGCAAGAATGTTCTTTTTCGCCATGCGCTGGCCCAGCGTACCCGCAGCATACGTGCCAACAACATTGAACAGGCCGATCAGCGCCAGCGCGTAACCCGCCACTTGTGGAGAAAGACCTTTGTCCTTCAGGTAGCTGGGCATGTGAACGCCTATAAATACAACCTGAAAACCGCAGACGAAATACCCCGCCATTAAAAGTTGAAAGCTGGGGTATTTGAAGGCCTCACGAAGCGCCTGGACAATGGTTTGCTCGCGCCTTGGCGTCTGGCCGCCTGCAAAGCCGCTTTCGCGCAAACCCAATGCCAACGGCATGATGAGCAGCACCGCGCCTGCAAGCACGATCAGCGCTTCTTGCCAGCCGATGTTGCTGATCAAAAAACTCTCGATGGGCACCATCAAAAACTGCCCAAACGAGCCGGCAGCGGCCGCAACCCCCATTGCCCAGGATCGTTTGTCAGCCGAAATGTTTCGGCCAATGATGCCGTAAATGACCGCATAGGTCGTGCCTGCCTGCGCCGCCCCAATCAAAACCCCGGCCGTCGCAGTGAACAAAAAACCTGTGGGGGAAAGCGCCATACCCAGCAAACCCAGGGCATAAAGCAGCGCGCCGCCCAACAGCACCTTGAAAGCACCCATCCGGTCTGCCAACATGCCAGCGAAAATGCCGCACACTCCCCATGACAAGTTTTGAATAGCGATCGCGAAGGCGAAGGTTTCGCGTGTCCAACCTTGCGCCTGAGTGATCGGTTGCAGCCACAGACCAAAACCATGGCGAATTCCCATTGACAGCGTCACGATCATGGCGCCGCAAAGCAGCACTTGATTGATGGACAGGGTTTTGTGGGCGGCGGGTGTTTCGGAATTCATCTGCATACTTTAACGACATTGCGAAGCCAGTGCGGTCGTTTTAGTGACGTCAAATAAACTGTACATTAATACAGTCTTTAACATGTGCTCGACAATTGGCAAAAATACGTTTGGCTTCTTTTGCCTACCTCCGAGCCCTTTCACCCTCTTTTATCCCTGACAACTCACATTAATGACGGTTAATACATGCCAAGTAAAGCCCCGAAATCCTCTGCGCTCGAAGTGCCTGAATACTCTGAAAGCTCTATCCGTGTGCTCAAGGGTCTGGAGCCGGTTAAGCAGCGTCCGGGCATGTACACCCGCACCGACAACCCGCTGCACATCATTCAAGAGGTGCTGGACAATTCGGCGGACGAGGCGCTGGCAGGTTTCGGTAAAAAACTCAAAGTAACGCTGCATACCGATGGGTCAGTCAGCGTGGACGACGATGGACGCGGCATACCCTACGGCCTGCACCCTGAAGAAAAAGCACCGGTCGTTGAGTTGGTGTTTACCCGGCTGCACGCGGGCGGCAAATTTGACAAGGGCAAAGGTGGTGCTTACAGCTTTTCAGGCGGTTTGCACGGTGTCGGCGTGAGTGTGACAAACGCGTTGTCCAAGCGGCTGGAGGTCACATCGTACCGCGAGGGTATGGTTGCCTACCTTGTTTTTTCTGGCGGGGATGTGATTGAAAAACTGCAGATTCGTCAAGCCGTCGATGGTGACCGCAAGTCGGGCACGTCAGTGCGGGCCTGGCCTGATGCAAAGTATTTCGAGTCTTCAGCCCTCCCGTTGGCAGAATTGACACATTTGCTGCGCAGCAAGGCAGTGCTGATGCCGGGCGTGTCTGTCACGCTCACGGCCGAGAAAACCAAAGAAAGTCAAACCTGGCTGTACAAAGGCGGTTTGCACGATTACTTGGCGCAAACACTCAATGGTGATTTGATCATCCCCATGTTTGAAGGCAAAGGCTTTGCAGACGCGCAGCATGAAACGTTTGCCGAAGGCGAGGGCGCTGATTGGTGTGTGGCGTTTACCGAAAACGGCCAACCCGTGCGCGAAAGTTATGTCAATTTGATACCCACCAGTGCTGGCGGGACCCACGAAAGCGGGCTGCGTGACGGTCTTTTTACTGCGGTTAAAAGCTTTATCGATCTGCACAGCCTGTTGCCCAAAGGCGTGAAGTTGCTCCCCGAAGACGTGTTCTCCAGGGCCAGCTACGTTCTCAGTGCCAAAGTACTGGATCCGCAATTTCAAGGCCAGATTAAAGAGCGTTTAAATTCGCGAGATGCGGTTCGGCTGGTCTCCAATTACGTGCGGCCCGCGCTTGAATTATGGCTAAACCAGCATGTGGATTACGGCAAAAAACTTGCCGAACTTGCCATTCGCGCTGCCCAAACTCGGCAAAAAGCGGGCCAAAAGGTTGAAAAGCGCAAAGGTTCAGGCGTGGCAGTGCTACCTGGAAAGTTGACCGATTGCGAAAGCAAGGATTTAGCCCACAACGAAGTGTTTTTGGTCGAAGGTGATTCAGCCGGTGGAAGCGCCAAAATGGGGCGCGACAAGGAGAGCCAGGCGATTCTGCCGCTGCGCGGCAAGGTGCTGAACACCTGGGAAGTTGAACGCGACCGCTTGTTTGCCAACACGGAAATTCATGACATTGCGGTGGCGATAGGCGTTGATCCACATGGGCCGGATGATTCGCCAGATTTAAGTGGCCTGCGTTACGGCAAGGTGTGCATCCTGAGCGATGCCGATGTTGACGGCTCCCACATTCAAGTCTTGCTACTCACACTTTTTTTCAGGCATTTCCCCAAGTTGATAGAAGCTGGCCATGTCTACGTCGCCCGGCCGCCGCTCTTTAGAGTTGA
Organism: Polaromonas sp.; assembly: GCA_031424935.1. GTDB lineage: Bacteria > Pseudomonadota > Gammaproteobacteria > Burkholderiales > Burkholderiaceae_C > Polaromonas. Next base: position 11,187 of record JANPIK010000038.1, read on the forward strand.
CGCACCGGCACGGGGCAAAAAGCCAGCGTCGAAGGCGTACGCGCTGGATGAGGGCGAATTGACAGCTATTCTTGACAAGTTACGAAAAGAAGGCGTACGCGAAGCCTCGTGGAGCATCAGCCGCTTCAAGGGTCTGGGTGAGATGAATGCGGAACAATTATGGGAAACCACACTCAACCCTGACACGCGCCGCCTTTTGCCCGTGCAATTAGGTAACCAAAGCTTTTTGCAAACCCAAGACTTGATCACCAAACTCATGGGGAAGGGCGAGGCTGCGGCACGCCGCGAACTGATGGAACTCCACGGCGATGCCGTAGAAATTGATATTTGATGATTTTTGACTGGTCTTTTCTGAAAAAACTCACCGCGCGGGCGTGCGTTGCGCTGATGGGGTTATCAACGCTGCCTGCTTTCGCCGATGTGTGGGGCTATGTTGATGCCAAAGGCGTGGCGCATTTCTCGACTGAAAAACTCGATGAGCGGTATGAGCTTTTTTTCAAAAGCGGCGTGAGTTTTTCAACTGAAAAATCTGAAAAGCCCTCGTCCAATTCAGGCAAAGCTGACGGTTTCAGCAACTCTGCCGCCTCGGGCAGTGCGCATGCGCCCACAAAACTGCTGGCTTATTTTGATATTTCGCCCAACTACAAAGCTGTCAAGCATTTGCTCAAAGACGCGTCGCAGATGCACGGCGTGGACTACGAGTTGCTACAAGCCGTGATAGCAACTGAATCAGGTTTTGATACCTTTGCGGTGTCGCCCAAAGGTGCGGTGGGCCTGATGCAGTTGATGCCGCCCACCGCAGAGCGTTATGGCGTCAAGGCCGACAAAGCGACACCCATCGAAAAGAAGCTGACCGACCCGAAGACGAACATCAGAGCTGGTACCCGCTATCTGCGCGATTTGATCAAGATGTTTCCCGGTCAACTGGAACTGGCCGTTGCGGCTTACAACGCAGGCGAAGGTGCCGTGCAGCGTGCAGGCAACAAGGTGCCCAACTATCCCGAAACAAAAAATTACGTCAAAACCGTGATGCAGCTTTACGGCCACCTCAAGCCGCCCCCGGTTGTGATGGAGGCGCGCAGAACCTCTGGCCGAGTGCGTATGGAGATGATGGGCGGCAGCGGCGTGGTGGTGGGAATGGCAGTGGGTACAACTGGTTTGTCGGGGCGCGGCAACATGCCCTCCTTGCTCGTGGCGTTGCCGTCGGAGCCGATGGCTGGGCCAGAATCTTCGATAAAGTAAATCTGACATGGCATGGGTGTTTGACCGCGACGTTTTTGCACTGGGCATCGCCGTGGGCGTGTTGGGCCTGGTGCTGTTGCTCGGCTTAGTGGTGTCTTATGCCTACGACGAGCCCACGTTGCTGTTTTTGGCGGCTTACATGGTGTTGATCGTTGCGGGCTTGGTAGCCGGGCAGCGCTGGAAATTTGACGCCTCAGCGGTCCAAAGTCTGCTCTTGGTGGCGGGGCCGGCACTTGTCAGCGGCTTTGTGATGTGGCTGTTCAGAAAACGCAGCAGCAGCTTGTTGGACAAGGCGCTGATCGCCGTTGTCTTGATCGCCAATCTGAGTTTATTGACTTACTTTGTCATCATCGGCTTAGCGCGACTCACCACAGGTGTAGCACCGAGCTTGACAATTTTGGCTTGTATCGTGTGGGGCGCCTTACTGGTAGCAGGCTTTGCTTACCGGTCACTACACGCGCTAGACACGTTGGGCCCATGGAAATGGTGGCTGATGCTAGGACATGCTTTGGGCCTGGTCGTAGCGCTGCTGTTTTTAACTGACGTAGCCGATGCCCGGCAAGCCTACTGGCCAGTGGTGTTGATGCTTTTGGTGCAAACCCCGCCGATTTATTTGTCGCTGGTTTGGCGTAGCCGCTTGCTCAATGAATCCCGGTTGCGCAGCGCGGCATCAGGCGTGGCAGACCCCTTGACTGGCTTGTCCACCACACCGGTTTTGATTGAACGCCTGCTACGCATCATGGCCCGTTCACACCAAACGAAAGCTGGCCAAACCAGCAACGCCTTGTATTTGATTGAGGTTCAGAATTGGCAAGGCTTGGTGGTTGAACTGGGGCCTGAGTTTAATGAAAAACTGTTGCTAGAGGCTGCGCTACGCCTGCGACGCTCGGTCGGAGACAACGATTTGGTGGCCCGTATCGCGGGCGGCCGGTTTGCGGTCGTTGCGCAGGAATTGTTGAACCAACACGACATGACATCACTGGCAACTAAACTGGTCGTCAGCGGCTTGAGGATAGACAGCCCTTTATTGCCAGGCGTGGAGCTTAAGTTTCGCGTGATGGTGCTGAACCTCAAGCGATCGACACCACTTTCATTGCCCGTCGCACAAGCTTGGCTCGACAGCTTGGTCAGTCGCTTCAAAACATGGCCGTCCAGTCACCGCACACGCAGCATTCTTGCACTTGAATCCGACGACGAGGTCGCTGAGCGGTTTGAAATCAACTCAAACTACTGAACATCGTTTTCTTAACCACGTCGCTTTTTGCAGCTTTTGCAGCTTTTGCAGCTGTTGCAGCTTTTTCTCGTTTTCCGCCTTTCTTCCGTTTTCCAGGTTTATATTTCTGATGGATCTTTTTACCCCCGCCAACGCAAGCGACAGTCCTGAATCCGCAGACCAAAACTCGCTTTCAGCTTACGCCCAACGCGCCTACCTTGAATATGCTCTAAGCGTTGTCAAGGGCCGCGCCCTGCCTGATGCTTGTGACGGACAAAAGCCCGTGCAGCGGCGTATTTTGTACAGCATGTCGCGCATGGGCTTGGGTTTTGGTGGGGCCACCGGTGCCAGCGGTGCCAAACCTGTCAAAAGTGCCCGCGTGGTGGGCGACGTGCTGGGTAAATATCACCCGCACGGTGACAGCGCAGCCTACGATGCAATGGTTCGCATGGCGCAAGACTTCAGCCAGCGCTATCCGCTGGTCGATGGCCAAGGTAACTTTGGCAGCCGAGACGGTGACAGCGCCGCTGCAATGCGATATACAGAAGCCCGTCTGGCACGTATCACCAGTCTTTTACTGGACGAGCTGGATGAAGGCACCGTTGATTTCATCCCTAACTACGATGGTTCTTTCGAGGAGCCGCGCCAACTGCCTGCGCGCCTGCCGTTCACACTGCTCAATGGGGCGAGCGGTATTGCGGTCGGTTTGGCCACCGAAATACCTAGCCACAACCTGCGCGAAGTGGCAGATGCGTGCGTTGCGCTCATCAAATCGCCCAAGCTGCCAGACGATGAGCTCTACAGCTTGATTGCCGGTCCAGACTATCCCGGTGGTGGGCAAATTATTTCAAGCGCGTCGGAGATTGCCGCCGCTTACGGCACGGGCCGCGGCTCGCTCAAGGTAAGGGCACGCTGGAAAATTGAAGATTTGGCGCGTGGCCAGTGGCAGATGGTGGTCACTGAATTGCCTATCGGCGTCAGTACGCAAAAAGTACTCGAAGAAATTGAGGAGCTGACAAATCCAAAAATAAAAGTCGGCAAAAAAGCCTTGACTGCTGATCAACTTCAGCTCAAAGCGACGTTGCTGTCGGTGCTGGACGTGGTGCGCGATGAGTCAGGCAAGGAAGCCGCCGTGCGGCTGGTGTTTGAACCCAAGACCAGCCGAATTGAGCAAAGCGAACTCATCACCACCTTGTTGGCCCACACGAGCCTAGAGTCTTCTTCGCCCATCAACTTGACAATGGTCGGTATTGACGGCAGGCCGGCGCAAAAGTCCCTCCGCCAAATGCTGATCGAGTGGATTGACTTCAGGCAAGCCACCATTGCCAGGCGCTCCCAGCACCGCTTGACGAAAGTGCTGGACCGCATCCATATTTTGGAAGGTCGCGCCTTGGTACTTCTGAACATTGACGAGGTGATTGCCATCATCCGTCAATCGGACGAACCCAAATCGGCGCTGATCGAGCGGTTCAAACTCAGTGACAGGCAGGCTGAAGACATTTTGGAAATTCGCCTGCGTCAGCTGGCCAGGCTTGAGGCGATCAAAATTGAGCAGGAGCTTAAAAGTTTGCGTGAAGAGCAGGGCAGGCTAGAAGAAATTTTAGGTAACTCCGCAGCGCTCAAGCGGCTGATGGTTAAAGAGATTGAGGCAGATGCCAAACAATTTGCCGACCCACGGCGCACATTGATACTGGCCGACAAAAAAGCGGTGCTGGACGTCAAGGTGCTGGATGAGCCCGTGACTGTGGTCATCAGCAGCAAAGGCTGGATCCGTGCGCGTACCGGGCACGGGCATGATGCGGCCAGCTTCGCGTTTAAGCAAGGTGATGGCCTGTACGGGACGTTTGAATGCCGTACGTTAGACACGCTGCTGGTGTTTGGCAGCGCCGCTAAAAACTCATCTGGAAGTTGCGTGGGCCGGGTTTATTCGGTAGCGGTTTCGCTCCTGCCCGGAGCGCGGGGTGATGGCCAGCCGGTCACCACCTTGATCGAGCTTGAACCGGGCACACAACCGCTTGACTACTTTGCCGGGCCAGGTAACGCTACTTTGCTGCTGTCCAGCAGCGGCGGCTACGGGTTTTTAGCAACCGTTGAGGCCATGACGTCCCGGCCAAAGGCTGGCAAGGCTTTCATCAGCTGTGCTGAGGGTGAAACGGTTTGCAGGCCGTCTCATGTGTCGGGTTCATCCGGCAGCTTGCCAATGAATCCAGCCACTCACGTGGCATGCGCGTCCACCGTGGGAAGAATATTGACGTTTGAAATCACCGAGCTTAAACAAATGGCAGGCGGCGGGCGCGGCCTAATGCTGATTGATCTGGACGACAAAGACACATTGGCAGGTGCGGCGGCCTATACGCGCAGTGTGCGCATTGAAGGCATTGGACGCGGCGGCAAACCGCGTGATGAAACGCTGGAGATTCGCAGTCTGAACAACGCCAGAGCGGCTCGGGCGCGCAAAGGCAAGTCGGCGGATTTAGGTTTTAAACCGACTTCTGTGACCCGGGTTGAGTGATTTTCTCATTTTCGATATTTTTGGCATTAAATAGGACTGCGGCCCAATAAATTTGGGGCCAGGCAGCTCCTGTTTAAAAGGAGCACAGCTCAATCCGACTCGAATGGGCCCTACCCATTGGTCGTGACAAAAATCAGGCGATCTCAGCAATCATTTCTATCTCGACACAGGCACCCATCGGGATTTGCGCCACGCCAAATGCGCTTCTGGCATGCGCACCAACCGCAGGGCCGAAAACCTCGCCGATCAACTCGCTGGCACCGTTGGTCACCAAATGTTGCTCGGTATATTCAGCCGTTGAATTGACCAGGCTCATGAGTTTGACAATGCGCGTCACATTGCTGAGCGATTTGCCCTGGGTGGCCAAAGCTGCATGCAAGGTACCCATCAAATCGATAGCGACCAGCCGCGCTGCTGCCTTGCCGTCTTCAGTGGTCACGTTTTTGCCCAGCTGCCCAGCCCATGCTTTGCCGTCTTTTTTGGCAATATGTCCGCTTAAAAAGATCAGGTTGCCAGTCACAACAAACGGTACGTAGGCCGCAGCGGGTATCGCCAACGGGGGCAGTGCGATGTTCAGGGCGGTGAGTTTTTCATATACATCGCTGGTATTTGGAGTTGCAGTGGTAGTCATGGCGAGATCCTTGATGGGTTAATAGCTTAAACGGGATGCGGTGGATGCTGCAAAGGCGTGACGGTGACTGCCACATCAAGCGTGTGTTGGGCACCGCCGCGTATCACGCCGCGCAGTGGCGACACATCCAAAAAGTCACGGCCAGTGGCCAGGGTGACATAGTCTTCTCCGGGTGGGCGGTTGTTGGTGGGATCAAAGTCAAACCATTGGCCGTTTTCAGCCGTTTCGCCCGGGCAAAACACAGAGGCCCAGGCATGCGATGCGTCGCAGCCAATCAGGCGCGGCTGGCCCGGGGCGGGTTGGGTCAACATGTAGCCACTGACGTAGCGTGCTGGCAGGCCCATTGCTCTGCAACAGGCCACCATGATGTGCGCAAAGTCCTGGCAAACGCCTTTGCGCTGTTGCAATGCGATCAATGCCGGTGTGTCGACGTCGGTACTTTCGCCGTCGTAGACCATCGCGCTGTAAATGCGAGACATCAGCTCGTCTACCGCTTCGAGCAAGGGTCTGCCGGTTGAGAAACTGGGTTTCGCAAAGTCAGCAAACGCTTCGTGCCGGGGAACGTAGGGGGAGGCAAAGGCAAACTCCCAAGCGCTGTTGTAGTCAGCCCCAGCCCTGTAACGAAACGCTTCGCGTACGCGTTCCCACGCTACCCCTGAAGACGACTCACTTGGTGTGCTGGCAGGTTGGGTTTGTACAACGCTGCTGGCAATGACTTGAAGCGCGTCATGGCTGGTTTGCAGCGAAAAAAACAGCTTGCTGTTGCCATACCCGTCGGTTGCTTCGCTTTGTTGAGCAGGCTGGGGGCTTATCTGCAGCGAGTGTTGCAACACCGCCTGCCGGTTGCTGTTGCCCGGCCGTAGGTGAAGTGCGTGTTGGGCGTTTTCAACGGCGGGGGTGTAGTGATAAAGCGTTTCGTGACGCACGTGCAGCAGCATGGATGGCAACTCTTTTTGATGGCTCAGGCGTTCAGGCTGTGACTGGCGCTGCTTGCATGGCTGAAATAACGCTGGCTGATTTGGTCTGACAGGTCAAATGCGCCCGCTCTGCATGCCTCAAACCCAGCCGTTAATGCCGAGCTTTGCTGGCCGCGGGAAGCCGCAGCCAGCAAGTCAACCAACGCGGACAGTTGTGCTGTCAGGCTGGTGTCGGTATTGCCTTCATGGCTGGTGCCGTTGCACGGTAACTTCAGCAACCTGCTATTGAGTGATTTGATGACCCAGCTCAGCGAGCGTGGGTTGTCCTGGCTGAGCACCAGCAGATCAAGCAATGCGCCTAGGTCTCGCCGTTGCTGGTATTGCCCATGAAAGGTGATGGTGCTGTCAAACATCGCGACCAAGGCAGAAAAGCCACCGTCGTCGAAAACAGCTTGGGTGTCAAAACTCAATGCCATGGCGCCTGCCAGCGTCCCCAAGCGCTCAATGTGGCGGCCAATACTCAGCAGCCTCCAACCATCGTCACGCATCATTCGGTCAGTTTGTGCCCCGGTAATTGCAGCCAAGTAACTGCTGGTGACATCCAGCGTGCGCAGGGCCTCTAACGATGAATAATCGTTTGCCGACGGCTCGGTGGTGGCCAGTGCCTCACATCGCCTGAAAAAGTCTTGTTCCATTTGCACAATGACATGCCACTGCTCTTGCGAGAGCCGTTCACGTACCGCCGATGCCGCGCTTTTCAAGCTGCGAAGGTTGTAGCCGACGCTGGCATGGGTGTCGGTGTTGGCCAAGCTGGCCACCAACGAGCGTTCAAACACGCGCCGGGCCTGGGCGGTTTGGCTGGCTCGTGGGGCAGACTTCAGCACCAGCGCGTTGCTGACCGCCATATCGGTCAGCCAGTCGAGTAGCGGTGCTGATGACTGGTCAATACCTGCCAGACTTTGCAGGGTCAGCTGCGCTAACCGAAGAGAATTTTCGGCACGCTCTGTGTAACGACCGAGCCAAAACAGATTTTCAGCGGCCCGGCTGGTGACGGGTTTCTTGCGCGTGCTGATGCGGTTATTCAGCGACGTGTTGACGTTGCCTTGGACGGGCTCGGTGTCGTGCGCTACTTGTGTTGAGACGGCGGGGTCAATCTTGGTGGGTTGGCCCAGCGCCCACACATCTGCACTGCTGCCGCCGCGCTGCATGGAGGCAATGTTTTCATTTTTGCCTGCCAAGCGCGCCAGACCGCCAGGTAACACCCGCCATGAGCCTTGGCCATCGGGCAGCGCAAACACGCGCAGAACAGCCGAGCGTGAGGCAATTTTTTCGCCCTGCCAGGTAGGTGTTTGAGACAGCGGCAAATAGGCCTGGACGGTGTAATCTTCGCCGTGCCGCAAGATGCGGCCAGCCCATTCGTCTAGCGCTCGCTGGCTGAGCGTGTGCCCAATCACGGACTCCATGCCGGTACCTGGGTAGGTCGGCTTGATAACGCAGTTTTTGAGTTGCGGCAGCATGTCTTGCATCACGGCTTGCTCGCCGCACCACCAGGTGCTCAGCGACGGGAGGCGCAATCTTTCGCCCAACAGATGCTCTGCCAAGGCAGGCAAAAAGCCCAGCATGGCGCTGGACTCCAAAAAGGCCGACCCCGGCGCGTTGGCTACCTGCACGTTGCCCGCGCGTATCACCTGCAGTAAACCCGGCACGCCCAGTGTCGAGTCAGCGCGCAGCTCAAGTGGGTCTAAAAATTCATCATCCAGACGCTTGAGCAGGCCGTGTACCGGCTCCAGCCCTTCAAGAGTTTTGAGATAAAGCCGCTCGCCGCGTACCAGCAAATCACTGCCTTCAACCAGTGTCAAACCCAGGTAGCGCGCCAGGTAGGCATGCTCAAAATAAGTCTCGTTGTAGGGGCCGGGGGTCAACAACACAATGCGGCTGTCGGCCACAGCGCTGAGCGTTTTCATGCTGTCAACCAGCGCTTTGTAGGACTCTGCGAGCCGCTGGACTTGCATGCCCTGAAAAGCCTCGGAAAACAGCATGGAAATACTCAGCCGATTCTCCAGCAGATAGCCCAGACCCGAAGGCGCCTGTGTGCGCTGCGACACCACCCACCACTTACCGTCAGGCCCACGCGCCATGTCAAACGCAGCAATGTGCAAAAACATGCCGCCTGCGGGCTGTACGCCTTGCATTGCACGCAAGTAGCCCGGATGCCCTTGCACCAATGCCGCAGGCAGCAAGCCCTGTTTGAGCAAGTTCTGCGGGCCATAAACATCGGCCATGATGTGGTTAAGAAGCCGCGTGCGCTGTTTGATGCCCGATTCAATGCCTGCCCAGTCGCTGGGGGAGACGATCAACGGGAAAAGGTCGAGCGACCAAGGACGCTGTGGGCCATTGGCGTCGGCGTAAACGTTGTAAGTGACGCCGTTGTCCCGAATTTGCTTGCGCAAATTGGCGGTACGGTGGTTGAGGTCCTGAAAGCCAGCTGCACCTAAAAAGTTAAAAAACGTCGTCCATTCTTTTGCTAATGGACTGGCAAAACCGCCTTGCGACTGACTTTGACCTGAAAACTGGCTTTGGCTTTGGCTTTGGCTTTGGCCGGTGCTCTGTAGTCCACGCAACTCGTCAAAATGGCCCGTAGCTGCGCCTGGCGCTAACGCCGATGCTTGCTCACCAGGTGATTGCAGACCCTGCAAAAAAGAGGAGGGTTTATTGTTGTGCGGCACGTTGTCTCATGTTCATCCTGCAGACTGAATCTGCTTATCTCAAATCAAGCGTAAACGGAAACTCTTTGGAAGCCTGTGCGGGGGCAACCCGCATCTTGCCCGGCGTGTGGCCCATCTGCAAAAAGCGGCTTAGACGGCGGCTTTCAGCTTCGTACGAATTAACCGGCAAGCTGGCGTAGCTCAGGCCGCCCGGGTGAGACACGTGGTACTGACAACCACCTAACGAGCGCTCCATCCAGGTGTCGACGACGTCAAACGTCAATGGTGCATGTACTCCAATGGAAGGGTGCAGGGACGAGGGCGGGTTCCAGGCTTTGTACCGCACACCTGCCACGTACTCGCCTACCGTCCCGGTGTTTTGCAGGGGCAGCGCACGGCCATTGACGGTGACAACATAGCGGCTGTCGTTTAATCCTGTGACCTTGACCTCAATCCGCTCCAGCGACGAATCAACATAGCGGGCGGTGCCGGTAGACGAGCCTTCTTCTCCCATGACATGCCAGGGCTCCAGCGCATTGCGCAAGGTTAATTCCATGCTGTTGACCTTGACCTGGCCAATCATCGGAAAGCGAAACTCGAAATGCGGTTCAAACCAAGCCATGTCAAAAGCGTAACCTGCTTCGTTCAGTTCGGTCAGCACATCCTTGAAGTCCATTCGCACCAGACTTGGCAGCAAAAACCGGTCATGTAATTCGGTGTTCCAGCGCGTCAGTCGGTTGCTGGCTTGGAGGTATGACTTGTTCCAAAACCGGGCCACCAGTGCGCGCAACAACAGTTGCTGGGCAATGCTCATGCGTGCGTGTGGCGGCATTTCAAAAGCACGCAGTTCCAGCAGGCCTAGCCGGCCGGTGGATGAGTCTGGCGAATACAGTTTGTCAATACAAAACTCGCTGCGGTGGGTATTGCCCGTGACGTCGACCAAAATATTGCGCAGCGTGCGGTCAACAATCCATGGCGGCATGTCTTGCCCGTACTTCTCGCGGTTCACGGCAATCTCTCGCATGGCGATTTCCAGCTCATACAGCTGGTCGTTTCGCGCCTCATCCACGCGAGGTGCCTGGCTCGTCGGGCCAATGAACATGCCCGAGAACAGGTAGCTGAGAGAAGGGTGGTTATGCCAATAAGCCACCAGGCTGCCCAGCAGCTCGGGCCTCCTTAAAAACGGGCTGTCGCTAGGGGTGGCACCGCCCATCACAAAGTGGTTGCCACCACCCGTACCGGTGTGGCGGCCATCTGTCATGAACTTTTCGGCTGACAGGCGAGTCTGGTGTGCAACTTCGTACAAAAATTCTGTGTGTGCCACCAGTTGGCCCCAGTTTTCGGCCGGGTGAATGTTGACTTCGATGACCCCGGGGTCAGGCGTTACCGCCAGCATTTTCAAGCGTGGGTCGCGTGGGGGTGGATAGCCTTCAAGTACGATTTTCAGGCTCAATGCCTGTGCTGTTGCCTCCACTGCGGCTAGCAGGTCAAGGTAATCTTCTAGCCGCTCCATAGGCGGCATGAAAATATACAGCGCACCGGTTTCACCACGAACCGATTTCAAGCCAGCCATCTTGGCGTCAGCCTCAGCTTTTGCTTTCGGACCGTTGGCACGCTTCGGGTCGCGTACTTCAATACACAGCGCTGTGCGTGTCAACCAGGCGGCTGATTCAAACGCATTTGGCGTGCGGGCCGTTGCGTCAATCGTTTGCGACATCATGGGCTGGTCGGCGGTGACGGCTTGCATGACCCGCCGGGCTTCATAGCGCGGCGGTACGCCGTGTTTAAAACCAGACAAGTACTGTTCAACACGCTGGGTGGTTGATTGCAAGCGCTGGTTGACGGGCAGGCTGGCGTTGTAGCGTCCGGCAAAAGCTGCGGCCTGAGGCAAGCCATTACGCGGCGCAAAGGGGTCTTCTTCGGGGGTGTAAGGGTTGTCGGTTTTAGAAACCCAAGGCACAGAATCTAGCGGCAAGCGGTATCCCATCGGTGAATCGCCAGGCATCAGGTACATGCGTTCGTCCCTGAAGAACCACGGCCCGGTTGTCCATGCCGGCCCCGCCAGCGGCGCGCTTGACCCCGGAATATGAGGGCGAGCTTTAAGTGGCAAGACGTACCCCACCACTGAGTCCAATCCCTGCATAAACACCCGGCGCAAGCGTTCGCGCTCCATCGCGTCGTCTAACTTAGATTCAAACGGATCAACGTTGATGGGCAAACGGCGTTCACGCCACAGGTAGTACCAGACATCCTCAAAACCTGGCGTGATATGGTCGGGCGGCAGACCGAGCTTGTCAGCCAGCGTGGCCGCAAAGCGCGCTGCGTCTTCAGCGGTGTAGTTGCAGGGTTCGCTTTCGTTGGTAAACAGTGCCGGGTTCTGCCAGACAGGCTGGCCGTCTTTGCGCCAAAAGATGCTCAGCGCCCAGCGCGGCAATTGCTCGCCTGGGTACCACTTGCCCTGGCCAAAATGCAAAAATCCGCCCTGGCCGTACTCTGCCCGTAGCTTTTGCACCAGCTCTGTTGCATAGCCGCGTTTGGTGGGGCCTAACGCATCAATGTTCCATTCGGCACCGTCTGGGTCGTTGGTAGCTACAAAAGTGGGTTCGCCGCCCATGGTTAAGCGCACATCATCTTTCGTCAGGTCACGGTCGACAGCGTCACCCAAGGCCAGCACGGCAGCCCACTGCTCGTCGGTGTAGGGCTTGGTCACGCGTGGAGATTCGTAAATGCGCTGCACGCCCATGTGGTGAGCAAATTCAACCTCTGATTCGTCCACACCGCCCTCAATCGGCGCAGCACTCGACGGCTCAGGCGTACAGGCCAGCGGTATGTGGCCTTCGCCGGCCATCAAGCCAGATGTGGGGTCTAGCCCAACCCAGCCTGCACCAGGCAAAAATACCTCACACCAGGCGTGCAGATCGGTAAAGTCGTTTTCAGTTCCACTAGGCCCATCAAGCGATTTGACGTCAGCTTTCAATTGAATCAGGTAGCCAGATACAAAGCGCGCCGCCAGCCCCATGTGGCGCAGCAATTGCACCAGCAGCCAACCGGTGTCGCGGCAGGAGCCCAGCGCTTTTTCAAGCGTTTCTTCAGGCGTTTGAACACCTGGCTCCATGCGAATGGTGTATTTGATGTCTTTTTGCAGCTGCTGGTTAACGTAGACCAAAAAATCGTTGGTGCGGCGCGGTGTGCGGTCAATCTTGTCCAGATAGGATTGGAGCAGCGGCGTCGCAGGCTCTACCGCCAGATAGGGCGTGAGTTCTTGCGCCATGGCTGGCGCGTATTTAAACGGAAACTCTTCGGCATCCGGTTCAAGAAAAAAGTCAAACGGGTTGAGCGTGACCATGTCCACCACCATGTCCACCGTGACTTTGAATTCCCGCGTCGGTTTAGGAAACACGAGCCGCGCCTGATAGTTGGCAAACGGATCTTGCTGCCAGTTGATGAAATGACCTGCAGGTTCAATCTTCAGGGAATACGACAAAATTTGCGTACGGCTGTGCGGTGCCGGGCGCAGGCGCACAATTTGCGGCCCAAGGGTGACCATGCGGTCGTATTTGTAATGCGTGATGTGGCTAAGGGCGACGTGGGTGGACAAGGTGATCTCGCTTTATGCGTTGTGTGAGTGCTACCCTGGATACTAGCAAGAGATACGCCAAAAATAAGTCGGGTCGGCCTAAATACATGCTTACCCGTTGAACATTCGGTCATGCATCAGGCGCATGGCGTCATAAAAAAGGCAGTTTTGGGGGACACATTCACATCGCTTCTGCACAAACGGTTGGCAAGATTGGCTGCGTTTTTGCTACTCGGGTTTGTTGCGGGCGTGGCTGTTCAACTTCAACAGCCTGCGCTTTTTGAGTCGTCGATTTACGCGGTTTTAGCGGGTGCGGCTTTGACAGGACTGAGCCTTTTGCTTGGGCTGGTCGCCTCGCTGGCAAATCGCTTCTGGTTGGGGTCACTTGCCGCATTGGTCATGTCGGCGGTGCTAAGCTTTGGCCTGACTGGCTGGCGGGCCAGCATGTTTGCTGACACGGCTTTAAACCCTGCGCTCGAGGGGCAGGACATCGAAATTACCGGCCACGTGGTGGCGATGCCCCAGTTTGGGGAAGATGGCGTACGCTTTCGCCTTGCCGTGGCAACAGCGCAGTTAAGAGGCGAACCCATCACCTTGCCGCCGCAGATTTACCTGGGCTGGTATTCGGGCTTTGGGCAGAAAACAGCCAAAGCAACCGTCTTACCCGCAGCCGACAGTGACCCCGAGCCGCCTGAGTTTTTGCTGGAATTGCAACGCCAACCCCAGCTACTGCGCGCTGGCGAGCGCTGGCAAATGACGGTTCGCCTGAAGGCACCACACGGCAACAGCAATCCCTATGGGTTTGATTACGAGTTGTGGTTGTGGGAGCAAGGTATACAGGCGACGGGCTACGTTCGGACTGGCAAAAGCGACGCGCCCCCTAAAAAGCTCCTGAGTACGGGGTCCAAACCGATTGAACGGGCCCGTCAAGCCGTACGGGAAGCGATATTCGAGCGGGTCGAAAACCGCCAGATGGCCGGTGTGTTGGCTGCTTTGGTGGTAGGCGACCAAAATGCCATTGAGCGCGCCGATTGGGATGTTTTCAGAGCGACAGGCGTGGCGCATTTGATGAGTATTTCAGGCCTGCACATCACCATGTTTGCCTGGGCCGCCTCGCTGCTGATCGGCTGGCTGTGGCGGCGTTCAGGCGCGTTAACGCCAGCGCTTTGCCTGGGTTGGCCAGCCAGTAGCGCAGGTGCCTGGGGTGGTTTGGTGTTAGCAACGATGTACGCATTGTTTGCCGGGTGGGGCGTGCCGGCTCAGCGCACCATCTGGATGCTGGCCACCGTTGTTGTTTTAAGGCAAAGTGGCCGGCAATGGCCTTGGCCGCTGATTTGGCTGCTGGCGATGGCTGTGGTGGTGCTGCTGGACCCGTGGGCGCTTTTGCAGGCTGGCTTTTGGCTGTCTTTTGTCGCGGTGGGGGTTCTTTTTGCTGCTGCTGGTCCGACCGTCAAGCGCGACCTAGATGCTACTGATATAAGAGCTACTAGCCCAGGTAATCCGCGGGCCAACGGCATATATGAAGACATAGATAAAGCAAAACCACAACGGGTGCGTTTGTTGTTGAAAAACTTTGGCAACAGCTTGGGCACCACACTGCATGAGCAATGGGTCATCACGCTGGCGCTCACGCCGCTTTCGCTTTTGTTGTTTAACCAGTTTTCAGTGATAGGTTTGCTCGCCAATGCGGTGGCGATTCCGTGGGTCACGCTGTTTGTGACGCCGCTGGCCATGCTAGGGGCATTGTGGTCGCCAGCATGGGACATCGCGGCGCTGTCTGTCAACGTGCTGACGCAACTGTTGCAATGGCTCGCCAGCCTTTCGTGGGCCAGCTTTGATGTGGCTGCCGCGCCGCTGTGGTGTGCGGTAGCGGGCGTTATCGGCGGTGCACTGCTGGTCATGCGATTGCCGCCTCACGTGCGGGCGCTAGGCATACCGTTACTTTTACCCGTACTGCTGTGGCAACCGCAGCGACCCGAGTTGGGGCAGTTTGAAGTTTTAGGCGCGGACATTGGGCAGGGCAACGCGCTTATCGTCCGAACTGCCCACCACAGCATGGTGTACGACACAGGGCCTAAATTCTCGCGCGAATCTGACGCCGGTAACCGTGTGCTGGTACCGCTTTTAAGAGCGATGGGCGAGAAAATTGACATGCTGATGCTCAGCCACCGCGACATCGACCACATTGGCGGCGCGCATGCGGTGTTGGCCATGCAGCCGCAAGCCCGGTTGGTGTCGTCAATTGAAGACAGCCACGAGTTGCAAGCGGTGCGTCTGTCCGAGCGCTGCCTGGCGGGGCAAAAGTGGCGCTGGGACGGCGTTGACTTTGAAGTGCTGCACCCCACGTCAAGCGACTATGACGGCAGACCAAAGTCCAATGCCATGAGCTGCGTGCTGCGTATCTCTAATGGCGTGCGCGCTGCATTACTGGCAGGTGATTTAGAGGCGGCGCAAGAACTGCGGCTGGTGGCCAGCCCCGAGTTGAATTTAAAACTCAAGGCAGACTTTTTGCTGGTGCCGCATCACGGCAGCAAAACATCGTCAACCGGGCCTTTTCTTGATGCGGTTCAACCTCGAGTCGCCTTGGCACAGGCGGGCTACCGCAACCGCTTTAACCATCCCGTCGAATCCGTGCTGGCGCGTTACAGTGACAGGAGCATTCGTGTCTACAAATCTCCGGTTTGCGGTGCCGCTACGTGGCGCAGCGACAGGGCTGAAGAAGTCTTGTGCCAACGCCTGCGCGCCATGCGTTATTGGCACCATCGGCCCGACAGCTCACCATAAAATGCCGCTGTGAATGCAAATAAAAAACTATTAATCAATTTAATGGCGCATAACTTGCTAAGCTAACATGAGCAAAAATCACTGACAGACGCAGAAAAAAAAGCTGGAGATTCAACGCATGAGCCGACCGATGTTTGACGAGATGTACGCCAGAGATGAGGCAGTACGTGAGCATTACCAAATTTACCAGCGCTGGCTGGCACGTCAGCCACTGGCCACCATGCAGGCCAGGCGCGAAGAAGCTGAAATGATTTTTCGGCGTGTCGGCATCACTTTTGCGGTGTATGGCGAAAAAGATGAAGACGGTTCTGGCACTGAGCGCCTGATTCCGTTTGACCTGATTCCACGCATCATTCCCGCGCACGAATGGGCGACGATGGAAAAAGGCCTGGTGCAACGGGTGACAGCGCTCAACCGTTTCATTCACGACGTGTACCACGGGCAGGACATCTTGAAGGCGGGCATCGTACCCTCAGAGCAAATTTTTCAAAACGCCCAGTTTCGTCCCGAGATGATGGGCGTGGATGTGCCGGGCAACATTTACTCGCACATCAGCGGCATTGACATTGTTCGAGCGCCTGACGCTCAGGGCAACGGCGAATACTATGTGCTGGAAGACAACCTGCGCGTGCCCAGCGGTGTGAGCTACATGCTGGAAGACCGCAAGATGATGATGCGGTTGTTCCCGGAGCTTTTCAGTGAAAACCGCGTCGCGCCAGTTGCTCACTATCCCGACCTGCTGTTGGAGACGTTGCGAGCGTCAGCACCCCCGGCTACCGCCGACCCGACAGTCGTCGTGCTGACGCCAGGCATGTACAACTCGGCTTATTTTGAACACGCTTTTTTGGCGCAGCAAATGGGTATCGAGCTGGTCGAGGGCCAGGACTTGTTTGTTAAAGACAACTTTGTTTACATGCGTACCACCCGCGGCCCCAAGCGGGTGGATGTGATTTACCGGCGTGTTGACGATGATTTTCTGGATCCGCTGGCTTTCAGGCCAACCTCGACGCTGGGCTGCGCGGGCTTGCTCAATGTGTACCGTAGCGGCAACGTGGCGCTGTGCAACGCCATTGGCACCGGTGTGGCGGACGACAAATCGATTTACCCGTATGTACCCAAAATGATCGAGTTTTATTTGGGTGAAAAGCCGATCTTGAAAAACGTACCGACCCACATGTGCCGAAACGCTGAAGACCTTAAATACACGCTGGCCAACCTGAAAGACCTGGTAGTCAAAGAAGTTCACGGTGCGGGCGGTTACGGCATGCTGGTGGGCCCAGCTGCCACAAATGCAGAAATAGAAGATTTCCGCGCTGCCTTGATTGCCAACCCGGCGGGCTACATTGCGCAGCCCACACTCAGCTTGTCAACTTGCCCAACTTATGTTGAAAGCGGCGTTGCACCGCGACATATTGACCTGAGACCGTTTGTACTCAGCGGCAAAGAAGTGCAGATGGTGCCAGGCGGATTGACGCGGGTCGCACTGAAAGACGGCTCATTGGTCGTCAATTCGTCTCAAGGCGGTGGAACCAAAGACACCTGGATTCTTGAGGCCACAGCTGATCAACAACAATCGCAGTCGCAGTCGCAGTCGCAAGGGGGTAAATAATCATGCTGTCACGTACTGCAGACCATTTGTTCTGGATGTCCCGCTACACAGAACGTGCCGAGAATACAGCGCGGATATTAGACGTCAATTACCAGACATCACTGCTCCCGCAATCTGCCACCTCGGCTCAAGCTGGGTGGGAAGGGCTGCTCAGCATCAGTGAGCTCACAGGGACATTTGCCGCCAAATACGGCGACAGCGTGGTGCCTCGCGATGTCATGGACTTCATGGTTCGCGATGAAGAAAACTCATCAAGCATCGTGTCCTGCCTAAAAAACGCACGTGAAAACGCCAGAGCTGTGCGCGGCACGCTCACGACCGAGGTGTGGGAGACAGAAAATCAAACCTACCTCGAAGTGATCCGAATGCTGAAAAGCGGCGATTTTGAGCGTGACCCGTCGCAGTTTTTTGAATGGGTGAAATTTCGCTCACACCTGTCCCGCGGCGTCACCGCAGGCACCATGCTGCAAGACGAGGCTTTTCACTTTTTGCGGCTAGGTACTTTTCTTGAGCGTGCTGACAACACCGCGCGTTTAGTCGATGTCAAATTTCATGCGGCGCACAACGAGTTGTCTGGTGAGGGCACGCAAGCGCCTCAGGAGTTTGATTTTTACCACTGGAGTTCGATTCTGCGCAGTGTCTCTGGCTTTGAGATCTACCGCAAGGTTTACCGTGATGTGATCAAACCGGAGCGTGTGGCTGAATTGCTGATACTGCGTGCCGACATGCCGCGCTCACTGTTGGGATGTCTGAATGAAGTCATGAGTAACCTGGCCATGGTGACCAGTGACGCATCGAGTGAAACACGTCGCCGCGCCGGTAAGCTTCGGTCTGACTTGCAGTATGCCCAAATTGATGAAATCTTGGCCAACGGCCTGCATGCTTTTTTGACCCAGTTCCTGGACCGGGTTAACGAGCTGGGCGCACACTTGAGCCGCGAGTTTTTAGTACCGACTACTTCTTGAAACTTCACGTCAAACACACGACAGATTACCGCTACACAGCGCCGCTGCGCTACGCCCTGCAAACACTGTGGCTGACACCGCAGTCAAGCGCGGCGCAAACGGTTAATTTTTGGAGTTTGGGGGCGCCTGAAAAGCTCTTTCAACAAACGGATGCTTTCGGCAATATCGTTCAGTCCTATACCTTTGTTGGGGCTGAGGCCGACAACGTGCGCTGGAGCTTGGTCAACGCCGCTGGCGATGTCGATACGCATGGTGTAGCGCAATTTACCGATGCGCCAAGCCTGCCGCACCCGTACTTTTTTCTGCGCGGCACCACGTTGGCTGAACCGCACTGGACGCTGGCAGAATTCGGCAGGCAGGCAATTGCGCAAAGTGCCGACGGAACGGCAGATTTACAAGCGTTATTGGCCCTCAGCCAGCGTGTTATGTGCGCAGTCAGCTATAAAAAAGACAGTTCAACCGTTACCACAACGGCCTTGCAGGCTTTCGATGCGGGCTATGGTGTGTGCCAGGACCAAGCCCATGTGATGATTGCCGTGTGCCGCAGTTTGGGATACCCGGCACGCTACGTAAGTGGCTATTTCTACGCGGCCAATGCGCCAGACTTGGCAAGCCACGCCTGGGTCGACGTTTGCCTGAATGTCGCCACCCGCCACTGGGTCAGTATCGACGTGACCCACGCTTGCCTGACAGATGAGCGTCATGTCAGACTAGCCATGGGCGGCGACTATAACGCTTGCCCACCTGCAAAAGGCGTCAGGCAGGGCGGCGGTGAAGAGTCCATGACGGTGGTGATCACCATTGAGCCGGTTTGAATCGTGTTGACATCATTGGGTCAGACGAAAAAAAGCCCGGCATCACCGGGCTTTTAAGTTTGTCAAAAACCGAATTAACGCTTTTTGGCAACTGTCTTGGTGGCGTTCATGGCCGTTGCAGCTGCTGTGTTGAAGTTGGTCTCAGCCATGTCGGTGGCTTGCTTCACAGCTTTTTGCATGGATTCAAAAGCGTTGTTGGCAGCAGCAACGGCGCTTTTCATCACTGCAACAGCGGTCTCGGAGCCGGCCGGTGCGTTTTTGGTGGCGCTGTCAACCAGACCCATCACTTTTTTCTGGGCTTCTGCGGTTTGGGCTTCAAAGGTTTTG
>JANPIK010000039.1:0-75068 GCA_031424935.1 Polaromonas sp.
GCGGGGCAGAAGCGTCACCCGCTTCGAACCAAAGCCCAAAGACGACACCCACCCCAGTGAACGCATGCGCCAAGCCATCGACTCATCCAAAGGCAGGCAGCTTTACAGCCAGCGCTTTGGTACCGTGGAGCCGGTGTTTGCCAACCTGCGGCACAACAAGCGGTTAACCCGGTTCAATCATCGGGGCCGCGCCAAGGTCAACACGCAGTGGAACCTGTATTGCATGGTGCACAACATTGAGAAGTTGTCCAAGACGGGCATGGGGCAGCAGCGGGTTCAATAGGCGGGCAATGAGGCCTTGGAACCGCTAACAGATGCAAACGGATGCGAAATTGCGGCACACTTTGGAAATGAGCGATAAATTTATGAAAACTGATCTGCGAAACACCCGCAGCCGAAATAGCGCGCGCGGAAATCAGGTTTTTTTACAGCCTCGTTAAACATCACAAAGCTAGCAATGCGGCACATCTCGATTAGCATCGACTCTTGGATCGTTCAAGACGGCAACTACGGTGACTTTGCCGTTGGCGACTTAAAGAAGTTCGCGCTTGAGTTCGCCGGAGAAAAGCTGACTCCAAGCACGCCGGGTGAGCGAAGTGCACAACTCTTGCACACAAGCCTCTACTGTGTCCGCGCGGAAGTCATATTCGTCAATTCCAAGGTGTGGGTCATCGACTTCGGCCTGCGAGCGTTTTGGGAGTCCGAACCGCCAGCTTTTATCCAAGCCGGATCGTGGGTCGAAGGTGAGGTCTTTGTTGGCATAGATCCGTTCTTCTATATGGAGTACTTACACAAAATACCGGATATGCCGAACCTTTACTGCGACTGGAAGGTTGCAGCAATTTCACGGGACGACACGCCCTGGCTTTCAGCGGTCAACGAGAAAGGTGGCGTCACACTAACGCGTGATCCTGCCCGCGCCCAGTGGACCCAAGTGCAGAAGACCTTGGCCTGGGAAGAGGGCGAGGGGCGATCGAGCTATGTGTTGGATTGTGATGTCGGAGATGTTTAACAGGTTGCTCGTCACGGACACGCAGCATCAGGTTGCGGCTTTGCGGCGAATGTTACCTGCCGGGCAGCTCAAAAGTTAGAGCGCACAAAATTCTCATTCACGACATGCGCATCGAAATCGACAATCTCTCGCTTCCCCAAGTGCATGCCTTGCTTCAAACGCAACTTTTCAAGATGTATGAGCTTTCGCCGAGCTCGACTGATTTTTCAAAACTCCAAGCGTTTAGCAGCTATACGGCTGAAATTTACGTGAACGGCAGCACCACGCCGATTGTGGAAACCGCTCGGACACTGGCCGCTGTTGAGGTGCCTTCAAACTTTGTCAAGCGGCCTTTGCATGATTTATCGCCTTCGCTGGCCGTCATCAAGCCGCCGCTACCGTCCATTTCTTCGGTGCTTGTTTCGTGGATCAGAAACCCTTTGGCGATCAACTTCACCGGCGCATTTTTCTACTTTGAGTCGCCTTTCGGAAGCGCGGGTTTTAGTAGTAACGCGGATTTATCTGACGGCTTCAGTATCAATCCGAGCTCAACCAGCATCACTGTTCCTGTAGCGCAGGGTTCAGCACCTGCATTTACCACCGCGCCGGGTTCTGGCGCGCGTGAAGTTGGACTGTCGGGGACAGCTTCGAGAGCAGCTTTCCAGCAGTCCATTTATTGGAGCAACTGAGTGTTTGCAAAGGCCGCAACGCAAAGCAGTCACGGCGCTGCGGCTCGCGCTTCCCATGGCACTCCGTTTCTTATTGCAGTAGCCGTCTTTTTTGCTGCCGCCTTTATCAGTCCCAGCCTGCTGGCCGCCAATGTTCTTGCGGTCAACGGCCAGGCGCAGCTGATCAGCGCGCAGCCACCAGCGCCAGTGGTGGTGGGCATGCAGGTGAAAGAGTCTGACGCGTTGCTGCTGCCTGCCAACGCTGAAGTGCTGGTGCAGTTTGACGATGGGGCCAAAATGGTCGTGCGGGGTGACTCGCAGGTGGTGTTTCGCAAGCTGGTTGAACAAGGCCCCACTGAATCGCGGCAAAAAACGCTGCAAATTATCAAGGGCGGTTTGCGCTACCTGTCAGGCGTGCTGACGCAGCGTAGAAAAGTCGCTTTTGAAACCGCCAGCGCAACGATAGGTATACGCGGCACCGATATTGAAATAGCCGTGTCAGACGCGCCGGTTGAAAGCAATCCAGCGGGTACTTACCTGAAAGTAAACACGGGCCAAGCGGTGCTGGCCGGCCTGGACGGTGCAGAGGTGGAACTGCTGCCAGGGCAAGTCGCTTTTGGCGCCGAGCCGCAGCTGACCCCCAAAGGCACACGTGCCATCACACGGCCATCAGCCGCGCGAATGGAGCTGATTCCGCTCAGTGTGTTTAAGCCGGCTCAGCTGGACAGTTTGCTCAATTAGAAGCCTGAGCAACCCGGCAGACTTGCGTGCTGAGGTCATGTTAAAGCCATGTTCAAGCCATTGAGGCAATGCTGAAACCTTTGCCGCAAGGCTATTTTCTCGGTGTCACCGTGGTCACTAAAATCGCAGGTTTAGCAACTTGACCAAACCACCATGCCCCTCAAAGTAATTGAAGCCGAAACCGGTGAAAACCCTGTCGCCACCATCATCATCATGCATGGCTTGGGGGCTGATGGGGGTGATTTTGTGCCAGTAGCCCAGCAGATGGATTTGTCCAGCGTTGGCCCGGTGCGTTATCTGTTTCCTAATGCCCCGACGATTCCGGTCACGATCAATGGCGGTTATGTCATGCCTGCCTGGTACGACATTTTGGCAGCTGATCTGGTCAAACGTGAGGACGAGGCTGGCCTGCGTCAGTCGCAATTGCAAATTGAGGCGCTGATTGCCAACGAAATCGCGCGCGGCGTTCCTGCTAATCGGATCGTGTTGGCGGGGTTTTCGCAGGGTTGCGCCATGTCATTGATGGTTGGCTTGCGTCAGCCCCAGGCGCTTGCGGGCATTGTCGGTATGTCGGGCTATTTGCCGCTGGCGCACACCACTGCGGCAGAGCATTCGGCAGCCAGCTTAAAAACACCCCTGTTTTTGGCTCACGGCACTCGCGATGGTGTGGTGGTGTTGCCTAGAGCTACCGCATCACGGGATGCTCTGGCTGCTTTAGGCTACGCCGTCGAATGGCACGAGTATGCGATGGAGCATTCGGTGTGTCCGCAAGAGGTGCTGGATCTCGAAGCTTTCTTAAAGCGTGTTTTAGCCTGATTTAACTTCAAAATATGCCACTGGCCCGCATATATATTGCGCCCCGTGTTATCAAATCCATAGCAAATCAAGAAAGACAGGTAGGTCTGATGGCTCGGTGTACGGGTGGTAGACGGGCGGTGTATGGGTGGTATGTAGGCGGTGTGTGGGCGGTAAGTTGGCAGGTTGTGACCTAAATCCCTCAAGCCTTTGGCTGCCAAATTACATTTCGACCCTGCCTGCACCGCGGCGCGCAGCAGCCTAACGCAGCTGCAAAGGCGAAGGCTCGGTGCTTTCGTACCCGGGCGGCAACATGTTGCTAACTGCCAAATTAGCCAACTCGTTGTCACGTATGGCAAACAATCGCTCCAGATCTTGCGCGGTTTCATCCGGCAGTTGCGGGGCTATACCCTCCAGCAAAGACGCTGGCTCGGGCTCACCATGACGCAGTGTTGGGGCAGGTGCCTGGGGCATGGTCAGTTCGGGCAAAACAAATGAAGTCGCTGCGCCCTGCGGTGTGAGTGGTAGCGTGATGTCAATAACGGTTGGCGAGGCAACCAGCTTGGACGCAGTGTCGGCAGGCGGCGCAGCGTCTGCACGTGAAACTGCGGCACGTGAAACCACAGCATGTGCAGGCAGCGGAATGATGTCAAACGGGTCGACCGGGTTGGCGGCTTTGGCGGGTGAGCCCTGTACACCCGAGACGTTGGATGCCAGCCAATAGTCCGGGCTTGGCAATTGGGTCAAGGGGCAACTGGCAGCGACTTCAAGCTGCCAAGACAAACCCTGCAACCAGGTGACCGCTTGAGGTTCAAAACGAAAAATATCGGCCAGCAAGGTCTTTTGAAAGGCAAAAGCGTATTTCATCAACCGCTCGTCCCATTGTTTGACGACCAACCTCACGTAGATTCCTTGGCCCCGCGAACGGCTGTTCATCACTTGTATCTGGCACTGTATCCAGCCGGGTGGTATGCCGCTCTCGCGTAGCAGGTCCTTGAGCAGTACCTGGACCAGTTGTCCGCGCGTTGCGGTTTCCGAGCCGTCATGAAGCATGGAATGCTGAGCGTTGTGGCTGCTGGGCAGCACGCTGTTTTTTGAAACTGACTGACTTTCTCCGAACCAGCCGGATATTTTCTTTAGGAGGTTACTCATGAGCTTGCCAACGAATCCTTAATCTCAACCAATGTTTTTTGAACTTTATAGTTCTTTAGACTACCTTGCAAGTCGGTGATCATGCCTGACATAAGCTGAGTCGATTTGCCGCAATGTGTATGTCCTGTGATGTATTGCATACATGCTGCCTACCGCGTTGTTTTTTTGCCAATTGTCCGGTTGTTGGCACGAAACAATCCTTTCGGCCAAAGATGCGATGCCAAAAGGGCATGCCAAGCGCAAAAAGCTGGCCTGTGATAACTTCCAGCCGGCGACGAACTATTCAAAAACTCGAGAACATGAACCCATTACCTGCACCACTGGCACAGACTGCCGCTCAAGACACTTTTCTAAAGCCTGAGCGTTTGTTGGGTCTACGCTGCGGCGTTGAAAAAGAAAGCTTACGGGCTCAGCCCAGTGGCGCTTTGGCGCTCACGCCGCACCCCCTGGCACTGGGTTCGGCACTGACGCATCCCAGCATCACCACCGATTTCAGTGAGTCGCAGCTTGAGCTGGTGACCGGCGTGCACAAAGGCGTTCAGGCCGCTATTGATGAGCTCACGCAGATTCACCAGTTCACCTACAAAACGATGCAAGCGCAGGGCGATGAAATGCTGTGGGTGTCTTCAATGCCTTGCGGCCTGCCAACCGACGAGACGATACCCGTGGCGCGCTTTGGCTCATCTAATGTCGGCAGGGCCAAAAGCGTTTACCGGTTGGGTCTGTCGCACCGCTACGGCAGGCGTATGCAAACCATCTCGGGTATTCATTACAACTGGTCGTTCCCTGGTGTGACGAGCGAGCAGTATTTTGGGCAGATTCGAAATTTTCGGCGGGAGGCGTTTTTGCTGCTGTATCTGTTTGGCGCGTCGCCAGCGGTTTGCTCCACCTTTGTAGCGGGCCGCCAGCACGAGCTGCAGCAACTCAGCTCCAGCACCATGTACATGCCCTACGGAACATCGCTGCGGATGGGGCGGCTCGGCTACCAAAGCGATGCTCAGGCATCGCTAGCCGTCAGTTACAACAGTCTGGAAGGCTATGGCGCCTCGCTGCAAGACGCGCTGACCCGGCCCTACCCGGCCTATGAAAAAGTAGGCATTCAAAACCCCGGTGGCGACTACAACCAGCTGGGCACAACCTTGCTGCAAATTGAAAACGAGTTTTACGGCACCATTCGGCCCAAGCGGGTGATCTTCCCTGGTGAGCGACCGCTGCATGCGCTGCGCGAGCGGGGGGTCGAATACATTGAAGTGCGCCTGATGGACCTGGATCCTTTCGAGCCGGTTGGTATTACCGCTCAAACGATGCGATTCCTGGATGTGTTTTTGCTGCACTGCCTAACCAGCGCCAGCCCACCCGACAGCCCGGACGAAATTGCCGCCCTGGCGCGCAATCAGCACCGTACAGCAGCCCGTGGCCGCGAGCCTGGCCTGACATTGGAGCGCGGCACTGAACAGGTGGCCCTGACCGACTGGGGGCTTGAAATAGTTGCGCAATGCGCGCCGATTGCCGCGGCACTGGATGCCGCGCAAGGTGGCACGCATCACAGCGACGCGCTTGAAGCCGCAAAAGTCGGCTTGCGTGACGCGACTACCCTGCCATCGGCCCGTGTTTTGGCGGTCATGGCGCAGGAGTTTGACAATTCTTTCGTCCGGTTTGTACGCGCACAGTCAGAAAAAACCCGTGCTGCGTTTCATGCCTTGCCATTTTCAGGCGAGCAGGAGGCGCATTTCAGGGCGCTGACCGAGCGATCAATGACCGAACAAAAGCAGATCGAGTCACTCGACTCGATGCCTTTTGAGGTGTATCGGCAACAGTATGTGTCTGCTGACAGGCTGAGCGTGCACCGTCGCGAGGCGATGACTGCCTGACCAGATTGGTGCGTTTTTGTGTGTGGCGACGACGACGACGAAGTGTGACGTAACGCATTTCATGCCAGCGTGGCAGGGCTGACAGCCCAATGTAGGTTGTCAGGAGCGCGAACTCATTTGGTGCGCAAGTGGCAAAAACGCCGCATGTGACAGCTTCGTGGCACGCAGTAGACAGACTAGCCTCTCTAAAGTTCGGGTTTACCCGGTGCTAGCCTGTGTCTTGAGCGCTACTGCTCGTCACTTGAAAGGTCTTTATGACAACCTCCTTTTTCAAAAAATCGACTTTGAATTTTTTGACTCTGCTGTCTTTGTCGTTTGCTCTCACGGCAGCCGGCGCTTCGGTCCAGGCCCAAACGCTGCAGCTCAATGGCACCGGTATTCGCTACCAAGCCTCCGGCCCGCTGTATAGCGCAGGGCTGTATCTGGACAAGAAACTCGCCACGACTGCAGAGGTCTTGGGCAGCCAGGGTGCCAAGCAATTGCGTTTTGTCATGTTGCGTGACGCAAGCGCTGCCGAGATGGGTGACTTGCTGGCCAGCGGCGTGGTGGCCAACGCCAGCGATGACGAGTTGAGCAAATTGATTCCGGCGCTGTTTAGTCTTGGGAAAATATTCGGCGAGCAAAAAAGACTGTTGGCGGGCGACAGCTTTCAGATTGAATTACAACCTGCAGCCTCAACCACCATCAGCATTCAGACCAAAGCGCAGGGTGAAGGTGTCAAGCATGTATTTGCGCAGCCCGAGTTATTCGGCATATTGCTGCGTATCTGGCTGGGCAATCAACCGGCTGATGATGGCCTGAAACGCGCTTTGCTGGGCAAAGTTAATTAAACCTGCTCAACATTGGCGAGAAGCCTGAAAGAGATCGCCGCTGTGGACGTAACCAGCACTGCAGCCGGCTCGTGGCGGCGAGCCGGGCTTATCGCCAGAGCCGACTGACAAAGCGGTTCTGATAACCCACAGAAGCAATATAAAGTGCCTAATATGGCGTTAACCTATTGATGCGGCCTGGTGGTGTGTATATTTTCCGTTCGGGCTGAGCCTGTCGAAGCCGGGGTCGCACAAGGGAAACCCTTCGACAAGCTCAGGGCGAACGGTTCATAGTTCATAAGGCCGGATCAATAATAAATACGGGTGCAAGCAGCTACGCTTTTTATGGCTAATTGTTGGACCAGCGGCGCTTGCCATAAAGCCCCAAAAACCCCAAACCCAGCGCCAATGCAAACCAGCCGACCACGGCTGACTGCGCCACAATGCCCTGCATGCCTGGTGAAGTGATGAAGTAGGGCGTGATCACCACCCCTAAGCCAATCATCATGCACAAAATGCCTTTGATGGCCAACTCGTTATTGGCTTTTGTATTTGCTTTGCTGTGGGATTGCTGAGCAGGGGTTTGGGGCAGAGGCATGGTGTAGATCATTCCGTAAAAGTAACGCCACAGATAATAAGGTCTAGCAACGAAGGATTTTGAACAATGGCGATTCAGTGGTTTCCAGGGCATATGTACCTGACGCAAAAGGCAATAAGTGAGCGCATCAAAGAAATTGATGTGGTCATTGAACTGTTGGATGCACGCTTGCCGGGCTCCAGCGCTAACCCCAAGCTGGCAGAGCTGACGGCCTCGCGCCCGACGCTCAAGGTGCTGAACAAACAAGACCTGGCCGACCCGGCGATCACGGCGCTGTGGCTGGCGCATTACAACGCCATGCCCAATACAAGGGCGATTGAACTGGATGCCAGCGAAACCGCACCCGCTCGCAAACTGATTGATGCTTGCCATGCGCTGGCACCGCTGCGCGGCAGCATGGTCAAGCCGATGCGGGTGCTGATTTGCGGCATACCCAACGTCGGCAAATCAACGCTGATCAACACCCTGACGGGCAAGCG
The DNA here is from genome assembly GCA_031424935.1 of Polaromonas sp. Classification (GTDB taxonomy): domain Bacteria; phylum Pseudomonadota; class Gammaproteobacteria; order Burkholderiales; family Burkholderiaceae_C; genus Polaromonas. Next base: position 8,105 of record JANPIK010000039.1, read on the forward strand.
CGCTACCAAGACGGGTGACGAGGCCGGCATCACCAAAATTGAGCAGCGCATTGTGCTGGCGGACGGGTTTTATTTGTGGGACACGCCTGGCATGCTGTGGCCACGCATCATCGTGGCGCAAAGCGGCTACAACCTGGCGGCCAGCGGCGCGATTGGCCGCAACGCCTTCAGTGAAGAAGAAGTCGCGCTGGAGCTCTTGAGCCTGCTGATTAAAAAATACCCCGCCGCATTGACGGAGCGCTACAAGGTTGACATCACACCTGATTCGACTGACGAAACCGTGTTAGAAGACATTGGACGCAAGCGCGGCGCGGTGCTGACCAAAGGCCGCATCAATCTGCAAAAAGCCGCAGAAATTGTGATTTACGAATTCCGCCAAAGCGCGCTGGGCCGCATCTCGCTGGAAACGCCTGACGAGTTTGCGGCTTGGCTGGCTGCCGGGCAACTGCTCGATGCAGAGCGGCAGGTGAAAAAAGACGCGATTGAAACCAACCGGCTCATCAAGTTCAAGAAAATCCCCCGGCCTGACAAGCGCACTGCGGCCAACAAGCCATCGGTTTAAGCATAAAAAAAGGGCTGTCAAACGACAGCCCTTTTTAAGTGCGCTGTGCGCAACTCAAATTAGAACTTGTAGCCCACCTGGAACGCGTACGCGCTCGGATCAAGTTTCACGTCGATGGTTTGCCCGGTGCTCAAGGTTCCACGGGTGGTGATAAAGGTCTTGCTGTAAGACGCCTCGACGTACCATTTTTCGTTCAGGTTAAAAATGCCGCCTAACTGAATCGTTGGCGCCAGTTTGGATTCAAACGAAAGGCCAGTTGCCGGGCCACCCGGGTTGGTAATGGCGGTCAGCACGCCTGTACCGTTGGTGTTGTAAAACTTCACGTAAGAAGCGCCCGCGCCAATGTACGGGCGAAAGGCTGCATTCGCGTCCATAAAGCGGTACTGTCCAATCAGGGTGATGGGCAGAGCCTTGGTGTCGGCCAGTTTGCCCACGCCAGCAATCGCACCTGCGCCACTCACATCGTGCTTGAAGCCAAAACCGATCGGTAAATGGAGGGCGACGTTGTCGCTGACCATGTAATTAACAGCACCGGTCAGCTGTGAATTGCTGTTGATACCCACTTGTGTGCCAGGCAGGCTGGGCGCGCTCAGGTTGCCGCTGTTGACGGAGGGCGAAATTTGCGTGAAGCCAACGGATGCGCTGAAGCTGCCGGCTTTTTGTGCCAGTGCCGTACCCCAGCCACAAGCTGCCACTATTGTGGCAAGTGCAAGGTTAAATGTTTTCATGGATGAACTTCCTTAATGCAAACGGATTACTGCCAACCGGCGGTAGCCAGGTTTTTCGCTACAAATTGTGCCAACAGTTGGTTGCCAACCGGCGTCTGGTGAATATCGTCAGCAAACAAATACCTGCTGGTGTCGCCCGGGATCAGGCTGGCTGTTGTGCAACCCAGTGAGCTTCCGGCAAACGGATTAGCGGGTGAGGTCGTGCTGCACGCAAATGACGTCACGTTGCTCAGGTTATATTGCCCAGGGTTGGCTATTTGGTCACGGCCCTGCGCGTAAGCGTCGATGATGATCACGCCCGGCTTGCCAGCCAGGCCAGCGCTCACTGTGTTGTTGAAGGTGGTTACCAACAGGTTGGAAAATCCTCGCGTTGCAGGGTCAAGTGGTGCGATGAAAGGCGTTTGGCTAAGGTCAGGCAAATTGACGATCGCTACGTATTTGGCCCCTTTTGCCAAGACCTGTGTGTTGATAGCAGCTACCAGTTCATTGGCTGCTTGGACCATGCCAGCAAGGGCTGCCTGCTGAGCAGCGCCCGCAGCAGCGGCTCCACCACCAGCGACAGTCGCTTGGACCCCTGAGGACCATCCCGCAAACTGCGCTGCGCCCACAGCGCCAGCGCCGCCAGCTGCCGCGCTGGACACGCCGTTAAGGTTCAAAAGCGCGTCATTGCCGCCGGCCAGAATAGTGATCAGCTCTCGGCCGTTATAGGATCCGCCCGCTGCATTCAGGTGGTTGGCCATTTGTTTGACCAACGGTATGGCCATCAGCCCCAAGCCGGCTCCAGCGTCAATTGCAGCTTGTCTGGCTTGCGCGTCGTTGCCGCCAGCTGCTTTGGTGGCTGCAATCACGCCTTGTTGAATGGCAAGACTTCTCGGGCCTGCGGTGTTGGTCACACGTGAGCTTCCCTGTGCATAGTTTCTGCAAGCGGTAAAGTCTTGAACTGGAACGGCAGCGATGCCTGGCACGATGCTAGGTAGCCCAGTTTGCGCGGCGCATGGTACAGGCAAGTTGTACTGAGCTGCCACCAGTTCAGTCCAGTTCTTGGCTGTGGGCGAGTTCACGCTAAAAGTGCCGCCTCCCAACGCAGCAACTGCACCGACTTTGTAGGTGCCAATATCGCTCAGGCTGTCACCAAAAACCACCATCGACGTGAAACCGGTGCTGTTGGGGCTGCTCGCTGTGCCGCCGCCTCCGCCGCAGCCCGCCAAAATCAGTGCTGTACCCAATGCGCTCAGCGCAAGTCTGACCTTCTTCATTCCGATGCTCCTTATCGTTGTAAAACCGCTTGGGTGTGCTGAGAACTGATGCGCGCAGCAACCTTTGTGCAAAAAAGAACGACCGTTCTTTTATCAAGGCAATGATAGTTCAGGCCGGTCAAATGCGGTACGGGGTTAATACCCATTCAGCCAAAAGGGCTGCGCACTGATGACAGTGCCCCATGTTGGCACCAGTTACGGGGAGGCACAACTTAAAAAAAACATGGGCACAGATGCAGGCCACAGCACGTTCAACAAGCCACATGAAGTCAACCGGCCTACTTTCAGCTGTCGGTTAAATCGAATTTAATACTCAGTTTTTTTAGAAATTTAGATTAATTAATATCTGCTTTTTCAGAACTTTTATTCCGCTTAATCTCGCGTTTCCGATCCAACTGTCAACTTCGTCAACCCAACCGAAAGGCAAGTCATGCAAGTCATTTTCGAGTCATCCGAACCTCAAGCCGCCGAATTGCGCACGCTGACCGAGCGGCGCGTGCGCAAGGCGCTCAAACGGATGGCGTGGCTCACGCCCCGCGTGCGGGTTCATATGTCAGACATCAATGGCCCGCGCGGCGGTATTGACAAGCGTTGCCAAATTGAGTTGATCACGGACGGCGGCAAACCAGTCGTTGTGACGTCTCTGGCTCGAGACTGGATTTCTGCATTGCAAAGTGCCTTAAGCCGCGCTACACGTTCACTTTTGCACAACCTGCAGCGCAGCCGCACGCCACGACCTTCCAGTTTGCGTCTTTCCGTTACCTGATTAATTTTTAACCCACACAGGACTTCACCATGAAATGCCCGACTTGCCCTGACTCGATTTTGGTCATCACAGACCGTCAGAATGTTGAGATTGACTATTGACCTGTTTGCCGTGGTGTCTGGCTGGACCGGGGCGAGCTCGACAAGCTGATGGCCCTTGGTGCCAGCCAGCCACCTCCACAGCGCCCCGTCATGCCGATGCAGCCTGATTTTGTCGATTCAGACCACCACAAATCGTATGGTTCCCAAGGCTACCCACGGCGCCGAAAGTCATGGTTGAACGAAATTTTTGATTGAACCCGTTCCCCTAACTTTTACTTATAACTTTGCCATCACTCAACATCGGGAGAAATTTTTCTAGTGGACACCTTGCTTCAATTTTTTTCACGCTGACTTTTTAGGGAAGGCCGCCTGGATATGGATGCTTTTCGTTGGCATTGTCGTCACGCTGCTGGCTTTTGATTTGGGAGTTTTGCACAAGGACGACAAAGAAATTGAAGTCAAGGAAAGCTTGTTTTTGTCAGCAGGCTTATATCAGCGTCGCGCTGCTGTTTGGCGCGTGGGTGTGGTGGTATCTGGGAGCCACCAGCGGCATGGAATACCTAACTGGCTTCATGATAGAAAAATCGCTGTCCATGGACAACGTATTTGTAATGGCCATGATTTTTACTTACCTGGCGATTCCCCGCATGTACCAGCACCGGGTATTGTCTTGGGATATCTTGGGCGTGATCGTATTGCGAGCCATCATGATTGGCTTGGGTGCGACGCTGGTGTCACAGTTCAGCTGGATTGTGTATGTATTCGGCGTGTTTTTGGTGGGCATTATTGGCAAAATACCGCCCGCGTTTTCGCTCAGCGTGACATCTGGTTTGATTGCTGGCGGTGTACTGGTGTCGCCGTATAAAACACGTGGCCAGTCTGCGCCGATGGCGATTGAAACCAAATAACTCTGGTGAATCTACTTTTCAAATTTGCATATTGACTACGCACATCGTGTTGTGCCAATTAAGTAGCACTACCTACTTCATAAATGTGAAACAAAAATACATTAATCTTTTCTACTTTGGAGAGACTTTGTGCATACGTCTAAACGAACCGCCCTTAAACTTTTGACGCTTGCTGTGTTAGTCCCTGCTGCGCAATCCTCAATCGCGCAGATTTCAAATGCAACGGCAATTAATCGCGCGGGGCGATTTCGTGCTCTCTCGCAGCGGTGTGCAAAGGCCTACTGCCAACTTCAACAAGAAGTCATGCCAGAAAATGCCAAAGATGTCCTCGCATCTGCGCAACGTTTGATGCAGGTTGGTTTTGAGGACTTGGGCCGTGCTGGACTGGCCGGAGAAAACAGCAAACTGTTGGCCGCTGTTCAGGCTGACGCTAACGCATTAACGGGCATGCTCGGTATGCTTCCAACCAAGTCGGGTATTGTGGCCGTATCGCTTCAGGCCGACAAAATGTTAGCCAGTGCTGATTTATTAACCAATGCTCTTGAGGGCGCTGCCAAGCAGCAGTCCGCCAAGCTCATCAATACCGCTGGGCGCCAGCGCATGTTGTCTCAGCGGCTGGCTAAAAATTACTTTTTAGGCGTAGCCGGCGCTGAGACAAAACTTTCAAAAGAACAACTGACCACGGACCGGGCTGAGTTCAAACAAAACCTGACTTCTTTGAGTGCGGCACCCATTTCTACGAGTTCCATACGCAACGAGCTTCAGTTGGTGCAATCCCAATGGGTATTTTTTGAAGGTGCTTTGGGCAAAAAACCAGACATGGATGCACTGCGAAATATTGCCACTACCAGTGAACGTCTTTTGGAAGTCAACAACAACCTTGTCATTTTCTACGAAGCTGCTTTAAAAGATATCTTGGGCGCGACTGCTTGACACTTACGTTTTGCGCATCAACCCATCAAGACGCGCGTCCCACGTGCTGCCCGGTAACACGCCCGCCAGCACCGAATCCTGAACCGCGAAGGTACTGCGCAGCACTTGCGCCAGCACCGCGCGGTAGTCGTGGTGCGTTGGCAGATCGCGCGCTTCATTGAGATTACCGCGCGCCAGGCCGGTCCACTGGCCATGCCATTTGCCGCCGTTGATGCGGTTGCCCATCAGCCACATGGCATTGCCAAAGCCATGGTCTGTGCCGCGTGTGCCGTTTTCAACCGCAGTTCGGCCAAACTCGCTCATCACCACCACCACATCGTCAGGTTCTGAAAAATCTTGCCGCAATTGCGCAATGGCGCGTGCCAGGTTGCTCAGGTTGTTGGCCAGTTGCCCCGTGGCGTTGCCCTGATTTGCGTGCGTGTCCCAGCCGCCTGCTGATAAAAAACCGAGCCGTAGATTGCGGTCGTTGCGCATCAAAGTGCCCAGGTGCTGTGCGTCCAGTTGCAACCCGATGGGGTCCGACGCGCCATTGCTCGCGGCCAGCATTTGCGCGTTTTGTGCCTGTGTGGAGGCGGGTGCACCGTCTTTGTCCGACGCATTGTTCATTTTGGGACCCATGCGTTTGGCATCCATCGCCATTTTTTCATTGCTTAATTCTTGTGCGCTTTGCATGCGGCTGCCAGCGCCTGATCTGAAGGCTTGCGCAACTTTTTCATCGCCAGCATACAAGTCCATCAGTGCCTGACGTGTTTTGTCGTTCGCCAGCACGCCCGTACGTTCAGCGGCCTGGCCACGTGGGATGAGCTTGACCGGTGCGTCCCCTGCCAAAATGGCCGGGTTCGCCTCTCCAATGCCAATCGCAGAGGTGACGGTTTTGTAATGACCCGCCGCCTTGTTCATCCAGCCGGGCGCAGCGCTGGTTTTGCCGCTCTGACCAATTTCCATTTCATATTGCGCCGCAAAATGTGACCGATTCGGCGCTGGCAAACCCGCACTGGGCACAAAGCCCAATACGCCTTGCTGCCAAAGCGGTAAGACAGGCGCAAGGGCAGGGTGCAGTGCAAAAGCGCTGTCAAGTTTGAGTGCAGTCTTGTCAGTTCCGTCAGGCGCGGCAATCGCAATGTTGGGTCGGCTGGCGTAATAGTCTGCATCGGCATACGGCACAAAAGCTGACAGGCCGTCATAAGCCCCGCGCAGCATCACGACCACCAGCCTGCCAGTGCCTTTGCTGCTGGCGGGTGCGACTTGTGCCCAAGCTTGCGATGTTTGCAACGCGCTACCCGCCAGCAGCAGGCCTGATGCAGTTAACAGCTGGCGCCGCGACCGAGAAAATGGAAATGAAGACGATTGCATGGTGGTTGCCTCGGTTTATTTACGCATGAAATCTGGGCTGGCCAATGTCAAGCCGCTGCGCGTGGCGGACGGTTCACGCCCAATGCGCTCAAGGCTTGCAGGGCTTAAAAAGGCTTGCAAGTACGTGGGCTCGATGATGCGACTGCCCAAAGTCATGGCGTAGTCGGCGCGGCGCGTCAGCGCCTCAGGGGCCAGCCAGGTGGCGGCATCGGTTTTATAGCCGTCAGGCGTTTGCCAGCCGTGCAAGGGCTGGCCAGCCTGGGCCAAGAAACCGAGCGTCAATTGAATCTCGCGCCGCTCCTTGGCGCCACCACCCGCTGTCAATGCCGAGCAGGCAAAGTCGAGCGGGGTTTTGAACAAGGTGTTGTCTGCCTTCCAGAATTCAGGGGACTCAACCAGCGTGCGCATCACCGAGCGAATATCGCCCTGCGTGCGAGTGAAAGTCGCCGCGAGTTGGTCAACCAGGACCTGCGGCGGCTGGTCAGACACAAAGGTGTTTGCCAGCCGCGTGGCGATGCGCTTAGCGGTGGCCGGGTGGTGCGCCAGCATGCGAAGGGCGTCTTCACCTTCCTGCATGCCATTGCTGGTAAAGCGCCTGCCCAACAGGGTTTTTTCGCCACTGTCGTGCAGCCGTTCGGCAAACCGAAAGCCTTCGCCCTGCTGCACCCCAACTGTCCACCCCGTCAAAATGCGGGCCAGCTCGCGCACGTCGGTTTGGGTATAGCCCGCAGCCACGCCGAGCGTGTGCAGTTCCATCAGTTCACGGGCATAGTTTTCGTTCAAGCCGCGCACATTGCTTTGTGCTTGGTCCAGATAAAACAGCATGGCCGGGTGGCGCGCGCTGGCCAGCAGCAGGTCTTCAAACTTGCCCAGCGCGTTGGCGCGAATCACATTCACGGCATAGTGGCCCACAAAAGGGCGAACCGTGCCTTTGCCTACAAAAACATTGAAGTGGTTAAACCAGAACTCGGTCATGCGCGCCAGCAGCGGGTCTTCAATGGCGGCATTGCTGCATGCCATCAGCCGCCAGGCGCTTGATGTTTGCGTCATCTCGCGGCTGAAACCTGCGGGATCCGCTGAGTTGTTGGCCATCATCAGGCCAGGTTGCTGCAGGCTGGGTTGTTCCCTGATGTTTTTGCGGGCTTCACGTTCGGCACGAAAGTCTTTCGCAAGATTGCCTATCGGTTGGTTGAACTGCGCAATGTCTGCAGGTATGTTTGGTGCGCGCTGGCTGGCGGCATAGGCGGAATCAATTTGATTCAGGGCCCAACCCTTTGGGTTTTGCTGTGCAGCTTGCACCGTTATTTCGGTGGGGCCGTAGCCCAGGCGCGAGGTTGCACGCCAGACCGAGGCGGCGTTGACACCCGTTTGCGCTACAGCAAGGGTAGCACCCATTAAGCTGGCGACTGCAACTCCGGTGGCTATTGTTCTGGCCAGCTGGCGCATGTAAGGCGGGAAGGTGGGCATGGTTAACTCCTTGGTCTGCCTGATTTTGCCTCTGTCCAACGCGCAAGTAGCGCTTGTGGTTGTCAGCTTTACAGAGCTTTACGGGGGGATAAGAAAAGCCCGTCGGTTACATTGCAGTGCGTTGCCCAACTTTTTTTAGGAGCCAGTTCATGATGTCAGTTTTAGGAACCCTTTTCATTGGCCTGATCGTCGGTTTTATTGCCCGCGCCATCAAACCTGGCAACGATAAACTCGGCTGGATCATGACCGCCATTCTGGGTGTGGCCGGTTCTTTTCTGGCGAGCTACGCCGGCAAGGCACTGGGTTTTTACCAACAAGGGCAGGTTGCAGGTTTTATTGCCTCGGTCGTAGGCGCTGTTGTTTTACTTATTGTTTATGCGCTTGTCAGAAGCAAAGCGAACTGAATCATTAACGGAAAGTACCTATGAAAATTGAGACCATTGCCGTGCATGGCGGCTACAGCCCCGACCCCACAACCAAGGCGGTGGCCGTACCGATCTACCAAACAGTCGCTTTCGCGTTTGACAACACGCAGCATGGCGCTGACCTGTTTGACCTGAAGGTGGCGGGTAATATTTACAGCCGCATCATGAACCCGACCAACGCGGTGCTTGAAGGCCGGGTAGCCGCGCTTGAGGGCGGCATAGGTGCACTGGCTGTTGCGTCCGGGATGTCGGCCATTGCGTATGCGATTCAAACCATCGCCGAGGCTGGCGACAACATCGTCTCAAGCTCGCAACTCTACGGGGGCACCTACAACTTGTTTGCGCACACGTTTCCGCAAATGGGGCTGAACGTGCGCTTTGCTGACGCTGGCAACCCAACGTCTTTTGCGCAGCATATTGACAGCCGCACCAAGGCCATTTATTGCGAGTCCGTTGGAAATCCGCTCGGCAACGTAACCGATATCGCTGCGCTGGCCAAAGTAGCGCATGCCCACGGCCTGCCGTTGATTGTTGACAACACCGTGCCCAGCCCGTATTTGTGCCGCCCGTTTGAACATGGCGCAGACATCGTTGTGCATTCGCTGACCAAGTATTTGGGTGGTCACGGCACCAGTATTGGCGGCGCGATTGTTGATTCTGGCAAATTCCCCTGGGCCGATCACAAACAGCGCTTCAAGCGCCTGAACGAGCCCGACGTCAGCTACCACGGCGTGGTTTATACCGAGGCGCTGGGTGCAGCCGCCTACATTGGCCGCGCCCGTGTGGTGCCGCTGCGTAACTTGGGCGCTGCTCTGAGTCCGATGAATGCGTTTCAAATTCTGCAGGGCATTGAAACGTTGGCGCTCCGGATGGACCGTATTTGTGACAACGCTATCGCCATTGCCAAGCACCTATCGGCTCATCCCAAGGTAAGTTGGCTTAACTATGCTGGCCTGCCGGACCATCCTGACCACGCGTTGGTCAAGCGCCAAATGAGCGGCCGCGCGTCTGGCTTGGTCAGTTTTGGTTTGAAATCAGCCGACAGCATGGCTGCTGGTGCCAAGTTTCAAGATGCGCTCAGTTTGTTCACCCGTTTGGTGAACATCGGCGACGCCAAGTCTCTGGCATGCCACCCAGCCAGCACCACACACCGGCAACTCAATCCTGACGAGCTGGCCAAAGCTGGGGTTAAGCCCGACATGGTTCGCTTGTCGATAGGTATCGAGCACATTGATGACTTGCTGGCAGATTTAGACCAAGCGCTTGCTTTGGTATAAATAATTACGGCTCCCAGGAGCTGTATCGATGGCGTTCATCGGTACGCGAGAGGTACGAACACAGCGGCCCAGAACGCCACCACAATCACCGCCCCAAGCCAGCCAGCTTCTTTTGCGCTTCGGGCGAAAAAAATCAGAGGCAGAAGGCCGATTACAAATACGGCTAGGCCAAAAACTTGGGCATCCTCCGCGAAAAGAGGACCCGTCTGCCCAAACCGCGACCAGCGGGCTGGCGCGTACAACGTGAAAAAGCTCAACGCGCCAGTTCCTGAAACAACCAGGGTCATCAGCACGGCAAGAATTCGCACCAGCACGGGCTGCTTTTTCGGGGTGTGAAGTGGTTGTTTCATACGGGCTAAGTCGAGCCCATCATAAAAGCTTTAAACAGACATTGCGACGCTTAATCGCCTACGGGCACGCAACTGATGCCCCACTGGCAGCGTAAACAGCAGCGGGCTGTGACCCTGACAGCCACAGCCCGCCTTACAGTCAACCAGCGCCGCTTGGCTTATTGAACGCCGCGCACTGCACCTTCACGCCGCTTGTCTGCGGCGCCGCACTTCAGGCCGGTGCTCAGGTCAATTACCAACGCTTGGGCGGACAAGTTAGCGCCGTTGGACTCATTGCCGTTGCAGGCGGCATGTTCTACCTAGACACAGCAGTTGACCGCTAGCAAACACCTCAAAGAACGCATGAATACTCGGTTTTTTGCACTTTTAGACGTTCACCTTTTGGGTGACAACCGCTATTCACCTGATTGCACCGCGCCCAACGCGCCCATCTGCTTTGTTGGCCTACGGCGTCGCTTGTGTGGGCAGCCTCAAAAACGCCTGCACCGCCACTACTGATTCCGCAGGCGCTTCCTCATGCGGCAGATGGCCCATGCCTTTGAACGACACTCGCTTCGAGCCCGCAATCGCTTTCAGGTAATCGTTCGAATTGGCATACGGAATCATCCCGTCCTGTTCTCCCCACACCAGCAAGGTTGGGGCGGCAATTTTTTTGAGGATGGGTAGCGGGTCAACCAACACGGTTTGCGCCATGCGGGCCAGCAGTGCGCCCCGGCTGCCGGGGGCCAGCATCATGTCGTGATAGCGGGTGGCCAGCGCGTCGGTCATGGTGTCCGGTTTGGCGTATGCGGGTTTGAGGCTCATCGTTAACAGCGGCTTGGGCAATGTGTAGCGCATCAGCTTGACCATCATCGGTACTTCGGGCGCTTTGCCATATTCAAAACCCGGGCTGGCAAAACCGTCGGGCGACACCAGCACCAGCTTGTCAATCCGCGCTGGGTAAGTGCCTGCGAATGTCCAGGCGATGCGGCCGCCAATCGAGTTGCCCACCAGACTTGCGCGCGCCAGGCCCAGCTTGTCCATCAAGGCGTTGATGATTTGCAGGCTGCGTTTGTCGGTGTAATCGCCCGTTGGGTCGGGCAAGCTGAGGCCCGAGCCGGGTAGATCAATGCGAATCACGCGCAGGTCTTTGCCCAGCGTGGTGGCCCACGGCTCCCAGGTGTGCAAGCTGGCGCCAAAGCCGTGCAAAAAAATCACGGCGGGTGCGGTTTTTGGGCCGTTGTCTCGCACATGCAGGCGCGTGCCCGCAATGTCGATCATGTCGGTGGGCACGTTTAAATATTGGCGCTCCAGCACGGCGCGGTCCTTGTCGGGCGTCCACAGCCACCACAGCGCAGCTGCAAGCAAAAAACCCGCGCAAATCAAAATGATGGACATCAGCTTCATGCCTTCAAACTTTCCAGGCCAACCATTTTTTCGCTCAAAGCCCACAGTTCGGCAGAGCGCGCCAGGTTGGTGGCTTTGGTTGACAGCGGTTGAGCAAATGCCGCGCGGCCTTTTTGTTGGCGATTGCCCCAGCTCCCGTGCTGACCTGACCGTTCAAACGCGGTATCGGCCACCACTTGGGCCACGCGTTCGCCGGCCAGTGTTTGCGTGACGTAGCCTTTGGTGATGTCTTTCTGAAACCAGAAGAAGATGGTGCGAAACGCCTGCGGCGTGTCCCTGAACAGCGCTGTATCAGCCACACAGCCGGGGTACAGCGTGTTGAACACGACGCCCGTATCGGCGTGGTAGCGGCTGTGAAATTCGCGGCTCGTCATCATGTTGCACAGTTTGCTGTCTTTGTAGGCTTTGCCGGGCTTGAACGGTTTGCCGTCAATCATGGCAATTGGGGCTTTGAAGCCTGCCTTCAACCCTGCAAATCACCGAGGTCAGCAGGCGCGGGGATGGGCACCTTGCCGCCAAATTCAGCCGAGTTGGCTGTCACCGTGCCCAGCGTGATCAGCCGTGGGGCAGGGCGTGTGGACTGCTGCAACACGGGCAGCAGCAAGCGGCTGAGCAAAAAGTGCCCAAAGTGGTTGGTCGCCACGCTGATCTCAAAGCCTTCGGGCGAGCGCTGCGGTTCTTTGACCCGCGGCAGGTACACGGCAGCGTTGCACACCAGCGCATCAAGAGGCAAACCGCTGGCATTAAAAGTTGCCACAAAATTGCGCACGCTGGCTTGTGAGCCCAAGTCAATCAGCATGGGTGTGATGTGCTGCGGCTCTATTCCCAGCTCTGCAGCCGCTTTGTGCGCCTTGGCCAGATCACGGCAAGCCATCACCACATGCCAGCCGCGAGCGACCAGGGCCAGGGTGGCGTACAGGCCCACGCCAGAAGATGCACCAGTGACGATGGCTATCGGATATTTTTTGTCAGTCATAGCGTTTTATTGTTGAACGGTGCAAGAAGATCTTGCATCTTAAACAGTGGCGATTCGATTGACATTTAATATTGCAATACCCTGCGCTACTTTTTACGGCTGCCATATGGTCGAGTGATGGGGCCAGTTAAATTGTGAAAAAATCATGTTCGGTTTTTATCGAAGCACCAAAGACAGGTAATACATGCACATTGGACTTATTGTCGGCATTGGCCCCGCTGCAACCGACTACTACTATCGATACCTGATCTCTGCGCTGGCACGAACGGGTCACAAGCTGACGCTCACCATGGCCCACGCTGATACCCCGACGCTGCTTAAACATCAGGCAGACAGAAACATTCAGGCGCAGGTGGAAATCTATCAACAGCTGACCGGCAGATTGCAGCGAGCGGGCGCCGACCAGGTGGCTGTCACATCGATTGCTGGTCACTTCTGCATTGACGACTTCAAGGCGCATTCACCCATTCCTGTCATCGACCTGCTGGACGTCGTCAGGCGCGAGGTGAAGCGGCGGGGCTTCAAGAAAGTCGGCTTGCTTGGAACCCGTGTGGTGATGGAAACGCATTTCTATGGCGTGCTCGACGGTGTGGAAGTCATTCCCCCTGCGCAAGACTTGCAAACAGTACACGATGCCTACGTCGCCATGGCCAGCGCCGGAGTCGCAACCGCGCAGCATCGGGACGTATTTGTCAAAGCAGGCAAAGCCCTGACTGATGTATTTGGATGCGAGTCCATTTTGCTGGCAGGTACGGACCTGGCGCTGGTCTTCAAAAACGAAAGCAACCCCGGGTTTGAAACCTTCGACTGCGCCCAAGCGCATGCCGCAGCCATAGCCGAGTTTGCGGTGCAGGCTGTGTCAGTGACTGACGCGCTTGCATAGTCGTCAGGCAGTCGTTGATGGGCGTCGCAAGCCTAGAAAAATTGAGCGGCGGCATGTGCCATGCCAACCCCACGCCAGGCATGTCGTTGGGGTAGTTTGCCGGCCATGGGTAATCTGGCAAGTGGGCAAAGCAGGTGTCTGGTGTACGTACGGCGTTAGTTCTCAAGGGGAAATCAATCATTGATCAATCCTTTGGATCGGGGCTTGTCACTTAGCCGATGTTGTACGCACGACGAGTTACTTGGGCAAACTCGATTTCTCGCGCAGCCAGAGCATACGCGCGAGCATGGCCATGAATCCAATATTGCCAGTAGCCACCACGAGTAAAAGCCAGATGGGCAACCGCATGCCGAGCTCCTTTGCATGAGGCACTATCAAGAGCCATCCAATGGAAACACCCAAGAGCAAATCGAACCAGATTTGGTTACCCCATAAATTGCGGGTGTGCTCTACCCAAAAGCCCGTCGGGCCTTCTGTCCATACGGTGCACATGGAGAGCACAAAAAACGCCAGAGAAAGCGCAGCAGGCAGTATCCAGATGCCCCGGTATGTTGCGTTGCTTCGGGTGATGGTGAAAATCAGGAATCCGATAAAGGCGAAACCGGCAACAGCCGGGAGCACAGTTGTAATTGGCATAGCGCAACAGGAGTCGATGGGTAGACCACCATTGTTTGTTGGCAACGCGATACCGGCAATTACCTTGCAGGTAATCGTTAGTGCAAGCCTGTGTAAGTCAATTGCCGTATGGATGTACTCAGGTGCACCTTGCCCGCAGCCCCATAGCACGCTAGGCGCAACGTCTGGGTCAGTTAGCTTTATCCATGGCAGCCACAACCCCCACGGTATCAAAAACAACTGAAATCAATGTTGAATTGACCTGGCCAGTTGACAGTCCAAGTGTCACCGCAGAAGGGAGGTAAGCGGTTCCAGCCCGGCGCTCAAGCGTAGTCGCTCACTGGCACACAGCTGCACATCAGGTTGCGGTCTCCGTACACGTTGTCTACCCGGCCAGTGGTGGGCCAGTACTTGGATGTTTTGAGCGCGGCTACGGGGAAGGCCGCTACCTCGCGCGAATACGGACGGTTCCACTCTGCTGCAATGACGCTGGCTGATGTGTGGGGTGCGTGCTTGAGCGGGTTGTTGTCTTGTGGCCAGACTCCGGCTTCAACTTGTGCTATCTCGGCACGGATAGAAATCATGGCGTTGATGAAGCGGTCGATTTCTTTAATATCTTCGCTCTCGGTCGGCTCGACCATCAGCGTGCCCGCAACGGGAAAGCTCAATGTCGGTGCATGAAAGCCGTAATCCATCAGCCGCTTGGCCACGTCTTCTGCGGTTACGCCGCTGGTGTCTTTCAGGGGCCGCAGGTCCAGAATACATTCGTGGGCCACATAGCCCGCCTCGCTGGCGTACAGGGTAGGGAAGTGGTCTTTCAGCCGGGTGCTGATGTAGTTTGCCGAAAGAATAGAAATTTCGGTCGCCTGCTTCAAACCTTCTGGGCCCATCATGCGGCAGTACATCCAGCTGATTGGCAATACGGCTGCGTTACCTAGTGGCGCTGCTGAGATGGCGCCTACGCCATTTACGGGGATTCCGCCCGCCACATGCCCAGGCAAATACGGCACCAGATCTGCCACAACACACACAGGACCCACACCCGGTCCGCCGCCGCCGTGCGGTATGCAAAAGGTTTTGTGCAGGTTAAGGTGGCTCACGTCGCCGCCAAACTCGCCCGGCGCTGCCGTGCCCACCAGCGCGTTCATGTTCGCGCCATCAACGTACACCCGGCCGTCGTGGCTGTGGACCAGGGCGCACAGCTCTTTGACGTTGGCTTCAAACACACCGTGGGTAGAAGGGTAGGTGATCATCACAGCCGCCAGGTTGGCGCTGTGCTGCTCACATTTTTTAGCCATGTCCACCATATCAACATTGCCTTTGGCGTCGCAGGCGGTCACCACCACTGTCATGCCGACCATCTGGGCGCTGGCCGGGTTGGTGCCGTGGGCAGAAGCAGGTATCAGGCAAATGTTGCGGTGGCCTTGGCCCTGCGCTTCATGAAACGCCTTGATGACCAGCAGGCCTGCATATTCGCCCTGCGAGCCGGCGTTGGGCTGCAGACTGATGCCCGCGTAGCCGGTGGCCTGGCACAGCCAGTCGCGCAGCTGCTGGTCCAGCTCGGCATAACCCTGCTGCTGGTCTCTTGGCGCAAACGGGTGCATGTTGGCAAACTCGGGCCAGGTGATCGGGATCATTTCACTGGTAGCGTTCAGCTTCATGGTGCAGCTGCCCAGCGGAATCATGCTGCGGTCCAGCGCCAGGTCCTTGTCGCTCAAACTGCGGATATAGCGCAGCATGGCGGTCTCACTGTGGTGGGTATTGAAAACGGGGTGCGTTAAAAAGTCACTGGTACGGCGCAGCTCTGTGGGGATAAGCGACTCTATGCCCTTTTCAAAGTTAGCGACGTTTGGAATCGCCTGGCCGGGCTTGGCAAAAATAGACCAGATCAGCTCAATGTCAGCGCGGGTGGTGGTTTCGTCAAAGGCAATGTACAGGTAGTTTTCGCAATCAATTCGCACGTTGGCCCCCATATCACGGGCACGCGCCGCTATAGATTGAGTAGCACTTTCGGTTTTTAAGCTCAGCGTGTCAAATGCACCGCCACCTCGCACCACAAAGCCGAGTTCAGCCAGGCCCTGTGCGGCAATGGCCGTGTAACTGGCAATGCGCTGCGCAATGCGTTTCAAGCCATGGGGGCCGTGGTACACCGCGTACATGCTGGCCACCACGGCAGGTAACACCTGCGCGGTGCAAATATTGGACGTCGCTTTTTCGCGGCGAATGTGTTGCTCGCGGGTTTGCAAAGCGAGGCGATAAGTTGGGTTGCCATGCACGGCAACCGACACGCCGACCAAGCGCCCCGGCATCGAGCGTTTGAACTCGTCTTTGCAAGCCAGATACGCGGCATGCGGACCACCCGCACCCATCGGCATGCCAAAACGCTGGGTCGTACCGACCACGATGTCTGCGCCCCATTCGCCGGGGGGTGTCAACAGCGTCAGCGCCAGCGGGTCGGCGGCTACGATGAACGCTGCCTTTTTGGCGTGCACCACCGGCACATCGGCACGCAAGTCATCAATGCGGCCACTGGTGGCGGGGTACTGCGCCAGCACCGCAAAGTAATCACCTTGCAAGGCTGTGTGCCATTCAGGCGCCGAGTTGGCCAGCAGCACGGTAATGCCCAACGGTTTGGCGCGGGTTTGAATCACTTCAATCGTTTGCGGATGGCAGTCGCCTGCCACAACAAAGGTGTTGCTTTTGCTTTTAACGCTGCGCTTGGCCAGTGTCATCGCTTCAGCGGCAGCGGTTGCTTCGTCCAGCATCGACGCGTTGGCGATAGGCATTCCTGTTAAGTCGCAAATCATGGTCTGGAAGTTGATGAGCGCTTCCATCCGGCCCTGCGAAATCTCGGCCTGATACGGCGTGTAGGCGGTGTACCAGGCCGGGTTTTCCAAGATGTTGCGCAAAATCACGCCAGGCGTGTGCGTGCCGTAGTAGCCCTGACCGATAAAGCTCTTCAGAATTTTATTTTTAGACGCAATCGCTTTGAGCTGGTTGAGTGCTTCGGCCTCAGTCACGGGCGCGGGTATCGCCATGGCGCTGGAGCGTGCGATCGAGCGTGGAATGATCGCTTCCATCAACGCCCGGCGTGACGCAGCGCCCAGTACGCTGAGCATGTGCGCCTCAGCAGCATCGTCAATGCCGATGTGGCGGGCGATGAACTCGGACGTGTTTTCAAGTTCAGCTAAGGGCTTGGCGGATTGCATCAACATGGTCTTTACCTAAAAAAGGCCTCAAAGAAAATTAAGCGGTTGCGGAGAATGCCGAATAGCTGGTTTCGTCCATCAGCGCTGCTAACTGAGATGCATCAGACAGCTTGACCTTAAAAAACCAGCCTGCGCCCAGCGGGTCAGTATTGGCCAGCGATGGGTCGTCGCGCAGGGTTTCATTGACTTCCAGCACTTCGCCGCTGACAGGCATATAAACATCGGCGGCGGCTTTGACAGATTCGACCACGCCCGCCACTTCTTTTTGCGCCAGCGTGCTGCCGATTGCCGGCAGGTCAACAAAGACCACGTCGCCCAACGCGTCTTGCGCATGGTGCGTGATGCCGACGGTGGCAATGTCGCCTTCGATTTTTAGCCACTCGTGGTCTTCGGTGTATTGAATCGTCATGGGAATCTCCTGAAACGGGTTGTAAAAAGTCTTGAAAATATTAACCGCGAAAGTACCGGTTTGGCACAAAAGGCATGGCGCAGACTTCCATCAACACTGCTTTACCGCGCACCATGGCGTTGACTTGTGTGCCCAACACTGCAAACTTCGGCGCAACATAGCCCATGGCCACCGGTTGATTGATGCTGGGGCCCAACAGGCCACTGGTGACCTCGCCAATCGCTTCGCCTGTCAGGGCATGCAACGCAGTATGGTCGCGCACCGGAATGCGTTCAAGGGCCTTAAGGCCGACGCGCTTGCGGGTCAGCGTGTTTGGGTCGGCCAGTTGCGCCAAGAGCTTGTCGGCACCCGGAAAGCCGCCAGCGCGTGCACCGCCTGTGCGCCGGACTTTTTGGATCGCCCAGTTCAGGCTGGCTTCAACCGGTGTGGTGGTGGTGTCAATGTCACTGCCGTACAGGCACAGCCCGGCTTCCAAGCGCAGCGAGTTGCGTGCGCCCAGGCCGATTGGTTTGACTTCAGGTTGCGCGAGCAACGCGCGTGTGAGTTTTTCGGTCTGATCGGCGCGGACTGAAATCTCAAAACCATCTTCACCCGTGTAACCGCTACGGGTTAAAAAGCAGTCGCAGCCCGCCACATCAAAGCGCCCGCCGGTCATAAAAACCAGCTTTTCAACGCCCGGCGCAAGGCGGCCTAAAGCTGCAACTGCAAGGGGTCCTTGAAGCGCCAGTAAAGCCATTTCAGGCATCGGAGTCACTTTGCATTGGCTGCCAATTTTGTTTTGGATATGGGCAATGTCGGTCGCTTTACAAGCACCGTTGACGATGATGAAAATGCCAGCGCCAGTGTTAAAAAACATCAGGTCGTCCATGATGCCGCCCGCATCATTGAGCAGCAAGCCGTAGCGCTGCTTGCCCACAGCGAGGTCAATCACATCGACTGGCATCAGGCTTTCAAACGCGGCGGCAGCGCTACTGCCTTCAAGGCGCAACTGCCCCATGTGCGACACATCAAAAAGCCCCGCAGCAGCGCGTGTGTGCAGGTGCTCTGCCATCAGGCCAGCTGGGTACTGCACAGGCATGATGTAGCCCGCAAAAGGCACCATGCGCGCGCCAAGTTCTATGTGCAGGTCGTGCAGAGGGGTTTTAAGCAGTTGGTCAGTTGCAGGGGACAAAGCAGTTCTCCAGGGGCAGTTATTCCGCGACGAAACATCACGTTTGCCCCTGCTGTCCCGGGTACCTGAGAGATTCACCCAGCGATGTGGGTTTGCTCCTTCGGTGGATTGTGTTTACTACAATCTCTCTCCAGTAGGGAACGCCACCGATGCAGTGCAAGAGTAGCGGTTGTCAGTCCTTTTGCCTGAGCGTTCAGCTGACCATTGTGGGTCTGGCATGCGCCTTCGGCGGCCCTCGTTGTGAAGACTCTCTCCTGACAAATTTAGTTTAACTCAATCTCATTTTGCATAAACCAAATCGCGCAAAAACAGCGACAACTGCGGCACATAAGTCACCACCATCAGGCAAGCCAAAATGACCAGCACAAACGGAATAAGGTACACCACAATTTTATCGAGTGAAATTTTCGCCACCGTGCAGGCTGCAAACAAGTTCACGCCAAACGGCGGCGTGATCATGCCTAGGGCCAGGTTAACCACCATGATCAGCCCAAAGTGCACCGGGTCAATGCCAAAGTGAATCGCTACTGGCGCCAAGATAGGGGCCAACACAATGATGGCTGCGCTGGTCTCAATGAACATGCCAATCACAAATAGCGCCGCGTTCACTCCCAGCAAAAAGAGGGCAGGAGATTGCAACACCGCCTCCAGATAGCGGCCAATCGCATCAGGCACGCCCGCACGGGTGATCAAGAACGCAAACAAACCGGCGTTGGCAATGATGAACATGATGACCGCGCTTGACAGCACAGACTTGCACAAAATCACCATCAGGTCCGGAATTTTAATTTCACGGTAAATCACCATGCCAACGATCAGCGCGTAAAACACGGCAACGGCTGATGCCTCGGTAGGGGTAAAAATACCGCCGTAAATCCCGCCCAAAATGATCACGGGCATCAGCAGCGCCCAACCGGCTTGCCAGGCTGCCTTGCCAAACGGCAAGCGGCCGTCGCCGTCGTTTTTGCCCCAGCCCTTCCAGCGGCAATACAGGTGCACAAAAAGCATCAGCGCCAGGCCAATGAACAAGCCCGGGCCAAAACCTGCAATGAACAGTTCGCCAATCGACACTTCGGCGCTCACGCCGTACAAAATCATGGGAATCGACGGCGGAATGATCACCCCCAGCTCGGCGCTGGTGGCTTGTAGCGCAGCGGCGTAGCCCACCGGGTAATGGTGCTTGATGAGCGCCGGGATCAAAATCGCGCCGATGGCAAAGGTGGTAGCCACCGATGAGCCCGACACCGCCGCAAAAATCATGCAGGTCAGCACGCAGGTCATGGGCAAGCCGCCTTGCACACCGCCCACGATGGACTTGGCAAATTCGACCAAGCGGCGCGATATGCCGCCGGTCTCCATCAGGTTGCCAGCAAGGATAAAAAACGGAATCGCCGCGAGCGGGAATTTATTGATGCTAGAGAACATCTCCTTGACGGAAATCAGCATATTGGCATTGCCAGCTTGAATCCCCAGAATAGACGCTAAGCCAATCGACACTGCAACAGAAATCGTCAGCGCAAAACACAGCACCATGGTGCAAATCATCACGATGCTCATGACATCCCCCCACGCAATTCACTTTGTGTAATGGCTGCCCCCCGGGGGGCGCTCGCGGCTTGGAGCAGTCCGGCGCCGCTCATTGCGCGGTCTCCAGTTCGTTGCGTTGTGGGTCTAAAAAGTTAGCCACAATCCCCAACACGCTGAACATGGCACCCACTGGCATGGCGACATAGCCCCAAAACATCGAAATCGACTCCAGCCCCGCCATCGACTGCACTCTGCCGCGCAGCGAGTAATCCCAACCCCACCAGATGATGACGCAAATCAGGCTCAACGCAGCCAGGCAAACCACCGCGTCCAGCACGCGTTTGATTTTGGGCGGACTCCAGCGATAAAGCACGTCAACGCTGACCATGGCACCCTGCCTGAAGGCCATTGGGATACCCATGAACACCATCCAGATCAGGCTCAGGCGAATCAAAATCTCGCTCCACTCGGCGGGCTGCTCCAGTACAAAGCGGGTAATGATCTGGAACATGCCTAAACAGGACGCAACCACCAGCATGGCGCAGGCTACCCACATCGAGAATTGGGTGGTGCGGTGCTCTAAACCAAGAAAAATTTGCTTCATGGGCTCATATCTATTTTTAGCATTAAAAAAGCCCGCTGGCCCTTGACAACCGGACGCGGGCAGCTACTAAAAAAATAGCATTTTGAAATCGGTTATTTGACTGCCCGAATCGCATCCAGGTTAGCTTTTCCAAAATCTTTTTCAAAGCCAGCGTTCACCGGTGCCAGCATGGTGACAAACTTTGACTTATCGACGTTGTCAATCACGGTCATACCTTTGGCGCGCAGCTCGGTCACGCCAGTGGCGTCGTCTGCATCAACCCGCGCACGGTTAGCTTTGGTGCCTTCTTTGGCGGCGTCAATAAAAGCCTGTTTGTCGGCCGCAGTGAGCTTGTCAAAAGACGCTTTATTCATCACAAAAATGGCGGGTGAATACACGTGCCCGGTCAGGCTCAGATGCTTTTGCACCTGATCAAATTTTGCCGAAATGATGACCGACAGGGGATTTTCCTGACCATCAACCGTGCCTTGCTGCAGTGCCGTGAAAACTTCCGGGAAAGCCATGGGCGTGGTCACGATGCCCAGACCCTTGTAAGCCGCAATGTGTACCGGGTTCTCCATGGTGCGCATCTTCAGGCCTTTCAAATCCTCAGGGCTTTTCACGTCGCGCTTGCTGTTGGTCATGTGGCGAAAGCCATTTTCTGCCCAAGCCAGCGCCTTGAAGCCTTTGGCATCAAATTTGGTCAGCATGTCCTGACCAATTGGGCCATCAAGCACCGCGCGTGCGTGTGCCTTGTCACGAAACAAAAATGGTACATCCAGAATTTTGGTTTCGGGCACAAAGTTGGGAATGGGACCTGTGGATGAAAAAGCCAGCTCTTGTGTGCCCAGCTGCACGGCCTCGATGGATTCGCGCTCGCCGCCCAGGGCGCCTGCGTAAAAAGTTTGCACTTTGTAGCGGCCAGCCGTGCGCCGCTCAACTTCTTTGGCGAAGGTGTCGATGGCTACGCCTTGGTGTGAGTTTTGTGCGGTTGAAATGCTGATGCGCATGGTGGTTTGCGCGCTGGCTACTTGGGCGAAAGCGACAAAACCAATACCTACAGTCAGGCCGATGAGCAGTTTGGAAAGTTTCATGGGTGTCTCCAGTTGGGGGTGGTCACGGTGAATAGTGAAGCGTGAATATTCAATGGCAAGCCGACGGCTTGCGTCATCCCCATTATTGCGGTGAAGTCGCTGCAACAATGCGCGGGTTTTCGCGGATGTAGTCCGCCACAATGCTTTCAAAATCAGGGTCTGGAAGCAAGCCCAGCGCCCGCGCGCGGGCCGTGTCCATCACTGACGGCCAGTTGGTCACGATGTTGGCAACCGCCGCATCGGGCGTCCAGTCGATCAAGTTGGCGGCGTCTTTGCCGCCTAGCTTTTCGAGGGCCTGAGCCATCACGCCAACTGTGGTGGTGAGCGCGGGCAGATTCATGGCGGTGCGCGGACCCCAAGCCTCATCGCTGGCCTCGGCGGCACGAACAAGCCCCTCAATGGTGCGAGCGGGTGAGGACAGCGCCACGGGGGTATCTGGCGGCACAGGGCAGACGGCGCGCACGCCGGCCAGCGGCTCACGAATCATGCCGCTTAAAAAGCTCGATGCGGCGCCATTCGGTTTGCCAGGCCTGACGCTTACCGTCATTAACCGAACGTTTCGCGCACAAATGAAACCTTTGCGGCCGTAGTCAGCAATCAGTTGCTCACCGATGAATTTTTGAATCCCGTAACTGTTTTGCGGCGTGGGCAGCGTGCGGTCATCAATGACGGGCGGCAAAGGTTGCGCGGCCGAATTGCCAAATACGGCAAGCGAACTCGCAAACACCACCGTTGGGCACGTGCCTGCAGCGCGGCATGCCTCAAGCAAGTCCCGCGTCGCGTCAATGTTGCTGCGCATCCCCAGGTCAAAGTTGGCCTCGCACTCCCCACTGACAGCCGCCGCCAAATGAAAAATGATAGCTGCTTGCCCCCATAATGCTTGGGCTGGTGGCATATTTAAGCCTGATTTGAGGTCTAAAATGTCAGTCAAGTCACCGATCACTGACTTGACCCGGCTGTCAGCTGCCAGGTCGGCAGGAGGGGCTACCCGGTCTACCAGCGTGATGCTTTGTAGCGGCTGCGGCGCCGCGCCGCGCAGCGCCAGCGAACCACTGGCCAACAAGGTGCGCGCCAAACGCACCCCCAAAAAACCTGACCCGCCCGTGATAACGACATGCATGGCGTTACATCCCCGCGTAGTTAGGCCCACCGCCGCCTTCAGGCGTGACCCAAACGATGTTTTGTGTCGGGTCTTTGATGTCACAGGTTTTGCAATGCACGCAATTTTGCGCGTTGATTTGCAAACGGTCTGACTGGTCGGGGTTTTTGACGTACTCATACACACCCGCCGGGCAGTAACGCGCTTCTGGCCCAGCATAGGTCGCTAAATTGACATTAACGGGCACGCTCGCGTCTTTCAGTGTCAGATGCGCAGGCTGATGCTCTTCATGATTGGTGTTGCTGATAAAGACACTGGAGAGTTTGTCAAACGTGATCTTGCCGTCAGGCTTGGGGTAGCTGATTTGCGGGCAATCTTTGGCGGGTTTCAGCTTGGCGTGGTCTGGCACTGTGGAATGAATCGTCCACGGCGGTGATTTAAAGCCCAGCTTAGGCAGCAGCCACAACTCAATACCGTTCATGACGCTTGACAGGTACAAGCCCTTTTTCATCCACTGCTTGGTGTTACGCGATGCTTCCAGTTCGTCTTTCAACCAGCTGGTTTCAAACGCCTCAGGGTAGGCTGTCAGTTCATCGTGTTGGCGGCCGCTGGTGACGGCGGCATACGCTGCGTCGGCGGCCAACATACCGGTTTTGATAGCAGCGTGGCTGCCTTTGATGCGGGCAAAGTTTAAAAATCCGGCATCGCAGCCAACCAGCGCGCCACCCGGGAAGACGGTTTTAGGCAAGCTGTTCAAGCCGCCGCAGGTAATCGCCCGTGCGCCATAGCTGATGCGCTTGCCGCCCTCCAAGTATTGGCGAATGGCCGGGTGGGTCTTCCAGCGCTGCATTTCCTCAAACGGGCTCAGCCACGGGTTGCTGTATTCCAGCCCGGTAATAAAACCCAGTGTGACTTTGTTGCCTTCAAGATGGTACAAAAAGCCGCCGCCGTAGGTGCTTGGGTCCATCGGCCAGCCGAGCGAATGCACCACATGGCCGGGTTTGGCTTTAGCCGGGTCAATCTCCCACAGCTCCTTGATGCCAATCGCGTAAGTCTGCGGGTCTTTGCCTGCGTCGAGTTTGTACTTGGCAATCAGGTTTTTACCCAAGTGGCCACGCGAGCCCTCGGCAAAAATGGTGTATTTAGCGTGCAGTTCCATGCCGAGCTGAAAGTTGCCCGTAGGCTCACCGTCTTTGCCCACGCCCAGATTGCCTGTGGCGATGCCCTTTACCGAAGGCAGCCCTCCGTTGGCAGAGGCATCGTCGTTGTACAGCACCTCTGCCGCTGCAAAGCCGGGGAAGATTTCAACCCCCAGTGCTTCAGCCTGCTGGCCCAACCAGCGCGTCAGATTGCCCAGGCTGATGACGTAGTTGCCTTCGTTGTGCAAACACTTGGGGATCAAGAATTGCGGCGTGTTGATCGTGCCCGTAGTGCTTAAAAACTGCACGTCGTCGCCGGTCACGGGTTGGGTGAGTGGTGCACCCAGTTCCTTCCAGTTGGGAAACAGTTCTGTCAAAGCAATCGGGTCCATGATCGCGCCGCTCAAAATATGCGCGCCGGGCTCAGAGCCTTTTTCCAGCACAACAACAGATATGTCGGTGCCTTTTTCAGCGGCCAGTTGCTTCAGCCGAATCGCTGTTGCCAAGCCGCCAGGGCCGCCGCCGACCACCACCACGTCATATTCCATCGCTTCACGGGGGCCAAATTGGGTCAGAATTTCTTGGGGGGTCATTTTTTGCTCGCTGATAATGAATCTGCAGATAAGTAGATCGTTCAACTCGATGTTTTCAGTTCATTTTATGCTGTGAAAATTAAAAAAGAACGATCGTTCGTTTTATTGCCTTATTTATGGAGTCAATCATGAGTTACAGCCTCGATCTCTCAGGGCGCGTTGCGCTGGTTACCGGCGCGTCCGGCGGGTTGGGTGCGCAATTTGCCAAAACGCTGTCCAGGGCAGGTGCAGCGGTGATTTTGGCCAGCCGACGCCTGGACAAGCTCAAGGCGCTGCGCGCGCAAATTGAAGCCGAGGGCGGCGCGGCGCATGTGGTGGAGCTGGACGTGACGGACCACATGAGCATCAAATCAGCCGTGGCGCATGCCGAAACCGAGGTCGGGCCTATTGACGTGCTTATCAATAACTCTGGCGTCAGTACCACCCAGCGCCTGCAGGATGTAGCTGAAGATGACTATGACTTTGTCTTCAATACCAACGTCAAAGGCGCATTTTTTGTGGCCCAAGAAGTCGGCAAGCGCATGCTGGCCCGATCGCGCGGCGTAGCACCCGGCGGTTTTACGGGTGCCCGGATCATCAACATTGCATCCATGGCCGGGCTGCGGGTGTTGCCGCAAATTGGCGTGTACTGCATGAGCAAGGCTGCGGTGATTCAAATGACCAAGGCCATGGCGCTCGAATGGGGCAAGTACGGCATCAACGTCAATGCCATTTGCCCCGGCTATATCGATACTGAGATCAACCACCACCACTGGGAAACCGAGCAGGGCAAAAAGCTGGTGCAAATGCTGCCGCGCAAACGCATCGGCAAGCCTGAAGACCTGGACGCGCTGTTGGTGATGCTGGCCAGCCCGCAGAGTCACTTCGTCAATGGCGCGGTGATTGCAGCGGACGACGGATTCGGTGCTTGACCTGAAGTGCTGACTGGAATACTGGCGGGGCTGGCAGCAGGCGCGCTCTGGGGCTTGGTTTTCATCGCCCCACGTATGGTGCCTGCGCTGTCGTCAGTTGACCTGACTGTTGGGCGCTTTGTATCTTACGGCGCGCTGTCTTTTGTGTTGATGCTATTGGTACGCCAGTCTGCATGGCCAACGCTGCGCCAAGCCTTTTCAGCTCTTGGCCTTAGCGTGCTCGGCTTCACCGGCTACTACCTGCTGCTGGTATTTGCCATTCGTGATGCAGGTACAGCCGTACCCAGCCTCATCATTGGCACGATTCCGATCTGGATGATGTTGCTGGGCAAACCAGCGGGACTGCGCTGGGCCGCGCTGCTGCCGGGGCTGGTATTGACGCTGCTGGGCCTGGCACTGATGATGCGCGCCGAAGTTGATGTCGCCACCCAAGGCCAAAACTTTTGGCGTGGCGTGGCTTTTGCGCTGGCGTCGATGGTGTGCTGGACCGCCTTCGGGCTGCTGAACGCCGCTTGGCTTAAAAAACACCCCCACATCGGCGCCACAACATGGGCCAACTGGCTGGGTTTGGGCACGGGCCTGGGCGCACTCGGGCTGTGGCTGGTTGCTGGCAGTGCCACAAATGTGCTTCTGGCTCTTGAAAATCGTGGGCAAGCAGCTATTATTTGCATAGCAACAGGCATTGGTTCGGCATGGCTGGCGACGATACTCTGGAACATCGCCAGCCAGCGCCTGAGCGCCAGCTTGTGCGGCCAGCTGATTGTGAGCGAGACACTGTTTGCGCTGGTTTACTCTTTTGTATGGGACGGGCACTGGCCCACGCTTTTGCAGGCTCTGGCTTGTACGCTGTTTGTTGCCGGAATTTTGGCGAGTATCAAAGCTCACCGATAGGCCTATGGATCCAGCGCGATGTTGTCTCTATTTCCGTTCGGGTTGAGCTTGTCGAAACCCTTCGACCAAGCTCAGGGCGAACGGTTCATAGTTTACAGGGTCGGATTAGTCACTTGTTTTAGTGCGCACTACTGTGTACACTAAACCTATGCGAAACATCACTTTATCTGCTGCTGACCAGCTCATTGACCAAGCCAGGGACAAAGCGCGCGCCCAGGGCGTGACGCTGAACGACGAGTTTCGCAAATGGCTGGCAAGCTACGTGCAGGCGGATGACGGGCAAACTGCCGTCAATCGCTTTCGCAGCGTGATGCAGTCGCTCCACAAGGTTGATGCAGGCCGTAGCTTTACCCGCGACGAAATGAATGAGAGATGAATCCAGCGCGAAGGGTGTTTCTGGACACCAACATCTTTGTCTACGCTTTTTTAGCCAGCGAGCCGCTCAAACGAGTTAGAGCCGTCGAGTTGATTGAAACTTGCCTGGGCTCAGGTAGCGGATGCATCAGCTACCAGGTCGTCCAAGAGTTTGCTAACGTCGCGCGTAAAAAGTTTGCCACCCGCCTTAACGCACAGGACTGCAAAGCCTTCATCGATGCTGCCATGCAGCCATTGATGAGGGTGGCCAGCAGCACCGCACTGATCCATACCGCGCTTGACCTGCAAGACGAGCTCAAATACAGCTTTTACGACTGCGTGATGGTGGCCGCCGCTTTGCAGGCGGGCGCTGACACGCTGTACACCGAAGACTTGCAGCACCGGCAGCTGGTAGGCGGAACATTGCGCATCGTTAATCCGTTTCTGGACGTTGTTCATGAAATTTGAAATTCCCAAAGCCAAAAAGTTGGTTTATGAAATGGTCATACCCATTCGCTGGGGCGATATGGATGCGATGAACCATTTGAATAACGCCATGTACTTCCGGTATCTAGAGACCGTCCGCATTGAATGGATGAGAAGCATTGGCTGCATGCCCGATGCCGCTGGCGAAGGCCCAGTCATCGTTAATGCGTTTTGCAACTTTTACAAGCAGCTCCAGTACCCAGGCGACGTGCTGATCAAAATGTATGTGTCTGACCCAGGGCGCACGACGTTTGAAACCTGGGGCACGATGGAACTCACCAGTTAGCCAGGCCTGATCTGTGCGGCAGGTGGCGCAACAACGATTTGGGTTGACTTCCCGCTTCAAAAGGCCAAAACACTGCCAGATTGGTTGCGACAGATCGTCTCAAGCTGATTTTCAGGTATAAAAATGGCTGTAGCCCCTAAAATACGGGCGCAAGCAGCTATTGATAATATAGCGGCCTGCGGTTGACAAGGTTTTTGGAGATTGGGTTTTCTTTATCGCAAGCGAGCGGTCTGCCCGAGTGTTCTGCTACGTGTCCCCCCCCCGTTGGGGTCTCCTCCTTGACCTCCGCAAAACACTCAGGCAAACCGCTCTTTGGTTGTGTACCAAAAAATCCTGTCTAGCAACGGGTACGGCGTGTCTGCCGCAGTGAGGTCAAGGAGGAGCCCAAAGGGCGGGGGACATTCGCGGAGGTGGATGCGCCGTAGCCGTTGCGGCAAATAAGAACAGATCGTCTTGTTTCACTTTTGCTTTGGCACCCGCCCCATCAGATAAAACTCCGGGTTCGGCTGCATGCCGCTAAAGCTGGCCATGCGGTTTGAGAGGCCAAAAAACGCAGTGATGGCGGCAATGTCCCAAGCGTCTTCATCATCAAAGCCGTGGGCGTGCAGCGCCGGAAAGTCGGTATCGTCAACCCCGTGTGATTGCAAACAAACCTTCATCGCAAAGTCCAGCATGGCGCGCTGACGCGGGCTGATGTCGGCCTTTTTATAGTTGATGGCAACCTGGTCTGCCACCAGTGGTTTTTTTTCGTAAATCCGCAAAATCGCCCCATGCGCCACCACGCAGTACAGGCAGTTGTTGGCCGCGCTGGTGGTGGTGACAATCATTTCTCGATCGCCTTTGCTCAGGTTGCTGGTGCGCCCCACAGATTCAGGCAACATCAGCGCGTCGTGGTAGGCAAAAAATGCGCGCCACTCGGCCGGACGTCGGGCCAGGCCCAAAAATACATTGGGTATAAAGCCGACTTTTTCTTGCACCTCCAGAATTTTGGTGCGAATGTCGTCGGGCAGGTTTGTCAGCTCGGGTTGGGGGTACCGTGTTGTTGAGTTTGTCATGGCGAAATGATGTTGAGTTTGGGAAAGTAGGTTTGAAAGCGCACCGCATCGCGCGTCAGCAGCCGCATGTTGCCTACCAGCGCGTGCGCGCCGATGTAGAAATCTGGCATGGGCGAGCGCTTCGCACCTTTCGCTGTACGGTAGATTTTGAAGGCTTGGCCTGCCAGATACGCGGCATCCCAAGGCAGGGCTTCACGCTTGATAGGCAACAGTTGCAAGACTGCGTCGAGGTCGGCGGCACGGTCAAACCGGGGGCTGATCTCAGCCAGGATGATCGGGTTGATGACCAAAGGCGCCTGCTGACCCAGCACGTCGAGTTTTTCAAGCGACCATTCGGCCCAAAGCGGGTCGTTGGCCAGCACGTCAATCAACACGCAGCTGTCGACTAACGTCGGGGCAAGCAGGTAACGCGCATCCGGCTCACTTACTCTACCTGCGGTCGCTGGAGTGACATTAGCCACGGATGAACTTCATGAATTCGTCCGTGCCCATGCCTTTGAACTGGGCTGCGTTGGCGCTGCCACGTACGCGCTCAAAGGCGCTGCGTAAAGGCGACGTCGATGCTGTCGCACGTCTGATCAGCACATCGCCGTTGGCGCAGACTTCAAATTCAACCTCGCTGTGAGGTTGCAGGCCCGCCTTGTCGCGCACTGCCTGAGGAATGGTGACTTGTCCTTTGCTGGTAAGTCGCATATTTCTTACTCCTTAGAAGTAAGAATCTTACCTATTCAGCAGTTTGGTAGCAAGTACTGTATGAATTAATAAAAACTATCAACATATTATTTTTAATTGCCTTTTACTTTACGCCCCGGTTCATCACAATCGACAAGGTAACAAAACTTAAGCACGCGTTTCAAACCACAAAAAGGAACTTTCATGATAGACCTTACCTTACCCAGCCAGGCCCAATGCCCGTTTTCAAGCGGTACACGTAAGCAGAGTGCCGCTGGCGCGCGCAGCAACGCGGACTGGTGGCCGAACCAGTTAAACCTCAAGGGTCTTAACCAAAATTCACCGCTGATTGACCCGATGGGCAGCACATTCAATTACGCTGAAGCCTTTAAAACCCTTGACCTTGACGCTGTCGTTGCAGACCTGACCGCATTAATGACCGACTCACAAGACTGGTGGCCTGCAGACTATGGCCACTATGGCCCGTTTTTTGTGCGCCTGGCTTGGCACAGCGCAGGCACGTATCGCATTGCCGATGGCCGGGGTGGTGCGGGCTCTGGCATGCAGCGGTTTGCGCCGCTGAACAGCTGGCCTGACAACGGCAACCTCGACAAAGCGCGCCGATTGTTGTGGCCCATCAAACAAAAGTACGGCCGCAAACTGTCGTGGGCAGATCTGATGGTGATGGCGGGCACGGTGGCGATGGACACCATGGGTTTTAAAACCTTTGGCTTTGCCGGTGGCCGCCCCGATGTGTGGGAGCCTGAAGAAATTTATTGGGGATCGGAGGTCCAGTGGATGGGCAGCGACAAGCGCTATTCGGGTGAACGCCAGCTTGAGCAACCTCTGGGTGCTACCCACATGGGTTTGATCTATGTGAACCCCGAGGGGCCTGAAGGCCAGCCCGACCCACTGGGTTCTGCCCGCGACATCCGCGAGACCTTTGCCCGAATGGCCATGAACGACTACGAGACTGTGGCGCTGACCGCTGGTGGCCACACGTTTGGCAAATCTCACGGTGCTGCCGACCCTGGCAAATACGTGGGTGCGGAGCCTGAAGGCGCAGGCATTGAAGAGCAAGGCATGGGCTGGAAGAACAGCTTTGGCAGCGGCAAAGGCGCGCACACCGTGACCAGCGGCATTGAAGGCGCTTGGACCAACAACCCGACGCAGTGGGACAACGGATACTTTGAGAACTTGTTCGGCTACGAGTGGGAGCTGACCAAAAGCCCGGCCGGTGCGCACCAGTTCAAGCCCAAAGGCTCAACCGCAGACGGCACGGTGCCGGATGCACATGATCCATCACTGCGCCACGCCCCGATGATGACCACCGCCGACATGGCGATGCGCATGGATCCAGCTTACGAGAAAATCTCGCGCCACTTTATGGCCAACCCGCAAGAGTTTGCCGACGCTTTTGCACGCGCCTGGTACAAGCTGACGCACCGCGACATGGGGCCACGCGCCCGTTACCTGGGCAATCGGGTGCCCGCTGAGGTGCTGATCTGGCAAGACCCGATCCCGGCGGTTGACCATGAGCTTGTCAACGAACAGGATGTGACTGAGCTGAAGTCCAAAATCCTGGCCTCTGGTTTGTCTGTTTCGCAACTGGTCACCACCGCATGGGCATCGGCATCCACCTTTCGGGGCAGCGACAAACGCGGCGGTGCCAACGGTGCGCGCATTCGCCTGGCGCCGCAAAAGGACTGGGCAGTAAATCAGCCCGCGCAGCTTGCCCAGGTGCTGCAAGTGCTTGAGCGGGTTCAAAAAGATTTCAACGCTGCGCAAACTGCGGGCAAAAAAATCTCGCTGGCTGATTTGATCGTTCTGGGTGGTTGCGCCGCTGTTGAAGCGGCTGCCAAAAAGGCGGGTGTTGATGCCGTTGTTGCTTTTTCGCCAGGCCGTATGGACGCCCGGCAGGACCAGACTGACATTGAATCTTTCGCCGTGCTGGAGCCCAGCGCTGATGGTTTTCGCAATTACCTGTCCCCCGGTCAAGAAGCCTTTGCCGCTGAATTGCTGATTGACAAGGCCAATTTGCTGACCCTTACCGCGCCCGAAATGACGGTGCTGATCGGCGGCATGCGCGCGCTGGATGCAAACGCAGGGCAAAGCAGGCACGGCATATTTACCCAGCAGCCAGAGGCATTGACCAACGACTTTTTTATCAATCTGCTCGATATGAACACGGTCTGGCAAAAGTCAGCTGAGTCTGCAGGTGTGCTGGACGGGAGAGACCGCGCCACCGGGGCGGCCAAGGCAACAGCGACGGTCGTTGACCTGGTTTTTGGCTCCAACTCCCAGCTGCGGGCCCTGGCTGAGGTGTATGCCAGCAGCGATGCCCACAATGCCTTTGTGCACGACTTCATCGCGGCCTGGGTCAAGGTCATGAATCTTGATCGTTTTGACCTGATATAGCCACTTTCACTCAAGCCCGCACCAGTCATCTCTGATGCGGGCTTTTTCGATTATTCTGATTCCTTTTTGGGGTACAACATGACGATTGAAAACAGCGCCGACTTCATTCAGGGGCTGGCCACCCGTAAACAGGTGATGGGAGAGGCCTTTGTGGCCAAGGCCATGGCTACCACCACTGACTTTACCCGGCCGATGCAGCAGTACATCGTTAAAAATGCGTGGGGCGACGTGTGGCAGCGGCCCGGGCTGGACCTGAAAACCCGCAGCCTGATCACCGTGGCCATGCTGACAGCGTTGGGCAAACAGCACGAGCTAAAAGGCCATGTGCGCGGCGCGTTAAATAACGGGGCAACGGCGGATGAGATATCCGAAGTGCTGCTACACGCCAGTATCTACTGCGGCGTTCCCTCGGCGGTTGAGGCTTACCGCAGCGCGGCTGAGGTGGTGGACGGGCCCAAAGATGCTTAAAAACCACTTTTAGGCATCAAATAACCCCTGGACCCCTGAAAATATTACGTACATTGCTCCTGAAAGAGTAGCAACTGGGTGCCCTGCGAATGACTTAAAAGCGCGGCTTGAATTCAAGAATCAAGATCGTGTCAGGTAATTTCCCGTCCACATCCTTGGGCATGCGGCCTGTTCTTATAACGGCATTCAGTACTGCCCGGTCCCAACTGTCGTTGCCGCTGGCCTGAATCACGCGCGAGCTGATGATCGTGCCGTCAAGCTGCAGTCTGACCTCAATCTTGGCCAGCGGGTTGCCGTCAAAAGCCTCGGTAAACACCACATTGGGTTTGACTGCCGCAGTGGCAATGGCGCCGTAGGTGGTAGATGTGCCCTTGCCACCTGCCGAAGCGCGGCTGGTGCCGCCTGCTCCGCCACCTGATGAACCACCTGATGCCCCGCCTCCCGCCTTGGCCATCATCTCGTTCAGGCGTTTTAAGTTGTCTTCACGCTGCTTGTCAGCTGTTTGCTGAGACTGCTTGGCTTTGAGTAACTCTTTCTGCGCTTCTTTCTGCGCTTCTTTTTGTGATTCTTTTGCTGCGTCTGCCCGGGCTTGGTCCGCCTTGGCTAGTTGATCGGCTTTCAACGCCTTGGCTTTATCGGCCTGGGCCTGCAAAATTTTGGCTTTGTCGCGCTCAGCTTTTTCTTGCGCCAGCTTTTGTTCTTTTACCAGCTTGCGCTTTTTTTCTTGTTCCAGTGCAATGTCAGCATTCGGTGTCGGTTCAGGCGGTGCTGGCACCACGGCTGGCTTGATGCTGGGCTCGGGCGGTAGCGCTGGGGTAACTGGGGTAACTGGAGTAACTGGGGTAATTTGAGCCACCGGCGCCGCATCAGACGGTACGCTAGACCACAGCTCAGCACTCAAGGTGGTCGTGCTGTCGGTGCGTTTCCAGTTCACGCCCCAGGTCAGCGCGGCTATCAGCGCTGCATGAATGAGGAGCGCCAATCCAAACGAGCTTGCGGCGCCAGCGTCTCGCGGCGGGGCATGGTCAATGCGGTCAAAGGCGCTGGGCATGTCAGGCTCGGCAGCTTATTTGCTGGTTTGCACCGACAAGCCGACGCGCGATATTCCCGCTTTTTGCAGGTTGTCCATCACTTTGACGACAGTTTCGTACTTGATGGACTTGTCCGCACTGATAACAACGGGTGTTGCAGCCGCCGCCGCCAGTTTTACTTTGGGCTCCAGTCTGGCAATGTCTGCCGCCACGGTGTTGACATTGCTGGGGGTTGAATCGGTTTTGATTTTGATTTGAATCGCCTCGTCCTTGCCAATCATGATTTGCACCGGGTTTTGCGGCTGTGCGGCGGCTTTACCCACTTTGGGCAAAGCAATCATGCTGGGTGTGATCAAGGGTGCCGTGACCATAAAAATAATCAGCAGCACCAGCATCACGTCAATGAAGGGCACCATGTTGATTTCACTGATGGTGCGGCGGCCCCTGCCTCTGGTGTTCATTGTGGCCACAGTCAGTGTCCTGAGGGAGATTGCGCGCCCAGGTTACGCTGCAAAATATTGGAAAACTCTTCAATAAACGTCTCCAGCTTGTTGGCAATCCGGTCAATGTCATGCGCAAACCGGTTGTACGCCACCACCGCTGGAATGGCCGCAAACAAGCCAATCGCGGTGGCCACCAGTGCCTCGGCGATGCCTGGCGCAACAGTTGCCAGCGTGACTTGCTCGAGTGCGGCCAGCCCGGTAAAGGCATGCATGATGCCCCAAACCGTGCCAAACAAACCCACGTAAGGCGAGACTGATCCAACAGTTGCCAAAAACGACAGATTCAATTCAATCGCATCCACCTCACGCTGGTAGCTGGCCCGCATGGCCCGGCGTGCGCCGTCCATCAGGGTGCCGGGGTCGGTAATACGGCGCTCCCTCAATTTTTGGTATTCACGCATGCCGCTGGCAAAGATGCGTTCCATCGGCCCCGAGCTTTTTGCATTTTGGACTGCGCTTGCGGCCAGATCATTCAGGCTGGTGCCCGACCAGAATTCGCGGTCAAACGTTTCATTCAGGTTTTGTACCTTTTTCAGCGCCATGATTTTGCGGATGATGGCCGCCCAACTGGCAATGGACACGCCCACCAGAAGCGCCACCACGGCCTGAACCACCCAGCTGGCATTTAAAAGCAGGTTAACAATCGACAGGTCCTGGTTCATGTTGTGGTTCTCAAACTTTCGATGATATTTTGGGGAATGCGCGAGGGCTGCAGGCTGCTCGCATCCACCCAGCCAATGCGTATCGCGCCTTCACACACCACGGTGTCTTTAAGCAGCGCCTGTTGCCAGATTGTCAAGGACGCTCGACCACTTTGCTGAAGGCTGGCAGTAACAATCAGTGCATCGTCCAACCGGGTAGGGCGCAGGTACCGGATACGGGTTTCAGCCACAACAAACATACCGCCCGTCGCTTGCTTTAGCTGCTGTTGTTCAATACCCAGTGATCTGAGCCATTCGGTACGCGTGCGTTCAAAAAATTTCAGATAGTTGGCGTAAAAAACAATCCCGCCTGCGTCGGTGTCTTCCCAATAAACGCGCACCGGCCAACTAAAAACCCGTTCGGGTTGAACTTGTCGCCCTTCAACAGGCTCAGGATGCACGGAGGCAGACCCTTCGACAGGCTCAGGGCGAACGGACGAGGTCAAGTCAGCACCGACTCCAGCCTTGCTATGGCCTCTTGAAGATGCGCCATAGAGCTGGCGGTTGAAAAGCGCACGTACTTCTCGGGCGCGACGGTGCCAAAATCTCGCCCCGGCGTGACAGCCAGGTGCGCACGTTTCATCAGCTCAAAGGCAAATTCCCAACTGCCTGCCAGGCCCCACTCTGCGGCAATTTTTGAACAATCGGCATAGGCATAAAAAGCACCATCCGGCATCACCGGTACCGTCAAGCCCAGGCGGTTGAGTTCAGGAATAAAGTAATCGCGCCGCGCTTTAAATTCGCTGCGGCGGCGCTCGTATTCGGCCAGGCTTTCAGGCTCAAAACAGCTGAGGGCTGCATGTTGAGCAATGGTGCTGGGGCAAATAAACAGGTTTTGCGCCATGCGCTCCATCACCGGTACCAAGGCATCAGGCACCACCAGCCAACCAAGCCGCCAGCCGGTCATGTTGAAGTATTTGCTAAAGCTGTTGATGCTGATGACGTTTTGGCCAAGCTCACCAGGCATGGCCAAAGCCGTATGGCCAAAGCGTGCCTCGTAGCTTAACCCCAGATAAATTTCGTCAACCATCGTGATACCGCCGCGGCTGGCCACATACTCGGCGATGCGTTGCAGTTCGTCGGGTGCTATGGAGGTGCCGGTAGGGTTGGACGGGGAGGCCAGCAAAACGCCCCGGGTTTTGGCTCCCCAGGCGGCTTCAACTTTGGCGCGTGTCAACTGAAAACGCTCATCAGAGGTGGTCGGAATCAGCACGGCTTTGCCGTCAGCAGCGCCCACAAAATGGCGATTGCAGGGGTAGCTGGGGTCGGGCATCAGCATCTCGTCACCCGCTTCAATCAGTGCCAGGCAAGCCAGTTGCAGGGCGGCAGATGCGCCCGCTGTCAGGATAATGCGGCTGGGATTGACGTCAGTATTAAAGCGTGAGGCATACCAGTCACTGATTTTTTCACGCAGTTCAGGCAGCCCGGTGGCCTGCGTGTACTGGGTGTTGCCGTTGGCAATTGCTCTTGTGGCTGCGTCAGCTACCCGAGGCGGGGCGGTAAAGTCAGGCTCACCGATATTTAAAAAAATCATCGGCTTGGCGGTGTGCGCCAACTCCCGGGCCATATTGGCAGCTGCCTTGGCCACTTCCATCACATAAAACGGTTCAATTCGCTCCGCGCGTTGCGCAATTCTCATGGCATCAGGGCAATTGTTGCGGGTGAACTTGTCTGTCAGCAGCCACTTCACGGGCGCGCATTTCAGGTGCCAGTTTATTTAACACGCCGTTGACATATTTGTGGCCATCGGTGCCGCCAAAGGCTTTGGCCAGCTCAATGCATTCATTGAGCACCACACGCCACGGCACATCCTGGCAATTTTTAAACTCGTAAGCGCCTATCCACAACACCGAATGCTCAACCGGCGAGATCTCTGACATTGGCCGGTCCAGAAGCGGCGTGATGGCGGCGTCAAGCTGGGGTGCTTGTTCAATACAGCCGTGGAGCAGCGCATCGTAGTGGGCAGAGTCGGCTTTATGAAAACCCACCAAATCTCGGGTGAACAGGTCAATGGAATCGGCAGAGTTGCGGCCCACAAAGTGCTGGTAAAGCGCCTGCATGGCAAATTCCCGGGCGCGCGTACGGGCTGATTTATCGGCCGCTTTTTTCACGCCGGTGTCGGTCAAGCCAGTGCGGGTTTGCGGCGGACGCCTTGATTTAGCAGGGGTTGTTGTTGTTTTTATTTCAGTCATGGTGTCGTCACAGGGCCGTTTATTTTCAGTTCAGCTCATTGAGCAGGTTTGCCATTTCAACGGCCACGCGTGCTGCGTCCTGGCCTTTTTCAGTTTGCCTGGCGACCGCCTGATCCAAGTTTTCTGTCGTCAAAATGGCGTTGGCAATCGGCAGCTGATAGTCCAGCGCCACGCGGGTCACGGCGGCGCCACTTTCGTTGGCGACAAGCTCAAAGTGGTACGTTTCACCGCGAATGATGCAGCCGAGCGCTACCAACGCGTCGTATCGGTTGCTTTCTGCCATGGCCTGCAATGCGCTGGCCACTTCAAGCGCACCGGGCACTTCAACGTGGGTGATGTGCTTGCTCTCAACCCCCAAAGCCGCCAGCTCATTCAGGCAGGCGCTGACCAGGGCGTTGGTCACGCTTTCGTTAAAGCGTGCCTGCACAATGCCTATGACCAGCTTTTTGCCGTCAAGCTTGTCGGCTGTTCCTTTGTCTGCACCAAACATGTTGCGTCGCCTTATTGGTTATTTGGTGATGTAGCTGGCGGTTTCTAAACCGTACCCCATCATGCTGGGCATGCGCCTGGGGTTACCGAGCAGGTTCATTTTTTGTACGCCGCAATGCCGCAAAATTTGCGCGCCTATGCCGTAGGTTCGCAAGTCCATGCGGCCGCGCTCAGGTGCCTGGCTGGCGCGTGCCGTGCCCTCAAACTGCGCCAGCAACTGCGCCGCGCTTTCGCCGCAATTGAGCAACACCACCACGCCTTTGCCCGCGTTGGCGACGTACTTCAGGCTTTCGTCCAGGTTCCATGAATGCATGGCGCGGCCAACTTCTAGCGCGTCCAGCACTGACAGCGGTTCGTGCACGCGTGCAGCTACGGCTTCGTGCGGCTCCCATTGTCCTTTGCTCAAGGCCAGGTGCAGGCCGTGGCTGGGCTTGTCTCTGAAGGCGTGGGCGGTAAATTCACCCACGGCGGTGTTCAAGGTCCGGCTGCCGATTTTCTCAATCAATGACTCATGGCGGCTGCGGTGCTCGATGAGTGCAGCAATGGTGCCAATCTTCAAGCCATGCTCTGCAGCAAACAGCAGAAGGTCAGGCAGTCGCGCCATCGTACCGTCGTCCTTCATGATCTCGCAAATCACAGAAGCAGGCGAGCAGCCCGCCATCGCGGCCAAGTCGCAACCCGCCTCGGTGTGCCCGGCACGCATCAGCACGCCACCATCCACAGCTTGCAGCGGGAAGATGTGTCCCGGTTGCACCAGGTCATTGGCACTGGCATTTTTAGCGACAGCTGCCTGCACCGTGCGCGCCCTGTCTGCGGCTGAAATGCCTGTGGTCACGCCCTCGGCGGCTTCAATTGACACGGTGAATGCGGTGGAGAATTTGCCGCCGTTGCGGGTTGCCATGGGCGGCAGCTCTAGCAGTTCACAGCGTTCGCGGGTCAGCGTCAGGCAAATCAGGCCGCGACCAAAGCGCGCCATAAAGTTGATGGCTTCGGCCGTTACGTGGTCAGCCGCCAGAACCAGGTCGCCCTCGTTTTCACGGTCTTCTTCGTCAATCAAAATAACAATCTTGCCAGCCCGCATGTCGGCCACGATGTCGTCGACGGGGGAAATTGAAACGGTTTCAGCAACGGCTGCCAATAGGGTCATTTTTTTGCGCTTTCAGACGACAGCATGCGCTCAACATAGCGCGCGACGGTGTCAATTTCAAGATTAACGCTGCTGCCAGCCTTCAAGCTGCCAAGCGCGGTGTTGTCGATGGTGTGGGGAATGATGTTGATGCTGATCTCGCAGCCCGCAGCATGGTCCAGATCACGTACCTGGTTAACGGTAAGGCTCACGCCATTCACCGTTATCGAGCCTTTGTACGCCATATATTTGCCAAGGGCTTGTGGCGCGGTGATACGCAACTCCCAGCTTTCACCGACTTCGGCAAAGTAAGCCACCTGTCCAACGCCATCGACATGGCCCGACACAATGTGCCCGCCTAATCTGTCGTTCGCGCGTAAGGCTTTTTCTAAATTGACTGCCCCCGCGTCGGCCAAGTTACTGGTTTTGTCCAGTGATTCAGCGGATATGTCAATTGCGAACTGGTTTTGTACGGCGTTGATGCTGACTGCAGTCATACAAGCCCCATTTATAGCAATGCTGTCGCCCAAACCAACATCGTGAAGGTAGCCTGCAGGCGTCTCAATCGTGAGACGCTTGCCGTGACTCGGCGTACTGCCTAGGCTTTGAACGGCGACGATGCGCCCCACACCGGTAATGATTCCTGTAAACATACACACATTTTCGCAGGTAATTGATACGCTTGGCCCAAACAGGGCAGATCTAAAGCGTCTTTCAACCGGCTTAACTGCTTAAAACTGGTCGCGTCCAACTACTCGCGCCCTGATGCGTAAGTCGTCTCCCAGTCGGTCAGTTGACAAAAACTGCAATTGGGCTGCGTCAGATAAATTTTTCAACGTTCCTAAATTAGCCATGCCTAAGCCGTTGCCCAATAGTTTGGGTGCCAGGTAGACTAAAAACTCATCGACCAAGCCCTCGCGGGTCAAAGAGCCATTGAGCTTTTGCCCCGCTTCAACGTGGAGTTCGTTGATCTCACGCTGTGCAAGATCACGCAGCATGGCGGCTATATCGACTTTGCCTTGTTGATCAGGCATATAGATGACCGTGACGCCTAGCGCTTCAAGCGCCGACTTCTTGACATCATTTCGGGCTGCGGCGTATATAAATCGTTGGCGAGATGCTCCTAAAACACGAGCATCCAGCGGTGTTTCAAGGTTGCTGTCAACAATCACGACATGCGGCTGCCGGGATGTTTGTACTGACCGAACATCCAGCCGTGGGTTGTCTGCCAGCACGGTGCCAATACCGGTCAACACAGCGCAGCTGCGCGCCCGCCAGGTGTGACCATCAGCCCGCGCCGGCTCGCCAGTAATCCACTGGCTTTGCCCATTGAGCAAGGCCGTTTGCCCGTCTAGCGATGCCGCGATTTTCATGCGAACCCAGGGCGTCTTTCGAACCATGCGACTAAAAAACCCGATGTTCAATTCGCGCGATTCCTCAGCGCCGGGGCCGACTTCGACCTCAATGCCTGCAGCCCGCAACCGTGCGAAACCTTGGCCAGCTACCAGCGGATTTGGGTCAGCAATGGACGCCACCACTTTTCTGATGCCTGCCGAAACAATGGCTTCGCAGCAGGGCGGCGTGCGACCATGGTGAGAACAGGGTTCAAGCGTGACATAAAGCGTTGCTCCGCGCACGTCCAAGCCTTTCGACTGCGCGTCCCGCAACGCCATGATTTCAGCGTGTGCTTCGCCTGCTTTCTGAGTATGGCCTTGACCTAGGATCTTGCCATGCTGGTCTGCCAAAACTGCCCCAACTGCGGGGTTAGGCGCACATTGTGTAACAGCAAGGCGGGCCATCCTGCTGGCTAGGGTTTGTGACTCATTACTATTGAGCGCAAGTTGAAAATGAGTCATATTTCAGTAAATTGTATTTAGGCTGACAATTTGTTCACGGTTTCGAACGTTGACTTACCGTTTATCGTTTGATGACGACCGCTTCGCCGATCAGAATTGTTTTTCGCGTCTGTGCTGTGTACATTCAACGCATGAAAATTCACAGAATTTCTATGCATTCTTTCAAAGCTCCTGTTGGCAAGACTTTGATCACGCGGCATCGCGGCTTTTCAATGGTTGAAGTTTTGGTATCCGTATTGATACTTGCCTTTGGCGTGTTGTCGATGGGCGGGCTACAACTTTCTACACTGCGAAGCACTCAAAACTCAGGAAAAGCTGCAATCGCTGCAACCCTAGGGAAGGATTACAGCGAAATGATGCGTTCCAATGCGAGCGTATCGAACAATACTTCAACGGTAGCGACGGTTAATCCCTACTTATTCGATACCTACGATGCCGGTTCGTTCACTGCAACCCCCTCAGTTAACTGTACAACGAGCACGTGTGGAACCGCGCAAATTGCGACGCTCCACGTGGCAGATTGGGCGCAAAGGGTAGCGCTACAACTTCCCAGCGGCAGAGCCGTGGTGTGCCGCGATTCAAATCCCAAAGACAGCTCGGGCGTCAACAAATGGGCGTGCGACAACACCGGAAACCTCGTGACGATCAAGCTGGGATGGGAGGCGAAATTGGATTCAAAAGAACGCGGTACAACAACTTTCTCCATCACGAGTCCGCAATTGGTCATGATCGGTATGACGGGATTCGCTGAATGATGACGCGTACTTTAGTCATGCAAACCAAAAACTCGCAGGCAGGTTTTACCTTGGTGGAACTGCTTGTTTCGCTGGTGGTTTCGAGTTTGGTTGTGCTGGCCTCCACCGCTTTCTTTTTGGGCTCAAGCCGCTCTCGCGATGGTCAGGATGCAGCGGGTTTGTTGCAAGATAACGCGCGATTTTTGACTGACGTATTGACCAGGAATATTCAGCAGGCTGGTTACCAAAACTATATTTTCTCTACTCTGGGCGCAAGTGGCAGGCGTGAAGTTTTAACCGCAGTTGATGGGCAGCCAGATATTCGTGGTTACAACAACAGCGCTGCCGGGACTTCGGACATGGTCGACAACGGTGCACATGACCGGTCTACAAATCGGGTAAACAACAGTGACACTCTTGTTTTGCGATTCCAAGGTTCGGGTACGCCAGCCGATGGAAGTATCGTTGATTGTTTAGGACGCCCGCAATCAGCGCCTGTTACCCCAGGAGACAGAGCGTACAGCGTGTTCGAAGTACGGTCCAGCAGCACAACGGGAGGCGAGCCGGAGCTACGCTGCAAGTATTACAACTTCGCCACTGGCGTAACCAGTGTTGAGCCCATCGTCCGAGGCGTCGAAACTTTTCAGGTGATGTACGGAATTGCCTCAACAACCGATGGTTTCGTGGACAAATGGCGTAACGCCAGCGAAGTCGACACTGCAAACCAATGGCCACTGGTCAAGTCGGTGCGGGTCGGTATGGTGCTGCGCAGTCCAAACCGCGTAACGGCCGCCAGCCCGGCGATGACATACCGACCATTGGGCCAAAACTTCACACAAAGCACGACCACAGACCCTGGCTCGCAGTTGGTCATCTCAACCGACGACGGGCGGTTGCGTCAGGTAGTGACATTTACAGTGAACCTGAGGAATCAGCAATGAGTCGCGTAGCCAGGAGCAAAGCCTTAACTCAACATGCACATGCTGGGGCATCCAAGCTGACCAATGAGCGTGGCTCTAGTCTGGTCGTCGTGCTTATCATGCTAAGTGTCATTTTTGTGATTGGCGTGATCTCAGCCCGACTGTCGCTTTTCAGTGAACGCTCGGCACGCAACGACAGGGATAGACAAATCGCTTTTCAATCGGCTGAAGCAGCGCTTTTGGATGCAGAACTGGACATGATGGGGCCAAACACCGCCTCTAATCGCAGAGTTTGTGATTTTGATTCCGCTAAGCCCGCCGCTTTTGTTGCGGGTTGCGGGACAGGCACTAAAACAGGCATGTGCCTGTCGGCCAGCACAGAAGGCGACGCATGGAAAGCCGTCAAAGCACAGTTCAGCTCGAATGTTGGGACCGCCACCAGCAATGTGACGGTGCAGTTTGGGCAATTCACGGGCCAGTCCATTGCTCAGGCCGGCGGCGGTTTGCCGTCAAAGCCATCGCGCTACATGATAGAAGCCGTCAGATATGCAGGCACAGGTAACGCAACCGATGCTGTCGGCAGCGACAAAACCGAGTACGCTTTTTTGGTGACCGCAATGGGTTTTGGAATGCGGCCCGAAACACAGGTGCTGCTACAGGCACTGATTTATAAACCTGCTAACAAACCGGATGCGGGATGCTCATGAAAAAAATTGCAGCGATATTCTTTGTGTTGTTGGGCTTGGTATTGATAGGCGGTTCAGTCGCCCAGTCAACCAGAGTGCCCATCGATCTGAGCTCCGGCCCTATCATTAATTCCGGCTCGGTGTCTAACCTTGCGTTGGTGCTTTCTGTAGAGTTTCCAACAGTTGGTGCCGCTTACACGGGCGGCACCTACAGTAGCACGAAAAAGTACATCGGCTATTTCAATTCAAACAGGTGCTACACCTACAACGGTACTTCAACTGATGGTTATTACCAGGCTAATGGGTCAACCGATGCATCGTATTTTTGTAATGTGAGTGGCGCGGGTACCGGTTTTAGCGGCAACTTTATGAACTTTGCGGCAACTTCGTCCATTGATGTCGTTCGATATGCGTTGACTGGTGGCGACCGCATCATTGACGAAAGCGGCAGCACTGGGCGCACTGTGTTGCAACGCGCTGTACTGCCGGGCGGTGCTGCCGGTGACCCTAACCCAAGTTTTTATGGCAGCGGTAACTTTCCAACGCGCACGCTTGCAGCCGGCACTACCACTGCCCGGTTGACACCATTTGGTGCATTAACTCAAGTGTTCGTTAAGTCCTGCTACGACAACATATTTTTCGGCTCGGCTGACAGTGGCAGCTGTACAGCACCAGGTACCGGTGCTAATCTAACGGTCACCAATTCTGCTGGCGCTACAGTTACAGGAACCTTTAAGGCCAGGGTACTTGTTTGCGACTCAACTGAAGCTGCCACCCGTACCGAGCTCTGCGCACAATACGCTGACAGCAATTACAAGCCTATTGGTGAAATTCAAAAAAATGCAGACAAGGTAAGGGTTGCTGCTTTCGGCTATTTGCTGGATAACGTCAATACCCGGTACGGCGGTGTATTGCGCGCCCCCATGAAATTCGCAGGGACGAATCAGAAAGATGCCAACGGTATTGTGTCTGCTAACGACACGCCAGAGTGGGACTCAACCACCGGCGTATTTGCCTTTAAACCAATTAATACAAGCAACGAGGCGGGCTACACTTACACCGGGGTGATCAACTACCTCAATACTTTCGGCCGCGACAGGGGTCTTTACAAGCGGTTTGATCCGGTGGGCGAGTTGTACTACGAATCACTGCGTTATTTTCAAGGCAAGCAGCCCACTCCCGCAGCTTTTGGTACGACCACTACGGCAAACCTCAATGGGTATCCGATTTACACCAATTGGACAGACCCCATGCAAGACACATGTCAGCGAAATTATGCCATGGTGGTCGGTGACAACAACGCCCACCTCGACGGCGAAATTCCAGGGAGCGCAGTTACCGGACAGACAAGAACCGCTGACGGCACAGGCGTAGGCGGACTAAACGCTGACACTTGGACGAAGGTGATTGAAAGCTTTGAAACCAACGGTACGGTCGGCTATACCGACTCGCAAGGTGTGTCCCGCATTGCTAACGGCAACTCGGCTGCTACTAGCGGTACAAATACAGGTGTGCAGACGGGTAACACCAGCTTGGCCACCAAGGCTACCGGGTCCAGCAACGCCAGTTACTTGTGGGCTG
The DNA here is from genome assembly GCA_031424935.1 of Polaromonas sp. GTDB lineage: Bacteria > Pseudomonadota > Gammaproteobacteria > Burkholderiales > Burkholderiaceae_C > Polaromonas. Next base: position 52,215 of record JANPIK010000039.1, read on the forward strand.
GCGCAGCCTATTGGGCCAACACACAGTCAATCCGTGCAGACAAACCTTTGGCCCGGGTCCGCACGTTTGTGATTGACGTCGATGAAAACGGTAATGGAAGCATTAATAACACTCGCGCTCGTGCGCTTTACCTGGCGGGTAAATATGGTGGCTTTGCTGATGTGGGTTCAGATCAAAGCCCAACCACTGGCGACGGTAGTCCTTTTAGGACCTTCGCCGGTGGTGTGTCGATAGCCAGCACCCAAGAATGGCTTGCCGCAGATGGGTCAGCCTCGCCGGTAGGCTATTTCCTCGCCAGCCAGCCCGAGCGGATGATCATTGCGATCCGAAAGATTTTTGCAGAAGCTAGCAAACCAAGCGGTAATTTGGCGGGCGGAGCTTTGAGTGTGCCTCGGTTAAACAAAACCTCACAAAGTGGTGCTTTTTACACGGTTCAAAACGATGTTTCAGATTGGTCTGGCACGGTAGTCCGGACTGAAATTGCATTCAACACAACCACTCAAGCTGCCGTGTTTGGTACGACCTACACGTGGAATGCGTCCTCAATACTTACAGGTGATTCAACGGTTAGCCCCACGATTGCGCCATTTCCACTCCCGGCTAACCGTAACATCATCAGTTACAGCAGCTTGCCTTCAAGCTTGGCGGGCGTGAGTTTTACCTGGGCCAGCTTGGACCCATCAGTCAAGACTGCCCTGATGACGGACCCGGCAACCAACTTGCTTGAAACCGATGCAGACGGGCAAAACAGATTGAACTACCTGCGTGGTGACAGAAGTTTGGAGACCGACTTTAGACCCCGCAGGCAGTTAATGGGAGACATCATTAATGCAGGGCCGGTTGTAAAAGGCACGCCCAGTGAGGACATCCTTGACGCCAGTTATCAAAGTTTCTTGGCGACTTACAAAAGTAGAACGCCCACGTTGTATGTTGGAGCAAACGCGGGTATGCTGCATGCGTTTAGGGCAGCAGCGTCTGCCACGGAACCAACCAACGGGCGTGAACTTTTCGCTTATGTACCCCGGGCAGCGTCTTTAAGACTGAACAAACTGACCGATCCCTCTTACGTTAAAACGGCATTTGTGGACGGTGCGGCGGTGGTAAACGAGGCCAGAGTCTATAAGTCGGCATCTTCTGCAGTGGGATGGGGTACGGTTTTGGCCTCAGGCATGGGCGGTGGCGCGCAAGGATTGTTTGCGTTGGATGTCACCACGCCAGAGACTTTCGCCAAAAACAATGTTCTTTGGGAATTCACAGACGCTGACGACGCTGACATGGGCAACCTGGTTAATGAACCAAAAATTGTTAAGCTGAATGTCGCAGGTCGCAGTGCATCTACACCGGACTATCGCTGGTTTGTCATGGCTACCAGCGGATATAACAACTACACCACTGACAGCAACACCAGCGCGTCGAATGGACGCCAGTTTCTTTTTCTGCTTTCGCTTGAAAAGGCTCCCGGGGCAGCCTGGGTTTTGGGTACCAATTATTTCAAAATTGACGCGGTTGATGCATCGTTTAGCTCCACAACCGAATCAACAGGTATGGGCCAGCCCAATGTAGCGAAAGGCGCGGCTGGAGAAGCACTTTACGCGTACGCAGGTGATTTGCAAGGCAACATGTGGAAGTTCGATTTGACCGGAGCTTCAAGCACCTGGACAGGATCAACCAATGCGCGTGTTCTTTTTATTGCTAAAAACAACACCAGCCAACGTCAGGCCATCACTGTGGCACCCTTGGTCAGTTTGAACCAGGTTGGTGGCTACCAGATTACTTTTGGCACGGGTAAATTTATTGAGCCAAAAGACTCGCTGGCGGCTACAGCTCAAGTCCAATCGCTTTACAGTGTTTGGGACGCCGAAGACAATAAAACAATCAACCGTGTTGCCACTGGCTCGGGGACCACATCAGTCAACGGTTTGACCAGCCGTACGATCACGGTTACAGCAGGATCTCCGACGATTTCTGTGACAGGTCCGACTTTCTTATACAACACAAATGCGGCAACTGGTTACCGGGGCTGGTATGCTGATTTGACCAACACGATGGAAAGGATCGCGGTGGATCCGTCGGCGGGCAGTGGTGTTGTTTCCATTAACTCGACCATCCCTGGTGGTGATCCTTGTGTCGCCACTGGCGGTGCTAAGGAGTATCGGATCAATGCCCAGACGGGGATCTCGCTCGTTACTACAGGTGTAAATACGGTGTCAGGATATCTGGGGACGGCTGCACAGTTCGAGTCCGGTGACGCGGTGTGGTCAACAAGGAGTTCGAGTGGCAGATATACCGTTACCAGAAAGTCGAACACTGCCAGTTCCGGCTCTGGTGGTGGAACGAGCGTTCAATCGACCACAGTGACATCGATTGGTGGGCGTATCAGCTGGCGTGAAATCACTAACTTCCAATAGGGCTTAGGCTTACTTATGACAGCTAAATGCGAATTTAAAAAATGCCGAGGATTTACCTTAATTGAGTTGATGATCACGGTGGTCATCATCGGTATTCTGTCCGCCATAGCTTATCCAGGCTATACAAGTTATGTTGTCAAAGCCAAGCGTACCGAATGTCGTACAGGCGTTACTCAGGCTATGCAACAGCAAGAGCGAAGGTATACACAGCTCAATACCTATGTTGCATACACAGCATCGGGCACCTTGATGACTTTTTCAGGCGACAACCTGGCTAACAGCGCCTGCACCATCAGTGCTGAGGTTTGTGGTGCTGGTATTTCCTTGGCAAGCTGTGTGCTGGTGCGCGGCACGCCCCAATACACAGACGCTGAGGTCAATCAGATCACCCTGCAGAGCGACGGCGTCAAAAGCTGCAACGGCAGCAACACGGCCAAGTGCTGGAAGTAAGTGTCGTGACTTGTTTTAAGAATAAACTGTTAAGTCGGTGCTTGGGGTTCATTAGGCAAGGCTCGTCTCAATCGGGTTTTACGTTGATTGAGTTGCTCGTGACACTGAGCATGCTGGCTTTGCTTGCCAGCATTGCGGTGCCTTCGTACCGCGCTTTTATCGTCAACCAGCAACTGACAGCGGCAAGTGGGGACCTGATGGTGTCATTGCTCCAAGCGCGCTCAGAAGCCGTTCGCTTGGGTAAAAATGTTGCCATCGCACCGGCAGACGGTGCTGACTGGACTTCGGGCTGGAATATTTTTCAGGACAATGATTGCACTGGCACCTACAGCGCAAGCAACAAAGCGACGAATACTTTGGTAGTTACATCGCCTGCAATGGGATCGGTTGTCAGCGTTGAGACGGGTACTGGTAAAACCTCAGGTTCGTTCGCTCAAAGCGCGCCATTTTTTGCTTTCGCACCTTCGGGTTTTCTAACGCCGTACTCTTGCGCCTACGCCACTACCTTAGGTCCCGGAAAATTGTGGTTGACTGCCACCGAAACCAGCAGAAGCAGGGTAATCATTGTTGCCAGAACGGGCAGAGCGAGAGTTTGTGCGCCATCGTCAACAGATGACTGCACAGGTAGTTAGACTTCTGAAAATCGGTCATCCGTCGGTGCAACAATGGCTCCTTGTCAACGAAGTCAGCGAACCTACCGCTTCACCTCGTCCACCAACGCCCTGAACTCGTCAATATCCTCAAAACTCCTGTAGACGCTGGCGAAGCGGACATAGGCTACTTTGTCGAGTTTTTTAAGCTCACGCATCACCAACTCACCCAGCCGAGTTGATGCGACTTCCTTTAGTCCGAGACTCAGGAGTTTTTCCTCAATTCGCTCTATGGCGGAGTCCACTTGCTCTGTACTGATGGGGCGCTTGCGCAGCGCCAAGTTCATAGAGCCAAGTATTTTTAGACGCTTGTACTCAATGCGCCGACCATCTTTTTTGACGATGGCCGGGAAGGTTACATCTGGCCGCTCGTAGGTGGTGAAGCGCTTTTCGCAGGCGCCACACTGGCGGCGGCGGCGTATGAAGTCTGCGTCTTCAGAAACACGCGTTTCAACCACCTGGGTTTCCAGATTCCCGCAAAAAGGGCATTTCATGACGCAGCCTCATCCATTTTCAGGCGCTTCATGCGTTTGGCAGTGCATCTTGAAAAGCGGAATTTTTGAGGCTGCGCATCCCCTGGCCCGGCTACTTGTAAACCGGGAACCGGCTGGTCAGCGCGTGCACCTTGGTTTTGATGGCTTCAATATTGGCTTCATCGCGCGGGTTGTCCAGCACGTCAGCAATCAGGTTGGCTGTCGCCCTGGCTTCTTCTTCTTTGAAGCCGCGCGTTGTCATGGCGGGCGTACCAATGCGTATGCCGCTGGTGATCATGGGCTTTTCTGGGTCTTTAGGAATGGCGTTTTTATTGATGGTCATATGAGCGTTGCCCAACACGGCTTCAGCTTCTTTGCCCGTGATCTTTTTGCTGCGTAAGTCCACCAGCATGACATGGCTTTCGGTGCGGCCGCTGACAATCCGCAGGCCGCGCAGCACCAGCGTCTCGGCCATCACAACCGCGTTTTTCAAGATCTGGGTCTGATAGTCCTTGAAGCTGGGTTCCAGCGCTTCTTTAAAGGCAATGGCCTTGGCCGCTATCACATGCATCAGTGGGCCGCCTTGCAGGCCGGGGAAGACGGCGCTGTTAATGGCCTTTTCATGCTCGGCTTTCATCAAAATAATGCCGCCTCGCGGGCCGCGCAGGCTTTTGTGGGTGGTGGAGGTAACCACGTCTGCATGGGGCACGGGGCTGGGGTAAACGCCGCCAGCAATCAGGCCTGAATAATGGGCCATATCAACCATGAAAATCGCGCCAATCGCTTTGGCGACGCTGGCAAAGCGCTCAAAGTCAATGCGTAGGGAATAAGCCGATGCACCTGCAATGATTAATTTAGGTCGGCTTTCGTGGGCTTTGCGTTCCATCTCATCGTAGTCAATTTCTTCATTGGCGTTCAAACCATAAGACACCACGTTAAACCACTTGCCGCTCAAGTTCAGCGGCATACCGTGCGTCAAATGGCCGCCTTCGGCCAGGCTCATGCCCATGATGGTGTCGCCGGGCTTTAAAAAAGCCAAAAACACGGCTTGGTTAGCAGAGGCACCGCAGTGCGGCTGTACGTTGGCCGCATCGGCACCGTAGAGTTTTTTCAGGCGGTCAATCGCCAGTTGCTCGGCAATATCAACAAACTCGCAGCCACCGTAGTAACGTTTGCCGGGGTAGCCTTCGGCGTACTTATTAGTCAATTGACTACCCTGGGCGGCCATCACGGCTGGGGAGGCGTAGTTTTCGCTGGCAATCAGCTCAATGTGTTGCTCTTGACGGGCGTTTTCAGATTGAATGGCGGCAAAGATTTCAGGGTCGGCTTGTTCAACCAAGAGATTGCGGTGGTACATGTTGGCAGTCCTTTAACGAACGTGATCCCAGTTTTCGTAACCTATGACGAGAAACAAGGGCTGCCCAGGCGAACGGCTGAACACTTTGACTAAAAAATCAGAAAAAGCGGTGCGCTTCCTGGTGGTGTCCCACGTCAGCGGCATCAGCTCGAAAAGTAATCGAATTGCCAATGCGCCTATCGCCAGTTGCGTACTTTTCTAGTGTAACTTAGCCCTACCGTCATTGCACGGCGCGCACACGGCATCAGTATGGTCAAGAAATCAAGGCAGCTAGTTTTTCAGTGTCTTGCGCCTCAACATCTGCGGGTGCCAGCTTGACGGGCATCGTGCGTATCGCCGGAGCGATTTGTTTACCACCTACAACAGCCCGCAGCCGGGTGTGCTCTGCCATGACTTTGCTGGCGTAGCCGCCATCATCTGCCTGATTGCCAGCGCCCACATATAACTTCAGGCCGCCCTCGACCGATCCGGCGCGGCTGATGCATTCTTGCAGGACTTTGACACCGACCCTAAGGTTGGTCACGGGATCAAACGCGGCAAGCTTGCCACCAAAGTTGTCGTATTTGTCAGAGTGTACTTTTGTCATGACTTGCATCAGGCCCTGCGCGCCGACTGGGCTTTGAGCAAAGGGGTTGAAACCCGATTCAATCGCCATGATCGCCAATATCAGTGTGGGGTCAAGTTTGGCTTTGGTGCCAATCTCGAACGCTTCGGACACCAGCACACTCAGGGGTTCGGGCGCTACGCCGTACTTGCGTGACAGCCAGTACGCCACTGCCGCTTGCGGCTTGGGCAGGTCTTTGGGTTCGGCTGCAGTGGCGCGGTCAATGGCTTCCGGCTCGGAGTAACCGACAGCGATTTCTTGGCGTTCTTGCAGCCAGGTCATCAATTGAAATTCCGCTGCCTGCCGCAGGTCTGGCCGTGCCGTCAGGGTAATGATGCCAAATACCAAGCCCAAACCCAACAGCGCAAAGCCATTGTGGGTAATTTCGAAAAAGCCTTGGGCAATGTCGTGGGCCACGTTAGCCGCGCTGCTGCGTGTGCTTGCCGCGTACTTGCGCGTCACTGACCTGCATTTTAAAAATGCAGACTTGAGCTCGATCGTTTTCATAGCACTCCTTGTCGTGCACCTCTGGGGTTTCATGCCAAAGGTGTGGATTTGAGTCGCCATCCGGGCTGACCTGACCGTGCGGGTAAGGTGGCGTTATTGGATGTTGACCCGGATTTGACATCCGCAACATCAAGTTGGGGATGGTCAATGGGTTCGGGTTGTCCCTAAGTTTTACCGGGAATTGAGATTTTAGAAGCGTTATAAATAACTAGTCAAGCATAACGAGTTGATTTTATATTCTAATTGGCAACCTTCGATGTATTGGTCTTCGTAGATCGACCCAACCGGCTTCAACACACTCACAAGGCCTCACAACTGTTACCACCATCCAAGCCATGCTTTTACCCAATCGCTTTTAGCATGGCAAAACCAAGTGGCGCGACTCCCTAACGGGCTTGTTGTTAGGTTGTAGCCAACAAAGAAGTCAAACTTGCCGTGATAAATCAGCGAAAATAGTGGCTTCGCGTTGTCCAACGCATTTTCTTTTTCTTTATTTGCAAGCCGTTTGCCCATGCATCGGCCCGCGCCCTACATGTTCAAATCATCCAAATCTTCTGCCGCCCCCGTCCCTACCGCCAAGACGACACCCAAGTCTGATGCGCATCCGCTTGACGGCTTGACGGGTGGTGCTTTTTCTGCCCCGACGTCAGGCGAACGCACGTCGCGCATTCGGGCCTGGTTGGCCACTGAGCCAAGCGCTGAGCAATTGGCCGACGTGTATAAAGACCTGGCCAATCGCGACAAGGGTGCTGCCAAGCCGCTTAAAGAAAAGTTAGATGAGATCAAGCGCAGCAAGGGCCAGGAAGCCATCGCTGCCGAGTGGGCCGAAAAAGCCAATGCGCTGCTGGCGGCAAACAAACTGAATCTGGCCGACGCGCTGGCCTGGCAACGTGACGCCGCCAAAGCCGGTGCACCGCTGTCTAAAGAGCCTTTGGCCAGTGTCAAGATCAAGCTGGCTGAGCGGGTTAAAACGATTGAAGACCTGCAGCACCGCACCCAGGTACAGCGCGAAGCCGCGGTGCTGATTGCCCAGCGCATCGAGGTGCTGTCGATCAAGCCGTGGCGTGATGCGCAAGGCGCACTCGAATCTTTGACCCCTGACGTTGCCCACTGGCAAGCCCAGGCAGACGAGATCGCCAACGACACCAACTGGGCCAGTGTGGATGCCAAGTTTCCGCCGTTACTCGACGCCTCACGCGGCCAGTTGCTGGTGGTGTGGGAAGCGTTTCAGGCGGCGATTGCCGTGGCGATCAAGGCCGCCGCTGACAGTACCGCGCCACTGCCGGCAGTGCCGGTGTGGGCCGATGAGCTGCGCGTTGCACGCGGTGTGCCTACCGCTTCTGCTGCCGATGCCCGCCCCGACGGACGACAAGTCAAAGCAAAAATTGACCCCGCCGTACTCAAGGACCTGCGCGAAAAAGCCGCCAGCGTGGTGCAAGCTGCTGTCGCCAAACTTGAGCATGAGGTCGGCGAGGGCCACGGCAAGGCCACGCCCAAAGTCGCGGCCGAGCTGCGCATGGCCTTGCAGCAAAACATCCGCAACATTGACAGCAAGCTAGAAGCCGCTGCCCACGCCGCTTTGACCGCCGCCGGTGAACTTGAAGGCTGGCAGCGCTGGCGTGCCGACCAGATTCGTGAAGAGCTGGTGGGCAAAGCAGAAGCCCTGCTGGCCAAGCCGCTGAGTGGCCGTAAGCAGCAGGACGCGCTGCGCCACATGCGCGACTTGTGGAAGACGTCTGATCAAGGCGGCACCCCCAATAACGCGCTGTGGAAGCGTTTTGACGATGCCTGCAACGAAGCCTACAAAGTGGTGGAAGCCTGGCTGGAAACTGTGAAAGAACAATCCCAAGCGGCCTTAGCCCAGCGCCAGGTGCTGATTGACGAAGTATCCGCCTGGGCCACAGCAAATGCAGGCAGCACCGACTGGAAAATGCACATCCGGAGCCTGAACAGTTTTGTTGAAAAGTGGCAAAACGCCGGCCACCTCAGCGAAAAAGCCTTTGCAGACATCCAGCCGGTCTGGAAGGCTGCCATGGACGTGGCCGACACCCCGCTCAAAACCGCGCGCGCCGAGAGCATTGCCCGGCGCAAAGCCATGATTGAAGAAGCCGTGGTGCTGGGCGCCGAGCCGGTGCTGCACATTGACGCCGTCAAACATCTCCAGCAACGCTGGCAGCATGAGGCACAGGGCGTGCCGATTGAGCGCAAGCAAGAGCAAAAAATGTGGGACGCTTTCAGAAAGCCGATTGACGACGCGTTCCAGCGCAAAACGCTAGAGCGCGAAAAAGCTGCATCCGCGCTGGGCGAGTTTGACCGCATGGTGCTAGAGGCCGCTAAAGCCGTAGAGCTGGCCACCGCCAGCGGCGATGCGCAGCAAATCCATGCAGCAGCCAAGGCGCTGGAGGCCATTGTGAGCGGCAAAACACCCGCGCCCGTAGCGGTTGGGCAAGTGCTGGCAGAAGCCGGTGAAAAGGCTGAAAAGGCTGAAATTGCTGAAAAATCAGAAGATACCGTAACAAACGATGCCCTGGCCCAGGTAGAACCTACGCAAGCAGCTATTGAAAACGTAGCAGATGCCGCAACCCTGCCAGCTGCTGATGGTGCAGACTCTGCAGCTGAACCCGCACTTTCGGCTGCTCCGGTGGTGCCGGCCAAGCCTGCCAAACCGATCGTTGCCATGCGAGGCGACGACCGGCCCGGTGCGCGCCGTGCCGAGCCTGCCCCAGCGGCTGGATTTGGACGAGGCGGCAAGTTTGGCGACCGCAAGGATTCAGGCAAACCCGGCAGCAAACCAGGCGGCCCCCGCCAGAGCACCGACAACAAGTTTGAACCCTACCGCCCTGAACGCGATGGCCGTCCTGACACCGGTGACAGGCGCCCGCGTTTTGCTGACGATGTAGCTCGTGCAGGTGAGCGCGGTGCACGCCCCGGCTTTGAAGAGCGCGGCCCACGCTTGGGTGACGCCGCCTTCAGGGCCCAGCGCGAAGCCTTTGAGGCCGCCAACATGGCGCTGAAAAAACTGCACGTACAAGCCCACGGTGAAGTGTTGACCAATGTCATCACCGCCTGGGAAAAGCGCGACGCGACGCTGCTGCCCACGCTACAAGATCTTGGTAAAGTCGTGACGCCTTCCGTGCTCGGTACCTGGTCTAAAGCGGTTGCCACGCCGTCGGGCAAGGATGCCGCTGAAGCGCTGTTGCGGCTTGAAATAGCCGCTGAAGTACCCACGCCAGCCGATCACATCAGCGCCAGACGCATGCTGCAGCTGACGCTGCTGACCAAACGCAACGCCGCCACCCCAGCCGAGACCTGGGGCGAAGACACGGCCAAGGTGCTTGCGGGCGACTTTGACGCCGCCAACGCCCGGCGCGTTCAAAATGTGCTGAAGGTGCTCCTTAAACGCTGAGCTGAAAACACCGGCTTGACAGGCGTTGATTCATGCCGCGGGACGGCATGAATCACTGTTTACGGTGTCTAAGGATTGCAACGCTTAGTTAGGTCGGCGCTAGCGGCCAGATATCGCTGGGTAAAAGGTACGCCGGTCAAAGGTGCGCCAGTCAAGAAGTACGCCGGTTAAAAGTACGCCAGTCAAGAGGTACGCCGGTCAACGGTTCGACATGGTGTGCTACCCAACTGGCTGGGGAGAAATCGTGCCCATGAAATCCGGGCTTCGCCAACTTGTGCAGTGAAGCCGACGCCATCTGGTTAGCGCTTGACGACGCTCTGCATGGTGAATAACCGCGGGGCCCAATAAAAATGGGAGCCCTAAGCTCCCATTTTTGTAGCAATTGCTTTTGGCTACTAAACTCGCCGATCAAATTGCTGTGGTTGCCCGTGGGCTACCGCATCAAGCCGCTTTCTTGACCCAGGCGCTGCACCAGCCTTTGCTGGCGACTTGCTTGCCCGCAAACAGCGGGCAGGGGCCGGCCGCTTCTTTTGGCTTGCCAGCGTATAACTGGCAGTTGCTGCACATTTGATCAGCAGCGTGCTTGGGGTACTTTTTGGCATCAACTTTGGTGGTGTCAGCAGCGTAGCCCAAGCCTACGGCTGCGGGGTCTTTTTCATTGACCATGGCAGGTGCCTGGGCCATGACCTGGGTGGCTGCCAAAGCAGAGGTGCCTGCGGCAACTTGCATAAAAAATACGCGGCGTGTGGTGTTGTTCATCGTGGTCTCGTGGGTTTAAAAATTAAAATCAAAAACTTCAGGCAGCGGATGATGGCATATCAGCCCTGGGTTGGCCAGTTTAACCATCATTAGTCATCTATGCTGCTAGGTTATCGGTAGCCTGCGGTCCTCCTGCTTATTAGCTGCTTTCTATAGCGGTCGTTGAAAGCAGGCGGCTGGTTTTAGCGGTTTTCAGCACTTTCTGGGCATTTTTCTGCCTTTTATGTGGTCCTCCGCACATACGGCATATCGCTAAAATAAGGCATCAATTAGCCGCCCTAATCCCGCTGTTAACGTTTATTTCGCCACTGCGTTTATTTTATTTTGATCAAAGTCAGTCATGCCGCCATCCCAAAACCCCAGCCTTCTAGACGACATTGCACGGGCTGACGGTATCGAGGTTAAACGCCAGGAGGCGCTGCTTAAAACCGGTGCGCTGCAAAACGCCATCCTCACGAGCGAAAATTTTTCGATCATTGCAACCGATGAAAAAGGCATTATTCAGCTGTTTAACGTGGGATCCGAGCGAATGCTGGGATACATGGCCATTGAAGTCGTCAACAAAATCAATCCCAGCGACATTCATGACCCGCAAGAGGTGATGGCGCGGGCGCAAGCGCTGAGCCTGGAGCTGAAGACCACCATCACGCCTGGCTTTGAGGCCCTGGTGTTTAAGGCCTCGCGGGGCATTGAAGACATTTACGAGTTGACCTACATCCGCAAAAATGGCAGCCGGTTTCCGGCCATTGTGTCGGTGACGGCGCTACGTGACGACAGCGGCACCATCATTGGCTACCTGTTGATCGGTACGGACAACTCGCAGCGCAAGCGGGTTGAGCTGCAACTCATCAAAGCCATGGCCGTGGCCGAAAAAGCCAGCCTGGCTAAGTCTGATTTTTTGTCCAGCATGAGCCATGAGCTGCGCACACCGCTCAGCGCCATTTTGGGTTTTGCCCAGTTGATTGAGTCCGGCAACCCGCCGCCTACACCCTCGCAAAAACGCAGTGTTGACCAAATCCTTCAAGCGGGTTGGTATTTGCTGGACCTGATCAATGAAATTTTAGATTTGGCGCTGATTGAGTCCGGCAAGCTGTCGCTGTCGCTTGAGCCGGTGTCGTTGATGGAAGTCATGCAGGAATGCGAGGCCCTGGTGGAGGCGCAAGCCGAAAAACGCGGCATTACCGTGACGTTTCCGCACTTTGCGTCTCGCTGCTATTTAAAGGTAGACCGCACCCGGCTCAAGCAGGTGTTGATCAATCTCTTGTCTAACGCCATCAAGTACAACCGGCTGGACGGAACGGTCAACGTGACTTATGTGCTTCAAAGCGAAGACCGTATCCGTATTTGTGTGGAAGACACGGGCCAGGGCTTGCCTTTTGAGAAGATTTCTCAGCTGTTTCAGCCTTTTAACCGCTTGGGGCAAGAAGCCAGCGCTGAACAGGGCACGGGCATTGGCCTGGTCACGACCAAGCGTTTGGTAGAACTGATGGGCGGCGTGATTGGCGTTGACAGCACGGTCGGTAAGGGCAGCGTTTTCTGGGTCGAGATGAAGCTGACAAAAGCATACAAAGACGTCATCCATCAAAACGATACAGCGTTGGCCGCAGCCGGGTCAGCCCAGAGTGATGCGCAAATGCACACGCTGCTGTATGTGGAGGACAACCCGGCCAATTTGCTGCTGGTTGAAAACCTGATGGAGCGCCGCCCGGATATTTCGCTGCTGACCGCGCGTGACGGCCAAAGCGGTGTGCAAATTGCAGGCAGCGCGCTGCCCGACGTCATTTTGATGGACATCAACCTGCCAGGCATCAGCGGCATCAAGGCGCTGCAATTGCTGCAAGGTGACCCGGCCACAGCCCATATTCCTGTCGTCGCGCTGAGTGCCAACGCCATGCAGCGCGACATTGACAAGGGACTGGAGGCAGGCTTTTATGGCTACCTGACCAAGCCCATCAAAATCAATGAATTTATGAACACATTGGATGAAGCCCTGGAATTTGCCAGACTTAAAGCCAGTCAAGCGCAGACAAAGGCCAAAAAATAACCATGCACACGATTAACGCCGACATTCTGAAAGCCCGCATACTGATCGTTGACGACCAGGCAGCCAACGTCGAATTGCTGGAGCAGCTGTTGAGCCAGGCCGGCTACACCAGCGTGATGTCTACCCTGCAGCCGGAACAGGTCGCCCCAATGCATGCCGCCAACCCTTTCGATTTAATTCTGCTCGATTTAAAAATGCCAGGGATGGACGGTTTTCAGGTCATGGAAGCTTTGACCGCCATGATCAAGCCAGCGGCTGCGTCGGAAGAGCTTTACCGCGAACAAGTGACGTCCTATTTGCCAGTGATCGTGCTGACCGCGGAACCAGGCCACAAGCTGCGCGCCTTGAACTGCGGTGCCCGAGACTTCATCAGCAAGCCCTTTGATCTGGTGGAGGTCAAGACCCGTATCCACCACATGCTCGAAGTACGACTGCTGTATAAAAAAATTGAGGCGCAAACCCGTCTGCTACAAGAGACTTTGAAAGAACGGACGGCAAGGCTGCTGCTTATCGAAGATCCGTCCAAGTCATAGAGAACTGAAACTGACAGACGGCTGCGATGAAGCTGTTTCAGTGCTAACGGTACTGTTTCCAATCGTGCGGCAGGGCATCGCGCAGCAGCGTCAATGACTCCACGCAGTCTGACACGGTATCTTCAAAAGAAGTGACCGTACCTGGCAGATGCGGGGTGACGTGATGTGAGACGTGATTGGCCAGTTTATTGGCCGATTTATCGACCAATTTATCGACCAAGTGATCAGTGGGTTTATCAGCGGGTAGATCATGCTTATCAGCCACCACAGAGGTGTGCAAGCAGGTCTGTAGCCTTTCTGTCACCGCCTTAAACAAGATATCCCAATCTGCAGGGTCAATGGCGGCTTGCGGGGGGGGGGCGGCGGTGTCTGGCGCTGGGTTGGGCTCAGGCCGTGGATCGGGACCAGGAATCCCATGAGAAGTGGTGTCGGCCTGGCTTTTAGCTTTCAACATGTCAAGAACAAAACCTTTGTTATTGACCGTATGCGGTGTGGGCGAGGTGGCAAGACGAATCACTTTGATACTCCCAGTGTTGGACATCGGACGGTGTCAGGGGTGTATTTAAAAGTATAAAACATGGGCGATCTGTGCGGTTTCGCACACATAGCACGTTCCAACTTTTTTTGTGCAACAAAGCAAAATTTTGCCGGACAGCGGTTGACTACTTTTTTAATAGCAACGAACTATGTATTTATAAGGCAAACCAAGCATGCAGTAAATATTTTGCAAGTGCTGACGGCGAGCATGTCGTTCACAGTTGGCAACAAATGGAGCGCTTGTCTTACAAATGGTCAGAATAGATTTTCTTGTCAGCGGCATAGCAGCCGCAAGACGCGCGCTCAAGGCCTTTGCGGTTTAAAACCGTTAATTTGCCCCGAGAATAGCTGATCAGCCCGTCGCGCTGCAATTGGCCGGCCGCTGTGGTCACGCCAACCCGGCGGACACCGAGCATGTAGGCTAAAAACTCTTGGGTCACGTCAAAACTGCTGGATTGCGAACGGTCCTGGCTCATCAAAAGCCAGCGCGCCAGGCGCGGCCCAATCTGGTGAAAACGCGCACAAGCGGTTGATTCAGCCAACTGCGACATCAGGATGTACAGGTAGCGATTCAGCTCTTTTTGCAGCGCGGGGCTATGGGCCAGTTCGGCCTTGAAAGCCTTGGTGCTGACGCGTAAGGCCTTGCCAGCGCCCTGTACCAGGGCATGCAGCGGCGCAATGGATACGCCTAACGCCAACTGCACCCCCAGCATGCCTTCACGGCCCACCATGCCCACTTCAACCCCGGGACTGCCTTTGACCACGGCAATCAACGAAATAAAACCATGGGTAGGAAAGTACACATATTTGGTGGGCTTGCCGGGCTCGCACAACACTTCAGTCAGTGTCAGGTCGACGCTTTCGCTGACCTCCAACAAGCGCAAACGGTCTTTGCTGGGGAGCAGGTCAACCAAATGGTTGCCTGGAGGCTGTGATTTAGAAATCATGGGTACGTTGTGCAACGCTGCTGCCCTTGACGATCAAGGAATAAACACCAGCCTTACCGCCATGAGTGCCTACAGACGCTGCTTGTCAAGAAAAAACAGAGCGTACCTAAAAAAATACATTTTTTCTGCTGAATACCGCACAGATGCGCCGAATTAAGCGACTTTCAGCGCACCGTCCTACAGCGCAGGGCTAATCAGAGGGTTTGGGCGGCAACAAGCGGTCGTATTCTTTTTTGACCACGCTATAGCATTCGCAGGCGCGTTCTTCCAGGCCTGGCCGGTCCAGCACGGTAATGCGGCCCCGACTGTAGGAGATGAGTTTGGCCCTTTGCAGTTTTCTTGCACCCTCTGTGACGCCCTCACGGCGTACACCCAGCATGTTGGCAATCAGCTCTTGCGTCATGACCAAGTTGCTGCTGTCCACCCGGTCCAGGCTGAGCAGCAGCCAGCGGCACAACTGCAAGTCCAGGGAGTGGTGGCGGTTGCACACCGCCGTCTGTGACATCTGGGTCATCAGTGCCTGGGTATAGCGCAGCAGCAAATGCATCACCACATCGCTCCGGTTGAACTCGTTTTTGATGACTTGTGCAGGCAGCCGAAAACCGTAACCTGCACTTTGCACCACGGCGCGGCTGGTGGTGGAGCCGCCGCCCATGAACAGCGTCACGCCTACCAAACCTTCGTTACCGACCACGGCGATTTCTGCAGTAGCGCCGTTTTCCAATACATACAGCAACGAGATAATGGCTGTGGCTGGAAAGTACGCATAGTTCAGACGCACACCTGCTTCGTACAGCACGAAGCCCAAAGGCAATTCCACCCTTTCGATATGTGGCAGCAAGCGCTGCCATTCGTCAGGGGGCAACACCGCGAGCAGATGGTTTTGCTTGGGGTCATCTAACTTGGGCTTAGGCGTGGCGATGTTCTATTTCCTTGGCTTATCTGCCAATGAGTTGGTAGATGTAAGGATTAGAGCCTTATTTAATGTGCGACACCGAACACAGTCAGGCTGCTGCTGCGGATAACCCTGTAGGTTGTTGTCTGACAACTCGGTAGTCATGGGCCGACAGCCGAAATAAAAATGATGCTGCGGTCAGCTTTTGTCCAAATGCGTGCGTGCCTGCTTGACGTAGCGGCGAGGGCGGGCCGGGACTGGTAGGCGTCCGTAGAAGTTGGTAGAAGTCCGCAGACGATGGAGCTGCGCGCTGCGTCCGGCTGAGTTCATACACTCAATTGTTAACTAAATCCGTTCTTGGCCCCTGATTTGTATAGGCTGATAGCTATAAAAATCATAGTAATCGATTTTAATTAAAAATGCGGTGGCAAGTCGTGGTGCAAACTGTTTTGGGAGGCTTGTGTCGTGCTTGCCCCCTGCTGCTGCAGCTCGGCCACGTCACGCAGCAACTGGTCAATTTGCCGCTGTTGGCGGGTAATGACGAGGTCAAGCTGCTCAACCAGGTCTTCGGTGTAGGTTGCCTTGATTTCAAGATCAATCAAGCGCTGGTCTGTCATGTCGGGAGGTGTCATGGTGGTTACTGTATACCGTGTGCTATGAAGTAATGAGCATGTGGCGTAGTGATTACGGGGGCTTAGGGGCTAAATGATGCGTAAATCAGCGCTACGAGCGTAAAAAAACCCGCTGAAGCGGGTTTTTTTGAGATCAGCCCGATTGGCCTGACGGTGGAAATTACTTCTTGGCTGCGCTGGCCGCAGGCTTGGCCGCATCAGCTTTTGCATCAGGCTTCGCATCTGCTTTGGCTGCTTTGGCATCAAGCTTTGCTTTTGCGTCAGCTTCTTTTTTGGCCTTGGCTTCAGCCTTTGGGTCTTTTTTCTCTTCTTTGGCGGCTGCTGCAGCGGCCGGAGCGGCAGTTACGGGCTTGGCATCAGCTTTGGCAGGCGTGGTAGCCGCGGCTGGTGTAGCAGCTGGTTTTGCGTCGGCTTTGGCGGCGGCAGCAGGTGCGGCTGGCTTGTCATCTTTCTTGGCTGGGGCAGCTGCAGCGCCTTTGTAGCCAGAGCCGCTGACCGTCAGGCCTTCTGCGGAGAACTTGGCGGCATTGACTTCGCCAATACCTTTGACGCGACCAATAAAGTCTTCCCAGCTTTTGAATTCGCCTTTTTTACGCTCGTCAACGATCTTGCCAGAGATGCCGGGGCCAATGCCCTTGATGCCATCTAATTCGGCAGGCGTGGCTTTATTGACGTCTACCGCTGCAAAAGCAACGGCAACGGTCATGGCGGCAAAAAAGGCCAATAATTTCTTGAACATGAGAAAACTCCTCAAAGTGTTGGTTGGAACGGATAACCCCGACGCCCCTACATCATGAAGGGGACTGAGCCTTTAACGGCCACCAAAGGTAGAGGTTGACCGGTTGACGTAAGTTTGGTTAAAAGTGGGTTGAAACAAGGCGCAAACGCGTTAAAAGCAGGCTGAAAGGGGGCTGAAAGACGGCTGCATGAGGGTTTAAAGCAGGCCTATAGCCCTGACTTCACGCTTTTAGGGTCACGGTGTTGCAAACCTAGCCAGGCCATGTAAGCAGCCACGCCTGCCTGCACGTCGGTAAAAACATGGTCGCAGCCAGCGGCGCGCAATGCGCTGAGGTCGGCCTGGGTATAACTTTGGTATTTGCCGACCAGGGCAGGGGGAAAGGCGACGTAGTCAATCAGCCCTCCGCGTGCAGCTTCGTCAATGCTCAAAGCGGCCTCGTTTTGGGTTTTGCGCAGGGCATTGACGACGCTGATGGCCACGTCGTTAAAGGGTTGCGCCTTGCCGGTGCCCAGATTAAAAATGCCGGACTGCTCAGGATGGTCTAAAAACCACAAATTAACCGCTACTACATCGTCAATGAACACAAAGTCCCGCATTTGCCCGCCGGGGCCGTAGCCGCCGTATTCACCAAATAATTTGACCTTGCCGTCGGCAAGATACTGGTTGAACTGATGAAAGGCCACACTGGCCATACGGCCCTTATGCTGCTCACGCGGGCCGTAAACGTTGAAGTATCTGAAACCTGCCACCTGAGTCGTTGCATTCTCAAACTGCTTGCCCATTTCGCGTCTGAGGCGCTGGTCAAACAGCAACTTGGAGTAGCCGTACACGTTCAGCGGCTTTTCAAATTCAGGCGATTCGCTGAAGGTGCTAGAGCCCCCCGGCAAAGTGTGGTCGCGCTTTGCATGACCGTAGGTCGCTGCTGAAGATGCATAAAGCAGCCGTGTACCCTGATCCTGACACGTCTGGAACAACTCGCACGACAGCGTGTAGTTGTTGTCCATCATGTATTTGCCGTCGGGCTCCATGGTGTCGCTGCACGCGCCTTCATGAAACACGGCCTCAACTTGGCCAAACGCGCCTTCAGCAAACAGCTCGTAAAAGTCGTCGGCATCGACGAAATCTGCAATGTGCAGGTCTGCCAGGTTTTTAAACTTGTCACCCTGGGTCAAGTCGTCGACGGCAATGATGTTGTCGATGCCGCGCGCATTGAGGCCTTTGATGAGGTTGCTGCCGATAAACCCGGCGGCCCCCGTGACTACAATTTTCATGATCTGTTCCTTGAGCTCAGGGTGTTGAACAATTCTTCATAGCTGACGGTTGCGGTGCCAAATTTACCGACCACCAGACCGCCCGCCTGATTGGCAATGGGCACCGCATCGCGAAAGCTTACGCCCGCGCCGGCTAATGCGGCCAGTGTGGCGATGACGGTATCGCCTGCGCCGGTGACATCAAACACCTCGCGCGCCACTGCGGGCACATGCAGCAAGCCGTGCGCGTCAAACAAGGTCATGCCTGCCTCGCTGCGGGTGAGCAGCAGCGCCTGCAGGTCAAGCGACAGTCGCAAATTTTGGGCCTTGGTTTGCAGGTCGGCCTCGTTCGCCCAGGCACCTATGACTTGCTCAAGCTCGGCGCGGTTTGGGGTGATGATGCTGGCATTTTTATAGCGGCTGTAGTCTGAGCCCTTGGGGTCAATCAAAACCACTTTGCCAGCAGCCCTGGCGTGGTCGATCATGGTGCTGATATGCGTCAGCCCCCCTTTGCCGTAATCTGAAAATAAAACGGCATCGTGGGCGGGGCAGAGCTTTTCAAAGGTGCTGGACTGGGAGGCCAGCACTTCGTTTTCAGGTGTGCTTTCAAAATCAAGCCGGATCAGTTGTTGCTGGCGTCCAATGACCCGCAGCTTGACGGTGGTTTTGAGTTGTGCATCGCGGCCGAAGTAAGGGGTAATGCCCGAGTTGGCAACCAACGCTTCAAGCTGGTGACTGGCTTCATCATCGCCCACCACCGTGAGCAAGGATGCACGCGCGCCAAGCGCCACGATGTTACTTGCCACGTTGGCTGCACCGCCCACACGCTCTTCAGTGCGGGTAACGCGCACCACAGGTACCGGCGCTTCAGGCGAGATGCGGTCAACCGCACCGTACCAGTAGCGGTCCAGCATGGCATCGCCCACGACCAGTACGCGGGCTGCAGCTAATTTTTCTTGAGAAATTGTCGGTAGCGTTGTCATGTTTCTGGATTCTTATTCAAGTAGACGCCGTGGATCTGGCTTTGCCAGGCCACAGGTAAGGGGGATGGCAAGCGCAGCGCAGCCACGGGGGTGTTCACAACTCTTCAATGCGCCGAGCCGGGTAGCTGTCCCAGGCCTGGCAACCTGGGCAGTGCCAAAAGTGTTGGGTGGCTTCAAAACCGCAGGCGGCGCAGCGGTAGCGCATCAGGGGCTTGGTAGCTACATCGAGCGCACGTTGCACCAGTTGGTGCTTGTGTGCTTCAGCCAGATCATGGGGCTTTTCACCGGCTACCCAACGGGCCGCAGCGATCAGTGATTTTTCGGTTTCAAGGTGCTGAATGTAAGCTTGGCGGCTGGCGACAGGGTCTTTTTCAATTTTGGACATCGCATCCAGCACATCGATTGAAGGCGTGTGCTGGTAATACGCTTTGAGCAGCGCCATGGTTTGCAGGTACTGGCTATCGTCTTGCGCAATCGTGACCAGCAAACCTGCTGCCAACGGGAAGTACTGAGGAGCGGTTTGTTCGAGTTTCACCAGGATGTCCAACGCTGCTTGTAACTCGCCAAGCTGCACGCGCAGCTTGGCCAGGTCTATCAATGGCCTGGCCGATGCTGGAGCCGTGCTGCAGCCCAATTCAAGCAGGCTCAAGGCTTTGGCGGTGTCACCTGTGGCTACACAAGCGTCAGCTTGCTCGCATAAATAGTGTGCCTGTCGGCCTGTGAAGCTGGCGTGCCCGGCGCTGTTTAACTTGCTGGCAATGCCGGCGCTGTGTTGCCAGTCGCTTGAGCGTTCATAAACTGACAGCAGCGCCAAATGTGCCTCTTGCTCAAAGCGGGTGCCCTCGAGCTTTTGCAGCGCGGCTTCTGCTCGGTCAAGCAGGCCCGCTTTCAGGTAGTCGAGTGCTAGCGCATGCTGCGCGCGGTCGCGGTCAGGCTGGGGCAAGTCTCCGCGCTGGAGCAAGTGTTCGTGGACACGTACAGCGCGCTCATATTCACCGCGCCGGCGAAACAGGTTACCCAATGCAAAGTGCAGCTCTGATGTGTCGGGGTCATTCTGCACGGCCTCAATGAAAGCATCAATGGCCTTGTCTTGTTGTTCATTGAGCAGAAAGTTCAGGCCGCGAAAGTAAGCCTTTGGCGCTTGCCGGTTTTCAATCTTGAGCTGACGCAGGTCTGCTCGCGATGCAATCCAGCCCAAGGTAAAAGCAATCGGCAGGCCCAGTAATATCCAGGTGATGTCAAAGTCCATGTCTGGGAATACCTGTGCTTTCAGGAAGGCGGGGAGGCGAGTTGCTGGTATTTTGCGAAGGTGCGGTTTGCTGTGGCTTTGATGGCGTTGCTTGCCGTGCCCGCTTTTTCCACCAGCGCGGCATCATCAGCAAAACGCCGAGCGCCAAACCTGTACCGAAGGCCGTCAAAACGACCAGTACCAAAGGGGCTTTCCAGAAAGTGCCGAAAAAGAAGTTCACGGCTACTGCTTGCTGGTTGTTCAGCGCGAAGGCAAAAAGGGTAAAAAAAATGGCTGCTTTAAGCAGCCAGATCAGGGTGTTCACGTCATGCAGCCTTTTTGAATGTGCTGTTTAATTTTAATCAGCCAAAACAGGCATGCGCGTTACTTGGCAGGCTTGCTGGTCTGACTTGTGAGCAATGCTTCGGTACGCGCATCGACGGATTCACGCAACGCCTTGCCAGGCTTGAAATGCGGCACCCGCTTTTCGGGGATCGCTACGCTCTCGCCGGAGCGCGGATTTCGTCCCATGCGGGGTGGACGACGGTTGACAGAAAAGCTGCCAAAGCCCCGAATCTCAATTCTGTGACCACGCACCAATGCATCGCCAACCGCATCAAGGATGGTCTTGACAGCGTATTCAGCGTCTCGGTGGGTGAGTTGGCCAAATCGATTGGCCAGCTCTTCAACTAAGTCACTTCGGGTCATGGGGGCGGAATCGGAGTCGGAGATTAGTCAATTTGGGGACAGAGCACAAACAACACATCAAGCAACTTTGCTGCGTCGTCTGGTCTGTCCCGCAAATAAGGTCTTGCTTTATTTAGCTTCGCTGTCCATTTTGGCGCGCAGCAGTGCGCCCAAGTTGGTCAAGCCGGAGCTTTCTTTGGCAGACTGCTGGCTGAGCGTTGCCATGGCTTCTTGCTGGTCAGCGTTGTCCTTGGCTTTGACTGACAACTGGATGTTGCGGGTCTTGCGATCCACGTTCACCACCACAGCAGAGACTTCATCGCCTTCTTTCAGCACGTTGCGTGCGTCTTCAACGCGGTCACGGCTGATTTCGCTGGCGCGCAGGTAGCCAATGATGTCTTCACCGAGGTCAATCTCAGCGCCTTTGGCATCGACAGTTTTGACCTTGCCGGTCACAATCGCGCCCTTGTCGTTGATCGACACAAACGTGGTGAACGGGTCAGAATCCAACTGCTTGATACCCAGGGAAATACGCTCGCGGTCAACATCAACAGCCAGCACGATCGCTTCGACTTCCTGGCCCTTTTTGTAGTTGCGCACGGCGGTTTCGCCAGGCTCGTTCCATGACAGGTCAGACAAATGCACCAAGCCGTCAATACCAGCAGCCAAACCGACGAACACGCCGAAGTCGGTGATGGATTTGATCGGACCCTTGACGCGGTCGCCGCGCTTGGTGTCGACTGCAAACTCTTGCCATGGGTTGGCCTTGCACTGCTTCATGCCCAGGCTGATACGGCGCTTGTCTTCGTCGATTTCCAGAACCATGACTTCGACTTCATCGCCGAGTGCAACTAACTTGTTAGGCGCAACGTTCTTGTTGGTCCAGTCCATCTCGGACACGTGCACGAGGCCTTCGATGCCTGGCTCGAGTTCAACAAATGCGCCGTAGTCAGCAATATTGGTGATCTTGCCAAACAGGCGGGTGCTCTGTGGGTAACGGCGGTTCACGCCCATCCATGGGTCATCGCCCATTTGTTTGAGGCCCAAGGATACGCGGTTTTTCTCGGTGTCGAACTTGAGAATCTTGGCCACGATTTCCTGGCCAGCCGTCACCACTTCGCTTGGGTGACGCACGCGGCGCCATGCCATGTCGGTGATGTGCAGCAGGCCGTCAATGCCGCCCAAGTCAACAAATGCACCGTATTCGGTGATGTTCTTGACCACGCCTTTGACGGTTGCGCCTTCTTTCAGCGTGTCCATCAGCTTGGCGCGCTCTTCGCCCATCGATGCTTCGACCACCGCACGGCGTGACAGCACGACGTTGTTGCGCTTGCGGTCCAGCTTGATGACTTTGAACTCCATGGTCTTGTTCTCATACGGAGACAAGTCTTTGATGGGGCGTGTGTCGATAAGTGAGCCGGGCAAAAATGCGCGGATACCGTTGACCAGAACAGTCAGGCCGCCTTTGACTTTGCCGCTGGTCTGGCCAGTGACGAATTCGCCAGATTCCAGCGCTTTTTCCAGGCTCATCCATGAGGCCAGGCGCTTGGCTTTGTCGCGCGACAGCAGGGTGTCACCGTAGCCGTTTTCAACCGAGTCAATGGCAACCGATACAAAGTCGCCAACTTGAACTTCAAGCTCGCCTTGGTCGTTTTTGAATTCTTCGAGCGGCACATAGGCCTCGGACTTCAGTCCGGCGTTGACAACGACGTGGTTGTGGTCGATGCGAACGACTTCAGCGGTGATGACTTCACCGGTGCGCATT
>JANPIK010000040.1:0-45734 GCA_031424935.1 Polaromonas sp.
TCCGCAAGACTGCCAGCGCCGCGATTCAAAACCTGCACCTGACGCACAGCAAAGAATATTACGTGCCCAGCATGTCCAGTCGCACCGTGGTTTACAAAGGCCTGCTGCTGGCCAACCAGGTAGGCACCTATTACCTTGACCTGCAAGACACCCGTTGCGTGTCAGCGCTGGGCCTGGTACACCAGCGTTTCAGTACCAACACCTTTCCTGAGTGGCCGCTGGCCCACCCGTACCGCTATGTCGCGCACAACGGCGAGATCAACACCGTCAAAGGCAACTACAACAGGATGAAAGCGCGAGAAGGCGTGATGTCGTCCCCCGTGCTTGGGGCGGATTTGCAAAAGCTCTACCCCATCAGCTTTGCCGACCAGTCTGACACCGCCACATTTGACAACTGCCTTGAGCTATTGACGATGTCGGGCTACCCGATCAGCCAGGCCGTGATGATGATGATCCCCGAGCCGTGGGAGCAGCACACCACGATGGACGAGCGCCGCAAAGCGTTTTACGAATACCACGCCGCCATGCTCGAACCCTGGGACGGCCCGGCTTCGATTGTGTTTACCGACGGCCGCCAGATTGGAGCCACGCTGGACCGCAATGGGCTTCGCCCTTCGCGCTATTGCGTGACCGATGATGATTTGGTCATCATGGCTTCAGAGTCTGGCGTGCTACCGATTCCAGAGCACAAAATCGTCCGTAAATGGCGCTTGCAGCCAGGCAAGATGTTCCTGATCGATTTAGAGCAGGGCCGCATGGTCGATGACGAAGAAATCAAGGCCACGCTGGCGCACAGCAAGCCCTACAAGCAGTGGATTGAGAATTTGCGCATTAAGTTGGATGACGTGAAGCTTGGCAAAACTGGGGTCAGAGCCGAATCTACCGAGCCGCTGCCTGCCGGCATCAGCTCCGGTAATTCGGATCCGACCCCAAATTTGCCGACGGGGACGCCAAGCCTGCTCGACCGACAACAAGCCTTCGGCTACACGCAAGAAGATATTAAGTTCCTGATGTCTCCGATGGCCGCCAACGGCGAAGAAGCCACCGGCTCCATGGGTAACGACTCGCCGCTTGCAGTGCTGTCAAACAAAAACAAATCGCTGTACAACTACTTCAAGCAGTTGTTTGCACAAGTCACCAACCCGCCGATTGACCCGATCCGCGAGGCGATTGTGATGTCGCTGGTGTCCTTTGTTGGCCCCAAGCCCAACCTGCTGGACATCAACCAGGTCAACCCACCGATGCGGCTTGAAGTGGCGCAGCCGGTGCTGAATGTGGCTGACATGCAAAAGCTGCGCGACATTGAAGCGCACACCCAAGGCAAGTTCAAAAGCTACACGCTTGACATCACTTACCCGCTGGCCTGGGGCCATGAGGGCGTGGAAGCCAAGCTGGCATCGCTGTGCGCCGAGGCTGTTGACGCGATCAAAACCGGCAAAAATATTTTGATCATCAGCGACCGGGCTTTGAGCGCCACACAGGTTGCTATCCCCGCGCTGCTAGCGTTGTCTGCCATTCACCAGCATTTGGTGAGCGTGGGCTTGCGCACCACCGCTGGCTTGGTGGTTGAGACAGGCTCGGCGCGTGAAGTCCATCACTTTGCCGTGTTGGCAGGCTACGGCGCAGAAGCCGTTCACCCGTATTTAGCGATGGAAACATTGGCCGAGATGCACAACGGTTTGCCCGGCGATTTGTCGACTGAAAAGGCCATCTACAACTACACCAAAGCCATCGGCAAAGGTCTGTCGAAAATCATGTCCAAAATGGGCGTGTCGACTTACATGAGCTACTGCGGCGCGCAGTTGTTTGAGGTCATTGGCTTGAACCGCGAGACCATTGCCAAGTTTTTTACCGGCACCGCCAGCCAAGTAGAAGGTATGGGCGTTTTTGAAATTGCCGAAGAAGCGCTGCGCATGCACCGTGCGGCTTTCAGTGATGACCCCATACTTGAAAACATGCTGGACGCAGGCGGTGAGTACGCTTTCAGGGTGCGCGGCGAAAACCACATGTGGACACCCGACGCGATTGCCAAATTACAGCACGCCACCCGGTCAAACAACTTCAATACCTACAAAGAGTATGCGCAGTTGATCAACGACCAAAACCGCCGCCACATGACGCTGCGCGGGCTGTTTGAATTCAAAATTGACCCGGCCAAAGCGATACCGATTGACGAGGTCGAGTCAGCCAAAGAAATTGTCAAGCGCTTTGCCACGGGTGCGATGTCGCTCGGTTCTATCAGCACTGAGGCCCACGCCACGCTGGCCGTTGCCATGAACCGAATTGGCGGCAAAAGCAACACCGGCGAGGGCGGTGAAGACCCGAACCGCTACCGCCAAGAGCTCAAAGGTATTCCCATCAAGCAGGGCGCAACGCTTAAAAGTGTGATCGGCGAGAAAGTCGTGGAGGTTGATTTACCGCTGCAAGAAGGTGATTCGCTGCGCTCCAAAATCAAGCAAGTTGCGTCCGGCCGCTTTGGCGTGACGGCTGAATATCTGGTGTCTGCCGACCAGATTCAAATCAAAATGGCGCAAGGTGCCAAACCTGGCGAGGGCGGCCAGCTGCCCGGCGGCAAGGTCAGTGAATACATTGGCAGCTTGCGTTATTCAGTGCCCGGTGTGGGTTTGATTTCCCCGCCGCCGCACCACGATATTTATTCCATCGAAGATTTGGCGCAGCTGATTCACGATTTGAAAAACGTCAACCCGCGTGCCAGCATCAGCGTCAAGCTGGTCAGTGAAGTGGGCGTCGGCACGATTGCGGCAGGCGTGACCAAAGCCAAAGCCGATCATTTAGTGATAGCAGGCCACGACGGTGGTACGGGCGCTTCGCCTTGGTCAAGCATCAAACACGCAGGCAGCCCCTGGGAAATCGGCTTGGCTGAAACGCAGCAAACGCTGGTGCTCAACCGCCTGCGTGGCCGCATTCGCGTGCAGGCTGATGGCCAAATGAAAACTGGCCGTGACGTGGTGATTGGCGCGCTGCTCGGTGCGGATGAATTCGGCTTTGCCACCGCCCCGCTGGTGGTGGAGGGCTGCATCATGATGCGCAAGTGCCACCTGAACACCTGCCCAGTCGGCGTGGCCACGCAAGACCCGGTGCTGCGCCAAAAATTCAGCGGCAAGCCTGAGCATGTGGTCAACTATTTTTTCTTTGTTGCAGAAGAAGCGCGTCAGTTGATGGCGCAGCTTGGCGTGCGTACGTTTGACGAGTTGATTGGCCGAGCCGATTTGTTGGATACCCAGAAAGGCATTGAACATTGGAAGGCCAGTGGGTTGGATTTTGCGCGACTGTTCTATCAGCCAAATGTGCCCGCTGATGTACCGCGTTTGCATGTATCCACCCAAGACCACGCACTTGAAAAAACGCTGGACCGCCGTTTAATTGAAAAGTCAAAAGCCGCGATTGAAAAAGGTGAGAAAGTCCAGTTTATTGAGATTGCGCGCAACGTCAACCGCACGGTGGGTGCCATGCTATCGGGCGAGCTGACCCGCCATCACCCGCAAGGTTTGCCAGACGACACCTTGCGCATCCAGCTGGAAGGCACCGGCGGTCAGTCGTTTGGCGCTTTCCTGGCCAAAGGCATCACGCTGTATTTGATTGGCGACGCCAACGATTACACCGGCAAGGGCTTGTCGGGCGGGCGCATCGTGGTACGGCCAAGCATTGACTTCAGGGGCGAGTCGCACAAAAACACGATTGTGGGCAACACGGTGCTGTATGGCGCAACCACGGGCGAAGCGTTTTTCAGTGGCGTGGCGGGCGAACGGTTTGCCGTACGCTTGTCGGGTGCCACCACCGTTGTTGAAGGCACGGGCGACCACGGCTGCGAATACATGACGGGCGGCACCGTGGCGGTGCTAGGTGTCACTGGCCGTAATTTTGCAGCCGGCATGAGCGGCGGCGTGGCTTACGTGTATGACGAAGATGGTCAGTTTGCCAGCCGTTGCAACACGTCGATGGTCAGTCTGGACAAAGTGGTGACCACCACTGAGCAGCACACCCACGACAAGTCAGACTGGCATGCCGAAGAAAGCGACGAAGCGCTGCTCAAGCGCCTGCTGCAAGACCACAACCGCTGGACGGGCAGCAAACGCGCGCGGCAGTTGCTGGACAACTGGGCCGAGTCGCGTCTGAAGTTTGTCAAAGTCTTTCCGAATGAATACAAACGCGCCTTGCTGGAGCGCAGGGACCGCCGCTTGAACGCAGCGACCGAAACGACGCGGGCGCAGGTGCAAACCAACCGCGAGCCGGTGGGCGCCAAATAAGAAACAAGGGTTCTCACTCGCCTTTTTGAAGCAAATTATTCGTACAGGACAGCATCATGGGAAAAATCACCGGTTTTATGGAATTTGAGCGTTTGGAAGAGGGCTACAAACCCGTGCCCGAGCGCTTGAAAAACTACAAGGAATTTGTCATCGGCCTAGACGACCAGCAGGCTAAAGCGCAAAGCGCGCGTTGCATGGACTGCGGCACGCCGTTTTGCAACACCGGTTGCCCGGTCAACAACATCATTCCCGACGTCAACGACATGGTGTTTCGGGCGGACTGGGAAAACGCAATTGCCACCCTGCACAGCACCAATAATTTCCCGGAGTTCACCGGGCGCATTTGCCCCGCACCTTGTGAGGCGGCTTGCACGCTGAATGTCAACGACGACGCGGTGGGCATCAAATCGATTGAACACGCCATCATTGACCGCGCCTGGGCTGAAGGCTGGGTCAAGCCGCAGTTGCCAAAGCACAAAACCGGCAAAAAAGTCGCCATTGTTGGCAGCGGCCCTGCCGGTATGGCCGCCGCCCAGCAACTGGCGCGTGCTGGCCATGACGTCACCCTGTTTGAAAAGAACGACCGCGTCGGCGGCTTGCTGCGCTACGGGATTCCTGACTTCAAGATGGAGAAAATCCACATTGACCGCCGGGTTGAGCAAATGCAGGCCGAGGGCGTGACCTTCAAGTGCGGCGTGATGGTTGGCAATTTGCCTAAAGATTCCAAAGTGACCAACTGGGCCAAGGAAACCATCACACCCGAGCAATTGCAGAAAGATTTTGATGCCGTCATGTTGACCGGCGGCGCAGAGCAGTCACGCGACTTGCCCATACCCGGACGTGAGTTGGACGGTGTGCACTTTGCCATGGAATTTTTACCGGGCCAAAACAAAGTCAACGCTGGCGACAAGGTCAAAGGCCAACTGCGCGCAGATGGCAAACACGTCATCGTGATCGGCGGCGGCGACACCGGCAGCGATTGCGTAGGCACCAGCAACCGGCACGGCGCAGTCAGCGTCACCCAGTTCGAACTGATGCCCCAGCCGCCCATCGAGGAAAACCGCCCGATGACCTGGCCGTATTGGCCCGCCAAGCTGCGTACATCGTCTAGCCACCAGGAAGGCTGCGAGCGCGAGTTTGCGATTTCAACCAAAGAGCTGCTGGGCGAAAAAGGCAAAGTCACCGGTCTAAAAACCGTACGCGTGGAGTGGGTGGGCGGCAAGATGGTTGAAATTGCCGGCACCGAACAGACCCTCAAAGCTGACCTGGTGCTGCTGGCAATGGGTTTTGTGTCGCCAGTGGCGTCTGTGCTGGAATCCTTTGGCATCAGCAAAGACAACCGAGGCAACGCCAAGGCAAGCGATGTATTTATCGGCGGCTATGCGACCAACGTGCCCAAGGTTTTTGTCGCCGGTGACATTCGGCGTGGGCAAAGTCTGGTGGTATGGGCGATTCGTGAGGGCCGACAAGCCGCACGGTCGGTGGATGAGTTTTTGATGGGTTCTAGTGATTTGCCCCGTTGAATTGTGATGAGCACAAGAACCGTTGCGTTGAAGCGTACTGCTATTTAATCAGGAGCACGCGGCCCATTTAAACCGTGGGCCATGCGTCTAAAAGACCCATCATTGAAGCAAAGGGCCAAAAACGAGGGTTTTGAGCCCTTTTTTTTCGGTGAGCAATTAGGGGCGCGGTTAGGTGTGCGATTAAACCGGTCGGACGAGGCAAAGTGCAATCCCACTATGATTAAGCATCTCCCATCAGCCTGTCACCATCCCGCCACCGCCTCCCATCATTCATGCCGCAGCCAGACCCCACCGCCTTGATTGAATTCAAGGACGTCAGCTTTTCATATCCCGGCACTGCGGGCGACCGCACCATTCTTGAGCGCGTCACGCTGACAGTCCCACAGGGCAAAGTCACCGCGCTCATGGGCGCATCGGGCGGCGGTAAAACCACCGTTCTGCGCTTGATTGGCGGGCAGCAAAAAGCCAATGCCGGGCAAGTGCTGTTTGACGGTAAAAACGTCTCCGAATTCAACGCGCAGGATTTGTACGCCGCGCGTCGTCGCATGGGCATGTTGTTTCAGTTTGGCGCACTTTTTACCGATTTGAGCGTATTTGACAATGTGGCTTTTCCGCTGCGCGAACATACCGATCTGAGCGATGATTTGATTCGCGACATCGTGTTGATGAAGCTCAACGCAGTGGGCTTGCGCGGCGCACGCGACTTGATGCCCAGCGAGATTTCAGGCGGCATGGCACGCCGCGTCGCACTGGCCCGCGCCATCGTGCTGGACCCTGAACTCATCATGTACGACGAACCGTTTGCCGGGCTGGACCCGATTTCTCTCGGTACCGCGGCGCAATTGATTCGCCAGCTCAATGACACGCTGGGCATTACCTCGATTGTGGTGTCGCATGACCTGGAAGAAACCTTTCGCATTGCCGACAAGGTGATCATTTTGGCCAACGGCGGTATTGCAGCCCAGGGCACACCGGACGAGGTTAGGCAAAGCACCGACCCGCTGGTACACCAGTTTGTCAATGCACTCAGTGAAGGTCCCGTCAAATTTCATTACCCGGGCCCAGACGTGGCCAGCGATTTTGGCCCCACTGCCCCCGCTACAAAAGGTGCGAGCTGATGAGCCAGCCGAAAACCAACGTTATCTCCGCGCTGGGTTTGGCCGTGCGCGAGCAACTGCGCCATCTTGGACACGCTACGCGTTTGTTAGGTCGTTTACTGGCCATGAGCGGCTTGGCGCTAAAGCGGTTTGGCCTGGTGCGTGACCAGATTTTGTTTTTAGGCAATTACTCGCTGGCGATTATTTCGGTGTCAGGCCTGTTTGTCGGCTTTGTGCTGGGTCTGCAGGGCTACTACACGCTGCAGCGTTACGGCTCGTCTGAAGCGTTAGGTTTGTTGGTGGCCCTCAGTTTGGTGCGTGAGTTAGGGCCTGTGATTACGGCGCTGCTTTTCGCTGGCCGTGCAGGTACGGCGCTAACCGCCGAAATCGGCCTGATGAAAGCCGGCGAGCAGCTGTCGGCCATGGAAATGATGGCGGTTGACCCGGTACGCCGCATACTGGCACCCCGCTTTTTGGGCGGCATGATTGCGATGCCTCTGCTGGCCGCAGTCTTTAGCGCGGTAGGCATTGCGGGCGGGTGGCTGGTGGGTGTGGCAATGATTGGCATTGACTCAGGCTCGTTCTGGAGCCAGATGCAGGGCGGCGTGGACGTTTGGCGCGATGTGGGTAACGGCGTCATCAAAAGCTTCGTGTTCGGCATCACTGTTACTTTTGTGGCGCTGTACCAGGGCTTTGAGGCTCAGCCCACACCTGAAGGGGTATCACGGGCGACCACACGCACGGTGGTGCTGGCATCGCTGGCGGTGCTGGGGCTGGACTTTTTGCTGACCACGCTGATGTTTAGCATCTGATCGTCAGTCGTGTCAAAATATTGGCTTTTTAAAACTTTAAGAGCGCAAGCGATTTGAAAGAAAAAACGATGCAACGCTCGAAAGCAGATCTTTGGGTTGGCATGTTTGTGCTGATCGGTGCAGCAGCTGTGTTGTTTCTGGCGTTGAAGTCGGCCAACCTGCTGAGCCTAAATTTTGACACGTCGTACAAGGTCACCGCCAAATTTGACAACATTGGTGGACTGAAACCGCGCGCTGCCGTCAAAAGTGCTGGTGTGGTGATCGGCCGCGTTGAGACCATAGGCTTTGACGACAAGTCCTACCAGGCGACGGTTAATTTGGCCATGGAAAGCAAGTATGTTTTTCCTAAAGATTCATCGCTCAAAATTCTGACCAGCGGGCTGCTCGGTGAGCAGTACATTGGTATTGAACCAGGAGCCAGTGATAAAAATATGGCAGCCGGCGACGTTATCAAACAAACACAATCCGCTGTGGTGCTGGAAAATTTGATCAGCCAGTTTTTGTTCAGCAAGGCGGCTGACACCAGCTCGCCCGCAGCGACCCCAGCCCCAGCTGCATCCACAACCGTCGGCATTGATAAAAAATGAGCTTTTCTAAATTTCTTACCAAAAGTGTTGCCGCTACGGCCGTAGGACTGGCCGTATTGTTGGCGCAAGGTTGCGCCACAGGCCCCAATGTGAACCCGGTTGACCCCATGGAGCCGCTGAACCGCGCAATATTTAACTTCAACGATGGGGTAGACCGGACGATTTTGAAACCAGTCGCAGTGGCCTACGAGCAAGTCACGCCCTCCCCCGTCCGCACTGGCGTACGTAATTTTTTCGGTAATATTTCAGACGTTTGGTCGGTCATTAACAACCTGTTGCAGCTGAAAATTGAAGATTCTCTGGAAACCTTGATGCGGGTCAGTGTGAACTCCACTTTGGGTTTTGGGGGCCTGCTGGACATTGGCACCGAAATGCGGCTGTCGAAAAACACCCAGGATTTTGGGCAAACGCTAGGGGTTTGGGGCTTTGGGGCCGGCCCTTATGTGGTGTTGCCGCTGCTGGGGTCTTCATCAGTACGCGACAGTGTCGGTACCGTCGTGGACGGAAGTGCAGATTTGGTCGGTTACTACCGCAATGTACCGGCACGTAATTCGTTGGAAGTGGTGCGGGTGGTAGACAAACGCGCCGATTTGCTGAGTTCCACCAACATTTTGGACCAGGCTGCACTCGACAAATACAGCTTTTCGCGCGACTTGTACCTCAAGCGCCGGGCATCGTCTATCGGCAAAGATGTCTTGCTTAAAGAAGAGCGCTTCGACTTGCCTGCTGCGCCTGCCCAGCCCGCGAAATAATTGCATTGACTGCTGTCTACCCCAAACGCCTTGTTGCGTTGAATGTAGGTTCGGTAATTTAAGAAAGTCCAACATGCTACGTAGAACCTTTGCACATTTTGCTGCCGCCCTGATCAGCGCTGCCGTGATGACGTCACCTGTCGTTCACGCGGCCGACGAAGCGCCTGATGCTTTCATCAAACGGCTTTCCAGTGATGTGCTGGACAAAATCAAGGCTGACAAAACCATGCAAACGGGTGACATGACCAAAGTCATGGCCCTGGTTGACAACCAAGTCATGCCGAACGTCAACTTTGTCCGGATGACCGCTTCAGCTGTGGGCCGCAGCTGGCGGCAAGCCACGCCAGAACAGCAAAAAAAGCTGCAGGATGAGTTCAAAACTTTGTTGATTCGCACCTATTCGGGCGCGTTGTCTCAGGTTAAAGAGCAAACGATCAGCATCAAGCCGCTGCGTGAAGCACCGGGTGAAACCGAGGTGGTGGTGCGGACCGAGATTGTCGGCCGCGGTGACCCGATTCAACTCGATTACCGCCTTGAAAAGGTTGCATCTGGCTGGAAGATATACGACCTGAACGTGCTCGGTGTCTGGCTGGTAGAAACTTACCGTACCCAGTTCGCGCAAGTGATCAACACCAAGGGCGTAGATGGCCTGATCGCATCTTTAGCCGAGCGTAACAAATCAAACAATGCCAACAGCCCCAGTGACGCTAAAAAGCCCTGAAAGTTTGGCGTGCTGAGCTTACCCGCCACCGTTACCCATGCCCAAGCGCTGGATACGGCACGCGGATTGGTCAAGCAAGCCGCTGACCAAACAGGCGCTGTCGTCCTGGATGCCAGCGCTTTGATGCAATTTGACTCGTCTGCGCTGGCTGTGCTACTGGCTTGCAGGCGCCAAGCATTGGCTGCTGGCAAAACATTTGCCGTGAGCGGATTGCCTGCCAGACTTGGCCAGCTGGCAAGTTTGTATGGCGTGGCGGAATTGATTCCGGCACCACATCGAAACATTAACGAAGCAACGGTTTGAACCTTTAAAATAGAGGGCTCATGCCCGCCATCTCATTTCAATCCGTCTCTAAAACTTATCCCACCCAACCCAGTCCGACAGGCGCAGTTGTCAAAGCGCTTGAAGACGTCAGTTTTGACATCCAGCGGGGCGAATTTTTTGGCCTGCTAGGACCCAACGGTGCCGGTAAAACAACACTCATCAGCATTCTGGCGGGCTTGTCGCGCGCTACTCGAGGCAGCGTCAAAGTTCATGGCCACGACGTGCTCACCGACTATGCTGCGGCTCGCCGCGCTTTAGGGGTAGTACCGCAAGAGCTGGTGTTTGACCCGTTTTTTTCAGTGCGCGAGGCACTGCGTATCCAGTCGGGTTACTTCGGCATCAAAAAGAACGATGCGTGGATTGACGAATTGCTCACCAGTCTTGGCCTGGCTGACAAAGCCAATGCCAACATGCGGCAGTTGTCGGGCGGCATGAAGCGCCGCGTACTGGTCGCGCAAGCCTTGGTGCACAAGCCGCAAGTCATCGTCCTGGACGAGCCCACAGCAGGCGTTGACGTTGAGCTGCGTCAAACGCTGTGGCAGTTTATTGCCAAGCTCAATAAACAAGGCAGTACGGTGCTGTTAACCACGCATTACCTGGAGGAAGCCGAAGCACTGTGCAGCCGCATTGCTATGCTCAAACAAGGCAAAGTGGTGGCGCTGGCGCAAACATCAGAGCTGCTTAAAGCGGCATCTTCAAATGTGCTGCGCTTCAAGATTGACAGTGAGCTGCCCAAAGCACTGGCTGACAAAGCCCGCATCACGGGGCGCATCGTGCAGTTCCCTGCGCACAACGCGATTGAAATTGAACAGTACTTGGCGGCCATTCGTGAAGCAGGTTTGGTGGCTGAGGACGTGGAAATCAGAAAGGCTGATCTTGAGGATGTTTTCCTCGATGTCATGTCGGATAAGTCAGTGAAAGCCGAGGTGGAAGCATGACCGGCATGCAGACACTTTTGTACAAAGAAACGCTGCGTTTTTGGAAAGTCGGCTTTCAAACGGTAGGCGCTCCCGTGCTAACGGCTGTGATGTACATGTTGATTTTTGGCCATGTGCTTGAAGGGCGAGTTTTGGTGTACGGTACGGTCAGTTACACCGCTTTTTTAGTACCCGGCCTTGTCATGATGAGCGTGCTGCAAAATGCTTTTGCCAACAGTTCGTCGTCATTGATTCAAAGCAAAATCATGGGCAGCCTGGTGTTTGTGCTGCTCACGCCGCTGTCTTACTGGCACTGGTTTTTAGCTTATGTCGGTGCATCCATGGCGCGTGGGTTACTGGTGGGTGCCGGCGTGTTTGCAGTGACCGCCTATTTTGGCAGGCCAGACTTCGTCTACCCGCTATGGATTGTGCTTTTTGCGGTGCTGGGTGCTGCCATGTTGGGTGCGCTGGGCGTGATCGCTGGTTTGTGGTCAGACAAGTTTGACCAAATGGCGGCGTTCCAAAATTTCGTCATCATGCCGATGACGTTTTTAAGCGGCGTGTTTTATTCGATTCACTCGCTTCCTCCTTTTTGGCAAACCGTCAGCCACCTCAATCCGTTTTTCTACATGATTGATGGTTTCAGGTATGGGTTTTTTGGCGTGAGCGATGTGTCGCCGTGGCTCAGTCTGGGCATCGTCTCGACGGCATTGATCATCGTCAGCGCCATCGCTGTCAACATGCTGCGCACCGGCTACAAAATAAGAGGCTAACCCTATGACCAGCGAAGAACTCCAATCCATCATCTCAAACGGCCTGCCGTGCGAGCACATTGAGCTGTCGGGCGACGGGCAGCATTGGTACGCCACCATCGTTTCCAGCAGTTTTGAAGGCCAACGCCTGATTCAACGCCACCAAAAAGTCTACGCCACCCTGGGCGGCCGCATTCAAACCAACGAGGTGCATGCGCTGTCGATGAAAACCTTTACGCCTGCCGAGTGGGCAGCCAACCTTTAAACCCACACCATGGACAAGTTACTCATCAAAGGCGGCAACACGTTAAACGGCAGCGTGACCATTTCTGGCGCTAAAAATGCAGCATTACCTGAGCTGTGCGCCGCACTGCTGACAGCCGATGCAGTCACGTTAGAGAACGTACCGGGCTTGCAGGACGTGTCCACCATGCTCAAGTTGATACGAAACATGGGAGTGGTCGCCGAGCGCAACAAGGATGTGCCGAGCACCGTTACCATCGATGCGAGTGCCTTGAGCTCACCAGAAGCGCCTTACGAGCTGGTCAAAACCATGCGTGCGTCGGTGTTGGCACTCGGCCCGCTACTGGCACGCTTTGGTGAGGCAACGGTGTCACTGCCGGGCGGCTGCGCGATTGGTTCGCGCCCGGTGGACCAGCACATTAAAGGCATGCAGGCCATGGGTGCTGAAATTGCCGTTGAACACGGCTACATGATTGCCAAGCTAGCCAAGGGCAGAACCCGTTTAAAGGGTTGCAGCATCACCACCGACATGGTGACCGTCACAGGCACTGAAAACTTTTTGATGGCCGCCACCCTGGCTGAGGGCGAAACAATTCTGGAGAACGCCGCGCAAGAGCCCGAGATCACCGACCTGGCTGAAATGTTGATCAAAATGGGCGCGAAAATTGAAGGTCACGGCACACGCCGCATCCGCATCCAAGGCGTGGAGCGTCTGCACGGCTGCACCCACCCGGTTGTGGCTGACCGGATCGAGGCCGGCACATTTTTGTGTGCGGTAGCGGCTACGGGCGGCGATGTGACGCTGCTGCACGCACGGGCAGACCACCAGGATGCGCTGGTTGACAAGCTGCGTGAGGCTGGCGCTACCGTCACCGCTGTTCAGGGCGGTATGCGCATCTCGTCACATGGCCGATTGAAAGCCCAGTCCTTTCGCACCACCGAATACCCAGGTTTTGCTACAGACATGCAAGCGCAGTTTATGGCGCTCAATGCCGTGTCGCTGGGTGCGGCAACCGTGACAGAGACCATTTTTGAAAACCGCTTCATGCACGTCAATGAAATGGTGCGCCTCGGCGCGAAGATTCAAATTGAAGGAAAAGTCGCGGTGATGGAAGGCGTTGAAAAGCTCTCTGGTGCCACAGTCATGGCCACCGACTTGCGCGCATCAGCCAGTTTGGTCATCGCCGGCCTGGTCGCACATGGCGAAACCATGATTGACCGCATCTACCATCTGGACCGAGGCTACGACCAGATGGAAGCAAAACTGCGCGGCATTGGTGCAGACGTCGAAAGAATCAAATCGTGATAACGATCGCCTTGTCCAAAGGTCGAATTTTTGACGATCTGCAGCCGCTGCTCAAAAGCGCCGGCATTGTCGTGCTGGACGACCCTGAAAAATCACGCAAGCTGATCCTGGACACCAACCAAAGCGATGTGCGGGTGCTGCTGGTACGGGCCACTGACGTACCGACCTATGTGCAGTACGGCGGCGCAGACATGGGTGTGGTCGGCAAAGACACGCTGCTTGAATCATCGACTCAGGGGCTCTACCAACCGCTTGATTTGCACATCGCCAAGTGCCGCATCAGCGTGGCCGTGCGCGCGGGTTTTGATTACCCAGCTGCTATCAAGCAAGGCTCCCGCATGAAAGTCGCCACCAAATACGTTGCGATTGCGCGCGACTTTTTTGCCTCCAAAGGTGTGCACGTTGACCTGATCAAGCTCTATGGCAGCATGGAGCTGGCGCCTTTGACCGGATTAGCCGACGCGATTGTTGACTTGGTATCAACCGGCAACACCTTGAGGGCCAACCATCTAGTGGAGGTCGAGCGCATCATGGACATCAGCTCTCATCTGGTGGTTAACCAAACCGCGCTGAAGCTGAAGCAGGCGTCGATTCGCAACATCATTGATGCGTTTGCCTTGGCTGTTAAAAAGTAGGTCAAGGTACGCGTCGAAACCTATTTTTCCGAATCAACAGACAAACATAAAGCTATGACTTTAATAGCAACACCTGCACGTATATCAACGGCCCAGAGTACATTTGAGGCTGAATTTAAGGCGCGTCTGCATTGGTCTGCCGACACAGACGCAGCCATCGAGCAACGGGTGGCCGACATTCTGGCGGACGTGCAAAAGCGCGGTGATGCCGCGGTGCTTGAGTACACCGCCCGCTTTGATAGCCTTGAGGCGCCGTCCATGAGCGCGCTTGAACTGACCCAGGTCGAGCTCAAAGCCGCATTTGACGCGATACCCGCTGCCCAGCGAGACGCGCTGGTGGCAGCCGCCAAGCGGGTGCGCACCTACCACGAGGCACAAAAGAAAGCCAATGGCGAAAGCTGGCAATACCGTGACGAAGACGGCACGCTGCTGGGCCAAAAAGTCACGCCGCTGGACCGGGTGGGCATTTATGTCCCGGGTGGCAAGGCCGCCTACCCCTCATCGGTGCTGATGAACGCCATCCCCGCGCACGTGGCCGGTGTGGCTGAAATCATCATGGTCGTGCCGACACCGCGTGGCGAAAAAAACGCATTGGTGCTGGCCGCCGCATATGTTGCTGGCGTTACCCGCGTTTTTACTGTCGGCGGTGCGCAAGCCGTGGCAGCGTTGGCCTACGGCACGTCAACAGTACCTAAGGTTGACAAAATCACCGGCCCAGGCAACGCTTATGTTGCCAGTGCCAAAAAGCGCGTGTTTGGTACCGTCGGTATCGACATGATTGCCGGGCCATCAGAGATTTTGGTGTTGGCAGACGGCACGACACCCGCCGACTGGGTGGCGATGGACTTGTTCAGCCAAGCTGAACACGATGAGCTGGCGCAAAGCATCTTGCTCTGCCCCGATGCAGCCTATCTTGATGCGGTTCAAGAAGCCATTGACCGCCTGTTGCCGACCATGCCGCGTGCCGCCATCATTGCCAAGTCACTGACTGACCGCGGCGCTCTGATCCACACCCGCAGCATGCAAGAGGCTTGCGACATCAGCAACCGCATTGCGCCAGAGCACCTGGAGGTTTCAAGCCGCAACCCGCACCAGTGGGAGCCGCTGCTCAGGCACGCAGGGGCCATATTTTTGGGGGCCTACACCAGCGAATCGTTGGGTGACTATTGCGCTGGGCCCAACCACGTTCTGCCGACCAGCGGCACGGCACGTTTTTCAAGCCCATTGGGGGTTTATGACTTTCAAAAACGCAGCAGCATCATTGAAGTCAGCGAGCAAGGCGCGCAGGTGTTGGGCAAGATTGCGGCTGTGTTGGCCTACGGGGAGGGTTTGCAGGCGCATGCACGGGCTGCTGAAATGAGGCTGAAAGTGTTATGAATTGTTGGTTTTCAGCGGTTGATTTCCCGGTAATCCATGGGGAGATCTCGCCACCTGTGTCCATCTGGTTTAGAGTACAGATCCCTTAACCTAAAAGAAAGACAGTTGTATGAACACACGCCGTGTATTTGGCCTTACCCTTAGCGCATTGGTCCTAGCTGTAGCGGGTTGCGCCTCGACACCCCCGCCGCCGATGAACTTTGCTGCTGTACTGAGCGGTGCCAGTGAGGTGCCACCCGTAGCGACAGCCGCCAAAGGGACTTTTTCGGCCCGATACCTGCCGGAAAACGGCTTGTTCATGTGGAGCATGAATTATGAGGGCCTGAGCGGTCCCGCCACGATGGCGCATATTCATGGCCCAGCGATCGAAACCCAAAACGCAGGCGTCGTGATTGGTTTTAACAACCCTGTCAGCAGCCCCATGTCAGGCCAGGTCACCTTGACGCCGGCCCAATTGGCGGATTTGAAAGCCGGTAAGTGGTATGTCAATGTACACACGGCGGACAACAAGGGCGGCGAGATTCGTGGACAGCTGAAAGCCAAGTAAGCTCAGGCTCCAGCTGGGGCTCAGGGTGGGGCCCCAGCCGGATATTAGTTAAATGAATACCATCGCATTTATATAAATATAGGTATTAATACTAGGCGTTTCTAAGTAGGCTACCAGTTGTGACTAAACGATACTGAATGTTTCGTTTACCGATCAACTTATGCTGGAGTATTCATGAAACCCATTCACCGCCGCAGCGCCTTGTGTGCTGCTTTACTTGCTGTTGTTACGCTTTCTGGCTGCGACCGTACCCCCGACACGATAAAAATCGGCGTTGCCCAGCCTTTGTCCGGCGGCTTGACAGCGCTTGGCAAAGACCTTGCCAACGGGGTGCAACTGGCCATTAATGAGCTGAACAAAGAAGGCTTTAAGCTTAACGGG
Source organism: Polaromonas sp. (assembly GCA_031424935.1). Lineage (GTDB taxonomy): Bacteria > Pseudomonadota > Gammaproteobacteria > Burkholderiales > Burkholderiaceae_C > Polaromonas. Next base: position 16,243 of record JANPIK010000040.1, read on the forward strand.
AAGACCGTCCTACTGGAAATGGTCGCCATGGACGATAAGGCCAGCCCGGAAGAAGGCGTGAAAGTCGCCCAGCAATTGGTCGATGCGGGCGTCGTGGCCGTGGTGGGTCATTTGAACTCTGGTGTCAGTATTCCGGCAGCGCCCATTTATGCCGCCAAAGGCATTGCCCAACTGGCCATCTCAAGTAATCCCAAATTTACGCAATTGGGTCACGTGACTGCCCTGCGCCTGGTGGCTAATGACGAACTACAAGCACGTGCGGTAGGCTCATTTGCGGGCAGCCAGATCATCGGTACCAAGTTTGCTGTCATTGACGACGGCACGCCGTACGGCAAAGGTTTGGCTGATGCGGCAGCCGATAAACTCAAAACTAAGAAAACCATTGCCCTGCGTCAGAGCTTTGACGACAAAACCAAAGACTTTACTGCGTTGGCGGCCAAGCTGAAGGCCGACGGCATTGAGGTGGTGGTGAGCACCTTGAACGATTTTCAAGTGGTTGCATTGATTGATGATTTGGTCAAAATTGACTACAACAAGCAAATCACTATCCTGGGCACGGACACACTCAAAACCACCGACATGATCAAAGAAACCGGTAAGGTGGGTGCGTTTTACGCCACATCGATTGTGCTGGAAGCCAGTGAGTTTGCGGGTGGCCGTAAATTTTTAGAAGACTACCAGGCCGCTTTCAAAATTCCGCCTGCCTATGGCGGCCACTACACCTACGATGCGACCCACATTTTGGCCGCAGCCATCAGGCGCGCCAACAGCGCCAATCCCGCCAAAATCACTGAAGTTTTGCGCAAAATGGATGGCTTTGCGCCCGTCACTGGCTCCATGAAGTGGGATGACAAAGGCGAACAACGCTACGGCGTGGTCAGTGTTTACAAAGTCAACGCAGGCCGGTGGGAAAGCATCATCCGATCTGACAATTGGTAAAAAGCATCCTGTTGCATGCTGCGCCTCCGTATTTTCGGCGCAGCGTGCTCCTGAATAAGTAGCAAGCCAGTTGCTTTAACGCACAACCTTGCCATCGGGCGTGATGGTCACCAAATCAACCGCCCTGACCGACTCATACTTTTTAGCGCGGAGGTTTATCCTGAAACCGCTCATGTCGTAGTCCGTCATCGACTCAAAGGCTTTTTGTAGGCCTGCCTTGTCGGGTTTGCCATTGCTTTGGGTAGCACGGCGCACGCCCTCTGCAAAAGCGCGTGCGGCGACGTAGCCTTCGACGCTTTCATAGCTGGGAGCTTGCTCGGTTTGATTGAGCGCATCCAGGTATTCCTTGATCAAAGGTACGCCCAGACTGCGCGGCGACGGCACGACTTGCGAAATCACAATGCCGCCGATTTCTTTTCCGAGTGCAGTGTACAAAGGGTCAATCCCGACCACTGAAAAGTTCAAGAACTGGCCGCCGAAACCCGCTTTGCGCGCCTTGCGAATAAATGCCGCCGACGAATTAAACAGGCTAACCTGGATGATGGCTTGCGGGTTGGCTTTCATCAGGGTGGCCACAGCGGCATCCACGTTTTCGCTGTTAACGGGCGACAGGGCGCTGGCAACAATCGGCGGCCGCTTCAAGTCGGTCAATGCCTGAATCACGGCAGCTAAGCCTGCGCGGCCCATCGCGTCATCTTCTGCAAACACAGCAATTCGGTCTTGGTTAAGCGTGGCGCAGTGGCGTGTGACTTTGTAAGCTTCATCGGCCAAGCCGGGGCGAATGCAGAAAACGTTGCTGGCATTTGCATCGCGAAGCGCATCAGAAGCAGCAAAAGGCGCAAAAAACGGGATGTTGCTGGCTTTTGTCGCGGCATGCGCGGCATCGCTGCTGGCCGTGCCCACAAAACCAAACAACGCGTCTGCACCGTCATCAATGAACAGCTTGGCATTTGCAGCAGCCTTGGCTGCGTTATAGCCATCGTCAAGCGCCTTAACCTCAATTTTGTAGCCCGCAACGCCATTTTTTGCGTTGATGGCGTCAAAATAAATTTTTGCGCCATTGAAATAGGCCAAGCCAATCTGGTCAGCTGCTCCAGACAGCGGCACCGATTGGCCCAAGACCAGCTTACGCGCAGTCCTACCTGCCTGGGCATGCAGCAACGGACTTGCCACTGAGATACCGGCAGCGACGCCCGACAAAATGAGGTTTCGACGATTGAAGTGCATATCAAGCCTTTGAAGTTACAAATTGTGCAAGCATTTTTAATGCCTAGTTCGTCCACCCATTCAATGCAACGTGTCGCTTGGCACTTTGACCAGCATGCAAGCAACCGAAAGGGTAAACATCACAAAATGTCGAGTAAATAACAATTACTAACGTAAGTTTGTAGCGTAAACCTTTGACTGCTCAAAAGCTAGCGTTGCGAATGCCAACACGTCATAACACTATGCATAGGGTTACAAATTCACACGTATGTCATGTTTCTTGAGCGCAAGCAGCTTATTTGTAGGTCAGTCTGGTGACGACCGTATTGCCCAAGCTGCTAGAGACCTTCATGCTCTTTCAACGCAAAGCGATCGGTCATGCCGGCAATGTAATCAGCCACCACGCGTTCTGGTTTTGCGCCGGCTGAATGCAGCGTGTCGCTCGCATCAAACCGATCCAGATGGGCGGGTGGCATCAGGCTAGGGTCCGCCATATAGGCAGCAAACAAGTCGCGGACGACTTGAGCGGCTTGGCGCATTTTGTCAAGAACCTGCGGATGCTGGTACAAGTTGTGGTGCAGGAATTTTTTCAATGCAGCAGACTGCCTTGCCATCGACGGGGTAAAACACACCAGTGCTGGTAGCTTGCGTACAGCATCAACATCGGGCGGGCAGGCTTTAGCTAATGCAGCGCGTGTCGCGTCCATCACATCATAAACCTGGGCGCTGAGCATCAGGCGTATGGTTTCAAACAGCATGCGCCGGCCTTTAAGAGTGGGGTGCATTGCCCGTGCCTCGTGGCTGAATTGCTTGAACAGAGCCACGTCTTGCAATTGCTCCAGCGTGAGCAAGCCGGAGCGCACCCCATCATCGATGTCATGAGCGTTGTAGGCAATTTCATCAGCCAGGTTAGCCAGTTGCGCCTCAAGACTCGGCTGGCGCCACGGCGCTGCGGCATTGGGTTGTTCAACAAAGCGCTGCGCCACACCATCGGGTTCACGCGTCTCAATGCGCCGGGCGTTGCGGCGGGAACAATGTTTCAAAATGCCTTCACGCGTTTCAAACGTCAGGTTCAAGCCGTTGTGGGTAGGGTAACGCTCCTCTAGCGAGTCCACCACACGCAGGCTTTGCAGGTTGTGCTCGAATCCGGCGCTGCTTGGGTTGTGGTTTTTAAGGCATGCGTTGAGCGCATCCTGTCCGGCATGGCCAAACGGCGTGTGACCCAAGTCGTGCGCCAGAGCAATGGCCTCTACCAGGTCTTCATTCAGGTTCAGGCTACGGGCAATGGATCGGCCCAATTGCGCTACCTCGAGTGAATGCGTGAGCCGCGTGCGGTACAAGTCGCCCTCGTGGTTCAAAAAAACCTGGGTTTTATAGACCAGTCGACGAAAAGCCGAAGAATGAACGATCCGGTCGCGGTCTCTTTGGAACTCAGACCGTGTGGGCGCCGCAGCCTCGAAAAACCGCCGACCGCGCGTCTGGTCAGGGTCACAGGCAAATGGTGCCAGTAAAGGCCGTGACACCATCAAAAATCGCTACTTTTAGACATTAATTGCCTCTGGCCCAAGTTTTACGTGCGCCACATGCTCCTTTATCAATAGCGCCATCATAGGACTGAGCAGGTTCAAGTGCAGCAAGTATCAATCACTTCGCGCACCAAGCTGTCAGGCGCGCTGCGCACGCAGGCGCTGCCGGGCCCATCAATCAGCACAAAACGAATGTCTCCAGCTTCAGATTTTTTGTCGCCACGCATCAGCGCCAAGTACCGCCCTGCGTTGTCACGTCTGTCTAATATCGGTCCTTTGACCGGTAGGCCCGCACGTTGAACAACCAACGTCAAGCGGCTGACGAAAGCAGCATCAACCAGACCCAAACGCTGCGACAAATGCGCCGCCATGACCATACCGCAGCCAACGCCTTCGCCATGCAGCCACTGACCATAACCGAGGCCAGATTCAATGGCATGACCGAAAGTATGACCAAAATTTAAAACAGCACGCAGGCCTTGCTCCCGCTCATCTTGCCCCACCACGTGGGCCTTGATTTCACAGCTGCGCTGTACCGCGTAGCTCAGTGCGCTCGGTTCGCCATCCAGCAAAGCCGGCAAGCTGGACTCAATCCAGCTAAAAAATGCCATGTCGGCGATCGGGCCATATTTGATAATTTCAGCCAGCCCAGCGCTTAACTCTCTGGCAGGCAATGTTTTTAAAAGTGCCAGATCACACACCACCCGTTGTGGCTGATAAAACGCGCCAATCATGTTTTTACCGAGCGGATGATTGATTGCAGTTTTACCGCCGACCGAAGAATCTACCTGAGCCAGTAAAGTGGTGGGGACCTGCACAAAAGGCACGCCGCGCATGTAACTGGCAGCTGCAAAACCGGTCATGTCGCCGACGACACCGCCACCCAATGCAAACAACACTGTTTTTCGGTCGCAATTGTTGGCAAGCAGGGCATCAAAAATCAGTTGCAGCGTGGGCCAATCTTTATGTACCTCGCCATCAGGCAATACCAACTGCAAGACTCGGGGGTAACGCTTTTGCAGCGCCTTATGCAATTGTTCGGCGTACAACGGCGCTACTGTGGTGTTTGAGACGATCAGCGCAGTATGGGCTAGCGGCAGGTGTTGATAGCTGTCAGGGTCACCTAGCAGACCGGAGCCAATCATGATGGCGTAACTGCGGTCAGCTAAATCTATGTTGACCCGTGAAACGTCGGTGGAAAGCTTAAGCATGGCTGGCGCGTCGGTCAATTCGTCTTGCATCGCCTGAGTGTAGGGGCAGTTCGTGCCAAGCTACGGTCGTGTTGGCACGACTCGTGCAAGTTCTAGCTGCGCGACGATGATGTTGACAAGCATCGACACCGAGGGACGACCAGTATCTAACACAAAATGCGCAGTGTCGCGGTAAAGCGGGTCGCGCGCTGCATGAAGATCGCGAAGTCGTCCGAGAGGGTTGTCAACCTGCAGCAGAGGCCGACTTTGGTCGTGCCGCAATCGGCGAAACAATTCATCGGGCGTCGAGCGCAGATAAACCACATAACCCCGTTGATGCAACGCCTGCCGGTTAACGAGCCGCAACACAGACCCGCCGCCGGTAGAAATAACGCTGTGGTCCAGGGTTGTCAGCTGATCAATAACCGATTCCTCAACATCCCGAAAGCGCTCCTCGCCTTCCTGTTCAAAATACGCGCGGATAGAGCATCCTAATTTCTGCTCAATGACTTGGTCAGAGTCATAAAAAGGCCGATCAAGCCGCTTGGCAAGTTGACGCCCGACAGTGGATTTACCACTGCCGGGGAGACCAATAAGGGCTATCAAACAGACCCCTTGCACGCTGCCGTGGTCAGCGTCACGAAGGGATGCCCGCACTAAACACAGGTCGATTTCTAGTTGACCGTTACGGTGATTCTGAATTCCGTTCCAGCAGCATCCGAAACGATGACCGTAGAAGTTCCAGCGGCAACACCAGTAATGGTCAGCGCTGAGCCATTCAATGCTACCGTAGCAACTGCTGGCGTGCTACTGCCTACGCTGTACGGACCTGTACCGCCAGATACGGTGAGAATCCTTGAACTCTGAGCAAAAAGCGAAGCTGTCTCGCCAGAAAGCACACTGAGTGCTGTAGGTGCTGTAAGCGGAACAAAAAAGCTCCTCGAGCTGACAAGGCCTAAGGGCGAAGTGACCCTAACTGTAATAGGTGTGCCGCCGAGACAAGCTCCGCCCGTGGATGTCGCATAGCTTGCAGAAAAAGCAGCGGGCTCTAATGAGTTAGGAACAACGACACTGGCACCGTTTTCTACAACGCAAGCAGTTGTTCCGTTTACCGAAATCGTGCTTCCAGTTGACACGCTGTTCCCGTTCCCGTCCGCCACGCTGTAGACCAAGTTGTTACTGGATTGCGAATTCAAAGAAATAACGGCTGCACTGGTGGCGAAGATCACAATCGCCTGCTGCCGAACATCCGCAGCTCCCCAAACGCCGTCGCAAGAAGTCGGCCTGCCAAAGTAGTTAACCTGCCCCGGAATCACGCTGGTACAAGCCACTGAACCTGCGCGTGGTACAGAAAAGTAACCATCTACATAGGTTCCGCTGATGTTAGTCACCCGAGCGGCGTCATCCCTGAATGCGTTACCAAGATCAACAAATGGTTCACCTGGCGTATAAACGTTGTCAAAATTCAAGTCCACAAAGTCCTCTTCACCTGCTGCATAGGCAAGTATCGATACCCTACCGTCAAGAGGGCGGGGATTTTGAGATCTTATCGAGACAGTGCAGTTTGAGTTGGAGGTAGTGCATACCGGCGGAATCATGACACCACCTTCGGTGACAAAGTTAACTGCCGTTCCGTCCGGAACAGGGTTACCCTGACGATCCGCCAATGAAATCGTCACAGTGGTCGTAATTCCATCAACATTGGCCCCTTCAATCGCAAGCTTGCCTAATGCAAGGCTGACGCGAGACTGAACGGCGCGGCCCGACGCGATTGCCAGTACGGCCGACGACGTCGTCACGTTGATGTTTGACAGCAAGGTAGCTTTTACGCTTACGTTGGTGGGTACGGTTCCAGAAAATACCGGAACTGAAACTTCACCACTCGAATTTGTGGGAAGCGTGATGGGCGCTACGTTACCAATCGTTCCAAAGGACGTTTTTGGAATCCCTCCAGCCAAATCCCTTAGCTCAAGCAAAACATTTTGGCCCTGAAGCGCGGCGTTGGACGCATTAACCAACCTAAATCGCACCACTGACTGTGTCGCTCCGCCTGACCCGGTCAAGAAAATCGTTGAAGGCTTTGCGTCGACAAAAAGCAGGTTGGTCGCAGGTGCAAGGTCAATACTGAGATTACCGCTAACGGGCGAAGCGCCCACCGTGCTTGCGACGATCGACACCACAGAACCGCTGCAACCTTGATCATTGGTCACGGTAGGGTTGATAGCAGAGTAGCTCACCTGTGCCACGCCTTGACTGTTGGTCGAAACGGTAGCTGGTGTAACCGTGCCGCAGTTTGCGCTAAAGCTGACCTGCACAGGAGCCGAACTTGCAGCGGTGCCGTTGATATTCACTTGGACGGTAACTTGGCGTGTACCGTAAGCAGCCAACTGTCCAGCTCCGATGTTGAGGTTACTTAGCGACACATTAGCCGCAGAAAGTTGGTAACCGACAAACCGCGCAATCACCTTGTCGGTCGCCGGTGGTGCTGAGCCATCAGGGAAAGCAGCGATCGAGCCCGCTTTGTAGTTGTAGGTTAGCGACAAAGCATCTGCACCCGTTGCAAACAATGAAGCTCTGGCGACCTTGATGGTTGCAACCCCAGCGGCATTGGTCAGCCCGCCATTGCCCTCCGGGAAGATAACTTTGCTCGCATCGCCTGCAGCGCTGACCACTTGATTCGATAGCCCTTTACCACTCGGATCGGTCAATGTGACGTTGAGAACCGTAAAGCCGGAGGCGCTAATTGACGATGTGGCTGCCCCAGCGGCGTCCTGCAAGACGCCTTTAAGAACCGGATCTGAACTGACGATGACTGTCGAGGTCGCTGCTACCCCTGAAGTACCGGTAGGCGTACCGGCACTGCCACCGCCGCCCCCACAAGCAACCAGGGTCAAAGTCAAGGCTGCCGCCCCTAAACATCTAATTACATTCATATCAATTTTCCACATCTACAGGTTTAAGTTTTGACGCTTGCTATCTCTGTGCGGTTCTATCGCTGATCATCTTGGGAGTGATAAAAACCAACATCTCACGTTTGATTGAAGAGCGTGTACGGCTCTTGAAAAGGTTACCTAAGTAGGGCAAATCGCCCAACACGGGCACTTTGGTCTCGTTTTCCGATTCGTCTAGCGTGAAGATGCCTCCAATAACGACTGTTCCGCCGTTTTCAACCAACACCTGGGTTGTGATCTGCTTGGTGTCAATGGCAATACCTGCAGCTGTGGTTTCACCGCGACTGTCTTTGTTCACAATCAAATCAAGAATGACGTTACCGTCCGGTGTGATTTGTGGAGTCACCTCGAGCTTTAAGTTAGCTTTGCGAAACGCAAGCGACGTTGCACCGCTGGAGGTGGCAATTTGGTACGGAAACTCTGTTCCTTGTTCAATGAGCGCTTTTGCCCGATCGGCTGTAACGATACGAGGACTAGATACGATCTTGCCCTTGCCGTCGGCCTCTAATGCTGAAAGCTCGAGGTTTAAAAAGCGATTAGCCGTTGCGTTGAAAATTGACACTGCAAATGATGCGGCAGCGTTCGCCACACCCAGGCCAGAAGCTGGAAGGTTGACGAAGTTACCCGTTGTGTCAACGACGCCGCCCGCCCCAGAGGTTGCCACGGCGTTACCGTAAGTCGTACCGAAAGCAACACGGTTGTTACCCCCGAGTTGGTAGCCACCATCACCTCCACGATTAGCCCGCAGATCAGACCCGCCAAATTTGACTCCAAGCGACTTACCGAAGGTGTCGGATGCTTCAACGATGCGAGCTTCAATCAGCACTTGTCTGACCGGGATATCAATCTTGGCAATGAGTTGCTGAATCTGCTCTAACTTTGACGGGATGTCCGTCACAAACAATTGATTCGTTCTGGGTTCGGAAATCACGCTACCACGCGCGGAGAGAATTTTTGCAGACCCCGCTGCACCAGCGCCTAACAGACCAGCAGCAACTTCTGACGTCTTGGCGTAGTTCAATTTAAAGTCTTGTGTGCGCAGTTGCTCCAAACTTTGGACTGAATTTTTTGCTTCTAAGTCCAGCTTATCTTTGGCGGCCAGCTCATCCTTGGGCGCAATGACCAACACGTTGCCGTTTTTTCGCATGCCCAAGCCGCGTGACTGCAAAATAATGTCAAGCGCTTGGTCCCAAGGCACATCCTTCAAGCGCAGCGTGACGGCGCCAGTTACCGTGTCAGACGCCACGATGTTGAAATTGGTGAAATCTGCAATGACCTGTAGCAGTGATCGGATCTCGATGTTTTGAAAATTCAAAGACAGTTTCTCACCGTTGTAGCCTGCACCCTGGGTTAACTTGGTGGCGTCTACCTTTTGCTGACGAACTTCAATGACAAACTGGTTGTCACTTTGGTAAGCGCTGTGCTCCCAGAGACCTTTAGGCTCGATCACCATGCGAACCTTGTCGCCCGTTTGAAACGTTGTCACGCTTTGCACTGGCGTACCAAAATCGGATACGTCAAGCCGACGACGCAATCCTTCAGGCAGCGCTGTTTTTAAGAACTCCACCACCAGTGTTTGACCTTGCTGACGGATGTCTACGCCCACCTGATTGTTGGGCAAGTCGACCACCACACGCCCTGAACTGTCTGCGCCGCGGCGAAAGTCAAGGTCCTTGAGCAGTAAAACGTCACGGTTGCGATTTTCAGCAAATGCTGGCGGCGCGATAGCAGTGGGCGTGGCCGCAGTTACAGGGTCAAGCGTGATGAAAAGCGACTTGCCTTGAATTTCAGCTTTGTAGGCCGTCGAAGATTTAAGGTTAAGTACGACGCGGGTTCTTTCGCCAGCTTGCACCACGTTGGCTGATCGCAAATTTCCCAGATTCATGTCCACAGCATTGCGTCCCATGCTGTTACTGATACCCGGAAAGTCCAGTGCAATGCGTGCAGGCGTTTGAATACTGAATCCAGTTGGCACAGCTGTCAGCGGCTCGGCCAGATCAATTCTGATGATTTCCACGCCGCCTTGTACAGAACCTGTCACGGACTGAATGGTGTTCGCCGCTGGTTGTGCAGCCGCAGCCAGCGGTAACAGCAAAGCTAAAGCGTATGCCGAAGAACGCATCATGAGATTTGCAGCCCAGTGGTGCAGCCTTGTTTGTGTTGCAGCTGACCCCGTTAACCACGCCTGCTTATTCATTTTGATACCTCTTGTAGCTGTAAAGTCGCTGTTCGCTCAATCCATTCGCCTGCTGCGTCTTGAACAATTTCACGCAATGTCAAGCCAGTTTCAGTCATTTTGGTAATGCGTCCATAGTTCTGACCCATGTAATTGCCAACACGGACTTGATAGAGCAAGTTGTCTACGCGAACCAAGGCGACGGGCTGTCCAACCTTGACCAGACTGCCCACCATGACCATCGCATCCAGGGGTGTCGCTTCAAGTGGTTCTTTTCGACGGGCAAGTTCAGGGCTGATCAAGGCAACATTAGCGGCTGAAGGGTTTGAATCGCGTTTGAGAGCCTGGGTAAGTTTTAGGCTGCTAAACGGCTCAATTGCACCTTCCTGGGTGTAAGCCTGTGGCGTAAATTTTGTAGGTTCAGGCAATCGCTCGACCCTTGGTCGGCTTTTGCTGCGCTGTTCGGCCATCCAGGCTTGAAGCTCCTGATCAGACGATCCGCAAGCTGACACCAAAAATGCGGTGCACAGTAAAGCCACAATAACTGAGGGTTTCCGGGAGATCATGGTTTTCCTCCCTTGGCCGGCGTGGCTGTTTTGCGCTGCAAAGCTACTTCTTCGTTGTCCAGGTATCTAAACGTTTTGGCAGTGGTGTCCATTGTCATCACACCATCTTTGCCGGGGGCGAGGGTTAAATTGTTCAGCGTGACAATGCGAGACAAATTGGCGATGTCAGCCGCAAAGGCCCCCATGTCGTGGTATCTGCCTGTGACACGCACTGCAATCGGCAATTCGGCGTAGTATTCCTTGACAACCACCTGCCCGGGTCTGAACAGTTCAAACTGCAGACTACGATCTTTGCCTGATCGGTTGATGTCTGTCAACAGCGCATCCATTTCAGCTTTGCTCGGCAACTGTTTTTCTAGCTGTGTCACGTACTGCTGAACTTGCTCTCGCTGTTTTTTCAAAATATCGAGACTTGCCGCCTGGATCAACTTTTTAGAGAAGTCTTCTCTGAGTTTGACCTCAGTGGCTATTTCGTTCGACAGCTCAACTTCAGATGAGCTTAGCCAGGTAAACCACAGCCCTGCCACCACCAGAACCGTCACACCGAGGCACAAAAGGTAGCGCGGGATGGCAGGCCATGAGGGCGGGTCGCTTGGATTAAGCCCGACAAACTGTGATTTGAGCTGGTTCTGTAAAGCTGAAAAATCAACTGTAAATTTTGGAATTTTTGCCATGATCAGCCTTGCATCAGACTTTTGCCGCACTCGTCGCGGGCTGCGGTGGTTTAGCCTCGACGCCCGATGCCGCCGCGGCGGAGGGTTTAACCGGATCACCTGCTCGCTTAAGCGAAACTCGCATGGAGAAATTGGAAACCCGTCTTTGGTCCCGTGCTGACAGCGCTACCGTGGTGGCGGTAATTTCAACCAGCTCTGGGCGGTACAAGGTGTCGCTGTTGTTCGCAAGATTGCGCAGTAATTCGGACACCCGTTCGTTGGACTGTGCAACGCCCGTCACTAAAACCGACTGGTTTTCTTGTTTCATGCTGTTGATGTAAACCCCGTCAGGCAACTGTTTGACCAGCTCGGTCAACAGATACACGGGCATGTTGCGGTTGCCTTGCAGTTCCTCGACTGCGCCCTGCCGGGCGCGCAATGCTGCAATTTCCTGCTGCAAACCGGCAATGTCTTTTATTTGCCCTTCAAGTTTGGTGATCTCTCGTTTTAAAAAAGAATTTTTGTCTTTTTGGCTCGAAATTTGGGCTTGATACCAAGAGTAAACGCCTCCGCAAATCAGGCCGCCCAAAAGCGCAGCAACACCCAAAGTGACAAAAAAGAATTCGCGTTTTTGCTTTCGTGCAGCTTCGCGGTGGGGAAGTAGGTTAATTAATATCACCGCATGAACCTCCGCAAAGCCAATCCACAGGACGTCAGATAAGAAGCTGCTTCGCGCCGCATTTTCTTTTCTTTCACATCTGTACCAATCGTCATGCCTTCAAAAGGATCGGCCTGCACACAGGCAAATGAGGTTTGCTGTGTCACAGATGCGGTCAGTCCGGGCAAGGACGAGGACCCGCCAGCCAACATCACATAGTCGACTTTGTTGTGAGGTGTGCTGGTGAAGAAAAACTGTAGCGCGCGGCCTATTTCCTGCGCCATACTTTCTACAAAAGGCTTTAATACGCCGGACTCGTAGTCTTCGGGCAAGTCACCACTGCGTTTCTTGGTTTCAGCTTCCTCAGGGGAAAATCCGTATTGCCGCACAATAAGCTGGGTCAACTGAGCACCCCCAAACGCTTGGTCGCGCTCGTAAAGTACCTCATCGTTTTTGATGACCTGCATACTTGTGGTTGATGCACCCACTTCAAACAGTGCCACCAACGTGTCCAAGCCTTTGTCGGGCAGGTTTTCAATCAGTCGTGCGGTTGCCAGCCTTGAGGCATAGGACTCAACATCGACCACGATGGGTTTAAGTCCGGCAGCTTCTGCCAAGCCTTGGCGGTCCTGCACTTTTTCCTTGCGCGACGCAGCAATCATGACCTCGATATCGCCCACCGAGCTTGTGCTCGGACCCACCACACAAAAATCCAGACTGACCTCATCAAGCGAAAACGGAATGTACTGGTTGGCTTCAGATTCCACCTGCGCTTCCAGATCGGCATCGCTCATGCCGCCGGGCAATATGATTTTTTTTGTGATGACTGCAGAAGCCGGCAATGCCATGGCCACCTGGCGAGTGCGAGTGCCACTTTTTTTAACCACTCGGCGCACCGCCTCGGCCACTTCGTCAAATTTTTCGACGTTACCGTCGGTAATCCAGCCGCGTTCTAGCGGCTCTATGGCGCAGCGGTCAAGGACCAAATTACCCGCTTTGTCGCGGCTCAGCTCCACCAACTTAACGCTGGACGAACTGATATCCAGACCCAGTAACGGTGAGTCTTGCCGATTAAATAAGGACCCCAAAGAGATCAAAACAGTCCCCAGAATGGTTACGAAATATCTGCAAATACTTAAGAAGTTACATGAATATTAGCAGCAAGCCCCTTGTACAGTATGGTTTTTTTCGGTTTTGCATACATTTAGCGTTGTCAAAAGCAGACGTTTTTACAGTTTTTTCAAGCACTTCGATCCGCCGCCGCAATTCACGGGCTCACCTCGTTTCAACAACGCCAGCGCACACCCAATGCGTTACGCTGACCTGGGGCTGTTAAATTTTATAATGCCCCATCCGCTTACGATCGACCCTATGCCCTCCAATATTCCGCCTCCCCCGCCTTCAGAGTCTGATACGCGCCAACCCAGCTCAGCGGGGACCAAAACCCGTCCGGTGTGGTTGGGCTGGTTGATTGCGGTGTCGCTTTGGGGCACTGGCATAGCGGTAGCTGCGGTTTTCAGTTTAATGATGGTCATTGCTGTGGCATTAGCGGTGGCTTATCCCAATTTACCTGACATTTCAGATCTATCTGATTACCGACCAAAATTGCCGATGCGGGTGTATTCGGCTGATGGCGTGGTGATTGGTGAGTTTGGCGAGGAGCGGCGCAGCTTGACGCCCATCAATGACATCCCCCAAGTGATGAAAGACGCGGTTCTTGCCATTGAAGACGCGCGGTTTTTTTCGCATGGGGGCGTTGATTATCTGGGGGTGATTCGGGCCGGGTTGGCCAACGTGGGACGGGCCAAAGCACAAGGTGCATCAACCATCACCATGCAGGTAGCGCGCAATGTTTACCTGTCGGCTGAGAAAACCTACACCCGCAAGATTTACGAAATTTTGCTGACTTTCAAGCTTGAGCATCTGTTGAGCAAAAACCAGATACTTGAAATCTACATGAACCAGATTTTTCTGGGCAACCGCGCTTATGGATTCGCTGCCGCCTCGGAAGCCTACTTTGGCAAGCCCCTGAAAGACATCACCATCGCTGAAGCCGCTATGCTGGCCGGCTTACCCAAAGCGCCCTCAGCCTACAACCCGATCGTCAACCCCAAACGTGCCAAGGCACGCCAGCTCTACATCATTGAGCGAATGGAAGACAACGGCTTTATCACCAGCGCTCAAGCGGTGGCTGCCAAGGCACAAGAACTCAATGTCAAGACCGGCCCCGATTCAGGCCGTGTGCATGCTGAATTTATTGCCGAAACTGTTCGCCAGTTGGTCTTTAACCAATACGGCGACCAAACCTATACACGCGGGCTAAACGTGTACACCACGCTGCGCGCTTCTGACCAGACCGCGGCCTACAAGGCGCTGCGCAAAGGCATCATGGACTACGAACGCCGCCAAATTTACCGCGGCCCTGAAAAGTTTATCGATTTGCCCAAAGATGCCAAAGAAGCTGAAGACGCGATTGATGACGCCCTGACCGACAACCCGGACAACGGCGATGTGATGTCGGCAGTGGTGCTTGAAGCCACGCCAAAGAAAATCATTGCCATGCGGCAAAACAGCGAGAGCGTGGAGATTACCGGCGACGGCTTGAAACCCGCGCAATCTGGCCTGGCCGACAAGGCAGCGCCTAATATCAAACTGCGTCGGGGTGCTGTGATTCGCGTTGCCAAGACGCCTAAGGGGACTTGGGAAATTACCCAACTGCCTGAAGTCGAAGGCGCATTTGTGGCGCTCGACCCGCGCGATGGGGCGATACGAGCCCTGGTCGGCGGTTTTGATTTTGACAAGAACAAGTTCAACCACGTGACCCAGGCCTGGCGCCAGCCGGGTTCAAGTTTTAAACCGTTTATTTATTCAGCAGCGCTTGAAAAAGGTTTCACACCCGCGACGGTCATCAACGATGCGCCCTTGTTTTTTGATGCCGGGGTGACGGGTGGCCAGCCTTGGGAGCCTAAAAACTACGACGGCACGTTTGAGGGCCCGATGAGCATGCGGACGGCACTGAAGAAGTCAAAAAACATGATTTCTATCCGTATCCTGCAATCCATAGGCGCCAAATACGGGCAGGAATGGGTCACCAACTTTGGCTTTGATGCCGAAAAGCACCCGGCTTACCTGACGATGGCGTTGGGCGCTGGCTCGGTGACGCCGATACAAATGGCGACTGCTTATTCGGTGTTTGCAAACGGTGGCTATCGCATCAATCCGTATCTAATTACCAAAATTACCGATCAAAAAGGCAAGGTTCTGGTTGACAGCAAACCACCTGTGCTAACTGAATCAGCGCGCGGTATTGATGCACGTAATGCCTTCATCATGTCAAGCCTGCTGCAGGAAGTTACCCGCTCTGGCACCGCGGCTAAAGCCCAGGCGGCTTTAAAGCGCACCGATTTATACGGCAAAACAGGTACAACCAACGACTCGATAGACACTTGGTTTGTCGGCTACCAGCCCACCCTGACCGCAGCGGTGTGGATGGGTTACGACACACCCAAAAAGCTCGGTGACCGGGAAACCGGCGGCGGTTTGAGTCTGCCCGTGTGGATCGACTTTATGGCCTATGCCTTAAAAGGTGTGCCCGTCACCGAACTGCCCGTCCCGGAGGGGTTGATCAATCAAGGCGGTGAGTGGTACTACGAGGAGTACGCCAAGGGCGCTGGGATCAGCGCCGTGGGACTGCGAGATGGGGCACCCCCCAATAACGAGGGGGGTGAACAACCCACGCCCGTCGCGCCAATTTCCGTATTACCGCCCGCTGATGAGAAAAAGCGGATTCTTGATCTGTTCAAGAACTGAAAGTCACCTCTTGGCCGGCCTGAGCACTGGCGTACCGCGTGAGTGCGGCAAAAAACTCACTGCCGTCCTTGGTATTTAACCATTCATTGCTACTGAATTTATAGTGAAAGCCGCCCGCTTTGGCGGCCATCCAAATTTCCTGCAAGGGTTTTTGCAAGTTAATGATGATCTGGCTGCGGTTGGCAAACGTCAGCGTGATCATGCCGCCCGTGCGCTGGTTGTCGATGTCTGCGTCTGTCGCCTCGTTGATGGCGTCACAGGCACGTTCGATCAAGGCAAGCGCCTTCTCGGCATGGTTCAGGTAATCAGTGTCGGTCATTACAATCAAGTGATGTTTTCTTCACTTCGAATCATAGCGGCCCTGCCAAAACCTGCCGCGGCAAAGGCTGGCATGGGGCTGGCCATTGCACTTGTCTTGTTTAGCTTGTCAGGATGCGGGCAAACCGGACCTTTGTTTTTAGCACCGCAAAGCGTCCCTTACAAATTACTGCCGAGCCCAGCGGCCACGCCGCTGACCGTATCGCCCCTACCCGCTAACCCTTCGTCTGCTGCCAAATGAGCCTTCCCTCCCCATTGCCCGGCCAGCCTTTTGTTGCTTATAAAGGCGGCGCACTGCATATCGAAGAGGTGGATTTGGCCAATTTGGCACGCACCTACGGCACTCCCCTTTTTGTTTATTCAAAAGCCGCCATGCTCAGTGCATTGGCAGCCTATCAGCGCGGGTTTGCCGGGCGCCATGCGCAAATTTGTTACGCCATGAAGGCGAATTCTTCATTAGGTATTTTGCAAGTCTTTGCCGCTGCGGGCTGCGGTTTTGACATTGTCTCAGGCGGCGAACTCGAACGTGTGCTGGCTGCTGGTGGCAACGCCGCCCAGGTTATTTTTTCGGGCGTCGGCAAAACCCGCGCTGAAATGACCCAAGCCCTGAAAGCGGGTATTGGCTGCTTTAACGTGGAGAGCGAGGCCGAGTTAGATGTGCTATCCAGCGTAGCCTTGGCACTGGGCTTGCGCGCGCCGGTGAGTATTCGGGTCAACCCCAATGTGGATCCCAAAACTCACCCCTACATCTCGACTGGACTGAAGGGCAACAAATTTGGTGTGGCCCACGACGATGCGTTAAGAATTTATCAGCACGCAGCCAGCCTGCAAGGCCTCAGGGTCGTGGGCATAGATTGCCATATTGGCTCACAAATTACGAACATTGAGCCTTACCTGGATGCAATGGACCGCATTCTTGAGCTGGTCAGCCGCATTGAGGCAGAAGGCATCGCGATTGAGCACATTGATTTTGGTGGTGGCCTTGGCATTGACTACAACGGCGACACCCCACCCGACGCCGATGTGTTGTGGCGCCAGTTGCTGGGCAAAATTGACGCCCATGGTTTTGGCAACAAAAAGCTGATGATTGAGCCGGGTCGCTCGCTGGTAGGCAACGCCGGCGTGTGTTTGAGCGAAGTGCTGTACACCAAGCCTGGTGAGCAAAAAAACTTTTGCATCATTGATGCCGCGATGAACGACTTGCCCCGCCCCGCCATGTACCAGGCCTTTCACGCCATCGTGCCAGTGACGCCAGCCGATGGCCCAACGACGCTTTACGACGTGGTCGGCCCGGTGTGCGAAAGCGGTGACTGGATTGGCCGCGACCGTGAACTCGGTGTGGTGGCTGGCGACTATCTGGCCGTTTTATCGAGCGGCGCTTATTGCATGAGCATGGCCAGCAACTACAACACCCGGGGTCGGGCAGCAGAAGTCCTGGTTGATGGGAGCAACGCTTACCTGATACGCCGCCGCGAAACTGCGCAAGACCAAATGATGACTGAGCAACTGGTCAAGCCTTAGTTAAATTGCTATCAATTATGCAGCAGCGTGCGTATTTTTTTCAAGGGCCACTGCCTTTTTCTTGCGTAAAAACTGCTTGAGGCGCCAGCCCAGCAACACCGCAATGATGGCGGCGTAAACAAACACTTCCGCAAAATTATTTTTGCCCGCCCGCATCCAGAAAAAGTGCAGCAGCCCCAGTCCTGAAATCACATAAACCAGTTTATGCAGCAGCTGCCAGCGCTTGGCACCCATGGCTTTGATGGCCGCATTGAACGACGTAGCAGCCAGTGGCGTCAGCAGCAAAAACGCCAGAAAACCTACCAAAATAAACGGTCTTTTGGCGATGTCTTTGGCGATGTCGGCCACATCGAAACCCATGTCAAACCAGCTGTAGCTCAGCAAGTGAATCACGACATAAAAGTACGCAAACAGACCCAGCATGCGCCGAAATCGCGCCAGCGCTGGCGTGTTGCTGACGGTGCGCAGCGGTGTCACCAAAAGCACGATGCAAATAAACCGCAGCGTCCAGTCGCCCGTGGCGCGTATCAGCGCCTCGGCAGGGTTTGCGCCCAGCTGATTGGTCAACGCACTGTATAAAAGCCAAACAAAGGGCAGCAGGCAAGCGGTGAAAACAAGGGGCTTGGCGGCTGGGTGCAACAAGGCTTTTTGGCGCGTGATCATGGGCATTGGGCCTTATCTAGAAGTTTTTCTTCAAGTCCATGCCCGCATACAGCTGGCCAACCTGGGCTTCGTAACCATTGAACATCAGCGTCTTGCGTTTTTTGGCAAACAGGCCGTCTTCGCCAATGCGGCGCTCGGTGGCCTGACTCCAGCGCGGGTGATCCACATCCGGGTTGACGTTGGAATAAAAGCCATATTCGTTGGCGGCGGCTTTGTTCCACGCGGTCTTGGGTTCTTTGTCGGTAAAACGGATTTTGACAATGCTTTTACCGCTTTTGAAACCGTATTTCCAAGGTAGCACCATGCGCACGGGCGCGCCCGCCTGGTTGGGCATGACCTCGCCATACATGCCAAAACCCAGCAGGGCCAGCGGGTGCATGGCCTCGTCCATTCGCAACCCTTCAACATACGGCCATTCCAGCACGCGTGAGCCGACAAACGGCATGGTTTTGGGGTCGGCCAGCGTGTGAAACTCCACATATTTGGCGCTGCCCAGCGGCTCGACTTTTTTGATCAATTCTGACATCGAGTACCCAACCCATGGGATCACCATCGACCAGCCTTCGACGCAGCGCAGCCGGTAAATGCGTTCTTCTTGGGGGCTAAGTTTGATGAGATCTTCAAGCGTGTAGCTTTTCGGCTGCTTGACCAAACCTTCAATGACGACGCTCCAAGGCTTGGTCACCAGCGTGTGCGCGTTTTTGCCGGGGTCGGCCTTGTCGGTGCCAAACTCATAAAAGTTGTTGTACGTTGTGGCATCTTTATAGTCGGTGATTTTCTCCATCGTCATGGCGCCTGGCACGGCCGATTTGCTACTCGCCAGCGTCGCCAGTTTGCCGGGTTTAACCACGGTTTGCGCCATGGCCTCACGGCTTGCCCAGGTCGCCAGCGCTGCTCCCGCTGCACCAGTAGCCATCAGCTTCATCAGGTCGCGTCGGCTTTGGTAGGCGTGCTGGGCTGTAATTTCGCTGGAAACCGGGTGGTTGAAGCCACTGGCGCTGGATTTGATCAACATAAAGTTCCTTGTGTTTACCTTAAAGCTTAGTCGGGATACGCCGTCAACTCTTACATGGATTTAAGCGGGCCCATGAAAAAAGCGAACCCTTTTGCAAGGGTTCGCTATGTTTGAGTGCTCTGGCTTGCAGGGGTTCAATCCCATTTGACCGTGAGGCGCAAACCGCCTGAGCATTTAATGCCTGGACGCTGCTTTTTAGCGCAGCCCGGCAATGTAATCGGCCAGGGCACGGATCTCGCGGTCGTTGAGCTTGGCCGCATTTTGAGTCATTTGTACGTTGTTGTTGCGCACGCCGTCGCGGTAAGCCGTCAGGGAGCTGGCAATGTATTCTGCGTGCTGACCGGCGAGGCGCGGGTATTGCGCCGGAATACCCGCACCATTCGGGCTGTGGCAGCCAGCGCAAGCTGCAATTTGACGCTCTTGAATGCCACCGCGATAAATACGCTCACCGAGTTTTGCGAGGTCTTTGTCTTTGGCAAAACCTGGTTTGGCTTGTTTTGTGGTGACCCAGAAGGCAATGTTCTTCATGTCCTCTTCAGACAATGCAGACGCAAAACCCATCATGATGGCGTTGGCGCGTTTGCCTGATTTGAATTCCTGGAGCTGCTTGACAAGATATTCTGGGTGCTGCTGCGCCAATTTAGGATTAGCCGGGGTACCCGAGTTGCCATCAGCGCCGTGGCAAGCTGAGCAGACCGCAAAACTGGCTTCGCCTTTAGCGAGGTCAGGCTTGGCTTTTGGCGCGGGGGCGGCCGCAACGGGCGCGGGGTCGGCAGCGAAAGCCGTCACAGCAGAACAAGCCAATATGGCGCTTAGAAAAGTGGTGGCAATCAGCTTCATGTCGTGGGATGCTTTAATGGTTGTCGCAAAATCAATCCTGTGATTTTACAATGGGATACGGACACGTCCTGCCACTCGGGTATTGAAGAAGAAACCATGATCACCACTGCCAATTCACTAGAGATTGCGGCCCACGCCCAGCCTGACCCCAAGATTGCCATGGGCTGGCTGCATACCGCCAAATTTTTGACGACCGCGCCTGAGCTCAAACACCTGCCGCGCATTGATGTGCCCGAAATCGCTTTTGTCGGTCGGTCTAACGCTGGCAAGTCCACTTGCATCAATACGCTGACGCAGCAGCACAGGCTGGCCTACGCGTCTAAAACGCCAGGACGCACCCAATCGATTAACCTGTTCACGCTGGGCAAGCAAGGCGTGACGGATGCGGTGCTGACCGACCTGCCCGGCTATGGCTACGCGGCCGTACCCAAAGAGGCCAAGCTGCGCTGGCAACAGGTCATGGGCAACTACCTGCAAACCCGCGACAACTTAGCCGCCGTGGTGTTGATGTGCGACCCGCGACGCGGTATGACCGAGCTGGACGAGATTTTGCTTGACGTGATTCGCCCCCGGGTCGAGGACGGCCTGAAGTTTTTGATCCTGCTGACCAAGTCCGACAAACTGAACAAAACCGAAGGGGCCAAAGCCCTGCAAATTGCCAAACTCAATGCAGGCGGGGGCGATGTGAAACTGTTTTCAGCCCTGAAGAAGCAAGGCGTAGAAGACGTTGCCCAGCATCTGTGGGACTGGACGCACCCTGCTTGATTTGAAGTGCCAAATAGACCATTAGCCCAATCAAAACATGGGCTGAAAGCTCCTGAATATATAGCAGTATGATCTTCCGATGATTTCTATATGATCCAAAAGCACATTGCCCGGCTGCCGCACGGCATCGAGTTATCGTGCCGCAGTGCAGGTGACGCAGGTCGGCCGGTGCTGGTATTTCTGCACGGCTTTCCAGAGGCAGCTTTTGTCTGGGACAGCTTGCTGGAGCACTTTGCCAAACCCGAGAACGGCGGCTACCGCTGCGTTGCCCCCAACTTGCGCGGCTTCGAGCTGTCAAGTGCTCCAAAAGATGTGAGCGCCTACCGACCCAAACATCTCGTGCAGGATATTGCGGCACTGATGGCGACTGAAGCAAGCCAGGTTGAGTGTCTTGTTGCCCACGACTGGGGCGGCGCTGTTGCTTGGAATCTGGCCGCCAGTCAGCCGCAGCTGATGAAAAAGCTGGCCATCATCAACTCGCCGCATCCCGGGACGTTTTTGCGTGAGTTGCAGCATTCTGCTGCCCAGCAGTCTGCCAGCGCTTACATGAATTTTTTAATTCGGCCAGATGCTGAAAAGCTGCTGGCTGAAGATGATTTTCGGCGTTTGTTTGAGTTTTTTATGCCGTTTAGCAGCGTTAAGGGCAACAACGGCGAAGTTAAGGGCCCACGCGTTGCGCCCGACTGGCTCAATGATGATGTCAGGGCGCAGTACCGGGACGTGTGGCAACGCGGTTTGACCGGGCCACTCAATTTTTACCGCGCATCGCCCCTGCGGCCGGGCCCGGAGATTGCCAACCTGGTCATCCCGCGCGAGCTGCTGGATGTGAAGTTACGCACGCTGGTGATGTGGGGCATGGGCGACATTGCGCTGCCGCCCGGCTTGCTTGACGGCCTGGTCGATCACGTACCGCACATGGAACTTAAAAAAATTGAAGCGGCCACCCACTGGGTGATTCACGAGCAACCCGCGCTGGTAGCACAGTATCTGCAAGAATTTTTGGCCACTTGATTGCTCCTATCCAAGTAGGCCAAACCTTTTATTGGCACTTGAACTGGGTTGGATTTTCGGCAATCTCAGTAAACCTCTGGCGCACCTGCAGGCCGGGTTTTAAACCGCTTGTGAACCCAAAAATACTGTGCGGGCTGGGTTTTGATGTACCCCTCCAGCAGCTGGTTCATTCTGGCCGTGTCGGCCACCAGGTCGTCGGTAGGAAAGTGTTGTAAAGCCGGTAAAAAGTTCACTTCGTAGCCCGAGGGCGTCAAGCTCACCACGCAGGGCACCACCTTGGCCCGCCCCAGCCTGGCAAAGCGGGCCAACGAGGGCACTGTTGCCGTCGAAATGCCAAAAAACGGCACAAAAATCGATTCCTGCGGTCCAAAATCCATGTCAGGCAGCAAAAACAGCGGCTTGCCTTCACGGGTAGCCGTCATGACGGGTTTGACGCCCTGTATTCGGCCGAAAAGCTGCATGTGACCCCAACGCTGGCGTCCTCGCAGAATCCAGCGGTCCATCAGCTTATTGGACTGGTCGGTATAAATCGTGGTCGAGTCGCGCGGGTGGCGCAGCACAAAGCCGCCCCAGGCGGCGTCCATGCCCACAAAATGCGGCACAAAAACCACGGTGGGCTCGTCGCCCGTCATTTCATGGACATCGCCGGTCAGCGTCACCCGGCGCAAAATCCAGCTGCGCGGCGCATGCCAAACCCAGCCCCTGTCCAGCCATGCCTGGGCAAAATAAACAAAGGTTTGGCGCGTCAGCCCACGTATCTCATGGGCTGAACGCTCAGGAAAACAGAGCGATAAATTGACGCGAACCACCCTTCGGCGCGAAGCCACCAGCACATACAGCAGCCAGCCAAGCAGCTTACCCAACGCACGGACCATCCGCAGCGGCAACAAAGCCAGCAGGCGCATCAGCAAAATGCTGGCCTGCGTGAGCAAATAACTCGCCCATTGGCGCGGTGTTTTCAAACCGAATCCCTGGTTACTTTTTCTTGGCGCGGGGTTTTGTAGCGGTCATAGCCCCAAAGATACTGACCGGGCTGTTGGGTCACGATCGCCTCAATTGCCCGGTTGATGCGCGTCACCATGTCAAGCACATCAGGCTTGCCAGCGTCGTGCGCCGTACTTAGGGCCGACCAAATTTTAACGACGTAACCGCGCCCATTTGGCAAGCGCTCACAACTGACCGGCAGCACCACTGCACCACTTTGCAGCGCCAGCCGCGCCGCCAGCGTCATGGTGTAGGCGGGTTTGCCAAAAAAAGGGGCCCACACACCCAGGCCCTCGGGCGGCACCTGGTCGGTCAGCAACGCTACCGCTTGGTTGAGTTTGAGCGCTTTGTGCATGGCTTTGATCGCACTTAACGATGCGGGCAGCACTTTTAGCAGGGGCCGCTGGCGGTAAGCCAGCTCCAACGCGGCCAAAGCGGGCTGACGTGCGGGTCGGTAAATGGCGGTAATCGGACCGTTTTTTGGCCCAAAAACCTCAGCCAACGCCTGCGGGCCCAGCTCAAAGCTGCCGCAATGCGGGCCGATAAAAATGACGCCGTGCCCTAGGGCAAAGGCCCGTTCAGCGTGCTGCGTGCCCTGCATTTCAACGTTGGCCAGGCACGACGCGCCAAACGGCCGCAACCACAGCTTGGGCAATTCCGCCACAAAACGGCCCGTCTCGGCAATGGCGGGTTTGGCACTTTCAAAAGTCACACCCGCCTGAAGCGCGTTGGCACGAAAGCGCCGCCTGTAGCCCGGGCTGTACGCCCAAACCAGCCAGCCCAAAGCGCCGCCCAGCATGTGCAGCGCAAACAGGGGCCAGCGGGAGAAAAAACGGAACAAGGCAAGCATCAATAAAAGCCATCAACACGGCGCGCACGCGCGTCAAACATTGCGCGGGCGCGCGTCATATACTTGGTGCTGTCGCTGAGTTATTTGAACAACTTGCAGAGCGACGTTAAACAAAACTGCTAAAGCGTTCGCCAAAGCATTCCGCTGGCAACGCGCCCAGCAACTTGATGGAGTGTAATGACATGGCGAACGACTTTTTATTTACTTCTGAATCCGTCTCTGAGGGTCATCCGGACAAGGTCGCTGACCAAATCTCGGATGCGATTTTGGATGCGATTTTCAAGCAAGACCCACTCAGCCGCGTGGCCGCCGAAACTCTGACCAACACCGGTCTGGTGGTGCTGGCAGGCGAGATCACCACCAACGCGCATGTTGACTATATTCAGGTCGCGCGTGACACCATCAAACGCATTGGTTACGACAACACCGAATACGGCATTGACTACAAGGGCTGCGCGGTCATGGTTTGCTATGACAAGCAGAGCAACGACATCGCCCAGGGCGTGGACCACGCCAGCGACGACCATTTAAATACCGGCGCTGGCGACCAGGGTTTGATGTTTGGCTACGCCTGCGACGAAACGCCAGAACTGATGCCCGCCCCGATTTACTACGCGCACCGCTTGGTAGAGCGCCAGGCCCAGCTGCGCAAAGATGGCCGCCTGCCTTTTCTGCGCCCTGATGCCAAAAGCCAGGTCACCATGCGTTATGTGGACGGCAAACCCCACAGCATTGACACCGTGGTGCTGTCAACCCAGCACAGCCCCGACCAAAGTGAAACCGCCCACAAAATGAAGGCCTCGTTTATTGAAGCCATCATCGAGGAGCTGATCAAGCCCGTGCTCCCCAAGCACATGCTGACGGAGCACACCAAGTATTTGATCAATCCCACAGGCCGATTTGTGATTGGCGGCCCGCAAGGCGATTGCGGATTGACGGGTCGCAAAATCATTGTGGACACCTACGGCGGCGCTTGCCCGCACGGCGGCGGTGCTTTCAGTGGTAAAGACCCCAGCAAGGTAGATCGCTCTGCCGCGTATGCCGCCCGCTACGTCGCCAAAAACATCGTGGCTGCAGGCTTGGCCAGGCAATGCCAGATACAAGTCGCCTACGCAATTGGCGTGGCCAAACCGATGAACGTGACGGTTTACACCGAAGGCACAGGCGTCATCAGCGACGACAAGTTGTCTGCATTGGTGCAAGAACATTTTGATTTGCGCCCCAAAGGCATCATCCAAATGCTGGACTTGCTGCGCCCCATTTACGAAAAGACGGCAGCTTACGGACACTTTGGACGGGACGAGCCAGAATTTACCTGGGAACGGACGGATAAAGCCGCGGCTCTTCGGGCTGCAGCGGGCGTCAAATAAGCTTGGCGCTGCTTGAATAATTATCTTAACCACCATTGCCACACCGGCATCTATGCCCCAATACCAATCCTTTCCAGATGCGCCAGGCGACTCGCTGTCGCTTGCCAAACTCAAGGCACTGCGGCTGCCGGTATTGGTAGGGCAGCGGTTTTTAGACCTGGGCTGCAATGAGGGTTTTTTTTGCGGCTTTGCCAAATTTGCGGGGGCTGCGCAAGTGGTGGGGTTGGACGCATCGGCGCTGTACATTGAGCGCGCTCGCCAGCGCTTTGCAGGTGTGCAGTTCTTGCAGCAAAGCTGGGACCAGCTACCGCCAGGGCCGTTTGATGTGATTTTGCTGGCGTCATCCCTGCACTACGCCAGCGACCAGGCCGACTTGATCAACCGGGCCATTGCCGCCCTGTCGCCCCAGGGTACGCTGGTGTTGGAGTTGGGCATTGCTGAAGGCGAGCAACGCGAATGGGTTGAGGTGCAGCGCGGCGCAGACAAGCGCTTGTTCCCCACCTGGGCCAAGCTGACGGAAGTGCTGGCTGCCCACGCCTGGAAACTGATTGCCAATAGCGTTGCCCAAAAGGGCGACCCTGTGCCTCGGTACACCCTGCACATCAACCGCCGCAAGCCGGTGGCTTACCTGGTCATGCAACCGCCAGGCTTTGGCAAAACCATGCTGTGCCGGGAGCTTTTCATGCCAGCAGGCGTGCCGGTTGTATCTAGCGACGACAGCTTGCTGGACATAGCGCATCAGCGCGTGCCAGCGAACCAAGCGCTGCATGCCGTGGTGGCGGCACGCTGCACCCCTTATTTACTTGACAAAACCCTGCTGGCCGTGCTGGCCGCTGGCCTGCTGCCTGAGCTGGTACAAGTGTGGCTGGCCAAGGCAGGGGGGCGTACCTTTGCGCTTGACTCCCCACTGCCTGAGCCCTACCACGCGCAGCTTGAAACCATCATGACTAACGAAGGCTACCTGCCTGTCAAGCTGGCGTGGGACCGACCCGGGACTGAACTACAGGCCGAAGGCAAGGTCAGCGACATGGCAGACGCCTTTGTGGCCGAGCTGCCCCCGCCTGCTGGCGTCACTAACGCACCCACCATGCCCTTTAAGGGGGCACTGGGCGCTGTGGTGCAACTGGGCGTGAACAGCAAGGTGATTGACGTGACCGGCTGGGCCGTCTACCAGGACGGCCGTATGCCCGCGTGCCTTGTCATCAAACTGGGCGAGCATGTGCACGCCACCACCCTGTTTAACCGCAATGCCCGCCCCCAGGTGCAGCAGCGCCTGGGCTTGCCCCACCCGATGGTTGGCTTTAATGTCCGCCTGTCCATCCCAACTGGTGTGCTGCCCGCACAGGTGCTGGACTTGATACAGGTGTACGGCGGCCCCGATGCCCATCAACTGTCTGGCCCGTTTTCAAAAGAAATGCTCAAGCCGCGAGAGGCGAGCTAATTGCTATATTTTCAGGAGCTGTTAACGTAATCGTTACTGGTGTTCCATCACGCGATAAGTATTCGGTTACACCAGATCCATCTTGTTGACGGCCAGGCTGGCAGTCGATGCGCCCGTGGCCATGTTGCGCGTCATCGCAACCGCCGCCAATCGGTCACTGACAGGTTCGGAGACTATTCAGTCAGTCCCTGGGTTTTGCTTGCCTCGAGGGCGCGCTCAAGAACAATGCGATCCAGTTGGTCTTTTTCGCGGGAAGTCTGTTTTGTCTTTAGCAGGCCCTCCAGAGTGACCGTGCGCAGCGGAACGCCGTCAAAATCAATCGTCACCGCGTAGGGTAACAACGACTGATAGCTCTCACCGCAGGCATTAAACATCAAGTCAACCACAAAAGAGTCTGCAACACGAATCGTGTCACCTTCTGGAAACCATGCTGGGTGCAGCGCACTCAGGAGCATTTTGAGATCGGCAACACTGGCTGGCCGAGCCATGTCTGAGGGGGTGGTAGCCATCAGGCGCTTACTTGCATCCGACTCAAATTGGACACGATGGCACGAGACAGTGCCTCATCACTGGCGCGGTTGGCCGCCTCATGGGTGGCGTACCGATAAATGCCTTTGCGCACACCAGTTGAGGCGACGCACATCAAGGCCATTGCAGTTGCCTGGTGTACCGCCGCTTGTTGCAGTCCGGCTGCGCTGGGCATCAAGCTGGGTAAAGCGATACGGTTGTGTCCGATAACGCGCATAAGGATAGGCTCCAATGTGAATGCTGTTGATTGGCCCGGAGTGGGGACAATACCATAACGGGCATTCGTAGCGGGGGCGCCGGTCGTACAGAGCAAAACCTGAATCAGTGGCATGAATTCAGGAATTTAAGTGAAAGTGATTTGTCCGAGAAACAGCGTTATTTTCAGACAAAACGTTCATCAAAAATACTGCTCCTGCTCCTACTTCGTCAAGCGTGGTGGCGTCAGGCTCATTGGCCGCAGTGACGGGCTGGGCCGTGTACCAGGACGGCTGCATGCTCGCGTGCATGGTCATCAAACTGGGCGATCATGTGCACGCCACCACCCTCTTTAACCGCAATGCCCGCCCCCAGGTGCAGCAGCGCCTGGGCTTGCCCCACCCCATGGTTGGCTTTAATGTCCGCCTGCCCATCCCAACTGGTGTGCTGCCCGCACAGGTGCTGGACTTGATACAGGTGTACGGCGGCCCCGATGCCCATCAACTGTCTGGCCCGTTTTCAAAAGAATTGCTGAAGCCGCGTTAGGCGAGTTAATTGCTATATTTTCAGGAGCTTTTAACGTCCTAAATACGGGGGCCAATGGTGCTTTTTATACCCAAACTGGTCAAAACGCCACGCGAAGCACGCAAAACCCGCTCAAGACGCGCCCTGAACCCACCGAGAAGCCTCAAATACCCGCAGGCTGCAAAGCCACAATAAAACTCACCACCTGGTCAACACATTCATCCAGCGGCCTGCCTGTGGTGTCTATGGTCAGCTCGGCGGCTATTGGTACTTGATATGGGGTGCACATCACCGTTTTACTTCAAAAGGCCGAATTTAGAAGCTAAAGTCGGCGCTGAGACACAACAACCACCAGCGCCTGCGAACAAATCAACGCCTACACGCATCAAGCGTTCAATTGAATGCGACCATCAAGTCGATTTGATTGAAAATGCCCGGAGATCAAGAACCTTTAAACCGTCTTTCGCATCGGGGCAAATCCATCACCGTTGTTCGCCCGTCCGATAAGACTCAATACCAGTAGGCCTATGAAAATTCTTTTGACGGGTGGTGCCGGCTATATCGGTAGCCATACCTATGTGTCTTTGGTGAACTCGGGCTTTACGCCCGTGATCTTGGACAACTTCTCAAACAGTAGCGTAGAAGTTTTGCAGCGCCTGCATAGTATTTCGCAGACGCCGGTGCTTTGTGAAAAAGGCAACGTGCTGGACACCGCTTTTGTCGAAAACGTACTTTTGCGCCATGAGATCGCTGGCGTGATTCATTTTGCTGGCGACAAAGCCGTCGGTGAAAGCGTTGCCAAACCACTCAAGTACTACCGGAATAATTTAGGCGGGGCAATCAGTCTGTTAGCAGCCATGGAAGCCACAGACTGCAACGTCTTGGTGTTCTCTAGCAGCGCGACGGTCTACGGTGATACACACCGCGCCCCCATCACGGAGGACTCGCCCCGGTCGCACACCAACCCTTATGGGCACACCAAGCTGGTGATAGAGGACATACTTGCCGCACAGAACGCTGCGCGGCCGTCCTGCAAAATCGCGATTTTGCGTTACTTCAACCCCGTAGGCGCACATCCAAGCGGCCTTATCGGGGAGGACCCGTCGGGCATCCCGAACAACCTGATGCCCTTCATTACACAGGTCGCATCGGGCAGGCGACCCAGTCTGAGCGTCTTTGGCAACGACTACGCCACGGTAGACGGTACTGGTGTGCGGGACTACGTTCACGTGTGTGATTTGGCTGAGGGCCATGTTGCGGCTTTAAAGGCTCTTCTGGAAAAAGGCCAATCTTTCACGGTTAACTTGGGAACGGGTCAGGGCCACACCGTTCTTCAGGTCATACGCGCGTTTGAGGTGGCAAGTGGCCGATCAGTTCCATTCCAGTTCGCACCGAGAAGACCAGGCGATGTCGCTCAGTACTACGCAGATGTGACACTGGCCCGCCATGTTCTCAACTGGCAGGCGACGCGAACCCTAGACCAAATATGTAGCGATGCCTGGCGCTGGCAAAGTACCAATCCCAATGGCTATCGATAGATTGAATCGGGTCGAACGCGACGATAAAACACACTGCCTGGCCCGTGGCCCCAGGTAGACGGAGCGAAGACGATTCGCTTTGTTTCGGCATCGACTATTCGTTGGCGTTTGAAAGGTGGCGTGGGTGACGGAATCATTCACCCATGCGTTTGACGCTCAGACGAGCGCAAATTGTATCCAGCTTCTTTCTCAAAGCAGCCAAATACAAAGGAACTCAAAGAAGCCATGCGGCTGCTTTGAGTAACTCCCGGCA
>JANPIK010000041.1:0-4096 GCA_031424935.1 Polaromonas sp.
TGGCCCGAATACTCAATCCTTGAGCTTGAAAGCTTGCGATGGCGATCCGCTCTTCATATTGAAGTTGCTGGTAATGCTGAGATTGAGGCATCTTGACACCTTAATTGATTTAAGGTGTTGCACTTCAGGTTTGAACTCGCCCTGAGCCAGGGGCTTATTTGACGCCTAAAATAGGTACAAGGCAACTGTTTGCGGCGCATCACCCCCCGAGGTACAGCCGTAATGGCGCAGGCTATATGACCTTTGGCATACGCATCAGCCCAAAGATCAGTCATGCCGCTGACAAGGGTGCCAAGGGTGCCAAGAACGGGGCCGATGTCGCCGTTTTTCAGATGCTGGACAGCGTCATGCTGTTTGAGGCACATCCATTGCTTAATGAGCTAAAAATTGACTAAAACTGTGACAAGGTTTAGATTAGTCAAATTGAGACATAACGCCATCAGTGCAAATGCACTGTTCAACCAGGCTGGAAAGCCGCATGAAGCACAAAGCGCCTACCGATGACAACGAGCTGCTGATCAGGCTGTATGCGCTGACGCATGAGCAACCGATAGAGCACTTTCAGAATGCTGCGCTGGAACTGCTTAAAACCATCCTCCCGTTTGATGCTGCGATTTGGGGTGCAGCGACGGCTATGCCTGAAGGCATTGATATTCACAGCTTTCACCTCCATAACAAAACGCCTGAGATGGTGACCTGCTATGAGGAAGTCAAGCACCTTGACGCCGCGTCGAGCGGGATGTTTCACAAGTCAAGGGCAACCCAGGCTTTTGATACCCATCACTTTTTTAGCGAGCGCCACCATCGTCCGATTCGGGACTTCATGTCGAAGTTTGAGCAACCGCACTTTTTGCTCACAACAGACTTAAGCCCCACAGCACACGCTAATTCGTCGCTTTTGCACTGGGTAACCCTTTACCGGGCCAAGCAAACTAGCCATTACAGCGCGACTGATGTGAAGCGGATGCATGTGTATGCACCTCACTTTAAACAGGCTCTTGCCCTAAATCGGTCTGCCCATTTGAGCCAAATGGCCTCAAGGTTGACCCACTCGGCAGGCGCACATAAACCGCTGCACGCATTAGCAATCGTTGACACAAGGGGACATATTTACGGGCGCGACGCAAACTTTATGGCGCTGCTCAGTAAAGCAAGTGGTGAAGATTGCGCCTGTAGCCATGTCTTGCCTGCCAGTTTGACGATGGGGCTGGAGGAGGGAAAGCGTTCATTCAGGTGGCGGCAACTGGTGGTCTGTTGCCAGGTTGAACACGGGCTGATGGTCTTGAGCTTGCGCGAGGAAACGATGGCTGACAGCTTGACCAAGCGTGAAAAAGAAATTGCCATGCTGGTAGCCAATGGCCGTACTTACAAGCAGGTTGCTGCGTCGCTGGGAAACTCACCGCATACCGTCCGCTCCCAATTGCAAACCATCTATAACAAGATGCAAGTTAACAGTATTGCGGAGCTTGTGAGGGCTATGCCTGTCGAAGAATGACTGACCCGCCATATGCTCCAAACAACATAAGCTTCTTGGTGTTGGCTAATCGCCCAAAGACTCAGGTGGGCGCGGTTTCAATAAAGCTGGGCCGCAGCGCCAATTTATCTGCCAATCTTGCCAAATTGACATAGCTGTCGCGCCAGGAAATTGGCGGTACACCAGCAAGCTTAGATCCCATTAGGCTAGACTGCGCTAGCATAAATTGATTGCAAAATCTGCAACTTCAAACCATAATGCAATCATGAACAGCAAGCACAAGAAGACGCTTTCCATCGTGTTTGCCAAGCCCGTCCCTGCGTCTGTGGATTGGGTGCATATTGAGACGCTGTTCACCGCGCTTGGGGCGCAGACGATTGAGGGCAAGGGCTCACGGGTGCGGTTCATTTTGAACAATGTGGTCGGCACCTTTCACAGGCCGCACCCTGCCAAAGAGGCCAAACCCTACCAAGTGCTTGATGCGCGGCGGTTTTTAGAGCAAGCGGGCATCAAGCCTTGATGGCCAAGCTGACTGCACCTAGATAAATTGAAAGATCAAACACCATGAACACCATGCAATTCAAAGGCTACGCAGCCCAAATCAGTTACAGCGATGACGATGCTTGCTTTATCGGCAATATTGCCGGCATCATCGATATCGTTGGCTTTCATGCTGACAACGTGGCCGAGCTTCGTGAGGCTTTTGAAGAGGCCGTGACCGACTACCTGGCCACGTGTGAGAAAGCCGGGCGTAACCCGCAAAAACCTGCCAGCGGCAAACTTATGCTGCGCGTACCGCCTGAAGTGCATGGCGCGGCGTTGATAGCAGCACAGGTGAAAGGTCAGAGTTTGAACCAATGGGCTAGCAATGCACTGCGTGAGGCGGCACACGCGTGAGAATTGAAGCGATATTAAATCAGGCTCTGTTTGCCCCCTACTCATTGGTCTAGAGCCCGAGTTGGCCACTAAAAACAGCCATAAACCGCGCAAAAACGGCTATTTAGGCGCAGTTTCAATAAAGCTGGGCCGCAGCGCCAATTTATCTGCCAATCTTGCCAAATTACCGTAGCTGTCGCGCCAAGAAATTTGCGGGAAGCGAAAATCTAGGTAGAACAGTGCACAACCTACGGCCACATCTGACAGGCTGAAATGCACACCGCTGCAAAACGGCTTGTCGGCCAGGCCTGTGCTCATGGCTTTGAGCACAGCGTTGATTTTGTCCATCTGGCGGTCAATCCAGGCCTGGCTGCGTTGTTGCTCGGTGCGGCCTTTGAACAACGTCTCCATTCGGGCCAGCAGGGCGGCATCCATTAACCCATCGGCCAGGGCTTCCCAGGTTTTGACTTCAGCACGCTCGCGGCCCTGAGTAGGAATTAACTTGCCCACTGGCGACAACGTGTCCAGGTATTCCACAATCACGCGCGAGTCAAAAACCGCCTCGCCGCCTTCCATCACCAAACACGGCACTTTGCCCAGCGGGTTGGACTGGGTGATGGTTGACTCAGGTGCCCACACGTCCTCGATCACATACTGGTAATCAAGCTTTTTCTCAGCCATCACCACGCGTACTTTGCGGGCATAGGGGCTGGCGGGGGAACCGATGAGTTTCATAAATGTGTTTGAGCGCTGTGGGACTGGAAAAATGCATTCTATCGAGTTGCGCACCTACAATTGGCGCATGAGTTCCTCTTCTACAACACCCCCCCCACTTTCCCCTATCAATGCGCTGTCGCCACTCGACGGTCGTTACGCTTCAAAACTGGCCAACTTGCGCCCACTGATGAGTGAGCAAGGCTATATGCACCGCCGGGTACAGGTGGAGATTGCCTGGTTTATTGCGCTGTCAGATGCAGGCTTTGCAGAATTTAAGGCACTTAGCCCCGGAGCACGCACTTACTTGCTGGGTTTGGTCAAAAACTTTTCTGAAGCTGACGCTCTGGCCATCAAAGAGATTGAAAAAACCACCAACCACGACGTCAAAGCGGTCGAGTACTGGATCAAGTCCAAGTTTGACGCCCGCCCCGAGCTGATGGCCGTGGGCGAATTTGTGCACTTTGCCTGCACCAGTGAAGACATCAACAACACCAGCCACGCATTGCAGCTCAAAGGCAGCCGCGAGCTGGTGCTGCTGCCCGCGCTCGACAAAGTGATTGTCAAAATGCGCGAGATGGCGCACGCCTTTGCCGACCAGCCCATGCTAAGCCGCACCCACGGCCAAACCGCCAGCCCGACCACCGTGGGCAAAGAAATCGCCAACGTCGTGGTGCGCGTGGTCAATGCCAGGGCCAAGATCGCCGCTGTGCCGCTGATGGCCAAAATGAATGGCGCGGTCGGCAACTACAACGCGCACCTGGCCGCCTGGCCCACACACGATTGGGAAGCCTTCAGCCGCAAGGTGATTGAAACACCAGAACCATTGGGGTTAGGGCTTACTTTTCAGCCGTATAGCATCCAGATTGAGCCGCACGACTACATGGCCGAGCTGTTTGATGCGATTGCCCGCACGAACACCATTTTGATTGACTGGTCGCGCGACGTGTGGGGCTATGTCAGCGTCGGCTACTTCAAGCAGCGTTTGAAGGCTGGCGAGATCGGCTCATCGACCATGCCGCACAAGGTCAA
>JANPIK010000042.1:0-24200 GCA_031424935.1 Polaromonas sp.
ACAGCGATGGGTAATCGCCTCGGTGCTCTTGCACCATTCGCACTGCGCGTTCGCGAACCTCGGGTGAAAACTTGTTTGACTTCTTCATGGCTCAATCCTCTCAGAGATTTGAGCCTCCTCAAAATACGGGGCGATTCACTGGCGGCTTCGTCGAGTAACTAGAGGGTTTAGCGTAGCGCCTGCTTTCAACAGGTGCTAGTTGTCCACCCTCAATTTGTAGACTTCGACTAGACTTTGGCAAGGCATTTTTTAACTGCTCAGGGAGATATCTTGAAACGCTTTTCTAATTTTTCGCCCGCTTCAAAGTGGGTCTCATGCATTGCTTTGGCTGCGCTCAGCGCTTGCGGCGGAGGTGGGGGTAGTACGGCACCTACCGCAGCAACGACAACTCCGGTTGTGCCAACTACTCCTGTCGTGCAACCTGCTGCTGGCTTTTCGGTGGCCGGGTTTCCAAATACGGGAACGTATCAACTTCTGATTAATGCACAGGGGTCAAACACGGCGCTAACGACTGGAATTTCCCTGATTCACCCCAATGACCGCACAGTTGAATATCAAATTGAAGCACCGGGATCAGCCTTGCAGAGTTACCTTACGATGAGTTCCGGTACGGTGGATGTAATTGCGAGAAAAGTCTCTAACATCCAACAGCATTCACTTGTTTATATTGTTGGCGGAGATGCAAAGCGTATGCCGCTTCAAGCTCTCGGCACGGCACCCAAAGCAGGGGTACAAGCTGCCGGTGTTTCTAACCTTTGTGCATTCACGGTTGATACCAATTTTGCAACTCCTGAAGGCATGGACTATTCGGCTCCCCTAAGTTCTAAGTTTTACGCCAACACAAAAGGTGCCGACGGAAGGTGTGGAACAACCGACGACGGCCAGTCTGTAATTTCGTTTGATGCATCTGGCAAACCAATTGTTGAAGCAGTGGATATGACTAGCAGTGGTATGGGTCCCGTCGTTGCGGTGTTTCGTGATCTGACAACTCTTAAACCCACTTTCGCACTTAAAACGCGGGGACTAAAAGTTATTGTTACGTCGCTTGACGTAGGGGTTGGCGAGACAAGCACCGGGTTGCAAATGACCGGGCTTAGTGTCAAAACACTCGACCAAAGTATTGTTGGCGGAACTGGGTGGGAAAGTGCAGGCCACGACAGTGATTACTTTTATCTTTTTCGAAACACCGCTCCAGCTGCAAGTTTTGCGACTTCCACCTGGAAAGTGGTTCGTATTTCAAAAGTAAATCCCACGGCATTGATGCTGGCATCTGGCGCGGGGAATCTTGCGAGCGCATCTATGGGCACCAATTTCATCTTGGGGACAATCTTGACCGGCAGCGGCTTTAGCCTGAACAAGTTTTCAAAAACCACGCCCGGCCTCCCGTTAGTGGTGGAGCAGCCATCGGCGAACAGGTTTATTGTGGCGAGCGCATTGAGTCAGGGAATTTTTCAGGTACTTCGTACTTCCCTAGTCAACGGAGTAGCCCGAGGAGTATCAGTTGAAATGCTTGATGAAGCCAACAATGCAACAATTTACAGCCGACTAGGCGCGTTTTTATTCGGTGTTATTCGGCCAGACTCATTGCTTTTAAACAGCAGCCTGAATATTGCAGGGTCCACTTTTACCGGCGATTCTCTCGGTGCTGCCGGAGCACTTGGCTCAAGTTTGATCGCTTACAACGCGTCTAATCGAACTGTAACTGTCATTGGGCAATTCCCAAATGCTGCGGACTTTGGTTCACCCACTGGTATTGCTTTGACGGGCGTCACTGATGGCGCGACCTTTGCCACTGGGAATCTTTTTGCGCTTTCTGGTGCAACAGTACTTGCTAGTCCAAGGCGGAGTTTCTCCTTCAATCCAAGTGCGGCTGGCAGCATTGTTTACACCATAAGCGCTAAGTAGAAATCTCAAGGGCGTTCAACGCTGAAACCCCCGCAGCAGCAAGTCCAACCCCTCGCGCCGCTGTATCCAGTTACTCGCCGGGTAGTGCGCCCGGTGGCTGACGGCATGCAGTGTGTACGCATACCGTGAGCCTCAACCTCCAACCTCAAGGGTCAGGTCTTGCATCTTGCAGAATCCAAGAAAACGGGAAGTTGAGGTCAGTGCTATCGCATTGCAAATCTCGCCTGCTTCTCAGCGGTATTGAAGTTGGGAGTAAAGACGATATTGGTGCTTATGGAGTATCAGAATCAGGCAATAGACTAATATTAACGGGTGCTAAGAGCTATTAATTATGTAGCAAAAAGCCTCTGACTTATGATGCTGCTATTGGTTTTTTCAGCTGAGTTAGCGCAACAGTTGGTGATTTGTTTTGGGAAACCCTAGGCGTGACCACGGACGGTCCGTTCTTTATCTAGTGCACTGCCCAGGCAGTCGGAATATCGCGCCGCTCATGCAAAATTCGCAGCACCTGCAGAGCATCGGCTTGCACGCAGTAAAACACTAAAAACGGAAACCGGTCTAGCGCCCAAAACCGCAGCGCACTATCGTCAAGCAAATACGCATACCGCTTCAAACCCAAGCCCGGCTCGCGCAACAGCAAATCAAGAGCCTCTTCTAGCTCTTGGGAAAACTCTCCACCCAAACCTGCTCTAGCTTGGTTGTACCAATCGTAGGCTTCGTCAGCGTCTGCCAGCGCCGCCGGATAAACGTACAGGCGATGGCTAGCGCTTATGGGGTGGGCTGGGTAAGCGCGGCTTTGGCTGCACTACGGGCGCGCAAGCTGCTTGCAAAGTGAGCGGCATTGGTAAATGCCTCAGGTTCACCACTGTGCAAACCGTCAAGAATCAACTGCTGCAAACGCAGCTCCATCTCATTTTGCGGAGCGCTGGCATGTTTTGGGCTGGGCATGAGTGAGGACTGTGGAGCGGATATATGGGAGACCATGCCCGGAGTTTAGATGCGTTGCGCGTGGTGTGCAACATGCCGGTTTTTCAAGTTCTCGCTCGCGGTAGAACCCCGAGCGACCCCAACTGTCAGGTCTGGTGGCTTGCACAAAGTGAAGAAAGCGGGAAGCAGAGGTCAGGTCTGCCCCTTTGCCACTCGCACCTGCGCTACAGCGGCGTTGAAGTTAGGAGGAAAGACTCCGCTGGAATTTTTCGAATGGTAAAAATGGGTTGCGGCCTAATAAAATATTGCTCAAGATGCTCCGATATAGATAGCATCTGGCAATCCCCAACAAATTTCAGCCCCGCGAGCCCATGACTGCAAACGGCGACACCCCTATCAGCACGCGGTGTAGCCAAAAGGCAAATACTGCCCAGAACGCAATGCCAGCAAACACCGTCACTGCAGTCATGCTGGCAGTCCCAGCGGGGTAAACGACATGCTCGCGGCGGTCGCGCCTGCGCGATGCGGCAAACAACACCACTGACCACAGCAAAAAGCTGCCGAACAGCACGGTGTCGGCCAACGAGCCGTTGGCCAGCAGATGCGCCAGCGCCCACACCTTGGTGCCCAGCACCATCGGGTGGTGCAGCTTGGCTTTGA
The DNA here is from genome assembly GCA_031424935.1 of Polaromonas sp. Classification (GTDB taxonomy): domain Bacteria; phylum Pseudomonadota; class Gammaproteobacteria; order Burkholderiales; family Burkholderiaceae_C; genus Polaromonas. The sequence continues at coordinate 3,493 of JANPIK010000042.1, forward strand.
TCTGGTTGCCGGGCACATAGCTTGCCGCCAGCAATATAAATGACACCAGCATCAACAGCGCTGCAATGTGGCGCATGGCGGTGGGCGGCATCCACAGCATTACGCCTTGCTGGCGCGCCTGGCCGTAGCCCCACACCAGCAGCGCAAAGCCTGCAATCGACAGCAGCGCATAGATGCCTTTAAACGGCTTTTCACCCACACGGGCCAATGTGCGGCCGCGCCAGTCATTGGCAAACACGCGGGTGGAATGCACGCCCAAAAACAGCACCAGGCCGGCAATCAGATAAGTCAGTCCCATGGTCAACTCCCGTTGGGTGGATGGTTAAAAAGGCGCTAGCTCAAAATGACGCTGCTCAGCCGCCTGCGGTAGGTTGCCACCACTGGGTCATCGGGCGGAATTTGCCCGTCGGCCACCTTGGGTTTAGGCGGCTCGATGATGTCGAGGATGGCGATGTAGGTTTTACGGGCTTTGTCGGCCTCCCAGGTTTTGTCGCGCATCAAAATGTCCAGCAACTCGTCGAGCGCTGCTGTCCACTCGTGGTGCGTCATGTGCCAGCGGGCCTTGTCAAATCGGGCGTCAAAATCACGCCTGTTAGCGGCAATTTTTGTGTCAAATTCGGCCTTGGCCCCCGGATTTTCTACGATAGTAGCTACATAATCGATAGCATCTATCATGCGTTTGAGCGAGTCAAACCTGCGTACTGCGGCAGTCTGTGCAATGACGGGCGCAAAGGCAACCTTGGCTTCGTCCAGGTCGCCCCCCAGCAGCAGTGCCTTGACCAGCTCGAATCTGGCCGATTCATTGGTCGGGTCGTTGGCGACTGCTGCTTTGAGCTTGGCAAGCGCCGCCTCGGGGCTGACTTCTTCTGGCGCCAGCTCTTCGGCGGGCGGGAGCTCTTCAGCAGGCGGTAGGTGTTTGTCCAAAAACTCCTTGACCTTGCCTTCAGGCAGCGCGCCCTGAAAACCGTCCACCGGTTTACCGCCAACCATCAAGATACAGGTAGGAATGCTGCGAATACCAAAGGCTGCGCCCAGCTGCTGCTCCTGGTCAGAATCGATTTTGACGAGCTTGAAGCGGCCTTCGTAAGCCACTTCAACCTTCTCCAGAATCGGGCCGAGCGACTTGCAGGGGCCACACCAAGGTGCCCAAAAGTCGATCAACACGGGGGTGGTCATGGAAGCGGCAATCACTTCCTCTTCAAAATTGTCTACGGTGACATCCATCATGGCGGTAATACTCTAAAAATGACAACAGCCGGAAGGTTAGCACGCCGCCCGTAAAATACGGCCTTCGATAAAGGCCATCATGACCACTGCACCCCCTTCAAACCAGCCTCAACATGGCGCAATTATTGGCGTGGTCATGGGATCAATCAGCGACTGGGACACGATGCAGCATGCGGTGCAAATACTGCAGCAGTTTGGCGTGGCGTTTGAGGCCCGCGTGATCTCGGCCCACCGCATGCCCGATGATTTGTTTGCCTATGCCGAACAAGCCCAGGCCAATGGCCTGCAAGCCATCATTGCCGGGGCGGGTGGTGCAGCGCATTTGCCGGGTATGCTGGCCGCCAAGACAACTGTGCCCATATTAGGAGTACCGGTGGCCAGCAAGCATTTGGCGGGCGTTGATTCGCTGCACAGCATTGTGCAAATGCCCAAGGGCGTGCCCGTGGCCACCTTTGCGATTGGCAATGCAGGCGCAGCCAACGCGGCGCTGTTTGCTGTCAGCATGCTGGCGCTGCATGACAAAAGCCTCCACGATAAATTGTGCGCCTTCAGAGCCGGGCAAACCGCCGCCGCCCGGGCGATGACACTGCCGCCTTCAGCATGACTTTCGGCATGAAACCTGTCTTTCCTGGCACGATCTCGGCAGAGGGTCGCCCAGCCACGCTTGGCGTGATGGGCGGTGGCCAGTTGGGCCGCATGTTTGTTCACGCTGCGCAGCGCCTGGGTTACAACACCGTGGTACTTGACCCGGACGCCCTGAGCCCGGCAGGCATGGTCAGCCACGATCATATTTATACCGACTACAGCGACGGGCCGGGCCTGGCGCAGCTGGCCGCGCTAAGCGACGCCATCACCACCGAGTTTGAGAATGTGCCTGCTGCGGCTCTGGCTCAGTTGGCGCTGTCACGCCCGGTGGCTCCCAGCGCCGCCTGTGTGGCGATTGCGCAAAACCGGATCGAAGAAAAAGCCCATTTCACGGCCTGCGCACACATGTCGGGCGTGAATGTTGCGCCCTACGCGGTGATTGAAACACCTGAGCAATTGCGCGCCGTGCCTGATGATTTGCTGCCAGGCATTTTAAAAACCGCCCGCATGGGCTACGACGGCAAAGGCCAGATACGCGTCAAAACCCACGCAGAACTGGCGGCAGCATGGGCCGACTTACGCAGCGTGCCGTGCGTGCTTGAAAAGCTCATGCGGCTCAAAGCCGAATGCTCAGTTATCGTGGCACGCGGCTGGGACGGCAGCGTGGTGAGCTTTGCGCCGCAGCGCAATGTACATGTCGACGGTATCTTGGCGGTCACCCACGCTTACCCGTCAAATATGCCCTTGGCCCTGGCATTACGTGCGCAGGCAGCTACGGAATCAATAGCGCAGCACATCAACTATGTGGGCGTGCTGTGTGTTGAATTTTTTATGGTTGATGACGGCACAGCGCACGGCGGGCTGATCGTTAACGAAATGGCGCCACGCCCACACAACAGTGGCCACTACACGATGGACGCTTGCGATGTGTCGCAGTTTGACTTGCAGGTGCGCGCCATGACGGGCTTGCCATTGCTGATGCCGCGCCAACACAGCCCGGCCATCATGCTCAATTTGCTGGGTGATGTGTGGTTTGACTCAAACGGCCAGCCGCGCGCACCGAGCTGGCAGGCGGTGCTGGCGCTACCCGGTACGCATTTGCACCTGTACGGCAAGCTGGACGCACGGCCCGGCCGCAAGATGGGGCACCTGAACATTACCGGGGCTGATGTGGGGGGCGTAAAAGCTGTGGCGCGGCAGGCCGTGGAAATATTGGGTTTGCCTGGGCTGGACGACTGAAGTGACCAAGCCAACAGTTGTGCAGGCTGCCGCGCGCATCCGCGCAGGCGAGCTGGTCGCCTTCCCGACCGAGACGGTGTACGGCTTGGGTGCTGATGCATCGAACGACGTGGCCGTTGCCAAAATCTTCGCCGCCAAAGGCAGGCCAGCAGATCACCCATTGATTGTTCATATTGCTAGTCAAGCGCAAGTGCTTGACTACGCCAGCAGCCTGCCGCCATTTGCCGACCGCTTGATAAAGGCCTTTTGGCCCGGCCCATTGACTGTGATACTGCCGCGCAAACCCGGCGTGGCTACCGCCGCTGCGGGCCGGCAAAATTCCATCGGCTTGCGCTGCCCCGCGCACCCGTTGGCGCTTGAATTTTTGAAAGAATGCGGCACAGGTGTAGCCGGCCCAAGCGCCAACAAATTTGGCCGCGTCAGCCCCACCGCCGCCCCGCACGTACGGCAAGAATTTGGCGATGCAGTCATGGTGCTCGACGGCGGGCCGTGCAGCGTTGGCATTGAGTCCAGCATCGTCGATTGCACTAGAGCCCAGCCGGTGCTGCTGCGACCCGGCGTGCTGACGCGTGCGCAGCTCAGCGCAGCGTGCGGCGAAACTGTTTTAAGTGCAGACGATCAACCCGACGAAGCCCCACGCGCGCCCGGCACACTTGAACAACACTACGCCCCCAACGCCAAGGTGCGCCTGATGGACGCCAAAGCGATTCAAACCGCGCTCGATTTGCTGGGTGCCGATGCCAAGCACATCGCCGTTTACGCCCGGAGTATCGTGCGTATCAAGTCCACCCAGGTGCTGTACCGCCGCATGCCGGACGATGCCTTGGCCACAGCAGAACAACTGTTTGCCGTGCTGCGCGATTTTGACGCGCAAGGCGTGAAACTGATATGGATAGAGCCGGTGCCCGAAGCCGCAGAGTGGGACGGGGTGCGGGACAGGTTAGGGCGAGCAGCCGCATCTTGATCTAAACCCAAAGAGCGGTCTGCCCGTGTGTCCCGCGTAGGTCAAGGAGGAGGGCAAAGCCCGGGGGACACGAAGCGGGACATATGGGCAGACCGCTCGTCGCACTACAGATAACGGACAGCGATCAGCATGAGCAAACTAGCCCACACCCGCCTAAAAATCTACAACACCATCGCCCGCCAACTCCACGGCCAGGTGCCGTGCTGGGTGTGCGGCTTGCATGTTGAGCCGCTTGATGCCACGCTGGAGCACATTCAGCCCTTAAGCGAGGGTGGCAACAGCCACCAGGCCAACCTGGCCATCAGCCATGCGCTGTGCAACAACAAACGCCACGCGTCACCCGCCAAGTCTGCCAATCACGCGGCCTGAAGCGTCTTGTTGGTGGCCCTAAAGCTGTGGGCATCAGCCATCGGCCAATAGTCTTTAAACACCTTGTGCTGATTGTCCACATCGTCCAGCAGCGCGCCGGGCGGCATGCGCATGATGAGGTTGCTGAGCAAACGCACTTCGGTGTCTGACACTCGGCGCACGATGTGGTGGGCGCTTAACTCACTCGGGTGCTGCAGCCCGGCGGCTTGCACCAGCTCTTGCAGCGCGTGCAACGTTGAGCGATGAAAACTGCGCACCCGCTCGGCCTTGTCAGGCACCACCAGCGCTTGCTGGCGCTGCGGGTCTTGCGTGGTCACGCCCGTTGGGCACGTGCCGGTGTGGCAGGTTTGCGCCTGTATGCAGCCCAGCGCCATCATGAAGCCTCGGCCCGCGTTGCACCAGTCAGCGCCCAATGCCATCAGCCGCACCAGGTCAAACGCGCTGACGACTTTGCCCGCTGCACCGATGGATATACGGCTGCGCAGATTCACGCCAATCAGCGTGTTGTGCACCAACTGCAAGCCCTCTTGCAGGGGCGCGCCGACGTGGTCGCTGAACTCAACCGGCGCTGCGCCGGTGCCGCCTTCAGCCCCATCGACCACAATAAAGTCGGGCGTGATATTGGTCTGAAGCATGGCTTTGACCATCGCAAACCACTCCCACGGGTGGCCGATGCAGAGCTTGAAACCCACCGGTTTACCGCCCGAGAGCTGACGCAGCTGGGCAATAAAGTGCATCATCTCGGTCGGTGTGGTGAAAGCGCTGTGGCTGCTGGGCGATATGCAGTCTTTGCCTTGCGGAACACCCCGCGCCTGGGCAATCTCAGCGGTGACTTTGGGCCCCGGCAATATACCGCCGTGGCCCGGCTTGGCACCCTGACTGAGTTTGATTTCAATCAGCTTGACTTGCGGGTCATTGGCATTGGCGGCAAAGCGCTCGGCATTGAAGGTGCCGTCATCATGACGGCAGCCAAAGTAACCCGAACCAATCTCCCAAATCAAATCACCGCCATGCACGCGGTGGTGGGTAGATATGGAACCCTCACCCGTGTCATGCGCAAAGCCGCCCATTTGCGCGCCCTTGTTTAAAGCCAAAATCGCATTGGCCGACAGCGAGCCAAAGCTCAGCGCTGAAATATTGAAAACGCTGGCCCGGTAGGGCTGAGTGCAAGGCTGCGCTGACACAGAAGGCGCGTCCGGCGTGCCGCCAATCCAGATGCGAAAGTCATGGTTAACCAGCTTGGTAGGCGACATCGAGTGGTTGACCCATTCATAACCCTGTTTGCCCACGTCCAGATGCGTGCCAAAAGGCTGGTTGTCGGGTTCGCCCTTGGCACGCTGGTAGACCAGCGAGCGTTGCGCCCGTGAAAACGGTGCGGCCTCAGAATCGCTTTCAATAAAGTATTGGCGAATCTCTGGCCTGATGTATTCGAATAAAAACCGCAAGTGGCCAATGACCGGGTAGTTGCGCAAAATCGCATGGCGGGTTTGCCTTAAATCATGCACGCCCACACCCGTCAGCACTGCGCACACCAGCAGTGCCAGCCAGCCGACACCAAAAACAACCAGACTGAACAGCGCCAACAAAACGCCAAAGGCGCACAGCGCCATGAAGCTGTAGCGTACCGGGAGTTGGGCATCGAGAGCGTTGATTTTGGCGCGCATGAGATCGTTTCCTGTGGCTTAGAAATGAGCGGCAGATACACTTTGCATCATAAGAGCGTCTGATGGCGCTTATTGAATTTTGTAAAGCCCCCATGACGAATACAGCCCCCCTTGAAGTCGAAGCCTTCGACGAACTTGATGCCATCCTGGACGAGCTGCGCACCCGTTATGACGAAACGCCGCAGTGGGAGTTTTGTGAAGGCTTCATGGCCGCCGTGATTTGCATGCGCAGGCCGATGCAAGAGGACGAAATACTCTCTGCATTGCTGGGCACCCCCATGCCAGACGAATTGCCTGACGCCCAGAGCGGCTCATTTCTGGACCCCTTGCAGCGTGAGCGATTTTTAACCCTCTGGCATCTGCGTCGGCAAGAAGTCGCCACCGCACTTGACGCTGAAGTTGACTCGCTCGAAGACGACCGCTGCTACCACCCCGAAGTCATGGACATTCGGGGCGCGGTGTTTGAGATGCCGCCCGAGGAACAAGTCAGATTCAAAGGCGAAGTGTTGCCCGCATTTGCGCAAGTCTGGGCACTGGGCTTTATGTTTGCGGTCGAGTATTGGCCCGAAGAGTGGGCCGCCCCGCGCGACAAAGACGCCGCCAAATGGCTCAACGGGGCTCTGGAGGCCATCGTGGCGATGACCGAAGACGACCTGGAGGCACCTGAAGTTTCACCCCTGAGCGAAGACGGCGCACACAGCACCAGCATTGCCCGGCTCAACGCGTTTGGCGAAGCTATCTGGGCCGTCTACGATCTGCGCGAGTTGTGGAAAACCATCGGCCCGCGGGTTGAAACCGTGCGCGCTGTTGCCACGCCAGGGCGCAACGACTCGTGCCACTGCGGCAGCGGCAAGAAGTACAAGAAATGCCACGGGGCGGGATAAGCGGCCATACAATGCTACTCAATTGAGAGCTGTTTGCGCCCGTATTGATTGGCCTGCCGCCCGTTTCAATCCTCAAGGCTTGAGCACATCCCGCACAAACCCCGCCGTGGCGTTGCGCGCCGCTGGCAAGTTCAGCAAGGTGTGTGGCGCGCCGGGTATGAGCACAATCGTTGCCTGTTTGTTGTCTTTCAGCGCATCACCACAGTAGCCCTTGGCCGCGTTGTTGCCCAGCCAGGCGTTACTGGGCGAAAAAAACACATCGGTCGAGCTCATCACATTGAGTACCGGCTGGGCAACGACAGCGGTGCGGTGCTCTTGCACAAAATAGTTGTTCTCGCAGCTCCAAGAATACAACATTCGGCCTGCAAATTCACTGCCCACATAACGCGCCACGGCTGGCCCGCCTTCACTGGTTCCGGCCAATACCAGGCGCGACGTGTCAGCCCACGGCGCAGCCCGCAAGGCCGCTAGCGCTAGCGGGATTTCAGACGCGCGCAGGGCGTGGATTTTTTCGTACATGTCTTTGCCGACGGGGGACTTGTAGGTGATTCGGTCAGGCAGCGCAAACGAGTCTGGCGCGATGCTGGCCACGCCCAGGCTGGCCAGATACAGTTGCCATTCGCCAATCGCTTTGAGCTCCAAGCCCGACGAGCCGTGCAAAAACACCACCACCGGCACTTTGGCCTTGGCGTCTTTGGGCGCATCTTTGGGCGCATTGGCCAGCGTGCCCACATAGGGCGCACCGCCCGTCACGCTGGCGGGCAGCACTACGGCAGCGCGTTGCATGACGCCTGCACTTGACGCAGTGGTGTGCTGCACAGCAGTGCCTTTGACCTCACCAACAGGCGTTGGTGTCTGCGGTGCAGACTGTGGCATTTGGGCACAAGCGGCCAGCAGCGTTAAGGCGCAAATCGCAGCCGTCACATGAACAATCTGGCGTTTAAAAATCAACATGGATGGTGCTCCTGGTGGTGTGTTAAACCGCCACTTTAGGCAACCAACAGTCTTTCGTCCAATGCATTGATTAGCTTGATTCATAATCAAAAGCTATGAATCTAAGCCAGCGCCAACTGCAAATGTTTGTCACCACCGCCGCGCTGATGAATGTGTCGCGCGCCAGCCAAGCGCTGCACATCAGCCAGCCTGCCCTGAGCCGCGCGCTGCAAGAGCTGGAGTCTCAGCTCGGCGTCAAGCTGCTGCTGCGCACCACGCGGCAACTGGCATTAACCCATGAAGGCAACCAGTTTTTGCCCGTCGCGCAGCGCTTGCTGCATGACTTGCAACAAGCCGCCAGCGACCTGCGCGAACAAGCCACCGGGCTGTCGGGGGCGGTCACGCTGGCTGTGGGCACGGCATTTGGCTGCACGGTGCTGCCAGGTATTTTGCGAAGCTTTGCCGTCAGCCACCCAGGTGTACGCCTCAGGGTGATCGACGACAACAGCGCAGGTATCTCGGCGCGTGTGATTCGGGCTGAGGCAGATGTGGGCATTGGCTCCCTGTTTGGCGACACCAGCGGCATGGCCTGCCAACTGTTGCTCACTGCGCCATTGGGCTTGCTGGGCGACCCCACCCGGTTTGATTTGGCCAGCGCGGTCAAAACCGGCGACCTCATCCAACTGCCACTGCTGAAAGAACCCTTGGACAGCAGCATCATGCAAGTGCTGCAAAGCCGCGGCTCCGCGCTGCTTCAGCACATGGGCAAAGGCGTGGAAGTCAGCAGCCTGGCACTGCAACTGGCATTGGCTCAGGCGGGGGTAGGCGTGGCGGTGGTGTCAGCCCTGGGCGCATCGCACCCACAGGCCAGCGGACTGCAGTTTGTGCCGCTCAGGCCTGCCATGCAGCGTGAAGTCTTCCTGATGCAGCGCCGCGACCGTGTGCTGAATCCGTCAGCGCGCGCGTTTGCCCATGCGGTGCGCACTGGGTTGGCGTTGGCGGTGTTGCACGCCAGCGTGCAACTTGTGGTGGCTGAATAATTGCTATTATATTAGGAGCTGTTTGCGCCCGTATTGGTTGGGCCAAAAGCCTGAATGATGACCAAAACCGCATCAAAGTTTTAAGGTCTTTTGCAGACATTATTTATACGCCGTGGCATCATCGAATCATGAAACGAAACACAGACCATCTGATTGGCCGCGGCTCGCTGGCGCAACGCTTTGAACTGGGCCGCCTGGCACGGCAAAACTGCCCGCGCTCAGCGCTGGGCCAGCACCACAGCGGCGGGCGAGATGGCTTGGCGCTGCTGGCGGCCAGTAACGTGGGCCGGATTGCTGAACTGCTGCCGACCCGCTTTGGCCGGATGCTGGCCAGCCCGTTTGCGTTTTACCGGGGCGCGGCCATGCTGATGGCGCACGATTTGGCGCAAACGCCGCGTTGTGGGGTTACGGTGCAGCTATGCGGCGATGCGCACCTGTCCAACTTTGGTTTGTTTGCCAGCCCCGAGCGGCGGCTGCTGTTTGGCCTGAATGATTTTGACGAGACCGTACCCGGCCCTTTTGACTGGGACGTGCGGCGTCTGGCCGCCAGTTTTGTGATTGCCAGCCGTGAACAGGGCTTGAAAAAATCTGCCATCCAAGGCATTGTGCAAACCCTGCTGGACACCTACCACCGCCGCATGCTGGACTTTGCCGAGATGGACACGCTGGATGTTTGGTATCACCAGATGACGTCCGAGACGCTCTTGAAACTGGGCGGAGCCAGCAAGCAAGAAAAAGCAGCCATTGACAAGGCCAAGTCCAAAGGCAGCCGCGAGTTGGTGGGCAACGCCGTTGAGTGGGTTGACGGCCCTGCAGGTCGGGAAATGCGCATCAAAGACGCGCCGCCCTGGGTCTACCACGAAGCCGCTGCCACGGCCCGCGAGATTGGCAAATTTGAGCTGGGCATTCAGACTTTTTTTGAGCAATACCGCAGCAGCTTGAGTGCGGACAAGCGCGTGCTCTTTGACCGTTATGAGCTGATGGATGTGGCCGTCAAGGTGCCGGGCATTGGCTCGGTGGGCACGCGCTGCTTTGTAGCGCTGTTTGCAGCAGATGGCCACCACCCGCTGTTTTTGCAATTCAAGCAGGCGCGTGACTCGGTGCTGATGGCACCGCTGGGTTTGAAAGCGCACGCCCACAACGGCCAGCGCATTGTCGACGGCCAGCGGCTAAGCCAGGCCACCAGCGACGTGTTTTTAGGTTGGGCCTCTAGCCAGGCACTGGGCGCTGATTTTTATGTGCGCCAGCTGCGCGACATGAAAGGTACGCTGGATGTCACGCTGTTTGATGCCGCCGACATGGCAGATTACGCCCAGGCCTGCGGCTATGCGCTGGCAAGATCGCAAGCCAAGGCAGGCGACCCGGCCCTGATAGCCGGGTACATCGGCAAGAGCCACGCCTTTGACGAAGCCATCGCCACTCATGCCTTTGCCTACGCTGATCAGAATGAAGCTGACTATGCCGCGCTCAAAAAAGCTGTCAAAAGTGGTGCGGTACAGGCCATTGAAGACGCTGACGATGAGTAATTCCGTTTTCAGATCCATAGGAGATCAGTCGCGAAGCTGCAGAAAGTGCTTTAACGGCGAAGGCGAAGCAACAACTACACGCTGCCCTTGCTGTTTGGGCCGATAGCTGCGCTTTCAATGAAGCGATTTGCCGGGCTGCACTGGGCCTGTCTTGCGTTTATCTGGCATGGAGTGTGGTCGCCCAAGCGCATGTGGAGCGCATCGTGCGCGCGCAGCTGGGTGAAGCCGCTGTGTTTTTTGCCACCCTCACGCCTTTGAATACCATCGCCTGGCGCATCGTTGTGAGGCGTGACCGCAGCTATGCAGAAGGCTTTTATTCATTTTTTGACACAGACAAGCAAATCAACTTTGATGATTTTCCGAATCAGCCCCAACTGATCAACGCGCTTAAAGACAACTGGGCCGCGCAGCGCATGGCGTGGTTCACGCATGGCTTTTATAGCCTGCGCGAAATTAATGGCCAGGCTGTGCTGGCCGACCTGCGCATGGGGCAAGAGCCTGGCTACGCGTTCCAGTTTGCCCTTGCGCGAGAGCGCGCGACCGACTGGACAACCCTTACCTCCCAGGCCGTTGGCAGTCGTGGGGACGCCGCAAAGTTGCTGCCCTGGCTGTGGGCGCGCATCAAAGGGCAAGACATTGCGCCGCCGCGCTGACACAAGATTGAATTTAAGATTGCTATATATTTTATAGCTACTGGCGCCTGAATTCATTGGGCCAGAGCCCTAAAAGATGATCAAAAGGCAGAAAACCGGCTGTGTGAGGTGTTGTCAGTCATTGTTATGCCGGGTATGGGCGGTTTCAGCCTGCCACCATGCTACACAAGCCCGCGCCAACGCTGCCGTGCTGTCTACACACTGGCTGCGCAGCGGTGACTGCACAGCGTCCAATGCCAAGGGTGTTTCAGTACAGGCCAGGACAACCGCGCCAGCACCCTGGCGTAACAGTGCCTGCACGGCTTGCGCAATCAGTTGACCACCTTGCGCGGCATGGCCAGCCTTGACGAGATCGATGCCCGGCAATACCAGCGTGTCCATCAGGTCGTCACTTGGCAGCAGGGGGAAGTAGCCAGCGCGTTGCAGGGCGAGGTCAAAAATCCTGGCGGCCAGCGTGGCGCGGGTGGCGATGATGCCAATGCTTGCACCCGGTGCGGCCAGCTGGCCGACCTCAGCGATGCTTGCCGTGACGATGCTGATAAACGGTACGCGGCAGCCTTTGACCAGATCGGCGTACCAGTAGTGGGCGGTGTTGCAGGGCATGGCCAGCGCTGTCGCGCCCGCTGCAATCAAACGATCTCGGCCGGCCAGCAGCTCGGGCAGAGGTGAGCGCCCACCAGCCAAAATGGCTGGGGGCCGGGGGGGAATGCGAGGGTCTGACTGGATCATCAGCGGCACATGCTCTGCATCACCCTTGGAGGGGGTAGCTGCCAGCACCTTGCTGAAAAAATCCACCGTGGCCAAAGGCCCCATGCCGCCTAAAACACCAATCATGTTTCTTGTCCTTTAAAGTGCATCAGGCAACGGCCATTAAGTAGGCGCCAGATAAAAATGCCAGCCCGAGTGTGACCAAAAAAATCATCGCCACCGGCCGCCAGCCAAGCTGCGTAACGTCTTTCAAAGATGTTTTCAGGCCCACGCCCGCAATAGCTAATACCAAGAACGCCTGCGACACATTGGATGCGCCGGACTGGACCTGCGCAGGTACCCAGCCCGTGCTGTTGATCAGCATCAGCACGACAAACGCGACTGTAAACCACGGCAGCAGCGGTGTTTTAACGGTGCTGCCTGTGCCCGCCAAGCGTGTACGCACCACCAGTGAAATCACCACCAGCACCTGCATTAAAAACGCCACCCGCATAAGCTTGGTAATGGTGGCCGCGTAGCCTGCCTCCGGAGACAGGCTGTAGCCTGCACCCACCACCTGCGCCACATCGTGAATCGTCGCGCCGATAAATTGGCCTGCCATCACCGCATCAAAACCCAGCCACTGGGTAATCAGCGGGTACACCACCATCGCCATGGTCGACAGCGTGGTGACACCCACCACCGTGAGTGTGGTGTCGCGCTCCAGGTTGGCGTTTTTGGGTAGCACGCTGGCAATCGCCAGGGCCGCCGACGCGCCGCAGATGGCGGTTGCGCCGCCGATCAGAACGCCGAGGCTGCTTTCAACCTTGAACAGCCGAGCCAGCAGCAAGCCGAAGGCAATCGTCAAGCTGATGGCGACCAGCAGCGCCACGGCGGTTTGCCAGCCCAGCGTTACCACATGGTCTATCGTCAGGCGCAGACCGAGTAGGGCCACGCCGAGGCGCAGCACCGTACTTGACGCAAACTGTATGCCCGCAGCACAGCGTTTGTCGTCACTGATGAAGTGCAATGCCAAGCCGAGCAGCAACGCAAACAACAACATGGAGCCTTTGTAATGGCTGCCCAAAAAAGCGGCAGCCATGGCGACAAGTGCCGTGACCAGCAAGCCAGGAATCAGCGTTTTGGTGAACGCTACTGCCGCTTGCGGTGCAATTGTTGTCATAAAAACGGGTTCAATCAAGTCGGGTTCATGGGTATTTATCCGTTCGGGCTGAGCTTGTCGAAGCCTCTCAATGATCCTAGAACCCTTCGACAGGCTCAGGGCGAACGGCTAGTAGCCACCTTGCGTTACAGCGGCTTTAATCCGCTAAAAGCATCCATGTAACCATACAACGCAACCGAGCCGCCAGTATGCAAAAACACCACGTTCTCGCCCTTTTTAAAATGCCCTTTGCGGCACAGGTCAATCAGCCCGGCCATGCCTTTGCCTGAATACACCGGGTCGAGCAAAATGCCCTCCAAGCGTGCCATCATGGTCACGGCTTCGATCATGCCGGGGGTGGGCACGCCATAGCCGCCGCCCACATAGTCGCAGTTGGCCATCACGCTTTCGCGGCTGACGCTGCCGGGCACACCCAGCAGTTCAGCGGTTTTGACGGCCAAGTTGTAGACATTGGTTTCTTGCGCTTCTTTGGGCGCGCGCACGCCAATGCCCAGCACCGGAATCTGGCTGCGCGTGCCTTCAAGACCGACTACCAGCCCGGCCTGCGTGCCCGCGCTGCCCGTGGCGTGGGTGATGCAGTCAATGCGCAAATCCTGCGTGTTGAACTGGTTGACCATCTCAAGCGCACACACCACATAGCCCAAAGCACCGATAGGGTTGGAGCCGCCACCGGGAATGATGTAAGGCTTTTGACCCTTGTCACGCAGCTCGTCAGCCAGCTTGGCCATGACGGCGTTCATGTCGGTGCCGCCGGGAACTTCCTGCACATTAGCGCCGTACAAATGGTCCAGAAACACATTGCCGGATTGCTTGTAGTTTTCAACTTTTGAGCCAGTGCGGTCTTCCAGCAAAATCTCGCACTTCATGCCCATCTTGGCGGCAATCGCAACCGTCTGGCGCGCGTGGTTGGACTGGGTGGCACCCTGCGTGATGATGGTGTCAGCACCGTGTTTGACGGCGTCGGCCATTAAAAACTCCAGCTTGCGGGTTTTGTTGCCGCCTGAGCCCAAGCCCGTGCAGTCGTCACGCTTGATGTACAGGTTGGGGCCTTTCATAGCTTCGGTCATGCGGGGCATGAACTCCAGCGGGGTCGGGCCGTGGGTGATGTGAACTCTAGGGAAGTTGGTGAGTTTCATGAGGTGCTTTCTTTTGTGAGCTGGGTGAAAAATACGAAGGAGGGTTAGTTTGCGGTGGCAATCAAGCTGGCCGCCGCTACGATGCGGCCGATCAACACGCAGTCGTCATCCGTAAGTGACAGCGGCGTGCGCAAATCCAGCAGCTGATTTAAAACGTCCATTGATTTGGGAACATCGGGCTTGCTCGTCAGGTAGTGCCAATGCGAGTAGTTGCTGGTGAAGGCAACCGGCGTGGGCGTACCAAACCATTTGATGTACAAGCCGCGCAAACTACATTCTTTGAGAAATCTCTCAATCTGCGGCGGCGTTAAATCAAGCGTGAATTGAATCGAGCTGGCTATAAATTCTTCCTTCGCATCGCGCGGGGGAACAGACACATGTGCAGCGTTGGTCAGCTCGCGCTCCAGCGCGCTGTAAATATGATTCCAGCGCCGTCCGCGATCAGCCAATTCGCCAATTTGTGGGCGCAACAAAGCGGCTGCCAAATTGGACATGCGCATGCTGAAGTTGGGCGTGACGTATTTCCAGCGCTCAAACACTTCCGCAGGCGGCTTCAAAATATGCTGGTCGTACATCATGTAGCAGCCTGACATCAAAATAGCCTGCGCAGCGACATCGTCGTCGCCGGTGACAAGTAGGCCGCCTTCGCCTGAATTGATGTGCTTGTAGGTTTGCGCGCTGTAGCAGCCGACTTTGCCCCAAGTGCCGGTGTGTTGCCCGTCCCACTTGGCGCCCATGGTGTGGGCGCAGTCTTCAATGATGGCGATGCCATGCTTGTCGCAAATGCTGCGTATCGCTTGCAAGTTAGCAATGTGGCCGCGCATGTGTGACAGCAAAAATACTTTCGCACCGCTGGTCGCCGCTTTGCGCTCCAGGTCGGCCATGTCGGTCATGTAATCGGCAGTGGTTTCAACCAACACTGCCTCTGCACCCGTATGGGCAATCGCACCCGGCACAGGTGACAGGGTAAAGGTGCTGGTGAGCACCTTGTCGCCAGGTTTGACACCCAGCGCCTTGAGCGCAATAAACATCGCCGCGCCGCACGAGCTGACGGCTACGCAGTATTTGCTGCCCACGTAAGCAGCGTAGTCTTGCTCCAGCAGTGAAGGCTCGGGGTAGCCTGAGCCCTGCTCACCGTAGCGATGCAATCGGCCCGAGCGCATCAAGGCCACAGCGCGCTCAATCGCTTCTTCAGAAATCGGTTCGGGTGTACTCAGGTCTTTGCCAAACCACAGGCCGTCTGGCGTATGGGTTGATGCTGTCAAGGTTACAGACATGGTGCGATCAGTGTTGATGGCCAGCCAGCGTACCCAATTCAAACGCTTCTTGCGGATAGTATTTCTTCAGGCGAATGTCGCCCGTGCGGGCATGGCCTTCCATGCCTTCCAGGCGCGAGATTCTGGCTGCGACCTGGCCGACTTCACGGCTGGCACCGCGTGTCAACCGCTGATAAGTGACCGTCTTGATGAACTTGCCGACGCTCAGGCCGCCTGAGTAACGCGCAGCGCCTCGGGTCGGCAAAATGTGGTTGGGGCCAGCGCACTTGTCGCCATAAGCCACCGTGGTTTCTTCACCCAAAAAGAGCGACCCGTAGTTGGTCAGATTAGCCAACCACCAGTCGAGATCTTTGGCAAACACCTGCAAATGCTCGGGGGCGTACTGATCGCTGACCTCGACCATTTCTTCGCGGCTACCCACCAGCACCACCTCACCATAGTCACGCCAGGCGGCGGTGGCGGCGTTGCGTGCCAGCTCAGGCAGGGCGGCGATGACTGAGGGCATGAGTTCGATCACCTTCATCCCCAGCTCGCGCGATGTGGTGTACAGCCACACCGGTGAGTCGGGGCCATGCTCAGCCTGGCCGGCCAAATCAGCAGCGACCAGATTCACGTCAGCGGTTTCGTCGGCAATGATGGCGGACTCGGTGGGGCCGGCCACCACATCAATGCCGATGCGGCCAAACAGCGTGCGCTTGGCCTCGGCCACAAAGCGGTTGCCGGGGCCGACTATCACGTCAGCCGGTTTGGGGGAATACAAACCGAACGCCATCGCGGCAATGCCCTGCACGCCGCCAAGTGCCAGCACAATGTCTGCGCCGCACAGCTTCATGGTGTGCAGGATGGCTGGGTTCACACCCGCCTCTTTGTGACCAGGTGAGGTGGCCACAATGTTGGGAACGCCCGCTACCTTGGCGGTACACACGCTCATGATGACCGAGGCCGCGTGCGCATACCGGCCACCAGGCACGTAGCAACCTGCGGTGTTGACAGGAATCAGCTTTTGCCCGGCAATCAGGCCGTCAATCAGCTCGACTTCAAACTCGTGTAATGACTCCCGCTGGCGCTGGGCAAAATCTTTGACGCGGGCATGGGCAAAAGCGATGTCGTCCTTGGTGCCTTGACTCAAGGCTTTGCTGGCTTTGGCAAAGGCATCTTCACTCACAACAATAGCGCCATGCCAGCCGTCAAAGTCCCGTGCGTACTTTTCAACCGCATCTCGGCCGTTTTTTTGAATGTCGGCCAACAGGCGCTCAACCGTTTCAGATGTTGCGCTGTCAATCGCCGCTTGTGGCGGGGTGGCTTTTTTCAAATACTCAATCGTCATGGAATACTTTCTTTCAAGAAGATTAATCTGAGAATGTGATGCGAGTTTTTCCCGTTCGGGCTGAGCTTGTCGAAGCCTTTAACCATGCGAAAAGCCCTTCGACAGGCTCAGGGCGAACGGCCAAATGGACAATCCCGGTCCATTTAACCTCGGCCTTTCCAGGGCACTACGCGGCGTTCGACAAAGCGCACCAGGTGGTCAAAGGCATAAGCAATGATGGCAATCACCACAATCCCCATGATGACAATCGGTGTTTGCAAAAACCGGGAGGCTGACAACACCGTGTAGCCCAAGCCCGACGTCGCGGCAACCATTTCAGCGGCCACCAGGGTTGTCCAGCCAAAACCGATGCCCACACGCATGGCGGTAAATATTTCTGGCATGGCTGACGGCAAAACCACCAGGCGAATCACTTGCCAGCGGGTGGCACCAAACGAATAGGCCGCATGGATCTGCTCAATGGCCGCCGACTTGACGCCGGCACGCGCCCCCAAAGCCATCGGTGCGAGGACCGACAGAAAAATAAGCAGCACCTTGGACAACTCATCAATACCAAACCAGATGATCATCAGCGGCAGGTAAGCCAGTGGCGGAATCGGGCGGTAGAACTCAATTGGCGGGTCAAAAATGCCGCGTGCGACCGGGCTCATGCCCATCGCAATGCCCAGCGGTATCCCGATGCCACATGCCAGCAAGAACGCGCCAAAAACCCGCAACGTGCTGACCCAGGTGTGCTCCCAAAAGCTTGCGCCTGTAAAGCCGTCTCTTAGCATGGTCACAAAAGCGTCGATCACGGCCATCGGGGAAGGCAGGAAAAGCGGCTTGACGAAGCCGGCATAGGTCACAAACCACCAGAAAAGGAGCAAGCCAGCAATGACGACAGCGCTGATTTTCAAACTGTCGCCTTGACCAGGTACGCCATATATTTCGCCGGGCTTGGCTGGCTTGGCTTTCATGAAACTGGCCCAGAAGGTGTTGCCAGAATTTGAACCAGTTGGCAATTGGGTATCACTCATGATGGGCTCCTGCTTCGTCCGCAAAGATGATCTGCAAAATCTCTTCTCTGAGGGCAATAAATTCAGCGGACGCTTTGATCGCCCTGGCGTTGCCCGTCTCAAAATAGCGCCGACTGAATGGCAAGTCAAAGACATGTGAAATGCGGCCAGGGCGAGGCGACATCACAATCAGCTTGGTGCCCATGAACAACGCCTCTTCAACGCTGTGGGTGATAAAAAACACCATCTTGCCGGTGTCCCGCCAGACTTTCAAAATCAGCTCTTGCGCACGCTCACGCGTCAGCGCATCAAGAGCGCCCAGCGGTTCGTCCATCAACAAAATCGCCGGGTCACTGGTCAGCGCCCGGGCAATGCCGACGCGCTGCTGCATGCCGCCCGACAGCTCATAGGTAGCCGATTGCTCAAACTGCTCAAGGCCCAACAGCTTGATAAATTCTCGGGCGATTTTTTCGCGCTTGGGTTTGTCATGGCCCTGAATTTTCAAACCGAAGGCGACGTTGTCCAGTACGTTTAACCAGGGCAGCAAGGCGTGCTTTTGAAACACCACCGAGCGGTCTGCACCTGGGCCAGTGACCACACGGCCGTTCAAAGAAATTTCACCCTCACTGGGCGCCATAAACCCGGCAATCAGGTTCAGCAAGGTTGACTTGCCGCAGCCCGATGCGCCCAATGCCACCACAAACTCTTTCTCCTGAATTTCGAGGTTGATTTTTTTGAGCGCGTGAACGGACGGTTTACCGGGAACCGGATAAAACACCGATACGTTTTTCACCGACACGGCTTTGGCCGTCGGATTTTTATTACCGAGTGCTGTCATTGCTGAGCCTCAAAGGGGTTTATGCGGCGTGCTGACCCTGCCTGCACATGCAGGGTCAGCCTTGAGAGCGCAAGCCTGGTTTATTTACCAGCGGCCACTTTGGCAAACTCGGGATTGACAAACTTGGTGTAACTGTCTGCCGCTGCGCTGATGCGGCCAGCGCCCTTGAGGAAGTCAGCGGTCGACTTGATGGTGGTGGCTGCACCGCCACCCATCCAGCTAGCCGACATATTCAAATCACCATCGGGGTAGATGGCGCCGTCCAATGCCGCCACAACAGCAGCTGGCGTGATACCGACATTGGTGGCGACCGCCTTGACTTTGGGTGAGTCTGCATTCCATGCGGCTTTGTTTTTGCTGTAGTCGCCATTGATGTCGTTCATGGCTTTCAGGAATTTGACCAAGCCATCACGGTTGGCTGCAGCAAATTTGTTGGTGGCGACCCAGCCATTGAAAGTGGGAAAGCCGGTTTTGGCAATGGCACCTGCTGTCGTCATGACCTTGCCGTTTTCACGGATTTTGGCCTGAACCGGATACCAGACAAAAGCTGCGTCAACCGCGTTTTGAGCCCAGGCGGCGGCGATTTCAGCCGGCGACATGCCGACGACTGTCACGTCTTTTTCTGTCAGGTTGTACATCTTCAATGCGCCCATCAGTGAGAAGTGCGCAGTAGAGCCGATCGGCACCGCAATGCGCTTGCCTTTCAGATCGGCGGGCTTGTCAATGCCAGCGCCGTTGCGGGTCACCAAGGCCTCAGAACTGTCAATCACCTTGCCCACAGAAATCATCTGATAGTCCAGGCCAGAACTCAGGCCTGCTGAAAGGGGCGAAGAGCCAATCTCAGAGATCACAATGCCGCCAGAGGCCATGGCCGCGTTGACCTCAGCGCCCGAAGCGAATTGACGCCACTCAATGGTCCAGCCCGTGGCTTTTTCAAGCGTTCCATCGGCGACGATCGCTTTGTAGGGCGCTGGGTCGCCAAAGTGGCCAATCACGACTTTGGTTTGTGCCACGGCTTGTGAAAGCACGGTGAGCGTGAAGGCCGAGCCGATGAGCAGTGTTTTAAGCAGGTGTTTCATGGTGTCCATCCAGTAGAAGAAGTTGCAGACGTTGTTGGGTTTGAAAGGGGCTCACTTGCAAACACGCACGTGACCTGAGCGAATGGTAGGCAAATCCAGTTTTCAAAAATAGGGCCAGACTGATTTTGTTTTGGTGCCAAAATAAAAACACCGAGGGTTTTTTATTGCGCCATTAAAACCGCACCATTTGGTCACCATAGAACTTGCGGGAATACCCTTTGTTGGTGCAGAACGCCAAGTCGGTGCAGCAGAAGGGGTATGTTGACAGGAACACAGCATGAGACAAAAGCAAGAAATCACCGGAATATGGGCCAAACTGTTTCCACAGTTCTCGGGCAGCAGCGCGACATTGCAAGGCCGGGTGAAAGAGATGATGGTGCATTCCATCTTGATGGGCCTGGTGCCTGCGGGTGCCAAAGTGCCTACCAGCCGTGCGCTGGCCATGGCATTGGGTCTGTCGCGCAACACGGTGTCGCTGGCGCTGCAGGTGCTGGTGGACAAAGGTTTTTTAATCGCCGCCCCCCGCAGTGGGCTGGTGGTCAATGGCGACATTTTGCTGGGGCAGGCTGTGCAGTCATCGCCCCAAGCGGCTGCGCCCTCCAGCATGCAGTGGAACGCCCGGCTGGTTTCCAGTGTGGCCGAGCAGCGCAACATCATCAAGCCTGCCAACTGGCAAGACTTCACTTATCCCTTTGTATATGGCCAGTTTGATCCCAGCATCGTGCCCTTGAGAGACTGGCGCGCCTGCGCGCACCAGGCGCTGTTTGTACCGGCCGTTAAAAAGTGGGCGCAAGACCATATCAACCGCGACTCAGAAGCTTTGCTTGACCAGATACAGCACCGGCTGCTTCCTGCACGCGGCATCATGGCCAGACGTGATGAGATTTTGGTCACCGCAGGTGCACAAATGGCCTGCTATCTTTTGGCCAATGTGTTGCTGGACCGCAAGACCGTGGTGGGTATTGAAGACCCCGGCTACCCGGATGCGCGCAACAACTTTTTGCTGCGCAGTGACCATGTCAAAGCGCTGCCGATCGACTCAGATGGTTTGATCCCATCGCGTGCCATGGGCCAGTGCGCCTATGTGTATGTCACACCCAGC
>JANPIK010000043.1:0-5068 GCA_031424935.1 Polaromonas sp.
GGAAGTCAGGCTACCCGTATTGGTTTCAGCCACTGCTGAAATGGTGGGCCAGCGTTGGCGCTCTGCGGAGGTGATTTGCTGGGCGGTGGCGCGCGATTCAAGTCGCACGGCAGCCAGCGTGGGGTTGTTGGCTGATGCGGATGCCAGCAGGCTGCGCAGGGTCAATGCTGTGCCACTGGCAGCTGACACCGCTGGAGCAGATCTGCCCTGGCTTGAGCTTTGTGCCGCATCGGGTGGGGAGCTGAGCATGCGCGTTAGCTTGTACTGGGCGTGAGCGCAAGGGGCTGCCAAGGCCAGGCTGACTGAAAACGCCAGGAGCGCAAAGCGCTGCATAAAGCTGTCGGCTTGCTGCGACATACCGGAGTGTCCATGTTTTGACTCCGCCGGACTCGGGTACTCCTCGACATCGTCGCGGCTACGAATTCGGGGAAGCTTCTGGTGACTTCGTAGCCACGACGAAGTCGAGGTTTCCCAGTGTTTTAAACTCGAATCCGGGTACACGTCGGCTACTGCCAGGTTAAGGGTATTCTGCTGGCTCATACAGTGATCACCAGGGTTTGAAGCTTGGCCAATGTATTGAACTCTGAGCCATCGTTGGCTGAATAAATCACTGAATTCCAGAAGTTGGAAATTTGCGCATTGATCATCGAAGAAGCGCCGGACAAGCCCAGACTGGCCAGTTGGGTTTGCGTCGGTGCGCCGTTTGGCACGGCCGCTGTTTGTTACACTTATGGTTTTGGCATTCTCAGGCATGCACATCAGGCTTTCAATAATGGTCTCGATGTTGGTCAACTCGCTGACGCTGTCCACTGCGGAGGTCGTCAAGCCGCCTACCACGTCGTTGAGCAGTGCAAGGGTCGTGGCTTGCGAGACGGTGTTGGCGCCGTTGGTCACAGGAGATACCGTGACGCCTATCGTCGCGTAATTGGCAGCACTTGAGTCGTCCACTGTTGCATCGGCTGCGGCGCCGTTGGTTTCGTCCAAGATCAGGTTGTAGGCGGTGATGATGGGCTGCAATTCGGTGGCGACGTTGTCCAGGGACGTGATGTTGACCACGCTGTTGTAAGCCGAAAAATAGGAAGCATTAAAGCCTGTCAAGCTGATGATCAAGGTATAGTCGAAAACGGTCAGCAAGGCGTTGCTGCTGTTAACGGCATAGTCCTGAATTCGGCTCAAACTGATCAGCGACTGCAACCCGGCATAGCTGTCGGCACCGGTGCCATCATCTGACGTGGCTGCAAAGCTGGTCAAAATGCCGGCAAGGTTGCTGCTTGTCACGCCGACCAAGCCCAAGTTGCTAAATTCTGCGTCGGTGATGGTGATGCCGGTATAACCGTTTGCCTGCTTCATGAGGTTTTCTGCTGTGATGGCCAGCGTGTTGATTTCGTCTACCGTATCGACGGCGGCGCTGGTTAGCCCGCCAATCACGTCATTGAGCAAGACCTGGGTCGTGAGCGTGGTAGCGACCGTCGCGCCGATATTAGTGTAGCCAGCAGCAAGCGGGCTATCGGCCGGAGTCAGCGGGTAAACGTCGGTGTTGGTGCCGCGCAGCCCATCGGCTTCTTTCAAAATCCGGTAGTAAGAGTCCACCATGAGCTGTAGCTTGGCGGTGGTCAAGGTGGCATCGCCGTTGAATTTATCGAATGCAGTGTTGATGGCTATGATCACTGTGTTGCTGCCGCTCAAGGGGATACGGGTAACATCGGTCACTCTAGTGGCGGTGGTTAGACCAAGGTCGTTGTAGTGCGTCAAGGTTGGCGTGAGCGCCGTTTTGGTTGTGGCGACGTCGTTGGTGTAGTCCTTGAGCACCTGCAGGCTGACCAGCGCTTGAAGCTCTTCCATCGTGTCGGCCTCGGTACCGTTGTCGTTGGTGGCGGCGATGGCTGCCAACACCGTCGCGAGTTTACTGGCACTGACGCCAGTAACGCCCAAGCTGGTTAGCTGCGCAACCGTTAAGGTGATGCCGCTCTCGCCGCGTGCCTGCTTCATGATGCTTTCTGCTGTGAGGGCCAGCGCATTGATTTCTGCCACGGTATCGACAGCAGCGGCATTCAAACTGCCGACAGCATCGTTGATTAAATCCAGCGTTTTGGTGAAGCTGCCTACCGTTGCACCGATGTTGGTGCAGTCAAGCGCCAGGGGGTTGTCGTTTGCGGTCGACGAGTAGACATCGGTGTTGACCGTCCTATTGCCATCTGCTTGAGCCAGTATGCGGTAGTAGGAGTCAATCAGCAACTGGACTTTGGCTTTGGTCAGGGTGGCATCTCCCGTTAGCGCGTCAATGGCGCTTTTGATGGCGGCCAGATTGTTGTTGCTGCCAGTCAGTGCAATACGTGCGCTGTCGGTCAATCTGGTGACGTTGTCTATACCTAGGCTGGTGTATTGAGCCGAGGTCGGGGTGGGCGAGGTTTTGGTCGTTGCCGCGTCGTTGGTGTGGTCTTTGAGGAATTGCAAGCTGTCCAGTGCCTGCAATTCGACCAGCGTATCAACCTCACTGCCATCGTCGTTGCTCGCGGCTATCGCAGCAAGAACCCTGGAGGCATTGGCAAACGTGACACCCGTCAAGCCCAAGGCGACCAGCGCGGCGTTGCTGATGCTGATACCCGTATCGCCGCGCGCCTGCTTCATAATGTTTCCGGCCGTGGTGGCCAAGGCATTGATCTCTGTTACGGTGTCCAATGCCGCGCTGAGTCCGCCCACCACATCATTGAGCAAACCCAGTGTTTTGGAGGTTATGCCCACCGTCGCGTCTACGTTGGCGTAGTCAGCTGCCAGCAAGTCATCTGCGCTGGTGCTGGGGTAGACATCTGTATCGTTGGTGGTGTTGCCATCGGCTTCTTTAAATATCCGGTAACACGAGTCCACCAGCAACTGCACTTTGGCTTTGGTCAGGGTGCTGTCGCCGGTCAGGGCATCCGCGGCGGAATCGATGGCGGCCAGGTCAGTGTTGCTGGCGGTCAGGGCTATGCGCGTGCCATCGCTCAAGCTGGTCACAGTGCCTATACCGATGTTGGTGTAATTAACCAAGATTGGGGTGCTGGCGGTTTTGGTCGTAGCAGGGTCGTCGGTGAAGTCTTTGAGGACTTGAAGGTTGACCGGCTCTGCTGTGAGCGGTTGAAGCTTGGCTACCGTGTCAATTTCGCTGCCGTTATCGTTGGTAGCTGTAATGGCAGTCAACACAGCCGCTAAATTAGCAGCTGTTACACCCGTTATGCCAAGCGCTAAAAATTGCGCAGCAGTAATGCTGATGCGGGCATCGCTGCCGACCGACTTCATGACAAGGTTGGCTATGGTGGCCAGCGCCGCCATTTCAGCAAGCGTGTCGACTGCGGTGGTCGTCAAGCCGCCCGCCACATCATTCAGCAAGTCGAAGGTTTTCGTGTCGCGGGCCACTGTCACGCCCATCGCGGCGTAATCGGTGACCACTGGATTGACACCAAAAGTAGCATCGATGGCGCTGCCTTTGGCCTCGGCCAGAATTTTGATCTGAGCGACCACGACCGCTGGAACCTGCGCTGACGTGGCAACGGCACTGGCTGTTTTGGCATCTATCGCGCTACTGATGGCGGCCAGATTGGCTGCAGTCACGTCCGTGACCCGAGCGGCGTTGCAGTCGGAAAATGTGGGCGAGCCAGCAGCGCTGCTTTCAGCAACGGCGCAAATTTCTGCAGCCCAGCCAGCGACCCTGTGGCAGAGTCATTAGCATTACTACTACTGATAACACTACCACCACTGCCCGCGCTACTGCCTCCACAAGAAACTCCTGCCGCCATAGCCAAGCAGCCCAAACCTATTGCGCTCAGCGCAAAAGGGCTATCAAGTGAAAAACTGACAAGACCGCTGGCGCTCCCGCCGAGGGTGTTGGTTGTGCCTTGGGCCAGTTGACTGCCTGATAGGTTGTTGGTCTGGATGGAGCCTGTATCCGCTACGCCGGCTAAATTACCAGTGTTGTAAATGGCCCACTCGCCTGCAGCCGAGATACCTTGCAGCGATGTGCCCGATACGCTGTAGTAGTCTTGAATCACAACATCCGGTACATCACCACCATCACCACCGTGCAACGACAATTGCAAGTTTTGACCCTTGCGCTTGATTTGCGGCTTGTTTGGCGACACCAGTGTCACGATATCGGCCAATTGATAGCGCGTGCCCTCTGCTGCCTTGATCAAAAAAGCCTCACCCGTCGTACCGGCGCCCGCGGTGACGAAATGGATTTTTTGCGTTTTGCCAACCTGAGGGGCTTCGATGGAGTACTTCGTGGAGGATGACATGTTATGAAATGGAGCTATTCATAAAAACCAATTGTGCCCTCGTTTTTTTTAACTAATAAACAATTTAACGTTTTTTTGGCAATACGCCGGCCCGATTAACCTGCCCCAATTTCCGTACCAATCTAAATTCTAGAAGTCCAAGGTTTTCAAAATTAACTAATTCCTTTGTCAATCTCGCTGGGTTGCATTGAATCGCCAGTTAACTGGCGATTCAATGCGGTGAAAGTCGCGCGCGTCCAGCTTTGGCCGTTGTGCCACTGGATGCAAACGGCTGAATCAAGCCGACCAGTTCGGTTCAAGGTACCACCAGGCTCATTTCGTCGAGGAACACGCGTTTGGGTGTTCTCTTAGTGATCAGTTCAAAGCCGACGGTGGCAAGGCTGATTTGTTTCATAAACGTAGTGTCGCCCAATCAAAGTTCAGCGCATTGGATTTTGCAGACCCTCCTTAGGGTAAATACTGGATCGGTTTCGTGAATTTATTCTGCAATATAAGCAATTTTAACGTGAAGGGATGAATCGTGAAGAGACAAATAATTTGCATTGCCCTCTCAGCGTCTTCCTTATCGTTGTTGAGTCTACCTAGTCAGGCGATGGGTATTGAAAACGCCAACGTCCCAGCGCAACCTGAAGTGAAATATTGGGCACCTATAACCCGCAATCAAATTGAATCGCCCCGGGTTTCGTGGAGGCCCGTTGGGTTAAGTCAGACCGACATGACGGCCTGACTGGCTAGTTGCCGATAGTAATTTTCTTCAGCTTCGGCAGGGGGAATGTAACCGATAGGCTCCAGCAGTC
>JANPIK010000044.1:0-28240 GCA_031424935.1 Polaromonas sp.
CCCACAGCGATGGGTAATCGCCTCGGTGCTCTTGCACCATTCGCACTGCGCGTTCGCGAACCTCGGGTGAAAACTTGTTTGACTTCTTCATGGCTCAATCCTCTCAGAGATTTGAGCCTCCTCAAAATACGGGGCGATTCAATCAACAGACCCACAAGAAATGAATTAAATCGTAATTAAGGTAAGCTTTCGTAGTATTTAACTTACCTTTTGGGCTGATTTATGCAATTTAGTGTGTTTTCCAAACGACTCACGTTGGGCGTTGTCTCCGCCGCGGTCCTGCTGCAGCCTCTGTCATTTTCAACGCTGGCTATCGGTGCAAATCACCCGCTCTCCCAGGTCACCACTGATGGTCCCGAACTCCAGACCATCGATTACGTCATGAACACGGACTGGGACTATGACGCAACGGCAGCGCGTGTCATTTCCGGCGTTCGCCCGGGCAACGAATCTGCCACCGAACACACCTTGAACCGCGCTTACATTACCGACGTCATTCAGGCGTTTGCAAAAACCAACTTCACCATGACAGAAGGGCGCCACCGGATTGGCACGGTCTATGTGTATCGCAATGGTTTGTTTGGCAATAACGTTGATATTCGCTTGCTGTCGGCAAAAGCGGGCCGGTCAAACGCCAATGTTTCAGGCTGGGGTAAGCAAGGTCAAACTTCCAATAACTATGTACTGGACGCCACTGCAGGAGGCGCACCTGAAACAGTCCTGGGCCTTGGGCAAGTGGTTGCCCACGAAAAGGGCCATTACCTCTACGGCATTTACGACGAGTACGAAGGCTCTGCTGGCGACGGCAACAGTTTGGGTTCGCCGCAAAAAGGCGACACCGCATTGCCGACGTTAATGCATGACCAATACAAGTTCCCGTCATTTTCTACACGTGACCAGTACAACAACGCTACCAAAACCGCTCAAGGCCGTGCATTCAACAACTTGTCGGTCTGGGATGCTCTGGCCACCAATCCTGCACAAGACTCTGAATTTGTGCGCCAGGACGGCCGGACATTTTTCAGTGCCTTCGCAACCAATGTACCCAAGTCTCAAAGTGATTTAAAGCGGCCAATCGACGGTTGGGACGCTAGATTAAACATTGTGTTCGTTCCGAATCCGGCTAACTTCACCTATGTCTTGCTGAGTCGGGCACTGGAGGGCAAGCAGCTTGCAGCGGCCAAGGACGCAGCGGCACAGGCCGTACGTGCGTTGCCGTTAGGTCCTACAAGTTATGTCGCCGTGGCGGCTTACCCGGGTCGTACCGCGAATCCGGTAGTAGCCAGAACGGCTCTGGTTAATGCAGCAATACGTGACGCTGTGTTGGCGGACATAGAGGCCATCACCAGCGACGCGTCTACCAGCGATTTTAATGCCGCGCTGTCCGTGGTGTTGGACCAGGTGAAGTCGGCGCGTGCAGCCAGTGCTTTAGGGGTTGGCGATGTGGTCAATGTTGCGACGCTTGTCAACAGCAGCGACGACAACAGCGTTACCAAGTCCACTTCGGACCGCGTTAAAGCGGAGCGCGTGTCGGTTCGCGCAGTGGCCAGCACTTTTGCGGCTGCAGACACCAAGGAAGCAAGTGGCCGCAGTATGGGCAAAGCCGACCGAGGCGTTACCCTGGCCGCGCTGGCTAACTCATCAGGCGGCTCATTGGCACTGGCCAACAAGCCGGCTGAAATGGTCAAAGCGGCAATGGGCAGCGCCAAAGATGGTGTGGGCAAAGGCATGGCCGAGCTCGGTTACGCAGAATCTGACAAATTGGCCGCTGGCGGGAAGTTCACGTTGTCAAGCAAAGTAGCAAGCGGCATTGATGAAAGCCTGGACTTTGTCGTGATCTGGGAAAACACTGAAGACACCAGCAAACTTAGACTTTCCTTAAAAGCGCCTAACGGACGCGTTTTACAAGTCGCCAACGTCAAAGAAGACCAGGACTTTGGCAACGGGGTGTCTTATGAGGTAGATCTGGAATCCAACACCGCTCTGTTTCATGTGGCTAACAGTTTTGTGGGCATAGGCGGGGTATGGGAGTCCTCCGTCGTGGCCAATGCGGCCATGGCGGGAGGACTGTTGCAAGAAGCCATGGCTGAAAGTAAAGTAAAAATCAGTGCTTCTGTCGTGGCGGATGAAAGTTCCAAACCGATTGTGAAAGTCACACTTGGCAGCGACCAGGCCGTCGTGGGTGCAATGGTCAAAGCCCGAGTGCTCGATGCCAACGGCACACTGTTACAAACCATAGAGCTACGTGACGACGGAACAAACGGTGACAGCAAGCCCAACGACGGTGTGTACTCGGTGGCCTTGGCTGGTCTGCTGCCAGCGGGCATTTACGAACTCGAGCTTGAAGCAGGCCAACCGACCGCAGGTCGTGCCCGTTTTAGTTTAAATGGGTTGACAAAAAATGGCTCGTTGGTCGCTGAGGAAACTATTGCAAGCGACTTCACCCGTAGCTTGGTGACTGTGGTGACTGTTGGCGATGCAGCAGGCTCAGCCCCTGCTGTCGTCGTTGCAAGCAACGCTGTATCCAACGACTCCAGTGGTGGTTGTACCGCCGGCAACGGTAAAGACGCCAGCTTGTTGCTTTTGTTCGCGGCGGCGGCTCTTATCTTAAGACGTCGCAGGCATTAAGCCCCAGCGGCACTTAAAGCAACCAGGCAGAGACGGCAGTGCGCTCTACGGGACTGGTGCTGGTGTTAAACCAAACCAGCGCAGCTTACCTTGTGGGTTTGTGCTTGTTTGCACCGATTGGCATGGCGGCTCTGCTGGGTACGGGATGGTTGGTGCTGCCCAAAACGCTACCTGGCACCGGATACTTGCTGGTCATGTTGGTTGCAGCGCCCATCCTTGAAGAGTTAATATTTAGAGGTTACTTGCAACCTTGCCTGAGTGCCTACCTTGCTGGCAAATTGGCATCACCGCTGCAAGCCGACCTTGCCGCAATAGGCGCAACCAGCTTCGCGTTTGCAACGGTCCACTGGTTAGCCAGCCCAACGCCCGCTTCGTGGTGGGTTGCCATACCGTCTTTAGGCTTGGGTTTGCTTCAAGTCAAAACCGGCAAGTGGCAACTTTGCGCTTTGCTGCACAGCTTTTTTAATCTGGTTTGGTGTCTGGCTATTTGGCTACATGGGCGTTAGCCGTCAACGGGCTGTGCTTGCCACACCTACCGTTTGCACGCCAAACTGCGCCATTGGCTAGGAGCCTGGGCGGCAGAAGGCGTCGAAGCGAAAATTGGCCCCAGCGATGGACAAGTTTTTGACGATTTCGCCGACGAATATCGAGATATTTGGCAAGAAATGGGCGAAAAATAGACCGCTGCGGTCAAGTTGCAGCCGACGCTCCTTCTGACGCCCAGGCTCCTAGCGCGCTGGCAAGGCGTTGGC
The DNA here is from genome assembly GCA_031424935.1 of Polaromonas sp. Lineage (GTDB taxonomy): Bacteria > Pseudomonadota > Gammaproteobacteria > Burkholderiales > Burkholderiaceae_C > Polaromonas. The sequence continues at coordinate 3,381 of JANPIK010000044.1, forward strand.
CTGGTAGCGCATGTCTGATCGCGGCATCACCTCGTTGGGGGCACGAGTAACGACAGGCCAAGTGCTTACCGGTATGCTGGATGAGCTGGCTGTTGCAGCAGCCGACTCAGAGCGATCCCGGATGATTTCTGCGGCTTGTGCAAGCGGCGCGGCGGCAAACGCTGCGGGTGCGGATGCCGCAGCAGGTGCTGCAGCTGTAGCAACTCGTCCTGCAACTGGCGACAAAAATGTCGGCGCCGCCAATCCCGGAAATTGCGTCATGGCAGGTGCCCCCATATCCTGAGGTTTGACACCGGGCGATGAACTCAGCACCACCGGTTCGTGCACGGGCTCCTGCGACTGCCAGAGCCCTGCGGCTGCGCCACTCAGCGCAACTGCACACACCACCCAAACAATTCTGGCGTTAATACTGGCTTTGTTGTGGCCACTGGTGTGTGGCGGCGGTTTGGCGAGCGACCTCATCCGGCTTGGAGACGGAAGCACAGACCCAGGCGACTTTAAAAGGTTGACCTTTTCAAACATCGGTACCGCCGGCCAGTACGCTCTTGGTACGCTGGTAAAAGCCCAGCTCATTGATGGTGATGAGTGACCGGTTACTCACAAAAATTTTCTCGATATAGGCCATTTGGGTTTTTGCAAGCGTCGTTTGCCCCCGCTTTGCAGCTGCCAAACCGAGCACGGCGAACGGATACGGATCAAGTTTGCCTGTTTCCCAACCCAGCGAATTGGTAGCCAGAAAATTCCAGGCAGGCGTGAAATTGCCTGCCAGCTCAGCCACCCCAAACACCTGTGGGAACACCTGGCAGCTGGTGCCCGGGTAAAAACTGGTTTCTGTTTGCAAAGCCAGGTCCGCAAACCGAAACGCATTGCCGGCCGTACTAAACAAGGCTGCCAGCGATTTGGCGATTCCGTTGGCAAACTGGCCGTAGTAAGCGGCGTCAGCGGCATCTCCGCGTTCGCTCAAAATTGCACAAAAGTCACGCAGGCCACGGTAAACCTCGCAGTTGTCCATCAAATAACCGGCGCTGTTGGTCTGACTGCGCGGCGACTGAAACACACTGGTCAGACCATTGGGTTTTACAGCCAAAGCAATATTGCGGTAGGCGATATCTTTGAGACGGGATTTGTTCTTGTCCCACCAGGCCCAGTTCTGACTGAGTTTTAGGTAGCGTGCAGCCAAGGTGAGCGTGGTGGCGGCATAGGAGTCGTCTGAATCAGACATGACCAATGTAAAAGCGCTGGTATTGGCCCGCCCAAATGGAAACTGAATGTCTTTGATCGACAGGTCAGGCTCCAGCTTGCTGAGGTACAGATCGAGATAAGTACGAATGTAGGTATCGAGCGTTGCGGTATCGAGATACTGAACAATCGCGATTAGTCCCAAATTGGTGAAATACCAATTGGACAAACCATTGGGCGCGATTTCATAAGCCCCGGCGTAGGGGCCAGTTGGAATTCGCAAAGCCTTGATGGCCTCAACTGCGTTGAGCACACCACCGACTGCCGGACTGGTAGGCGTAGGCGTAGGCGTAGGCGTAGGGGTAGGGGTAGGGGTAGGGGTAGGGGTGGGGGCTGGTACACAGGTTTGAGCCAAACTGTTACCCATTCCAAAAAAAAGGCTGGTGGTTACCCCAACTGCAGCGGTAGCCACTGGTCCCTTGAAAAATTGACGTCTTAACATTTTCCATCTTCCTTGGTAGTTAATCACAACCCGCTCAATGGCGGGCTGACCAAAGGACATTGCAGTACCAAACTATTTCAATACTGTCTCGTCAACTCTGGCAGAAGAACTATCTCGCGTCTCACTGGGCCTGCTCTCGTATGTGGGTTACCCCACATAAGCCAGAAGTCGTGACCAGCTGATGTAGTCACTTAGCGCGGCAACTGGGAGCAATGAAAGCAGCGTGTATTCCTCACTAATTCCAGCACGCTGGTCGGTACGGAGAATTTTTCAAAGTTACTCGACCTAGCTGCTGGCAACGGTGAAGACAATAAGAAAAAAGCTTCTTTTTGAGTAGGAAAACGCCTACGCCATCGTTTGTCAAAACCCTGATGAGTTGATGCTCAGTTGATGCTTGCGAATGTTTGCGCAAGGCAGAAACATGCACCGCATCGTCGAAGTCCACCGCGTTGAACTGTTTTCTGTCGACCATCGAGCTCAAATTCGCGTGTTTTTAACAACACAATTGCTGAAAGCAGCGCTTTAAGTCGGCAAGTTTGTAAATTTTGGTTTGATTTGCGTGACGCAATTTCACTTTTCATCGCTTTTTGTCACAAAAATAGGGCGAAACACGTGAATAAGCTCCCCGCCTACAGCAAGACGCGGTTTTTCCTCACAAACCCGCCATTTGCACACAACCACTATGAAAAAATGAAAAGAAATCATCAACAATTACAGGATTCGAGGAGTGTTTCCCATGCATGGCGCCATCACGTTTTGGCGCTGGGATATGCGTTATTCGGCATTTTCAACATTTTTAGCCTTCCCGCTGTCGCACTAGAACCTGAAAAGGTTTTATTTGTGGGTGATAACCGCAGTTTTACTGGCAGTTATGTTGTCAGCGACAAGTCAATTTCAGTGGAGATTGACGGATTAGCTTATCGGGGATTTTTTGGCGATAAGTTAAGTGATGCGGGTCAGCAGGCGAAGCTAAATACAGACGCGGTCAGTACGGGCGGGAATTGGGGGCGGGCATTTTTATTTGCCAGCAGCGCCAAGACTATCCAGTGCGCGTTAGACACAGCCTTTCCAAACGTCAGTGGGCGCTGTCATGACGCCGATGGAAATGTATTTAAGCTTGTGCCCGGATCGAGACCGTCATTTATGGATTCATTCCCCAAAAATGCAAATTGACTGTATTAGGGCTGAAAGCTCACTGGAATTGCGAGTGCCAGTGCAAAAAGACATTTCTCTCAAAAATAGCCTGATCGCCGCATTACCGCCGCAAAGCAGGAGTGCACTGCTGGAGCACAGCGAGCTGATTGAACTCAATTTACATGCCAAACTGATGCTTGCGGGTTGCACGGGTCAGCACGCCTACTTTCCACTCGACAGTTTTGTCTCTCTGCATTTGACAGTCCAAGGCGAGAGCGATCTGGAAATGGCTCTGGTCGGGAATGAAGGCATGTTTAATACCGCCCTGGTGCTGGGGGATTTGGTGTCCGATTTGACAAGTACTGTGCAAGGCGCCGGCCGTGCCCTGCGGATCCACCGCAACGCCTTGCGGCTGCGCCGTGCAGAAGACGGGTACCTGCGCCAGGTATTGCTGGGCTACACCCATGTCGTGTTGCGGCAAACTGGACAGCGTGCCGCCTGCCTGCACTACCACTCGGTACCGCAGCGGCTGGCGCGCAGCTTGCTGATGGCCAGCGACCGGGCTCATTCGAGCGAACTTTTTTTAACCCACGAATCCCTGTCGTTGATGGTAGGGGCACGGCGCGAGACCGTGTCGCATGCAGCCACCAGGCTTCAACATGCTGGGGTTATCAGCTACACCCGGGGCTATCTATGGCTGCTGGATAAAACCGAATTGGCGCGGGCGGCCTGCCCGTGCTACGAGGCAGATTTGCAAACCTACCGTCAGCTGCGGCGCCACGCTGAGTCAGTGTCGAACCCCAGTGTTTTTGCGCTCAGCTAAACAGCACATTGACCTCACCTGCCGGTGGCGCAACTCCCAGATGCCGGTAAGCCGCTAACGTGGCAATACGCCCACGCGGCGTGCGCTGCAGGTAGCCTTGCTGAATCAGATACGGCTCAATCACGTCTTCAATCGTGTCGCGCTCTTCGCCGATGCTGGCGGCAATGTTGTCTAACCCCACCGGGCCGCCGTCAAACCGATGAATCACACATTCCAGCAGCTTGCGATCCATCACGTCAAAGCCCTGCGGATCAACATCGAGCATGGCCAGCGCCTTGTTGGCGATCTCTAAGTTGATCTCGCCTTGGCCTTTGACATCGGCAAAATCCCGCACGCGGCGCAGCAGCCGATTGGCAATGCGCGGTGTGCCGCGTGACCTACGTGCAATCTCAAATCCGCCCGCTTCATCTGTCGGCACATTCAGCAAACCCGCACTGCGTTTAACAATACGGGCAAGCTCTTCTGCGGTGTAAAACTCCAGCCGCGCCACAATGCCAAAGCGGTCGCGCAGCGGGTTTGTCAGCATGCCCGCGCGCGTGGTGGCACCCACCAGCGTGAAAGGCTGCAAGTCCAGCTTGATACTGCGCGCTGCCGGGCCTTCGCCAATCATGATGTCGATCTGGTAGTCCTCCAGCGCCGGGTACAAGATCTCTTCAACCACCGGGCTCAGACGGTGAATTTCGTCGATGAACAGTACGTCGTTTTTCTCAAGATTCGTCAGCAGCGCCGCCAGGTCTTTGGGCTTTTCAAGTACCGGGCCACTGGTTTGCCGCATATTCACACCCAGCTCATGCGCAATGATGTGGGACAGCGTGGTTTTGCCCAAACCCGGCGGGCCAAACAGCAGCACATGGTCCAGCGCCTCGCTGCGTTTTTTGGCAGCGCCAATAAAAATCTCAAGCTGCTCGCGTACTTTCGTCTGCCCAACGTATTCATCAAACAGCTTGGGGCGCAGTGCGCGTTCAATCGCCTCTTCTTTGGGGGAGTCAGGAGCGGCAGACATGACACGCCGGGAGGGCGGCAAGTCAGCCAGGTTGAAGTCGTCAGTTTGAATCGTCATGAACTGTTTATTTAGCCAAAGCCTTCAACGCAAGCTTAATCCCGTCGCTTACCCCAATATCCTTGGGCAACGCTTTCAGCGCCAGCGCTGCATCACGGTCGCTGTAGCCCAAGGCCACCAGCGCCTGCAAGATGTCGGACTGGCTATCGTTGCTGATACTCACGTTCACGCCAATGTCTGCACCGAGTTTGCCTTTGAGCTCCAGCAGCAAACGTTCGGCGGTTTTTTTACCGATGCCCGGCACCTTGATGATGCGGCCCGGCTCTTGCAGGGTGACGGCTTGGGCGAGTTCTTCGACGCTCATGCCGCTGAGCACGCTGAGCGCGGTGCGCGGGCCGACGCCGGATATTTTGATGAGCTGCCTGAAAGCTGCGCGCTCGTTAGACGTTGCAAAACCGTAGAGGGTTTGCGCGTCTTCCCTCACTACAAAATGGGTCAACAAACTGACTTTTTCACCCAGGACAGGCAGGTTGTAAAAGGTGCTCATGGGCACCAGCAGCTCGTAACCCACGCCATTGCAGTCCACCAGAATTTCTGGGGGGTTCTTTTCAGCCAGTTGGCCTTGTATTCTTCCGATCATGGCTTGATGTTATCAGTCGCCCCAAGAGAGAAATAACAGCCGACAATCAGCAATCACTCTTTTTCAGGACAACCCCACTTTGATCCTCCGCCACACCTTCACGCCGCCTAACAACACCCGCATGGGCCACCTGTGCGGTCCGATGGATGCGCACATTCGCACGATTGAAGTGGGGCTGGACGTAAAAATTGCGCACCGCTTTGAGCAGTTCAAGATTGACGGTACGAAAGCGCGCGCCACCCAGGCACTGGAAGTGCTGCAGGCGCTGTATGAAACGGCGCAGCGGCCGATTGCCGAAGAAACTGTCCAGCTGATGATGGCAGGAGACACGGCATTGAAGCTTTCCGCAGATGGCAGCCCCACCCTGACCACCCGGCGTGCTGACCTGCGCGCCCGCACCGCCAATCAGGGCATGTATCTGGAGAACATCGCCACGCACGACATCACCTTTGGCATTGGCCCTGCCGGCACCGGCAAAACCTATTTGGCGGTGGCCTGCGCAGTCGATGCACTGGAGCGCAGCGCGGTGCAGCGCATTGTGCTGACCCGCCCTGCGGTTGAGGCGGGCGAACGGCTGGGCTTTTTGCCGGGTGATTTGAGCCAGAAGGTGGACCCGTACCTGCGCCCGCTGTGGGACGCGCTGCATGAGCTGATGGGGTATGAAAGGGTGCAAAAAGCTTTTGAACGCCAACAAATCGAGATTGCACCGCTCGCCTTCATGCGGGGCCGAACGCTCAACCACGCGTTTGTGATTTTGGACGAAGCGCAAAACACCACGCCCGAGCAAATGAAAATGTTTTTGACCCGCATCGGCTTTGGCAGCAAAGCCGTGGTGACAGGCGACGTGAGCCAGGTTGATTTGCCGCGCACCCAGCTAAGCGGCTTGGTCGATGCGGAGCGGGTTTTAAAGCGCGTCAATGGCATTGCCATTACCCGGCTGACCAGCAGCGATGTGGTGCGGCACCCGCTGGTGGCGCGGATTGTGGATGCGTACGATAGAACGCCTGGCGGCGTGGATAAAACACCCAACGACGTGGAAAAGCAGCCAAGCCAAGTAGCGACAACAGAAGGCACGTCAAACGCTATTAAATCAGTAGCTTCTCGCCCAGTAAAACCAAGGGCCAAGGGCAAAAATGGCACTTAAAAACCTGTCACTGTCGTTACAATTTGGTGACATCTTGGATGCCCCCCGCCACCGCGCCGCCCTACCCCGCCACAGCGTTAGCCGCTGGATTCGCCATGCGCTTGAAATGGATGCCGAGATCACGGTGCGCATCGTGGGCAGCGAAGAAGGCCAAGCGCTGAACCGTGACTACCGCCAGAAGGACTATGCCACCAATGTGCTGACCTTCGATTACACACGCGCACCGCTGGTCACGGCAGATTTGGTGCTGTGCGCGCCGGTGGTAGCCAAAGAGGCGAAAGAAAACAAAAAAACGCTGGCTGCGCACTACGCGCATTTGCTGGTGCACGGCACGCTGCACGCGCAGGGCTATGACCATGAAACCTCAGCGGCGGATGCTGATGCGATGGAAGTACGTGAAATTGCTGTTTTAGCGGGTTTGGGTGTCCAAAACCCTTATCTTTAAGCAAAATTGATGTTTTTGTATTAAATTGACCTCTAGCCCAATAAATTCGAGGGCTAATAGCTCCTGAATACATAGCAAATGCTTGTTCAGTCCGTGATGCCTGTAGCCACAAACAGCGGTTTGCCCGCCGGCCCAGAGAGAAACGTCACAAACTCCTGTGCCAGAGCTTTCTGCTGACCAGACGCCAAGGGAGCCGCCGTGTAAGAGGTGTAGTTTTGTATGTCGGCGGGCAATGGCCCGACCAGCTTCAAGCCCTTGTCTGTGTAAAGCAGGATTTCCGTCATGGCGCCAAAGCCGATTTCACGCCCCTTGCCTTTGATGACATGCTCAAGTACCGATGCGCCATCGGCGTAACGGGTGGTTTTGCTTTCAATCTGACTGTAAATGTCCATCTTTTTGAGCAGCCCTTCGAGGTACAGTCCGGTCGATGCACGGTTAAACACCAGTGATTCAGCAGCCAGGACGGATTTTTTAACGGCGTCAGCGCTGCTGATATCTGGCACGGTCGCACCATCGCGCACCGCCACGCCCATGCCGACACGGCCCACGTTGGCGCGCGCTGTGCCAAGTTGGCTGGCAGCGGCAAAGTCTGCAATCACGGCGGGCGGAGCAATCACGACGTCAAATACCGGGTTGCCTTCCATCCGTTTGCGCAGCTCCGGCGCCGTGTTGAAGGTAATCTTGACGCTGTGGCTTGTCTGCTTTTCAAATGCTGCGGCCGCCGCCTTGATACCGGGTTCAATGGCACCAGCGCTGAGCACGGCAATTTCTGCCGCAAACGCTGCACTGACCACGCTTGTAGCCATCAGCACGCCAGCACACGCGCGGCGAAACACAAGTAAACGAGTCATAGGAAGCTCCAATAAGAACGAAGTAGAAAATCTGAACTTCATTATGCAAAGATCATCAGAAAAAAAGATGCCAACGCACCTTACCCGGAAACCGCACCATGATTTCACCGAACTCTCGTTTGCGACTGCACAGCCTCGCATGGGCTACCACCTGCTTCATTTTTGCCGAAGCTGCAACCCTGGCGTTACCTGCCGCCGCACAGACTGGCCCAAGCGCTGTTGAGATTGCGCAATATCAGGGTTTACATGCTGCCGCCCAAAAAGGCGATGTGGCCGAAATTGAAAAATTGGCGGCATCAAAGGCTGCGTTAAATGCCAGAGACGGCAATGGCCGCACCCCGCTTCATGTCGCCACCTTCGCGCGGCAGCGGGACGCCATCCGCGTATTGGTCAAGGCCGGCGCTGACATCAATCTGCTGGACAAGGACCGCTATGACGGCATCACGATTGCGTCAGTGGCGGATGATGATGAAACCCTGCGTGTGCTGCTGTCGATGGGTGCCAATGCGAAGCTGATCACCAGCCGCTACGACGGCACCGCGCTGATTGCCGCAGCGCACCTGGGGCATGACGGCGTGGTCAAGCAATTGATAGCAGCTGGCGCGCCGCTGGACCATGTCAACAACTTGCACTGGACGGCGTTGATTGAATCCATCGTGCTTGGCAACGGCGGTGCGCGTCATCAAGAATGCTTGCGCGCGCTGCTGGCTGCGGGTGCAAACCACCTGCTTACTGACCGGCAGGGCACCACGCCGCTGCAACTGGCGAGAACGCGTGGTTACACGGAGATGGTGCAAATGCTTGAGCGGGCCGGCGCGCGCTGAGCAGAGGTTTTATCAAGCAAGTGAAGCCGGGTACACGACGAGCAATGGCTCGGCTTGAGCGAGTGCCAGAAAATCGCGGTCGTTGTGTACCAGCATCGCACCTTGCTCCAGCGCAATAGCGGCAATCAGGCAATCGGATGATTTGCGAATGGTCAGGCCATTCTTGCGGGCCTTGCGGTAAAGCTTCGCTGAAGCCTCAAAAGTTCCGAGCGCGTCTACCGGCTGCAGCATGGTTTGCGCGCCCAGCACACGCTGGCAATCTGCGTATTGACGATCAGAGCTGACACCTTGCAGCACTTCAAGGTAGATCATCTGCGTCAGGGCAATTTCTTCAAACGGCTCTCGCGCCTGAACAAACCGCACCGCGTCAGTAGCCGCACCACGCAGCCAGTCGATCCATACCGACGAGTCAACGAGCAGCATCAGGCCTTCAATGCGCGGGCTTTAGGTAGGGGCTTTTTAACTGTCACGTTGTCACCCGCAGCAGGCTCATGCATGCTGTGCTGAACACGGCCTTGCCCCGCATCAGGGCCACGGGCCCAAGGCGCTTTGGGGTCATAGTCGGCCTGCACACCGCCAATGCCAAACAGTTCGCGCACCGAAGGCCGTGTGGCACGGGCCACCAGCTCACGCAGGGCGCGGTCGACCACCTCACGCTTGGTACGTGCGCCTGACAGCTGCATGGCTTGGGCAACAATGGTTTCGTCGATATCTATGTTGGTGATCATATGAATTATTGTACAGGTTATGTACAAATTTTGTTGTCAAGATCAGGTCAACGTCACCCGTACAAACTTGCGCTTACCCACCTGCACCACATAGGTCCCAGCGCCTAGCCTCAGAGCCTTGTCGCTGACCACACTCGAATCGACCCGCACGCCGCCGCCGTCAATCAGCCGTGTTGCGTCACCGCCTGATGAGGCCAGGCCAACGGCCTTGAGCACCGCGCCTATGCCCATCGGTGCGCCAGAAATCGCGCGCTCCTCAATCTCGTCTGGCACGCCGCCTTTGCTGCGGTTGATGAAGTCTTGTTCTGCGGTATCTGCCAAAGCTGCTGAATGAAAACGGGTAGTGATTTCTTTGGCCAGCATCACCTTGGCGTCTTTGGGGTTGCGGCCACCGTCGATCTCTGATTTCAGTACGGCAATCTCGGCCTCAGATTTAAACGAAAGTAGCGTAAACCACTTCCACATCAGCACGTCAGATATGCTCAGCACCTTGGCATACATGGTGTTGGCATCTTCTGAAATGCCGATGTAGTTGTTTTTGCTTTTCGACATTTTTTCGACGCCGTCCAGGCCTTCGAGCAGCGGCATCGTCAAAATACATTGCGGCTCTTGACCGTATTCGGCTTGTAAGTGTCTGCCGACCAACAAGTTAAATTTTTGGTCAGTTCCGCCCAGTTCCAGGTCACTTTTTAGCGCCACCGAGTCGTAGCCCTGCATCAACGGGTACAGAAACTCGTGCACGCTGATGGGAATGCCAGCTTTAAAACGGTCCGAGAAGTCATTGCGCTCCATCATGCGGGCCACGTTGTATTTGGCTGCCAGCTGAATCATGCCGCGCGCGCCCAGCGGGTCTGACCATTCGCTGTTGTAACGAATTTCGGTTTTGGCGGGGTCCAGCACCAGGCTGGCCTGCTTGTAATAAGTTTCGGCATTGGCCTTGATCTGCTCAGGCGTGAGCGGCGGGCGAGTAGTGTTGCGGCCCGACGGGTCACCAATGAGGCTGGTGAAGTCACCAATTAAAAAAATAACAGTGTGGCCCAGGTCCTGCAACTGGCGCATTTTGTTCAGCACCACGGTGTGACCGATATGGATGTCTGGCGCGGTCGGGTCCAGCCCCAGCTTGATGCGCAGCGGCACGCCTGTGGCTTCAGATTTAGCGAGTTTTTTAACCCACTCGTCTTGCGGAATCAGCTCGTCACACCCGCGCAGGGAGACAGCCAAGGCATTTTTTACCTGCTCGGTGACGGGGTAGTTTGTAAGTAAGGCTTGATTCATATGGGTTTTTTCGCAGGTCAGGGTATTGTCGGGCTGGCGTCCTACCTATATACTGACCCTTCGCCCGATTTAGCCGCCCATTCTAGTGACCCGCTCGTGGCCCACTCAGTGAACCGCTAATTGTTAATTGCTAGTGCCAATTGCTAGCGCCGACACAGAATTTTGCTGGAACCTCGTTTTGAACCTGACACCCGCTTTTCAAATTCTCTCCCGCTTGCCCGCATCCGTCTCCGAAAGCCTGCAACGCCACCCAAAGCGGGTGGCAGCTTGCCTGGCTGCACTGTTATTGGGCACCGGTGTTACCGCGTTTGGCGTTGTTCCGTTGGCGCCTGACGTAGCCGACATACCGGTGCGCCAGGTTGTAGAGACGGTGCAGCCCTTGCCTCTACAGTCCCAGCTTGATGCGCTGGCAGACCACCGCTTTAGATTGTTTCGCAGCGACAGCACCCGCAGTAACGACACTTTTGACACGCTGCTTAAGCGCTTAAACATCGACGATCCTGCGGCCGCAGCATTCATGCGAAGTGACACAAACGCCCGCTTGGCACTGGCAGGCCGCCCGGGTAAAGCCATTCAAGCAGAGGCCGACGACGCGCAAGCCCTGACCAAATTGAGCACCCGTTGGCCAACCGACGATGAGGCAACGTTTAAACGACTGATCGTTGAACGCAGCGGCACCAGATTTACATCGCGCATTGAGACAGCTCCCTACGTTGCCAGCGCCCGTTTAGCCAGCGGCGCGATTCAAACCTCGCTGTTTGCCGCAACCGACGAAGCGCGCATACCGGATGCGGTTGCGGTTCAAATCGCCGAGATGTTTGCCAGCGAGATTGATTTTCGCCGCGCGCTGCGCAAAGGTGACCGGTTCAATGTGGTGTACGAAACGCTTGAGGCTGATGGCGAACAATTGCGCACAGGCCGCGTGTTATCGGCAGAATTTGTCAACGGTGGCAAGGCGCACCAAGCCATGTGGTTTCAACCGCCCGGGCAAGACGCCATGGGCACAGCTCACAAGGGCGGTTACTACTCACTGGACGGTAAAAGCCTGCGCCGCGCTTATTTAGGCTCGCCGCTTGAGTTCTCGCGCATCAGCAGCGGATTTTCGATGCGCTTTCACCCGGTTTTGCAAAAATGGCGTGCCCACTTGGGCACTGATTTCGCTGCGCCCACAGGCACACCCGCGCGCACCGTTGGCGACGGTGTGGTGACATTTGCCGGTGTGCAAGGCGGCTACGGCAACGTGGTATTCATCAAGCACCGTAATGGCCACGAAACGGTCTATGCACACCTGAGCCAGATCAATGTACGCGTGGGTCAAAGCATTGGCCAAGGGCAGACCGTTGGCCTGGTGGGCGCGACCGGCTGGGCGACGGGTCCACACTTGCATTTTGAGTTTCGTGTCAACGGCGTACATCAAGACCCCATGACCATTGCCCGCCAGAGCGAGACTGTGCCTGTGCCATCGTCTGCACTGCCAATGTTTAAGCAATTGGCAAGTGCCGTGAGCATCCAACTGCAAGCCGCCGCCACGATGGGTCAAACAAGGGCTGAGTAATCCTCATGAGCGATGTGTACATCGGCATCATGTCGGGGACGTCGCTTGATGGTGCCGATGGCGTGGTGGTTGACTTCTCAGGCGCTAAACCTAGGGTTCTGGCGAGTGCGACACAAACCTTTTCAAAAGACTTTCGCGCCGAATTACTGGCGCTGAATTCGCCGTCTGACAGCGAACTGCACCGCGCCGCAATGGCAGCAAATCGCCTGGCAGAAGCTTACGCGGTAGTTGTGGCAGCGCTGTTAGCGCAAGCCCAGCTCGCCGCCACCGACATACAAGCTATAGGCGTTCATGGCCAGACGGTACGCCACCAGCCCGCGCTGGGCTACACCACTCAAATCAACAATCCTGCGCTACTGGCCGAGCGCACCGGTATGGATGTCGTGGCAGACTTTAGATCCCGAGACGTGGCGGCGGGTGGCCAGGGCGCACCGCTGGTGCCTGCCTTTCATCGCAGCATTTTTGGCACGCCGAATCAGGCCACATTGGTGCTTAATATCGGCGGCATTTCCAATCTGACAGTGTTACCCAGCAAAGGGCCAGTTTTAGGCTTTGACTGCGGCCCCGGCAATGCGTTGATGGATGCGTGGGCCTTTGAACATACCGGCCAGCGTTTTGACAACAAGGGCCAATGGGCGGCGAGCGGCAAGCTGATTCCGGAGCTGCTGAGCAGCCTGATGGACGAACCTTACCTGGCCCTGCCACCACCGAAAAGCACAGGCCGGGATTTGTTCAGCTTGACCTGGCTGGCAAATAAATTAACACCTTTCAGCCAGCAGCGACCTGAAGATGTACAAAACACATTGACAGAATTCACCGCCAGCGCTTGTATCGCGTGCGCTAACAGCTATTTAAACGATAGCAAAGAGCTGATGGTGTGCGGTGGGGGCGCTTTTAACGACCATCTGATGCAGCGCTTGCAAGCGGGGCTGCCGGGTTTGTCAGTTGTCTCGACGAGTGCTCACGGTGTGCCGCCTTTACAAGTCGAGGCTGCGGCGTTCGCGTGGCTGGCTAGGCAAACCGTCAAGCGGCTATCGGGCAACCTGCCAAGCGTGACGGGTGCTGCCGGATCGCGTGTATTGGGAGCCCTTTACCCCGCTTAAGCCGGCTAAATTTACCTTAAGCAGAAAAGCTCGAACCACAACCGCAAGTACTCGTCGCATTCGGATTTTTAATCACGAACTGCGCACCTTCGAGGTCATCTTTGTAGTCAATTTCTGCGCCGACAAGGTATTGGTAGCTCATGGCATCAATCAGCAGAGACACGCCGTTTTTCGTCATGGTAGTGTCGTCATCGTTGGTGATTTCATCGAACGTAAAGCCGTAAGAGAAACCAGAACATCCGCCGCCCTGCACAAAAACACGCAGTTTCAACTCGGGGTTACCTTCTTCAGCAATCAACTCCGCAACTTTGCTGGCCGCGCTGTCAGTAAAGACAAACGGGTCTGGCATTTGGGTAGGGCTAAAGGATTCAATGTTTTCAGCAACTGCGCTCATGGGTAACTCCTGACTTCAAAACAATCTTCCATATTACCGCAAGCGGCCTGACCACATTGGCAATGTGTCATCCGCAAGACGGACACTTATGCATTGTTGGCCGCAAGCTTCAAAATCGGCTTTTCGTCTATTTCCTGTAGCGTTGGGCTCAATTGACCGGAGATGACGGCGCCCTGATGCATTTCAAGCGCTTTGTAAGACACGTCGCCTGCAATGTTCGCTTTAGGCTGCAACTCCAGCAATTCAGACGCGTGCACCGGCCCCACCACGCGGCCATTGATGATGACGTGGTCGGCATAAATATGACCTGTCACTGTCGCAGATTCGCTGATCACCAAAATGCTGGCGCTGCCCTCAACCGACCTGATATCCCCGATGACCTCGCCATCAATGCGCAACCCATCCGTAAATCTGAGATTGCCCTCAATGCAGCTGCCTTGGGCAATCAAACTTTTGATGGGGGGCTGTTTTTTTTTGCCAAACATGAGAAAAATGTCCTGTGATCAGCCGGCTAAGGCGTGAATTAAAGTTTGAAGGTTTGAACCGAACGAATAGCAGTGCCCTCAACAACCTTTGCTGTGACTGTTTTTACCACGGCTTGTGGGGGCAAATCCAGCACGCCTTCTATCCTTCGGTATTGATTAAACTGCAACGCTTGCCCGCCGCCGGGCAAAGCCGTTGTCCACGGTTTGCCAGCCAGCAGGCCATTGATGGTGACGTCCAGCCTGCCATTAAAGTCTGGCGCATTTTTTACGGGCTGAATCACCAGAACCTGCCAGCGCAACTGCGACGCGGACAACAACTCGGCCTGCAAGCCCCGAATGGACACGCCGTCCGCACCGCCAGATGGCAGCAGTTTTTCAAAAAAGCCAAGATCGTCTCGCAATTGGAGGTTAACGGCTTCCAGCTGTTGAAGCTGAGCCCTCATTTTTTCTTGCGCGGCTTTTTCAGCCGTGAGCAAAATCCCAGAAGTATTGGCAATGGTTTGCGATTTTTCCCGGTCTTGGCGCAATTGCAAAACCTCGGCACGCAACAAAGTCAGCTCGTCTTTGGCGCCTGAATCCAACCCAGCGATACCCTTGCCAAATTCAAAAGCCCACAAACCAATCGCCGCTGAAAAACCCAACATGGCAGCGCCTAAAACCCAGCGGATGGGCCAAGGCATGGCACTGCGCACCGCCATGCGGGGCGAGCTGATGGTCAGGCGGCGGCGAAAAAGGCGGAATTTCAAAAGAGTCGTTTGTAGAGTGACAACCAGAAACCAGGAACTAAAAACCAGAAATCGCATTGTGCCTGCAATAAAAAAGCCGCCTGGGCAAACCCGGCGGCTTTTGACGGACAAGGCAACGTCCGTTGCCTTCTCGTTTAACGCTTGCTGAACTGCTTGCGGCGGCGTGCTGAGCGGAAACCGACCTTTTTACGCTCGACTTCACGTGCATCACGGGTCACAAACCCTGCTTGGCTGAGCGCTGGCTTCAAGGCTGCGTCATAGTCAATCAAAGCGCGGGTGATACCGTGGCGCACCGCGCCAGCCTGGCCCGACTCGCCGCCACCATGCACGTTGACCATGATGTCAAACGTTTCGACGTGGTTGGTTAAAAACAGCGGTTGACGGCAAATCATGATCGAGGTTTGACGGCCAAAAAACACCTGAATGTCTTTGTCGTTCACTGTGATCTTGCCGGTACCTTTTTTCAGGAATACGCGGGCGACGCTGGATTTGCGACGGCCTGTGCCATTGTTCCATTCACCGATCATTTGGCGGCTCCTTCAAGTGCTTTTTGAGCGTTGGTGGAAATGCCTGGAATGTCCAGAACTTTAGGCTGCTGGGCAGTGTGCGGATGCTCTGCACCGCCATACACCTTGAGCTTTTTGATCATGGCGTAACCTAACGGGCCTTTTGGCAACATGCCCTTGACAGCTTTTTCCAGGGCGCGGCCCGGGAATTTGGTCTGCATGTCGCGGAAATTAGTAGCACTGATGCCGCCAGGGTAACCGGAATGGCGATAGTAAATTTTGTCAGTCGACTTGGCGCCGGTAACTTTTAACTGTGCTGCATTGATGATGACGATAAAGTCACCGGTGTCGACGTGAGGCGTATAAATGGCCTTGTGTTTGCCGCGTAAACGGAGAGCAACTTCGCTGGCTACTCGTCCGAGGACCTTGTCGGTCGCGTCAATCACAAACCACTCGTGCACTACGTCAGCGGGTTTTGCGCTGAAGGTTTTCATGAGTTTTCTCTTTAAAAGAAGGGTTTGGCGGGTTCTTTTCTACGGTCGGCGTTCCTCTGATGGGAACCTCTTAGGTAGCGGGTTTGCCTATGAATCACTCCAAAAGCGCACTTCGACGCGGAACCACATGTGCGCTTCGAAGCTATCGATTATATGAAATATCAAGTGCTTACGTCAAGATTTGCACCGCTTGTGTAGGTTTAGAGAGGAAAATAGGCGAATCCGGGCGCTTCTAGAAATTCAGATTTTCGGGATGAAGTGCTAGGCGGACGGAGCGCAGCACACCGGAACGTACTTCGGTACGTGAGGATTGCGAGCACCGCCCAACGACGCAATTCGCCCGAAAAATGAATTTATAGAAGTGCCCCATGTTCAGTTACAGACACGCCTTTCACGCTGGCAACCACGCCGACGTCCTCAAACACACCACGCTGATTGCGCTTTGCAAATACTTATGCGGCAAAGATACCGCGTTGAGCGTGATCGACACCCATGCTGGCGCGGGGCTGTACCGGCTGGACGGCGACTACACCGAGACCAGTGGCGAGGCAAAAGACGGTGTTTTCAGGCTGTTTCAGGCATCAAATCAGGCCGTGGCCGTTGAAAATGATCATCAAGTAGCTACCAAAAAAGTAGCATCCAAGACTACGGCCAAAGCTATCACGCCAGATGACTTTTGCCCTGCGCTGCAAGATTACGCCAACATTTTGCGCGATTTGAATCCCAAGTTTCTGGAAACTGGCGAGGCGAGCCAGCTGAAGATTTACCCGGGCTCTCCCTTTATCACCCAAAAGTTTTTAGAAGGCCGTGACAAACTCAAACTTTTTGAACTGCACCCG
The DNA here is from genome assembly GCA_031424935.1 of Polaromonas sp. GTDB lineage: Bacteria > Pseudomonadota > Gammaproteobacteria > Burkholderiales > Burkholderiaceae_C > Polaromonas. The sequence goes on from JANPIK010000044.1 coordinate 20,048, forward strand.
ACTGACTTCAAGTCGCTTGCAGGCAACATTGAGCAACTGGGCGCAGGCAGGCAGGTCACTGTGGCCAGAGAAGATGGCTTTGAATCACTTAAGATTTTTTTGCCACCGCCATCACGCCGCGCCATGGTGTTTTGCGACCCCAGCTATGAAATGAAAAGCGATTACGCCCTTGTCAGCGCCTGCATGGCGGATGCCGTCAAGCGCTTTGCAACCGGCACTTATGTCGTATGGTACCCGGTGATACCCAGACCGGAAGCGCATGACCTGCCGCGCAAACTCAAAACGCTGGCTGTTAAAGCCTCCAGGCCCTGGCTGAACGCCGTTTTAACCGTCAAATCCAGCAAATTGACAACCGACGACGACGGCGAGGTCATCCGGCCCGGCTTGCCTGCCAGCGGCATGTTCATCATTAACCCGCCGCACACGCTCAAAGCGCAGTTACAACAGGCGTTGCCGCAGATGGTGACGCTGCTGGGGCAAGACAGGAATGCAGGGTTTACGTTGGACAGTGGCGGCTAAGCCGCACTCAATACTTCAACGCCACGCTTTTGCCCCAAAACACCCTGTAAGCAAACACGGTGTAAGCCACGATGACGGGCAGTACGATGGCAGAACCGATCAGAATCACCTTCAGCGCTTCCGGCGAACTGGCCGCTTGCCAGATGGTGATTTTTTCAATGACCAACCAGGGGAACAAGCTGTAGGCCAAGCCGTAGAACGCCAGCAAAAACACACCCACTGTTGCGCCAAAAGGCACCCAAGCCCCGTACTCATTGCTTTGGGCAAGGCGAGTCGGCAAGCGGCTCAGGCTGCGGTGCATCACGGCAAACAACACTGCGGTGGCAACCGGAATGGGCAGCAGCAAAATAATGTTGGGAAATGAAAACCACTTGTCATAAATCAGTGGGCTGACCAAAGGTGTCGCAATCGATATGGCTGCAACACCCAGCACGGTAAACAGCAAACTGCGCTGCGCCCAGCGCACGGCCTGCAATTGCAGGTCACCCACCGTTTTCATGATCAGCCAGCCTGCGCCTATCAGGCAGTAAGCTGCTACCAACGCCAAACCAATCACGGTGTTAAAGGCCATGGTCCACATTGATGCGTCAAAGCCGGTGATTAACGAACCCAGCATGTAACCCTGACTCCAGCTAGCCAGCACCGAACCGATGAAAAACAGGCGATTCCAGAGCGGTTTGTGCGCAGCACGCGCCTTGACCCGAAAGTCAAACGACACGCCGCGCAGCGTCAAGCCAATCAACATGAAAGCGACCGGCAAATACAACGCGCCAAGAATGGCGCCATGCGCCATAGGAAACACCGTCAGCAAAATACCTACACCCAGTACCAACCAGGTTTCGTTGGCGTCCCAAAACGGGCCGATGCTGGCAATCATGGTGTCTTTGTCGTCTTCGTTGGCGCTATTCATCAGCACGCCTACACCGAGGTCGTAGCCGTCCAGCACCACGTAAGCCAGCATGCTCAGGCCCATGACGACCAAAAAAACAATCGGCATCCAGCCTGCGGCCTGGGTCAAATCTGGTGTCACGATGCTGTAGATATCAGGCATGGGTTGCACCTTCTTTTTCTGGGTAATTCACCACATTGAGCTGATCTTCCAGTTTGTCGCTGGCCTCATCGCCAAACGGCTTGTCGGCGTGCTTTTTGTGACGTGCCAGGTAAAACACCACAGAAATGTAAGCCACGATCAGTGCGGCATACATCGTCAGGTACAAGGCCAGGCTCAAAGCAATCTTGGGCGCAGGCACTTTTGAGGCGGCTTCGAGCGTGGTCATCACGCCGGTGACCAACCAGGGCTGGCGGCCAATTTCAGTCACGTACCATCCCGCCACCAGTGCTACCCAGCCGGCAAACGTCATGCCGACCAAAATGCGGGCGTGCCAGACGGTGAGTTCACGTTTCTCGTCTCGCTTCCACGGTTTGAGTTGGAACGCGCTGGCCCAACTGACCAAAAGCATCAACATGCCCACCCCCACCATGATGCGAAAAGCCCAAAACACGGGCGCAACCGGCGGGTGCTTGCCCTTGAAGTCGTTCAGGCCCTTAACCTCACCATCCAGATCATGGGTCAAATACAGCGAAGCCAGTTTGGGAATGGCAATCTCGTATTTGTTGCTGCGGGTTTTTTCGTCAGGTAGCGCAAACAACACCGCAGGCACACCTTTCTGCGTTTCCCAAATGCCTTCCATGGCAGCAAGTTTGGCGGGCTGGTGCTTCATGGTGTTCAAACCATGCAAATCGCCCGCAATAATTTGTAATGGAATCAAAAAAGCGGCCAAATAAACGCCCGTCTTGATGCCAGCCACAACTTCAGCGATGCGGTCACTGCGCAACCAGCGGTAGCAAGAAACACCGGCAAGCAAAAACGCGACCGTCAGCCCGGACGCCAGCATCATGTGGGTGAAGCGGTACGGGAATGACGGGTTGAAAATCACTTCAAGCCAGCTGGTGACATGCGCTTTGCCGTCAATCATCTCAAAGCCTGCAGGTGTGTGCATCCACGAGTTCAAGGCCAGTATCCAGAAGGCAGACAGCGTGGTGCCGCCTGCAACCAACAAAGTAGCGGTGGTGTGCATGCGCTCACTGACCCGCTCGCGTCCAAACAGCATCACGCCCAGCATGGTGGCCTCTAAGAAGAAGGCTGTCATCACCTCGTAGGCCAAAAGTGGACCGGCGATATTGCCCGCCTTTTCCATATAACCCGGCCAGTTGGTACCGAACTGAAAGCTCATGGTGATGCCGCTGACCACGCCGAGCGCAAAGGTCAAGGCGAAAATTTTGACCCAAAACTGGTAAGCATCCATCCAGTGTTGCTGACTAGTCTTGACAAATCGCAGCTTGAAAAACAGCAGCACCCAGCCGAGCGAAATGCTGATGGTGGGAAACAAGATGTGAAAAGTGATGTTGGCCGCAAACTGAATGCGGGCAAGCAGCAAGGCGTCTAAGTTTTCCATGGTGAGGGCGGTGTTAACTCGGGTTAGATTCGGTTGAACTGATGATTTTTTCGGCTGGCGGCAAGTCACTGCGCGCCTTAAAGCCCAAGCTGACCGCTACTTTGTCTTTGGCCTCCAGCAGCTTGGCCACTTTGGTGCCCATCTTCATCAAGCTGGCTAAAGTGGCAGAGTCCATTTTTTGCATGTCAGCCAGCCAGCCGGTCATCAGCTCAATCAGCTCATGCATCTGGCGCATGCGGGCCTGCGCGTGAACGTCGTCCCCGGTGACGCCCTCTTCCATCAGCGCTTCGCGCAGCATTGACAGGGTGGGGTCAATTTCGCGTTTGCGGCGCTCTTCAGCCAATGTGCGAAAGATGGCCCAAACGTCTTCAGGGGCAGAAAAGTACTCGCGTCGATCGTCGGGTAAGTGCTGCAAGCGCACCAGATTCCAGGATTGCAGCTCTTTTAGCCCCATGCTGACGTTAGACCGCGAAAAGCCCAGCGCGTCGCCAATGTCATCTGCGTTCAGCGTTTTGGGGGACACATACAGCAGTGCGTAAATTTGCCCCACCGTTCGGTTGATGCCCCATCGGCTGCCCATTTCACCAAAGTGCAAAACAAAACGTTGGGTTAAAGGGGCTAGATTCATCGTGACTTCTCTAATTTTCAGGAATTACTGAAATTATAGGAAGTTTCGAATCTTCTTGCCAGGTCGGGGATGACAAGGGACGGTTACGGGAGCAAAGACATCATGAATTGATAGCAAGTCAACGGGCCTTGGCAGGCACGCGAGCTGGGGTGCGCCTTTTTACCAACGGTAAAGGCGCATCTGCGAGCACGGGAATTGACTCAGGCACCAGGAGCACCACCTCTTTAAAGCCTAGCCCCAACATGTCCAATGCCTCAGCCGCACTCCGGCTGACATCAATCACCCGACTGCGAATGAACGGGCCGCGGTCGGTGATACGGACATCCACCTCGCGCCCATTGACCAGGCTGCGCACCCGCACCCAAGTCCCAAATGGCAGGGTTCGGTGGGCTGCCGTCATGGCATTCATGTCGTATCGCTCACCACTGGCAGTGCGGCGGCCATGAAAACCCAGGCCATACCAGGACGCGCCACCGCGTTGCAGTTCGCGTGCCGATTCTCCTGCCAGCAAAGCTGGTCGGATCGATTCGCGGGTGAGTTCGCCGAGTGGCGATTCGGTAAGTGCAACGGCATCCGCAGAATTGACGGGGCTGACGGGTTCAACAGGATCAACGGCATTGACCGGCATGACCGAGGTTTCAGCCGGTCCCGATACGCTGGCAACGGGTGCAGATGCAGATACTGAAGAAGATCGTGGCGCCGTGCTGCAAGCGGCCAGCCAGTTCAGCGCGCATAGCGCACACAGCGCACACCGCGCAGTAGCCAGCCTTAGACCAGCTGCAGTCGCTTGCAAATCTCAACCGTGGGTCCGGCCTGGTTCATGGCGTAAAAATGAATGCCGGGCACACCACCGTTGCGCAACTGGTCACACAAGTCGGTCGTGACATCCAGGCCAAAGCTCTTGATGGAGGCTGTATCGTCACCAAAGCCTAGCAGACGCAAACGTATCCAACGCGGAATTTCGGCACCGCAGGCGTCTGAAAAGCGCATCAGTTGTGTTGAACTGGTGATCGGCATGATGCCGGGCACGACAGGAACATCGACGCCAAGCTTGTAAGCGTCATCGACAAAACGAAAATACGCGTCACTGTTGAAAAAATACTGGGTAATGGCAGAGTTGGCACCGGCTTTGACCTTAGCCGCATAGGCTTTCAGGTCGTCGTCGGCTGACCTGGCCTGCGGATGCACTTCTGGGTAGGCAGCAATCTCAATGTGAAAGGTATCACCCGTCTCAGCGCGGATAAACGCGACCAAGTCGCTCGCGTAATGAAATTCACCACCCGCACCGTAGCCGCTGGGCAAGTCGCCGCGCAGGGCGACCAGGCGTTTGACACCCATGCTTTGCAGAGTGGTCAGCTGCTGGCGAACCGTTGCCTGGGTGGCGCCTACGCACGAGATGTGGCAGGCAGCTGCGACGCCCTCAGCCAAAATTTCACCGACAGCGGCAAACGTGCCTGCCTGGGTTGAGCCGCCCGCGCCAAACGTGACAGAGCAGAACTCGGGATTTAAAGCATAGAGGGTTTGGCGCGTTATGCGCAGTTTTGCAGCGCCCTCTGGTGTTTTGGTCGGGAAGAATTCAAAACTGATGGGAAGCTTGGTTTGAGGCATGTTGAGCGAAGCAATATAAACAGGTCAATCTTTTTTCTTGCGCCGTGCAGGGCCGTGCTGGCCTGCATGGGCTTCTTCAGAATCTTCATGCGCAGCGTGCAAGGCGCGCGTTTCAGCTCTGGGGGTACGTTTAACGGCCTTGCGGGGCGGGGCTGCTGGCAAAGGCTCGTTGTCCAGACCAAGGCCGCTGCCCCTTTTGCCGTGGATAAAAAATTCGCGGTTTCCATCGCCGCCTTCTATGCTCGACGCCATCCAACCAAGAACGTCAACCCCCAGTCCTGCACAACAATCGCGCAGCCGCTGCTCAACAAACATAAAGTGTGCTGCATCGCGAACAATGCCGCCCTTGCCAATCTGGCCGGGTTGCAGCTCAAACTGCGGCTTGACAAGCATCAACAGATGGCCGTCAGCTTTGAGCAGGCGCACAACGGCGGGCAGCACCAATGTCAGCGAAATAAACGACAAATCACCCGTCAAAAAATCAAAGACAGGATCGACGTCAAGCTCATCTTCTGTATCGAATTCACCCGGAGCCGAATCAGCATCTCGACACGCAGCTATTAAATCAGTAGCAGTTAATGAACGTGCATTGATACCTTCCAAACAAATCACGCGGCAATCATCACGCATGCTGGCATGCAATTGGCCATGACCCACATCGACACCCACCACCTGAGAAGCACCATGCTGCAGCAGGCAATCGGTAAAGCCGCCGGTCGATTGACCAATGTCAAGACAGCGCAAACCCGTCACGTCCAGCCCGGTTGCCTTCAATGCGCCTTCAAGTTTTAAACCACCGCGCGAAATGTACTTGGCCTCGGTGTTGTCAAGCACCTCGACTTCAGCGTTGTCTCCAATCTCGTCACCGTTTTTAGCCACGCGCTTCCAGGGCGCTGCCACACCCGCCTCATCCACCACGACGCGCCACTGCACACCCGAACCAATCAGGCGCTGGGCTTGGGAGCGGGTGGTGGCAAAGCCGTGTTCGACTAAAAAAAGGTCAGCGCGCATGGTGGTTGTTAGTCTTTCCCCTCTCCCGCTGGGAGAGGCGTCAGGGTGTCAGTAGCGGTAGGCGTTGGCCTTGTATGGGCCAGCTTTAGCGACACCAATGTAGTCGGCCTGTTCCTGGCTCAGTTCGGTCAACACCGCGCCAACCTTTTTCAAGTGCAATCGCGCCACTTTTTCGTCCAGATGCTTGGGCAATACATAAACTTTGCCGACTTCGTAGTCAGCTTGTTTGGTGAACAGCTCGATCTGTGCAATCACTTGGTTGGCAAAGCTGGACGACATCACAAAGCTTGGGTGCCCAGTGCCGCAGCCCAGGTTCACCAAACGGCCTTTGGCCAGCAAAATGATACGCTTGCCGTCCGGGAAAATCACGTGGTCAACCTGCGGCTTGATCTCTTCCCAGGTGCATTTCTCCAGTGACACGACATCGATTTCGTTGTCGAAATGGCCAATATTGCAGACGATGGCCTGGTCTTTCATCGCGGCCATGTGGGCGTAGGTGATGACATTTTTGTTGCCGGTGGCCGACACAAAAATATCGCACTTGTCAGCGGCGTATTCCATCGTCACAACTTTGTAGCCTTCCATGGCGGCTTGCAGCGCGTTGATGGGGTCAATCTCGGTTACCCACACCTGGGCGCTCAGGGCGCGCAGTGCCTGAGCCGAGCCCTTGCCCACATCGCCGTAACCCGCCACCACAGCAACCTTGCCGGCAATCATCACGTCAGTGGCGCGTTTAACCGCGTCCACCAGGGATTCGCGGCAGCCATACAAATTGTCAAACTTTGACTTGGTCACCGAATCGTTCACGTTGATCGCGCGGATGGCGAGCGTGCCTTTGGCAGACATTTCATTCAGGCGCAGCACGCCGGTGGTGGTTTCTTCGGTCACGCCGATGATGTTCTTCAGGCGGCGGCTATACCAGGTGGGGTCCAGCTTGAGCTTGGCCTTGATGGCTTTGAACAAACAGATTTCTTCTTCGCTGCCGGGGTTGGCCAACACCTTGATGTCTTTCTCGGCTCGGGCGCCGAGATGCATCAGCAACGTGGCGTCACCACCATCGTCCAGAATCATGTTGGGGCCTTCTGCCGCGGTGCCCTTCTTGCCACCGAATTCAAAAATGCGGTGGGTGAAATCCCAGTACTCTTCCAGCGTTTCGCCCTTGTGCGCAAACACAGGCGTTCCCCGTGCCACCAAAGCGGCTGCAGCATGGTCCTGCGTGGAGAAGATATTGCACGAAGCCCAACGCACGTCGGCGCCCAGGGCTTGCAGGGTTTCGACCAGCACACCCGTCTGGATGGTCATGTGCAGCGAGCCGGTGATACGCGCGCCCTTCAGTGGCTGTGCCTTGGCGAACTCTTCGCGGATGGCCATCAGGCCGGGCATTTCGGTCTCGGCGATGGTCAGCTCTTTACGACCCCAGGGGGCCAGACTCATGTCTGCAATTTTGTAGTCTTCGGACTTCGAAACAAGTTTCAGTACGCTCATGGTGTGCTCCAAAAATGAATTGAGGCCACTGTGCTGCGCGTGAATCCGGGGAGAACCGAAGAAATGGACTCACCGCACAGACCAGTGGGTGAGCGCCGTTGACTTGCGTTGCCCTTTTGATAGACAACGTGTTCCGAGCCTCACTCGCACCCTGCGCCCATATTTCATTTCAACCAGGCCAGGGTTTCGAGCTGCAACGCTCCTCGGAAGTCTTCAATTATACGGAGCTATCTCTTTAAACGTGCAAGGCCCTTAAAATCACGCCCTTTGCCCCTGCCGCTGCTTGCAGCCCCTGCCTCCATGACCTTTCTTGCCGAGACCAAGCGTCGCCGCACTTTTGCCATCATTTCTCACCCCGATGCTGGTAAGACCACGCTGACTGAAAAGTTGTTGCTGTTCTCGGGCGCGATCCAGATCGCAGGTTCGGTCAAGGCCCGCAAGGCCACACGCCACGCCACATCGGACTGGATGGAGATTGAAAAACAA
>JANPIK010000045.1:0-2771 GCA_031424935.1 Polaromonas sp.
AATAACCGGCCTCTGGGTTTCGCTCAAAGTCGGCCAAACGCGCTTCGAGCTCGGTCTTTAGCTCAGGTGAAACTTCGATGGCGTTAGGGAAGGCGGCGATGCTTTCCCAAATCACTTCAACGAGCTGAATGCGCTCCTGCATAGGCAGTTCCAAAATATCGGCAACAGAAATTTGGTTCATGCGCTGTAGATTACCACGGACGCTATTCTGCGCGTTAACTTTGATATATCCGGCAAAACTGCCGATTAACGCGGACTACTGCCGGATAACACCGGGTGAAAACACCTAAATAATTGTTTGAAATCATCATCTTGCCTCAATATACTGTATATATGTACAGTTATAACAAACATGAGAAAGTCGCCGCGCCCGCTTTGCAGTCGATTCGCCTGCTGGATCAGGTTCGCGAACGGGTTCGCTATCTCCACTATAGCCTTCAAACCGAAAAGGTTTACCTGTACTGGGCGCGTTTTTTCATCCGCTGGCATGGCAGAGCTGGCCAGATGCGCCACCCTCGCGAGATGGGCAAAGCCGAGGTTGAGGCTTTCCTGACCATGCTGGCCAATGAGCGCCAGGTAGCGCCCGCTACCCACAGGCAGGCACTGAACGCACTGCTTTTCCTGTACCGGCAGGTGCTGGATCAAGACCTGCCTTGGCTGCAATCCATTGGCCGCCCGCCTGAGCGCAAGCGCATTCCCGTGGTGCTTACCGTGGCTGAAGTTCAATCTGTTTTGGCGCTGGTCGATGGTGTCGAGGGCGTGCTGGCTCGCCTGCTGTATGGAACAGGTATGCGTCTGGCCGAAGGGCTGAGTCTGCGCGTAAAAGATGTCGATTTTGAACGGCAGGTGATTGTGGTGCGCAGCGGTAAGGGCGACAAAGACCGCGTGGTGATGCTGCCGCGCGTACTGGCGCTGCCGCTTCGCGAACAGCTGGCGCGGTCGCGCGCACTTTGGGCCGCAGACCGCGCCTCGGAGCGCAGCGGCGTGTACCTGCCGCATGCACTCGACACCAAATACCTTCGCGCGGGCCAGACGTGGGCCTGGCACTGGGTGTTTCCGTCGCCGGGCTTGTCGATTGACCCGCGCACCGGCGTAGAACGGCGGCATCACTTGTTTGAAGAGCGGCTAGGCCGCCGGCTAAAAAAGGCGGTTGGACAGGCAGAGATTGCCAAGCATGTAACGGTGCATACCCTGCGCCACAGCTTTGCCACGCATTTACTGCAATCAGGCACCGACATTCGCACGGTGCAAGAGCTGCTAGGCCACAGCGACGTAAGCACGACGATGATTTACACGCATGTCATCAAGGCGGGTAGCGGTGCAACGCAAAGCCCGCTGGACGCATTGATGGCTTAGCAATAAGTGCTACTGATTCAGTAGCTTCTTGCGCCCGAATTTATTGGGCTGCAGCCTGTTTTATACCTCAATACTTCCCAATATAGTCCTTCTTCCCGACCTCAACCCCGTTATGCCGCAAGATGGCATAGGCGGTGGTGGTGTGAAAGAAAAAATGCGGCAAACCGTAGTTCAGCAAATATGACTGGCCAGTAAAACGCTTTTCTTTGGGTGTACCGGCCTGGGTGACGATCTCGCGGGTGGCGGCTTCGTCAAACTTGGCGGCATCCAGAGTGCCAATAAAGGCCAGCACCGTGTCAATACGGGTTTGCAGGTCGGCGAAGGTTTGCTCGTTGTCATCTAACTTGGGCACGTCAACACCGGCCAGACGGGCAGACACGCTTTTGGCAAAGTCGCTGGCCACTTGTACTTGGCGCAGCAAAGTGAACATGTCGGGGAACAGCCGCGCTTGCAGCAGCGCGTTGGGGTCAATCTTTTTGTCAGTCGTGTGGGCTTCAGCTTTGCGCAGAACCTCTTTCAGGCCACCCAGCATTTGCTTGAAAACAGGAATGGACGTGGTGTAGATAGCGTTGGTCATGGTTACTTTCTTGAATTTGAACCCTATTGTGTCTGCTGACGTATGATTTTATAAAACCACAGCCAAAAGGCGCAATATGAACGCTCCAACGTTACAAACCACGCTTCAACCTAGCCTGGCCGCCCTGCCCCTGATCAAGAAATGGGTGTCGTTTGCGTCCGTGTCGCGCGATAGCAATCTGCCCATCATTGAATGGACCCGCGAACTGCTCCAGGCTCAAGGCATTGAATGCCACCTGAGCTATGACGACACCGGCAAAAAAGCCAACCTGTGGGCCACCCTGCCCGCGCACGACGGCGAAAGCAAAATAGGCGGGCTGGTGCTGTCAGGCCACACCGATGTGGTGCCGGTTGACGGTCAGCCCTGGATGACTGACCCGTTTGAGGCGCAAATCATCGGCGACAAGCTGTACGGGCGCGGCGTGACTGACATGAAAAGCTACGGTGCCACCGCCTTGATGATGGTGCCCGAGTTGCTCAAACGCAAGCTCAAACACCCGGTGCACTTGGCTTTCAGTTATGACGAAGAAGTCGGTTGCATTGGCGTACACCGCCTGATTGCGGATATGCAGGCACGCGGCTTCAAACCAGCGGGCTGCATTGTGGGCGAACCCACAGGCATGCAGGTGGTGATAGCGCACAAAGGCAAACACGGCTACATGACATCGGTGCGCGGGCATGAAGCCCATTCGTCCCTGACGCCGCTGGGCGTAAACGCGGTGGAGATTGCCTGCGAGTTTGTGACGCACCTCAAAAGCATGCACCGCGCACTGGCCAAAGACGGCCCGTTTGATGCGATATACGACGTGCCGCACACCACCGTACACACCGGGGTCATC
>JANPIK010000046.1:0-45584 GCA_031424935.1 Polaromonas sp.
CCAGAAGTAATAGCAACCTTTAGCAAAAAAAGCCCGCAGATGTCGCGATCAGCGGGCTTTTTGTTGAGCTAAACCAGATCCGCGTTGTGCCACTGGCTTCACATCACGTGATACCGAGCCGGTAAACAACTGGCGCGGGCGGCCAATTTTGTATTCTGGGTCGCCGATCATTTCGTTCAGTTGGGCAATCCAGCCGACCGTGCGAGCCAAGGCAAAAATAGCGGTGAACAGCGGCACCGGGATGCCGATGGCGCGCTGCACGATGCCAGAATAAAAGTCGACGTTGGGGTAAAGCTTGCGGCTGACGAAGTAATCGTCTTCCAGGGCAATCTTTTCCAGGGCCATGGCCAGCTTGAAGAGAGGGTCGTTTTGCAAACCCATTTCCAGCAGCACTTCTTTGCAGGTTTCCTGCATCAGTTTGGCACGCGGGTCGTAGTTTTTGTAAACGCGGTGGCCAAAACCCATCAGCTTAACGCCAGAGTTTTTGTCTTTGACTTGTTTGATGAATTCACCGATTTTCTCGACGCCGCCATTTTTTTGAATGTCGCCCAGCATGTTGAGTGCGGCTTCATTCGCGCCACCATGCGCTGGGCCCCACAAGCAGGCTACGCCAGCTGCAATCGCTGCAAAAGGGTTGGTACCCGACGAGCCGCAAAGGCGCACGGTTGACGTCGATGCATTTTGCTCGTGGTCAGCATGCAAAATAAAAATGCGGTCCAGTGCGCGTTCCAGCACGGGGTTGACTTTGTACTCTTCACACGGTGTGGCAAACATCATGTGCAAAAAATTACCCGCGTAACTTAAAGAGTTTTTGGGGTACATGTACGGCTGACCCATGGTGTACTTGTAGGCCATCGCGACGAGCGTGGGCAGCTTGGCGATCAGGCGGATCGCAGAAATATCACGGTGCTGTGGGTTAGTGATGTCGGTGCTGTCATGATAAAAAGCCGAGAGGGCGCCAACCAAGCCGGTCATGATGGCCATCGGGTGTGCGTCACGGCGAAAGCCCCGCAAGAAAAACTGCATTTGCTCATTGACCATCGTGTGGCTGGTCACGCGGTGCACAAAGTCAGCTTTTTGAGCCACGTCAGGCAATTCACCGTAGAGCAACAGGTGGCAGGTTTCCATGTAGTCGCAGTTGGTCGCCAGCTGCTCAATCGGGTAACCCCGATACAGCAACTCGCCTTTGTCCCCATCAATGTAAGTTATGGCTGACTGGCATGCTGCAGTTGATAAAAACCCCGGGTCATAGGTAAACATGCCCGTTTGCGCATAAAGCTTGCGGATGTCCACCACCTCTGGGCCAACATTGCCTTGGTAGATGGGCATCTCAATGCTGGGGCTGCCGTTACTAAAGGACAGGGTGGCTTTGTTGTCAGCGAGCTTCATGGGGCTTCTTTCATATCAAATTAAACGGTGGCTAAACAGGGACGCTGGCGGCTTTGCCTTGCGGTCGGAGCAAGTTTAAAACCTGCAAGGCTTCAAAAGTAGAGGCGCTAGCCTTGGAGTCAGCTTCATGCAAGTCACCAGGCTCTTTGCGTTGTAGCAACAAGTCCAACAGATCGTTGTCAGATAAGTCCATTAAATCGCTCATGCCTTTGGCTTGGGCTATGGTGAGGGTGGCTTCATGCCGATTAAAAAACTTTTCAATCAGCAAATCGTTTTCAAGCAAGCCCCTGCGGCAGCGCCAGCGCAGTTTGCTCAATTCGCGCTCGCCTAAAAGTTCGTCCGACATATTTTTTTCAAACAGAGCGCAGAACCATCATCTCTTTAATTTTGCCAATCGCTTTGGTCGGGTTCAATCCCTTGGGACACACATCGACGCAATTCATGATGGTATGGCAGCGGAACAAGCGGTACGGGTCTTCCAGATTGTCAAGGCGCTCGGCGGTGCCCTCATCACGGCTGTCTGCAATAAAGCGGTAGGCTTGCAGCAAACCAGCCGGGCCCACAAACTTATCCGGGTTCCACCAAAAGCTGGGGCAACTGGTGGAACATGATGCACAAAGAATGCACTCGTACAAACCGTTCAGTTCATCACGCTCTTCCGGGCTTTGCAGGCGTTCTTTTTCAGGCGGTACGTTGTCGTTGATCAAGTATGGTTTGATGGAGTTGTACTGCTTAAAGAACTGCGTCATGTCAACAATCAGGTCTCGCACCACAGGCAGCCCGGGCAAGGGCTTGAGGGTGATCACATCGGGCAGCGTTCGCATGTTGGTCAGGCAGGCCAGGCCGTTTTTGCCGTTGATGTTCATCGCGTCAGAGCCGCAAACGCCTTCACGGCATGAACGCCTGAAGCTGATGCTTGGGTCTTGGGCTTTAAGTTTCATCAGCGCATCAAGCAGCATGCGCTCGCTGCCGTCGAGTTCAACCTCAATTTTTTGCATGTACGGCTTAGCGTCCGTATCAGGGTCATAGCGGTAAATATTAAACGTACGTTTGGTCATGGTGTTTGCCTGATGATTGGATGAGAAATTGCGGACCCTAAAAACTACGTACTTTCAGCGGCAACGAATCAACCGTTAACGGAATCATTTGTACGGGCTTGTAAGTCAGGCTGTTGCTGGCGCTGTGCCACAGCGTGTGCTTGTGCCAGTCGGTATCGTTGCGGCCATTTGGGTGGGCAGGCGTGTCGCCATAATCGTCAACAGAATGCGCGCCGCGGCTTTCATGGCGCGCGGCGGCTGACACGATGGTTGCCTCAGCTGACTCGATCAGGTTTTCGACCTCAAGCGCTTCAATGCGGGCGGTGTTGAAGATTTTTGATTTGTCTTTCAAGCCAATGTTTTTAACTCGTTCGCGCAGTTTGGCAATCGCGACTACGCCTTCGTCCATACTGGCTTGGGTACGGAAAACGCCCGCATGCTTTTGCATCGCCGTACGAATGTCGTTGGCAACATCTTGAGCGTATTCGCCGTCTGTGGTGTTATCTAGCCGCGCAATACGGGCCAGCGTGACGTCAGCTGCGCCTGCGGGCAAGGGCTTGTGGACGGTCGTTTTGTTGTGCTCAACGATGTGATTGCCAGCCGCGCGGCCAAATACCAGCAAGTCAAGCAGCGAGTTGGTACCCAAGCGGTTGGCACCATGCACGCTGACGCAAGAGCATTCGCCTACTGCATACAAGCCATTGACAACTTCGCTCTTGTTGTCTGCGTTTTGCGTGACGACTTGCCCGTAAATGTTGGTCGGTATGCCGCCCATTTGGTAGTGAATGGTGGGCACGACCGGAATCGGCTCTTTGGTTATGTCGACGTTGGCAAAATTATGGCCAATCTCAAACACTGACGGCAGCCGCTTCATGATGGTCTCAGCACCCAGGTGCGTCATGTCGAGGTTGATGTAGTCCTTGTTTGGCCCGCAGCCTCGGCCTTCTTTGATCTCTTGGTCCATACAGCGCGATACGTAATCGCGTGGGGCCAGGTCTTTGTAAGCGGGTGCGTAACGCTCCATGAAGCGCTCGCCGTCGCGGTTGCGCAAAATCGCGCCCTCACCGCGGCAGCCCTCTGTCAGCAAGACACCCGCACCAGCGACGCCCGTGGGGTGAAACTGCCAAAATTCCATGTCTTCTAGCGGAATACCTGCTCTTGCGGCCATACCCAAGCCGTCACCGGTGTTGATGAACGCATTGGTCGATGCTGCAAAAATACGGCCTGCGCCACCAGTCGCCAGCAGGGTGGTTTTGGCTTCAAAAATATGCACATCACCGGTTTCCATCTCTAGCGCGGTCACGCCCACCACGTCGCCTGCGGCGTCGCGGATCAAGTCCATCGCCAGCCATTCAACGAAGAAGTTGGTCTTTTCTTTCACGTTTTGCTGGTACAGCGTGTGCAGCATGGCGTGGCCTGTGCGGTCGGCGGCGGCGCAGGCGCGCTCAACGGCTTTTTCACCATAGTTGGCGGTGTGGCCGCCAAACGGGCGCTGGTAAATGGTGCCGTCCGGGTTGCGGTCAAATGGCATGCCCATGTGCTCTAAGTCATAAACCACTTTGGGTGCTTCACGGCACATGAATTCAATTGCGTCTTGATCGCCCAGATAGTCTGAGCCTTTCACGGTGTCGAAAAAGTGGTAATGCCAGTTGTCCTCGTTCATGTTTCCCAACGACGCACCAATGCCGCCCTGTGCAGCAACGGTGTGCGAGCGGGTTGGAAAAACCTTAGTCAACACGGCGACATTCAAACCAGCGCGCGCCAACTGCAGAGAGGCGCGCATACCTGAGCCGCCTGCGCCGACGATGACGACATCAAATTTACGTGAGGGGAGTTTGGTGGTCGAGGGGGTGGGAATGGTCATTTTAATTTTCAGGATTCAAAAGAATGTCAACGCAAAATAGCTAAACAACTTTTACAGACGCCAAAGAACTTGAAGGCTCCAGCCCGCGCAGGCAGTTAACCACACGATCGTGAACACCTGCAAACTCAGGCGGATGCTGACGGGTTTGATGTAGTCCATCCAAATGTCGCGCATGCCAACCCAGACGTGGTAAAGCATGGCGATGATGATGGTGAAGGTAAGCAGTTTCATCCACTGCGATGAGAAGATACCGGCCCATTTGTCGTAACCAATCGGCCCTTTGGTCAAGACGATCTGGCCTAAAACCAACAAAGTGAAAAGTGCCATCAGCGCAGCGGTGACGCGCTGGGCTAACCAGTCGCGCAGTCCGTAGTGTGCGCCGACAACGATGCGTTTTGTGCCGTGATTAATTGCCATGGTTTAAATCCTGAATTTAGTAGATGCCGAACAGCTTGGCGCCGAGGATCAGTGTCAAACTCACGCTGATCGCGAGTGTGGTAATGGCCGACGTTTCGCCGAATTTTTTGGTGACTGCCGAGTGGTGCGTGTCAGACCATAAGTGGCGCAGGCCTGCAATAGAGTGGTGCAGGTAGGCCCAAATCAACGCCAGTGCTAGCAGCTTCCAGATAATGCCGGGCAAGCCGAGCATGCCAATATTGAAGGCGCCCTTGAATTTAGCAAACGAAATTTCAGAAGAAACTGACTTGTCGAACATCCAGATGATGAACGGCATCAAGGCAAACATGATGAAACCGCTGATGCGGTGCAAGATGGACACAATGCCGGCCACCGGCAGGCGATAACTGGGTAGGTCGGTGAATGCGTTGATGTTGCGGAACTCGGGCCGCTTTTTTGCGGTAGCTGTTGATTCGGACATGCGTGGCTCTCAGTGTTATTCGGGTTCGTTCAGTGTCGTGACAGCAGATCAGTAACTGCGTGGTAACTTGCGGATTATGGTTAACCCTTGAATTCTATTGCAAGCTGGTAACTGGATGTGCTGGGCTTCCACATAGCTTAAATGTTCTGTCTGAATAAGGGCTGACGACAAGCTACAAAGCATCCAGATTGGCCAGCATCTCGGCTGCCCGGGCGCGCACGCCGGTTCTCATCTCGGGCGTCATGCGCTGCAAATTTTTCACCATCAATGCCGTGCGCGGGTTACCTGCAAAGCTGGCTTCGTGTTTGTCTAAAAAGTTCCAGTACAGCGTCGTCATGGGGCAGGCATTGCTGCCCACTCGGGTGTCGGGCTCGTATTTGCAGCCACTGCAGTAGTTGCTCATACGCTTGACGTACGCGCCGCTGGCCACGTAGGGCTTGCTGGTAAAGCGCCCGCCGTTGGCGAACAGCGCCATCCCGGCGGTGTTGGGCAACTCAACCCATTCGATCGCATCGACATAAACCGCCAGGTACCAGTCGCAGACTTGGCTAGGTGTGATTTCAGCCGTCACGCCAAACATGCCTGTCACCATTAACCGCTGAATGTGGTGCGAATAGCCGTTTTTGAGTGTTTGGCCAATGCACTGCTTCATGCAGTTCATGTGGGTGTCGCCGGTCCAGTACCAATTTGGCAGCGCCTGGGTGTGGTTGTAGAAGTTCGCGGTTTTGAGCTCGGGCATGTCTAAAAAATAAACGCCGCGCATGAACTCTCGCCAACCCAGGATTTGACGAATAAAACCTTCAACGCTGGCCAGGTCGAGATCGTGCTTTTTGTACGCAGCTTCTGCTGCCAAAACCACTTCCAGCGGGTTCAAAAGCTTCAGGTTTAGCGAACTGGACAAAAGCGAGTGCCAGCCAAAGTCAAGGTTTGTCCACATCGCGTCTTCGTGTGGACCAAACTGGGGCAGGCGGTTGTCAACAAAGTCTTTTAAGGCGATCAGTGCCTGCTCACGGGTGACGGGCCAGTTGAAATCCTCAAGCTCGCCGGGATGCGCCGCAAAATGGGTATTGACCAGCTTGATGACACTTTTTGTCATGGCATCTGGCTTGTAACTGATGGCTTTAGGCACGTCTTGCGGCCCGGCTTTGCCGAAGCTTTTCCGGTTGTCGGCATCAAAGTTCCACTGACCACCAACGGGTTCATCACCCGCTTGACCTTCCATCAGCACCTTGTACTGCTTGCGCATGGTGCGGTAGAAGTATTCCATCCTCAGACTGGTAGATTTACCTGCCCATTTGCGGAACTGCGGCAAACTGCATAAGAAATGCTTGTCCTCGCGCCACGTGAGAAAAGCACCTGATGCGTTGTCTCGCAAGTCATTTTTAGTGTCTTTTAAGGCCTTGGCCCCTGTATTTGTAGCTTTAATAGCTCCTGATTTAATAGCGTCTTGAAGGCTGGCTTCAATGCTGGCGCGCACCCGTAAGTCACCTGGCTCGACCCCAATGACGGCGTGCGGCTGGTGCTGGTCAATGGCTGCAAGCAAACCTGCGGCTAGGGTTTTGTCGCCATGGGTGTCCAGCGCCCGGTAGTCAACGCGCCAACCGCGTCGTCTCAAAGCATCTGCAAAATGGCGCATGGCTGACAAAAACAGTGTGGTACGAATCTTGTGCGACCACACGTGGGTGGACTCTTCGAATGCCTCCACCATCAGGACCATGTCTTGCAAAGCGTCAAAACCATCAAACGCACTGGCATCGTGGTCCAGCTGGTCACCCAAAATCAGCACAAGGTTACGGGTTAGTGCGTTTTGCATACGTCTCATTCTAGTAAATTACTAACTAGTATATTTTTAAAGGCTTTTGACCGGTGACTGGGCTTTTTTGCCTCGGCAAGCGTCTGAGCAGTATTTCACCTCGGCCCAGTTTTTGGCCCAGCTTTTGCGCCAAGTCATCTCGCGGCCACAAGCCACGCAGAGTTTGCTGGGCAGTGCTGCCTTGTTGCCCTTAAATTCTGACTTTTTAGCCATCCGTTGAGAAATATCAGTTCAGGGTGTTGTGGTAGTGGTGCGTAGCTGTACGGTAGTAGCCACGGCGCAACTCCATGGGCACGTCTTGGTAGGTGTAGGCGATGCGCTCAACGCTCAGTAGCGGCGTGCCATGCTCTACTTTAAGGAGCTGCTCGCGCCCGTCAGTAGCCGCCTCAGCACGTATTTTCTCTTCGGCTCTAACCATACGCATGTTAAATTCAGTCTCAAACAGCGCATACATGGGGCCATGGTAGTCGGCCAAGCGCTCAGCAGTCAGTCCTTTAAATGGCGCCGCTGGCAGCCAAATGTCCTCAAGAATTGTCGGGACGCCCGCAAAGCTGAGTACCCTGCGCGCTTGCAGCACTGCGTCGCCGCTGCGCAGTGCCAAGGCGCGCGCCACGTCTGCGGTGGCCCTGGCGCGGCGGCAGTCAATGATCTCGCGCTGGGCCGGCCCTTCGCTGCCGGGTGTGCCGCTGTCAGGCACGAGCTTTAAAAACCTGAACTGCACATGCTGCTCGACGTGTGTCGCTACAAAAGTGCCTTTGCCCTGGCGGCGCACCACCAAGTGGTCACTGGCGAGCTCGTCAATCGCTTTGCGTACCGTGCCCTGACTGACGCGGTAGCGGGTAGCCAGGTCCATCTCGGACGGAATCGCCTCACCAGGTTTCCATTCACCTGACTGCAGACTTTGCAAAATCAGCGCCTTGATCTGGCTGTACAGCGGGCTAAACGCTGGTGCTGCATTGGCCAGATCGTCAGGCAAATTCGATGTTGATTGGGGCGAAAGGGCTGCCATAGTGGTTCAGTTCAGAAGCTTGGATCATATCTTATATAAGACATAAGACAAGTTGACCCGGCGCGAGATACAAGCGTAAAATCTCGCGTTGAAAACCTCGTAAAAACCCTGTTTGACGCTGACTTTTCTTGTACCGCACCGATTTACAACTTCTCTGGAGCCCTCCCATGACTAAAAAACCCGTCCGTGTTGCCGTTACCGGTGCTGCAGGCCAAATTGGCTACGCCTTGCTGTTTCGCATTGCCTCCGGCGAAATGCTGGGCAAAGATCAACCTGTGATTTTGCAACTGCTCGAAGTCCCAGTGGAAGGCCCGCAAAAGGCCCTGAAGGGTGTGATGATGGAACTTGATGACTGCGCCTTCCCGCTGCTGGTAGGCATGGAGGCACACAGCGACCCGATGACCGCTTTTAAAGACACCGACTACGCGCTGCTGGTTGGCTCACGCCCGCGCGGTCCGGGGATGGAACGCGCCGAGCTGCTGGCCGTGAACGGCGCGATTTTTATCGCGCAGGGTAAGGCCCTCAATGCGGTAGCCAGCCGCAACGTCAAGGTGCTGGTAGTCGGCAACCCGGCCAACACCAATGCCTGGATCGCCATGAAAAGCGCGCCAGATTTGCCGCGTAAAAACTTTACCGCCATGTTGCGCCTGGACCATAACCGCGCGGCCAGCCAGGTCGCTGCCAAAACCGGTAAAGCCGTGGCAGACATTGAAAAACTTTGCGTATGGGGCAACCACTCGCCGACCATGTACGCAGATTACCGCTTTGCGACGATCAAAGGCGATAGTGTCGCTGCCATGATCAACGACCAGGACTGGAACGCCAACACCTTCTTGCCAACCGTCGGCAAGCGCGGTGCAGCCATCATCGAGGCACGCGGTGTGTCGTCAGCCGCGTCGGCTGCCAACGCGGCCATTGACCACATGCGCGACTGGGCGCTGGGCACCAACGGCAAGTGGGTCACCATGGGTATTGTATCGGATGGTCAATACGGTATTCCTGATGGCACGATGTTTGGTTTCCCTGTCACCTGTGAAGGTGGCGAGTACAAACTGGTTGAAGGCTTGGCGATTGATGACTTCAGCCAGACCTGCATCAATAAAACGCTTGCGGAATTGCAAGGCGAGCAGGATGGCGTGAAACACCTCCTCTGATGTCCCACCCCAGAGAAGTTCTCCTCGGCGCGCAGGCTGCAACTGGCTCCTTGCCAGTCTGTGACCATTACAGCGGCGTAGAAAGCAGGATGCGCAAAAGCCTGCAACTGCAAGCCGAGATGACGGAGGAATTTGGTGCTTGCGTGTTTGACGTCACGCTGGACTGCGAAGACGGCGCACCCGTGGGCGGCGAGGCAGACCATGCGGCCATGGTGGTGGCATTGGTCGCGCTGGCCAGCCCCAAGGCTCGCGTGGCGGTGCGCGTCCACCCCGTCGACCACCCGGCGTTTGAAGCCGACATCGCCACCATCGCGGGCAAAGTAGGCGACAGGCTCTGCCACATCATGGTGCCCAAGGTCGAGTCTGTGAGCGACGTGGTGCGGGTTGAAAAAGCCTTGGACGATGCGCACGCCGGGCACCTGCCCATCCACGTTTTAGTGGAGTCACCTGCTGCTGTGCAACGCGCGTTTGAGATTGCTGCGCAGCCACGGGTGCAGTCACTGAGTTTTGGCTTGATGGATTTTGTGTCCAGCCACGGGGGCGCCATACCTGCGTACGCGATGTCCAGCGGGTACGGCACAAGCGCAGGGCGCATGGGCCAGTTCACCCATCCGCTGGTGGTGCGCGCGAAGCTGGAGATAGCATCAGCCTGCCACGCCAACGGCAAAACACCCTCGCATTGCGTGGTCACCGAATTTACCGACGCGGCTGCCTTGACGACGGCGGCCCGCCGGGCTTTTCAAGAGTTGGGCTACACACGCATGTGGAGCATCCACCCCAACCAGATTCGCCCGATATTGGCAGCCTTTGCACCCACGGAAGGTGAAATTGACGATGCTACAAAAATTATAGCTGCTGCCCAAGATAACGCGTGGGCCCCCATTAATTTTGAGGGTCAACTGCACGACCGCGCCAGCTACCGTTATTACTGGCAAGTATTGGAGCGTGCGCATCAGACCGGGCGCATCTTGCCACCCGAATCGCAAATCTATTTTTAGGATCTTCATGAAATTACTTGTTGCACCCCCCCTTTTTTTGGCTGTTTGTATTTTTTCTATCCCAGCTGCATTGCTGGCTCAAACCGCACCAACGCCCGCCAAAGCCGCTGCTAAAGCTCCGGCAGCCAAAAAATCACCTGCTGAAGTTCGGCGTTCTGCCCTGAAGGCAGTTGAAGAAGTTACGCCAATTGATGAAGATCCAAACGTCAAACTGACCGCTGAAGACATAGAAATGGCCAAGCGCGTATTTGTAGGCACGATTCCTTGTGAGCTGGGTAACTCGGTCACGCTGACCCCAAGCACCCGTCGCCCGGGGTTTTTTGTGGTGCAAACCAAAGGCGCACGCTTCAGCATGCATCCGGTTGAAAGCCGCACCGGTGCCATTCGGCTGGAAGACCCAAAACGAGGCGCCATGTGGCTGCAACTGGGTAACAAATCGATGTTGATGAGCCAAAAGCTAGGTCAACGGCTGGCCGACGAATGCATGAGCTCTGAGCAAATCACACTGGCTGAAGACTTGAAAAAGAACCCGCGCCCGGGCCTGTTAGACGCTGCAACGCCCGCAAATGGTGTGCCCCTTGGTGCTGCGTCTGGCACGCCACCTGCTACCGCACCTGCAGCCCCCCAATAATTTATAGGAGTCAACATGTCGTCAACCTTCATTCAAACCTACCGCAACCACGTTGCCGAGCGCTCAGTTTTGGGCATTCCGCCGCTGCCGCTGTCCGCCGTGCAAACTTCGGAAGTCATCGAGCTGCTGAAAGCCCCGCCAAAAGGTGAAGAAGCTTTTTTGGTTGAACTGATCACGCACCGCGTACCTGCTGGTGTCGATAACGCCGCCAAAGTCAAAGCCAGTTATTTAGCCGCTGTGGCCCACGGTACAGAAAAATGCGCGCTGATCTCACGCGAACACGCTGCGCAATTGTTGGGCACCATGCTGGGTGGCTACAACATCAGCCCCATGATTGCGTTGCTGGACGATGCCGAGCCCAGCGCGGCCACGCAAGCCGCAGCTGGCTTGAAAAACACGCTTTTGATGTTTGACCAATTCCATGACGTCAAAGAAAAAGCCGACCAGGGCAACGCTTATGCTAAAGCGGTGATGCAAAGCTGGGCCAATGCCGAATGGTTTACTTCACGCCCTGAAGTGCCTGAGTCCATCATGCTGACGGTCTTCAAGGTCGCTGGCGAGATCAATACTGACGACTTGTCGCCAGCGCCCGACGCTTGGAGCCGCCCGGACATTCCGCTGCACGCCCTGGCGATGCACAAAAACGCGCGTCCCGGTATCACCCCTGAAGAGGACGGCAAACGCGGCCCGGTCAAGTTCATCGAGTCGCTCAAAGCAAAGGGCAACTTGGTGGCCTATGTGGGCGACGTGGTGGGTACAGGCTCGTCGCGTAAGTCGGCCACCAACTCGGTGTTGTGGTTCACTGGCCAGGACATCCCGTTTGTACCCAACAAGCGCTTTGGTGGTGTCTGCCTGGGCTCAAAAATCGCGCCGATTTTCTACAACACGATGGAAGATTCAGGCGCGCTGCCGATTGAACTTGACGTGAGCCAAATGGCGATGGGCGATGTTATTGAGCTACGCCCCTACGAAGGTAAAGCGCTAAAAGACGGAAAAGTCATTGCCGAGTTCAAGCTCAAAAGCGAGGTGCTGTTTGACGAAGTGCGCGCCGGTGGCCGCATTCCATTGATCGTTGGCCGTGGCCTGACTGCCAAGGCACGCTTTGCGCTGGGCCTGCCTGCATCAACCCAGTTCCGCTTGCCGCAAGACCCGCTGGACAATGGACGGGGCTTCACGTTGGCGCAAAAAATGGTGGGTCGTGCGGTAGGTTTGCCGGTCCTCAAAGGAAACCAGCAGGGCGTGCGCCCAGGCACTTACTGCGAGCCCAAAATGACATCGGTTGGCTCACAAGACACCACCGGCCCGATGACGCGTGATGAGCTCAAAGACTTGGCTTGCCTAGGTTTTTCCGCTGACCTGGTCATGCAATCGTTTTGCCACACGGCTGCCTACCCCAAGCCGGTTGACGTGAAGATGCACCACGAGTTGCCCGACTTCATCAGCACGCGCGGCGGCATTCCACTCCGTCCCGGTGACGGCATTATTCACAGCTGGTTAAATCGGATGTTGTTACCGGACACGGTCGGTACAGGCGGCGACAGCCACACCCGCTTCCCGATTGGCATCAGCTTCCCGGCAGGCTCTGGTTTGGTGGCGTTTGGTGCGGCCACAGGCGTCATGCCGCTGGACATGCCTGAGTCTGTGCTGGTGCGCTTCAAAGGCCAAATGCAGCCCGGTATCACGCTGCGCGACCTGGTCAACGCGATTCCGCTGTACGCCATCAAGGCCGGTTTGCTGACAGTGGCCAAGCAGGGCAAGGTCAATGTGTTTTCGGGCCGTATTCTGGAGATTGAAGGCTTGCCAGACCTCAAAGTCGAGCAGGCGTTTGAGCTCAGTGACGCATCGGCCGAGCGTTCAGCCGGTGGTTGCACCGTGCACCTGAACAAGGAGCCGATCATTGAGTACATCACCAGCAACATCACCATGCTCAAGTGGATGATTGCTACCGGTTATTCAGACGTACGCACCATCAAGCGCCGAATTGCCGCGATGGAGGCCTGGCTGGCCGACCCGCAATTGCTCAAAGGTGATGCAGATGCTGAATATGCCGCCGTGATCGAAATTGACTTGGCCGACATTCACGAGCCCATCGTGGCCTGCCCGAACGACCCGGACGATGTGAAAACACTGAGCGATGTGGCTGGCAGCAAGATCGATGAAGTCTTTATCGGCAGTTGCATGACCAATATCGGCCACTTCCGTGCAGCGTCAAAATTGTTAGAGAACAAGCGCGACATCCCGGTCAAACTCTGGATGGCACCCCCCACCAAGATGGATGCCAAACAGTTGAGCGAAGAGGGCCACTACGGCGTGCTAGGAAGCGCTGGTGCGCGTATGGAAATGCCGGGCTGCAGCCTGTGCATGGGCAACCAGGCGCAGGTCAAAGAAGGCGCAACGGTGTTCTCGACCAGCACGCGCAACTTCCCTAACCGCTTGGGCAAAAACTCCAACGTGTATCTGGGGTCAGCTGAGCTGGCAGCGATCTGCTCGAAGCTGGGTCGTATCCCCACCAAGGCCGAGTACATGGCGGATATGGGCGTGTTGACAGCATCCAGCGACCAGATTTATCAGTACTTGAACTTCGACAAAGTCAAAGACTATACGGATATGGCGGATACGGTGAAGGATGCTTTGCCAGCCTGATTCTGTATCTGTGCGACGTCGATGAAAAAGCGGCCTTCGGGCCGCTTTTTAACTTCGTATAAGCTAACGTCTGCCAGTCAAACACAACCTTATTTGACTTTTCCGCAAGTAATTTCATACTTTTTGCCAACGGATTGACAGATGAAATTCTGTGCGAGCGCAACATGCAAGCCCTTAATATCGTCGATGGCCACAGCTTCGCAATAGCTGCTGTTTTTGACTTCCTCGCCGTTGGCCAGGCTGCCTTTGCTCAAGCCGCTTTCTGATTAGTGGTACATATTTTTCTCAGCCAACATCACGCCACCTGCCGCAACTCATAACCCGTAATCAGCAGGTCTGCAGGCAAACCAAGCCCAGCAGACAAACGGCGGATCATTTCCAGTGACAAAGGTCGCACACGGTTAAGCACTTCAGCTACGCGGGCACGGGTGCCGATATAGGGTTCCAAATCTTTGCGGCTAAGCTGGCGCGCTTCCATGACGTGCAACAGCAGCGCGACTGGGTCAACTTTTGGCATGGTGATGTGCTTCTTTTCGTACTCCTCGACCATCAGACTCAACACCTCCAGCTCGTCTGCTTCGGGCGAATTGGGTTTTGCGTCCCAAACCGCATCTATGCGCTGCATTGCGACGCGGTAGTCTGCTTTGGTACGAATAGGTTGAATGTTCATGCTGTCCTCACACAGTAGCTGCGTTGATCTGGTCGTATTGGCGATGGGTACCTACGAATCGGATGTATGCGATTTGGCGGTTGTAGTGCATGGCTACGATCAGCCGGTAGTCGTTTCCCTTAATGTTAAAAACCACTCGGTTACCCGCAATAAAACTGGCATGCCGATAAGCTAGCTTGACGTCTGACGAAGATGCCCACCGCACGCGACTTGCGATGGCATACCAAGTACCGAGGGGCTCTAGTGAGTCAGGATACTTTTCCCAAAAATCACGCAAAGTGCTTAAAGCAATGACTCGCATGGAAGCACTTTATCATGTTCCCTTACTGGGAGCAATGGTAAACCTAACTCAATCCGACAACTCACAAAACCTGAGCTTGTTCCCAAACGGATCGGCCACCTCCATCATGCGCCCCCAAGGCAAATCCTGAATCGTGGGTTTGGCGTACTTGTAATCTTTCGCTATCAACTCTTGTTGAAACGAGTCAATATTTTTCATCGGTACAAATACCGCTGACCCAGGCGTCGCGTCGCCGTGGTGCGCGCTTAAATGCAGCGTCAGGTCGGAGCGTCTGATTTGAGCGTATAGCGGAAAGGTGGCTTCGAACCGATGTTCCCACTGAATCGTGAAACCCAGAAATTCCAGGTAAAACGCTTTCGCTTTGTCTTCAGCAAAGATACGAATGATGGGAATGGCAGGGGACAGTTGCATGGTCAAGCCTCGTTAACTGGTGGCGTTTTTCAAACGCTCTCCGTTCGAAATGAAAAAAGGTTCTACAGATCAAAACTATAGAACCTTTTTTTGCAGGCGGCGGTATGCCCGACGCCCTGGAGCTACCCGTGCCGTACGTCGTCAAAGCCCCAACGGCAAGGGCGTAACCACCCTCAATTCTGAGCCATCCACAAACCGCACAACCCAAAAATCCGGCAACGCTGGCAGATTGGGACGTACATAGCTCACATTCGCTGGGCAGATGTACACGGTGCTGGCACCCTCGGCAGGCGGTGGTGCGAGGTAGTGCCGGGTTGCGGCTACCAAGCCACCGATTTCACTGACCACCAAGCCTATGGATTCGGTCACCGCATTGACTGTCTCACCTTGACCCAGCAAATGGATTGTGGTCTGGCCAGTCAGATGGGGCAGGGAGGCTTCAACATACAGCACCGCTGCCGAGTTGATGCGCAGGTCATCAGGCGCGTCAGGGTCAAACGCTTTATTGAAGGCTATGAATGGCACGTTTCGTTGTCCAGCTTCAAGATAAATTCAATTCCTTGTGCTCACCCATCTCGACGGGCGGTTCGCCTGTGATGGCCGCTTTTGCCATTTTTGCCAACTGCATCATTTTGCTTTCCTTTACGTCCCAGTATTCAGCATGACCGATGTTGATTTGCAGCAGAGCCAGGTCGGGGTCGGTGGCGCCGCCTGGAAACCACGCCTTGGCAAACGATGTGAACAGATAGTCTTTTTTGGTTTGGTCTTCAACAACAGCGGCCTTGCCTGATACCGATACATACCGGTCATCGCCCGGGTGAGCATAGGCGACGTTGACATTCACGTCGTTGGCAATGCATGCGGCTATTTCGCTTTTGCGAGAGATAAAAAAGTACAGCGCCGTACCCTCGTCATCTGCCGTGTTCTGCGTGGTCAGCGGCGTGCTGTGCAATTGGCCGTCGGTGTGCCTGTGGGTCAACATGCCAAACTTGATGTCTTTGATCAAAGTCCAAAGGGTGTGTTCGTCGGTGGGCTGGCTCATTGAGTTTCCTTAAATGCTGACTAAACAGTGAGTTTAAAAAGCCGTCTGCGGTGACAACATCGGAAATAGGCCATCCTTTGTGTCAGCGGGTATCTACAGACCATGCACGCCAGGCGGCTGCCTGCCAGAATGTAGGTAAATACATGACAAGGAGTTTCGTTATGGTTCAACACGTATTGCCCAACACGCTTAAAAGTTTCAAGACAGCTTCGGGCAAGGCGGGCAAGTTTTACTCGCTGCCTGATTTGGCCAAGCAATTCCCAAACATCAACCGCTTGCCGGTGTCCTTACGGATCATTCTTGAATCCGTGCTGCGCAACTTCGACGGTAAGCGGGTGACTGCCCAGCACATGGCAGAGTTGGCCAACTGGAAGCCCAACGCCTTACGAACACAGGAGATTGCATTTGTCGTCTCACGCGTCGTTCTACAAGACTTTACGGGTGTACCGCTGCTGGCTGATTTAGCCGCTATGCGCAGCGTAGCCGTCAAGCTTGGTAAAAATCCAAAATTGATTGAGCCGCTGGTGCCGGTTGATCTGGTGGTTGACCATTCGATCATGGTGGATTACTTCGGTAAAAAGAACTCGCTTGACCTGAACATGAAACTTGAGTTTCAGCGCAACAACGAGCGCTATCAGTTCATGAAATGGGGCATGCAGGCATTTGACACCTTTGGCGTGGTGCCGCCGGGCTTTGGCATCGTGCATCAGGTCAATCTTGAATATCTGGCGCGCGGCGTGCACAAAACAAAAGATGATATTTACTACCCCGACTCACTTGTCGGCACTGACAGCCACACCACCATGATCAACGGCATTGGCGTGGTGGCTTGGGGGGTGGGCGGCATTGAGGCGGAGGCCGCCATGCTGGGGCAGCCAGTATATTTTTTAACGCCTGATGTCGTGGGCTTTGAGCTGACTGGCAAGCTGCGCGAGGGCGTGACCGCCACTGACCTGGTGCTGCGCGTCACCGAGCAATTGCGCAAAGAAAAGGTTGTTGGCAAGTTCGTTGAATTTTTCGGTGAAGGCACGCGTTCTTTAAGCCTGCCTGACCGCGCCACCATCGGCAACATGGCACCCGAATATGGTGCCACGATGGGTTTTTTTCCGGTTGATGAAAAAACCATCGACTATTTTGAAGGCACCGGCCGGACCAAGGCTGAGATTGAAGCATTTGAGGCATATTTCAAGGCACAGGGCTTGTTCGGCGTGGCCAAGGCGGGCGATATTGACTATTCGCAAGTCGTGCAGCTGAATTTGGGTG
Source organism: Polaromonas sp. (assembly GCA_031424935.1). Classification (GTDB taxonomy): domain Bacteria; phylum Pseudomonadota; class Gammaproteobacteria; order Burkholderiales; family Burkholderiaceae_C; genus Polaromonas. The sequence continues at coordinate 17,103 of JANPIK010000046.1, forward strand.
ACGTGACGCCTAGCCTGGCTGGCCCCAAACGCCCGCAAGACCGCATCGAACTGGGCAATGTGGCCACGCAGTTCGCCTCACTGTTCAGCAAGCCCAACTTTGAGAACGGGTTTAACCAGCCCGCCGCCATGCTGGCCACGCGGCATTTGCTGCGCCATACGGACAACAACAGAGCCGACACGCTGCCGGCTGCACCGCCAACAGCAGCGGGCGCACCGCGCATGGTGATGGAAATGGAGGGCAATCGCCCGACCTTGGCAATTACAAAAACGAATGTCGCAACGTCGCCGTCTAAGTCAGCAGGCATTTCAATCGGCAACGGCGACGTGCTGATTGCAGCCATTACCAGTTGCACCAACACGTCCAACCCCAGCGTGCTGCTGGCTGCTGGTTTGCTGGCTAAAAAGGCGGTCGAGGCAGGCTTAAAAGTTCAGCCGCACATCAAAACCTCGCTGGCACCCGGCTCGCGCATCGTTACACAATATCTGACCGAGGCGGGGCTGCTGCCGTATTTGGAAAAACTCGGCTTTGCGCTCGCTGGCTATGGCTGCACCACCTGCATTGGCAATGCGGGAGACTTGACACCAGAAATCAACGAAGCCATCACCAAAAGCGACTTGGTTTGCGCAGCCGTACTGTCGGGTAATCGCAATTTTGAAGCGCGTATTCACCCCAACCTGAAGGCCAACTTTTTGGCCAGCCCGCCGCTGGTGGTGGCGTATGCCATTGCTGGCACCGTCATGCGTGACTTGATGACCCAGCCGGTCGGCAAGGGCCACAAAGGAAAGGATATTTATCTGGGCGACATCTGGCCGACCAGCGACGAGATTAATGCGCTGATGAAGTATGCGATGAACGGCAAGGCGTTTCGTGCCAACTATGCCAAAGTAAAAACCGAGCCCGGTAAGCTGTGGGAAAAAATCAAGGGCGTGACGGGCAATACTTACACGTGGCCTGCCAGTACCTATATTGCCGAGCCACCCTTCTTTAAAGGCTTTGCTATCGAAAACGTAGCTACTAATCAAGAAAATGCGTGGGCCAAGGCCATAATATATGCTCCTGAAGGCGCGTTCTCGGTCAACAGCGCCCGTATCATGGCGTTGTTTGGTGATTCAATCACTACTGACCATATTTCACCTGCAGGTTCGATCAAGGCTTCGTCTCCAGCAGGCCAGTGGCTGCTGGCGCATGGTGTGGGCAAAGCCGACTTCAACAGCTACGGGGCGCGGCGCGGTAACCACGATGTGATGATGCGCGGTACGTTTGCCAATGTACGGATTAAAAATTTGATGATTCCGGCAGATGCCGAGGGCTCGCGCGAGGAGGGCGGCGTGACGCTCTTTCAGCCTGACCAAAGCAAGGTGTTCATCTACGACGCCGCCATGAAGTACATCGCCGAAGGCACACCCACGGTGATTTTTGCGGGTGAAGAATACGGCACAGGCTCGTCACGCGACTGGGCAGCCAAAGGCACGCAGCTGCTGGGCATCAAGGCTGTGATAGCGCGCAGTTTTGAGCGTATCCACCGCAGCAACCTGGTCGGTATGGGTGTGTTGCCGTTGCAGTTCAAGGCCGGGCAGTCTTGGCAGACGTTGGGCTTGACGGGCAATGAAGTGATTGACGTGATTCCCCACCCGCGACTTTTACCCCAAAGCGACGCCACGCTGCGTATCACCCGCGCTGATGGCGCGGTGCAAGACGTGACCGTCACCCTGCGGGTTGATACGCCGATTGAAGTGGACTACTACCAAAGCGGAGGTATTTTGCCTTACGTGCTGCGCCAGTTGCTGGCTGCATGAGCTTGAAGGTAGCGATTGCAGGGAGTGGCATCGGCGGGCTGGCGGCTGCGCTGGCTTTGGCGCGCGATGGTCGGCTGGTTGAGCTGTTTGAAAAAGCCACGGCGTTCACTGAAATTGGCGCAGGTATTCAGCTCGGCCCTAACGTCACCCGCATCCTGCAAGGCTGGGGATTGCTTGAAGCCATGCGCCGGGTAGCGACTGCGCCTGATCGCTTGCATGTACGCAGCGCCACCACGGGCGGCGTGTTGGGCGAGCTGCGCTTGGGTGAAATCATGGCAGCGCGTTATGGTGCACCTTATTTGACGCTGCACCGCGCGGACTTGCATGCCGTGTTGCTGCAAGATGTGCAGCAAACGGTGACGCTGCACACCGATTGCGCGTTGCAAAGTTTTCAACAAACGCCGCAGATTGTCTCAATGCAGACGAATCTTGGCACGCAAGACTTTGACGTATTGGTCGGCGCCGATGGCTTGTGGAGCAACACGCGTCAGCACTTACTGAACGATGGCTTGCCCAGACGTTCAGGTCACCTGGCCTACCGCGCCCTCATCAAACAAGCTGATCTGCCCGGGCGACTGCGCTGCCGCAACGTGACCGCCTGGATGGGCCCCAAGATGCACGCTGTGCAATATCCGGTACGTGGCGGAGAATGGTTGAATGTTGTGGTGTTTGTCCACGGTAACGTACCCAGTGATTTTGAAAACTGGGACCACAGCGCGAATGCAGCTGACTTATCCAGTCATCTCGTGGGTTGCGCTTCGGCATTGCAGGACGTGGTGAAAGCCGCGCCCAACTGGCGGCTATGGGTCATGCACGACCGCCCACCGATGCAAAGCGCGCAGCAGATGGCGCAAGGCCGTGTGGCACTGATGGGCGATGCAGCGCATCCGATGCGGCCGTACCTGGCGCAAGGTGCGGGGATGGCAATCGAAGATGCGGCTGAACTCGGGTTAGCTCTGAATGGCGCAACATCGCAAACCGTTCCCGAAGGCTTGCAGCGCTACGCCGCCAACCGCTGGCAACGCAACGCCCGCGTGCAAGCCAGAGCGTTGCGTAACGGCCAAATTTTTCATGCCACCGGGCCGGTGTGCTGGGGCCGTGATATCGCTATGAAGTTGATGGGGGAGAGGCTGCTGGACATGCCGTGGCTTTATGGGCAGGGCCAGCAGCTGTGAAGAAGGCTATATAAAAAGTAGCTTCTTGCGCGCGTATTTATTGGGCTAGAGGTCGAGTTGATACCTAAAAATGACCCGAAGCAGCCTCAAACCACTTACAAAGCCGTTTGCTAATTCCAGATCAGCGCTACGCCTTCGCCGCGCTGCTGCGCTACTTTTTTTAAACACCTCCAGCAGCGTGATGGACGGCACAATGAGTGAGTCGGGCGCTTCAATGGCGCTGGCGAAATGCTGTGCATTCGGTTCATCGGCAATGTAGGCCAGCCAAGCCGACGAATCGACGACGTTCACAGTCTGTCCGCGTCGCGCGTGATGCTCGTGTCTATGCCGCGCAGTGTCCCGCGCAGGGCGCTGGCGGGTTGCACGGGGATGAACTCCACGCGGTTGTCAAACTGCACCACCTGCATCTTGACGCCGGGCACGAGTTTGAGGGCCTCACGCACGGCCAAAGGGATGACGACCTGGAATTTGGGTGAGACGGTGACGGTTTGCATGGCTACCTTCCGTGGTTATCGACACTCTTGTCGTACGACGAAATCTTAACGATGGGTCGAAATGGGAGAATAATTCAAAGTCGCTGGCTATATTGATAAGAGCGGCAGTACTGAACATACTATTGATTTAGCAGCTGCTTACCCAGGAATTCATTGGGCTACAGGCCGATTGGATGCCTAAAAGTAGCCAAATAAAGCCCAAAATAGCCACAATTGACCTACAAAGCCGTCCGCAGCTTCCAGATTTCCGGGAACAGCACCACATCTAGCATTTTGCGCAGGTAACTGACGCCGCCGGTGCCGCCTGTGCCGCGCTTAAAACCAATCACGCGCTCGACCGTGGTGACGTGGCGAAAGCGCCAGAGTCTGAAGGCGTCTTCCAGATCGGTCAGTTCTTCGCCCAGCTGGTACAGGTCAAAATGCTGTTTGGGGTTGCGGTAGGCCACCAGCCAAGCCTGTTCTACCGCATCACTTTCAACATAGCCTTGCGTCCAGTCGCGCTGTGTGTGGCTGAGTGGAACTGGCAAGCCGCGCCTGGCCAGTAGCCGCAGCGCTTCGTCGTACAGCGACGGCGCTTCAAAAGCGGCTTGCACCTGCGCCAGCAAGTCTGACCGATGCGCGTGGGGTTTGAGCATGGCGGCGTTTTTGTTGCCCAGGGCAAACTCAATGCAGCGGTACTGCGCGCTTTGAAAGCCGCTCGAATTGGCCAGGTACGGCCTGATGGCGCTGTACTCGGGGGGTGTCATGGTGGCCAGCACGTCCCAGGCATGGACGAGTTGCTCCATGATTTTGCTGACGCGGGCGAGCTTTTTAAACGCGTCGCTGAGCTCGTCTTTCGCTACATCCGAAATCGCAGCACGCAGCTCATGCAGCATCAGCTTCATCCACAGCTCGCTGGTTTGGTGCTGAACGATGAACAGCATCTCGTTGTGGTCGGGTGACAGCGGCTGCTGAGCGCCCAGCAGTGCATCCAGGTGCAAATAATCGCCGTAGGTCATCGACTTGCTAAAGTCGAGTTGCGCGCCCTCACTGTGAACAATGTCTGAAGGGCTGATGGCTGCGCTGCCAAACGGGCATCCACCGCCTTCATTCGGGTTATCAAGGGCAGGGTGCTGGGTTGACATGATTTACGTCACTGCGCTTTTTTGATTGAACTCGGAGGTTTGCCATTCGCCTGATTCAAGCACCTGGCGCAAGTGCTCAACTGCATTCCACACGTCTTCAAAGCTCGTATAAAGCGGGGTAAAACCGAAGCGCAGGATGTCCAAACTCCCCGTTCGTCCTGCGCCTGTCGAAGGATCGCCAGCCCTGAAGTCACCAATCACCCTGCGTGCAATCAATGTCTGCACGATGGCGTACGCGCCTGAATCGCCGCCGCCGTGGGGGTCGCGTTGCATAGTTAAGCAAACCTGTGAGCCGCGCTGGGCGTGCTCACGTGGCGTGGCCAAACCCAGGCCATGACCTGCGCAGCGCGCTTCAGTCAGATGGATAAAAAGGTCCGTCAATGCCAGCGACTTTTGGCGCAACGCCGCCATACCGCCCAAAGGCTCGGCGGCAAGAACTGTGTCCAGCCCACAATCGAGTGCCGTCATGTTCAAAATCGGTTGCGTACCGCACAAATAGCGGTTGATGCCTGGCGCAGGCTGGTAGTCAGGCGTGAAGGCAAACGGTGCGCTGTGGCCCCACCAGCCTGCCAGCGGCTGCCACACATCGCGTGCGGCATGTTGGGGGTTGACCCACACAAAAGCGGGTGCACCCGGCCCTCCATTCAGGTATTTGTAGCCGCAGCCCACCGCAAAGTCGGCTTTCGCGCCGTTCAGGTCTACAGGAACCGCGCCTGCGCTGTGTGCCAAGTCCCAAACGCACAAGATGCCATTGGCGTGCGCTGCTTTAGTTACGGCGTGCATGTCATGCATGGCGCCTGTGCGGTAATTGACGTGGGTGAGCATCAATACGGCCACCTCTGGCGTCAGTGCAGCTTCAATCTCGTCAGCATCGAGGAGCAGCAGCTTTAAGCCGCGCTCTTTGCAAAGTGCTTCGGCAATGTACAAATCCGTCGGAAAGTTGCTGCGTTCGCTGACCAGTACCTTGCGTTCAGGCGAGTCAATGGCGGCAATGCTCAGCGCCGTCGAAAGCACCTTGAACAAATTGATGGAGGTGGTGTCTGTTGCTACTACCTCGCCGGGTGCGGCGCCAATCAGTCGCGCAATTTTGTCGCCTAGGCGCTGCGGCATGTTAAACCAGCCAGCGTTATTCCACGAGCAAATCAGGCCCTGGCCCCATTCCTCGGTCATGGCCCTGGCCACGCGTGCGGCGGCGGTATGAGGCAATACGCCAAGCGAATTGCCGTCGAGGTAAATCACCCCATCGGGCAAAGCGAATTGCTGGCGAAGCTCGCGCAAGGGGTCTTGCGCATCAAGTGCGCGGCAGTCTTGTAGGGTGGTGGTTGTCATGACGGGTTTAAGAGGCTAAAAAGCTAAAGTTCGCGCAAGATGGCGCGCACGGGTGACGCATCCGCATGCATCAGTTTTAAAGGCAGGGCAATCAATTCATAGTCGCCCTCGGGTACGTCGTCCAGCACCAGGCATTCAAGCACGCGCATGTTGTGCACCTGCAGTTGATGGTGGCAGGGCAGAATCTGGCTGTCTGCGGGGTCCACACTGGGGGTGTCAATGCCTACAAGTGCTACATTTTTAGTAGCTAGTTGCGCAATTGTTTCCGGCGCCACGGCCGTAAATGATGCCCAAGATTGGCTAGCCGTACGCGCTGTGCGCAGCAGCACGCGCGCTGGCAGGTCAACCAGTGCATGTGCAATGTGTTCGGGCAACACCAGTGGGCCGCAACCGATGCAATCAATCACCCGGCATGGCCCAAGATAGGGTGCTAAATCGAGTTCACCAGACGCTTTGCCGCCACTGGCATAGTGCATGGGCGCGTCGGCATGTGCGCCCGTGTGGGGTGACAGGGTGATGCTGTTGACGTTGACCGGGCAGTCGGGTGACAACGCAAAATGCAGGCGCTGCGAATAGGCCGTGTCTCCTGGGAACACAGCGGCGTGCTCATCAACGGGCGGGGAAATGTCCCAGATTTTGGGCGACTCATTTTTCATAGCGGTGAAGGTATCACCGCTGAAAAACCTGCGGTGTCGGTTATTTCCAACAGGGTGTGAAAATAATGACTTGCGTGCTTGCTGCACAATTTGCGACATTTAAAAAAGGTTCAATTCATGAACATTAGCGTCATGAAGATGCCGTTTGTGGGACGAGGCTGATATTTGCCTGAGCTTACGTGCCAGCGTTTAGCGCAACAGCGCGTTCAGGAAATGCCCTGAGCAGCTGGCCATGCATCGTCACCAACCGGGTGTTGAGCTTGTTGGCCAGCGCTATGAACTCGCAGTCATAGGCTGTGCAATCGCTTCTTTTGACCAGCTCAAGCACGGCATGTGACTCGACCTCGAACTCTGAGCCTGCCAGTAAGTTTTCAGCTTCATTTTGCACGGCAAGTGCCTGGTCTAACGTCAGTGTTTTTCGTCTGATGTAGCCTGCCAGAATCTTGCGAAACTCGCTGCGCCAGAGAGGTGGCGCGGCCCATTGCGAATCCTGCTTTAACAGTGCTTCTGCATGTGCGGTGTACTCGCCCGGCAAATACAAGTAGGCCAGCACATTGGTGTCGACCACAATCACGGCCGATTCTCGCGTTTGAGGACGTCTATGTCACTAACCTCAAACTTGATTTGAGGCAAGGCGCTCCGCAGTGCTTGCGCGCGCGCTAGCCGTTCTGTAGATGTGATTTTGGTCGGTAGCAGCACTGACTCCAAGCACACAATGACTTCGCTGTTCATGCTGCGGCGATGTGTCTGCGCCGCCAGTTTCAGCCTGCTATAAATCTCATCCGGGATATTTTTTAACGTCAGGGTAGTGGGCATGATGGTGACACCAAAAAGACACTATTGTGGTTTCTTTTTGGTGTCCCGTCAAACCACGTTCGAGAGCAATTTATGCAAGCCGCCCAAGCAAGAGGTATTCCATCAGCGCCTTCTGCACATGCATGCGGTTTTCAGCCTCGTCCCACACTACCGACTGCGGGCCGTCGATCACGTCGGCTGAGACTTCTTCTCCCCGGTGGGCAGGCAAACAGTGCATGAACAAGGCATCAAGCTTGGCGGCAGCCATCATTTCTTCGTCAACACACCAATGCGTGAATGCTTTTTTACGGGCTTCGTTTTCAGCCTCAAAGCCCATCGACGTCCACACGTCCGTCGTGACCAGGTCCGCGCCTCTACATGCTTCATGCGGGTCGGCGAAGACTTTGTAACTCTCGGCTGACCGGATACCTGCAATCGACTGGTCTACTTCGTAGCCACCAGGGGTGCTTAAGTGCACTTTAAAACCCAAAATTTCACTGGCCTGTAGCCAGGTGTTGGCCATGTTGTTGCCATCGCCTACCCAGGCTACCGTTTTGCCTTGAATGCTGCCCCGATGCTCGATGTAGGTAAATATGTCGGCCAGAATTTGGCAAGGGTGAAACTCGTTGGTCAAGCCGTTGATGACCGGTACGCGAGAATGCTCTGCAAAGCGGTCAATCTTGGTTTGCTCGTAGGTGCGAATCATCACCAGGTCCACCATGCGGCTGATAACTTTGGCACTGTCTTCTATCGGCTCGGCGCGGCCTAACTGGCTGCCTTCGGTGGTCAGGTTAACCACCGTACCGCCGAGTTGGTACATGCCCGCCTCAAAGCTCACGCGGGTTCGCGTTGAGGCTTTTTCAAAAATCATCGCCATGGTGCGGTCAACCAGCGGCTGGTGCTTTTCGTAGGCCTTGAATTTTTTCTTAATCAGCGCAGCCCGCTCGAACAAATAGGCATACTCAGCCGCGGTTAAATCGCGGAATTGCAGGTAATGCTTGATGGCATTATTCATTGATCAACGATTCTTTGTGGGCACTTTTGCCATGCGTCTTGTCATGCAAAAACTGTTTGATCAACGGCACCAAAATAGCCACCACTTCGTCGGCCTCAGCGGTTGTCATGATGAGCGGCGGCACCAGGCGGATCACAGAATCAGCCGTTACGCTGATGAGTAAACCCCCATCAGCTGCCTGTTTGAGTAATTCGCCGCATGGCATGGCCAGCTCAATACCCAGCATCAGTCCGCGCCCGCGTATGTTGACCACGCCAGCCGTGCCTGACAGTTCACGCTCAAGAGCAGCACGCAAATGCCCGCCAGTGTTGACCGCGTTGGCTATCAGCCCTTCTTCTTCGACGATACGAATCGTCTCTACGCCCGCCCGCATGGCTAACGGATTGCCGCCGAAGGTCGTGCCGTGGTTACCGGGTTTAAAAATATGCGCCGCTTTGGGCCCGCACACCACCGCACCAATTGGCACGCCTGAGCCCAGGCCCTTGGCCAACGGCATCACGTCAGGCTTGATGCCTGACCACTGGTGTGCAAACCATTTGCCGGTGCGGCCCATGCCGCACTGCACCTCGTCAATCATCAATAGCCAGTCGCGCTCGCCGCACAGTGCGCGCACGTCACGCAGGTACTGGTCGTTCATGGGGTGCACGCCGCCTTCGCCTTGAATCGCCTCAAAAAATACCGCCGTCACGTTGGGATTCCCAGCGGTGGCTTTTTTAATGGCTTCAATATCGTTCAGTGGCACGCGAATAAAGCCCTCAACCAGAGGCCCGAAACCAGCCTGTACTTTGGGGTTGCCAGTGGCGCTCAGGGTGGCAATGCTGCGACCATGAAAGGCTTTTTCGTAAACCACAACTTCGGGGCGGTCGATACCTTTGTCGTGGCCAAATTTGCGCGCCAGTTTCAATGCGGCTTCATTCGCCTCAAGCCCGGTCGAGCAGAAAAACACGTTCTCAAGCCCAGACAGTTCGACCAGCTTGGCGGCCAGCGTTTCTTGCAGCGGCACATGGTAGTAGTTAGAGCAATGAATCAGCTTGGTGAGTTGGTCTTGCAGTGCCGGCACTAATTTTGAGTGGTTGTGCCCCAGCGTGTTGACGGCAATGCCGCCTAGCGCGTCCAGATAGACCTTGCCGTTGACGTCCCACACACGGCAACCCTGACCGTGCGACAGTGCAATCGGCAGGCGGCCATAGGTGTTCATCACGTGGGGGGATGCGGCTTCAATGTGGTGGGGCAGGGCTGCGGTCATGCTGAACTCCAGGCAAGCTTTGAAAAATGAAATTTGATTTTAGAGGCAGACGCTGAACTGTGAGTTGTCCATTTCGCATCACTGTCATGCAATACCCAGGTAAGGGCATGTCCCCATGTCTTATATAAGATGTAATAATGTTGCGGTGCAGCACCCGACACCCCACAAAGCCATCAAGGAAGTCTTCATACAGGGCATTACCCATGATGGCAAAACCTTCAGGCCCAGCGATTGGGCTGACCGCTTGTGCGGCGTCATGAGTCCTTTTCGGCCCGGCGGCCCGCAACCAGGCAGCCACTTGACCTATTCACCGTGGTGCCTGCCTACCCTGCTCAACGGCATGCGCTGCGTGGTGGTCAACGCTGAGCTACGCGATGCCGAACCCATGGCCTGGGACTTTGCCATCAACTTTGCCAAAGACAATGGCTTGCAAATGGTCGAGGCTTGCTTGATACCCGACCCAATTGACAACAAAAGTTAGATCAGTTTTTCTTCAGGCGACGTGATTTTGCGCAGGGGCTGGTTGCGCGTGAGGGGTGTCAGCAGTGGCACCGCGGTTGCACCTCCGTGCCACATGGGGTCTTCAATGCTGTCAAACACTTGCCGTAATTTGGTGCCCCAGTTGTCGTGCAGCATTTTGAAATAAGGGTTGTCGGCGTCGATGCACACCACCTTGTCGCTTTCAAAAGCATCGGCTTCGTAAACGACGAGGTCCAGCGGCAAGCCAACTGACAAGTTTGACTTGAGGGTTGAATCCATGGACACCAGGGCGCATTTGGAGGCTTCTTCAAGCGGCGTGGCAGGGGTAATGACGCGGTCGAGCACTGGTTTGCCGTACTTGGACTCGCCGATCTGAAAATACGGCGTTTCGGGCGTAGCTTCAATAAAGTTACCTGCTGAATAAACTTGAAACAGGCGCATGGCCTCGCCTTTGATCTGGCCACCAAAAATCATGGCTACATTGAAATCAACGCCGGAGGCTTTGAGATCGTCTGCGTCGCGCTCATGTACCCTGCGAATCGCAGAGCCCAGCACCCGTGCGGCATCGAACATGCTTTTGGCGTTCCAGATGGTGATGGGCGGGCCGCCGTCACTGTCTTTTAATTGTTCAACCTGCAATATTTCGCGTACCGATTGCGAGATAGATAAATTCCCAGCCGACAACAGCACCATGAAACGGTCGTTGGGCTTTTCATAAATGATCATTTTGCGAAAGGTGCTGATCTGGTCCAGCCCCGCGTTGGTGCGCGAGTCTGATAAAAAAACCAGCCCGGCATTGAGTTTGATGGCGACGCAATAGGTCATGTGATTCGGTCAGTCATTTTGTTTGAGGGGTTCTGGTCAAGTAATTTTTTCAGTCTGTACAAGGCATCGAGTGCTTCACGCGGGCTGAGCAGGTCAGGGTCTATCGTACCTAATGCTTGGTCTACTGCGCTTTTTTCAACAATGGCCTCTGGCGGCGATGCAAACAGGTCAACTTGCGCGCGTGCGTCGTTTTGTTGCGCTTCAAGCGCATTTAAAGCGTGACGGGCGTGGCTTACAACAGCCCCCGGCACGCCCGCCAGCCTGGCTACTGCAATGCCGTAGCTTTTACTGGCTGGGCCAGGCTCAATGTGGTGCAAAAACACAATCTTGCTGCCAGACTCTACCGCGCTGACGTGCACATTGACCGCCCCATGGTGCTGCGCCGGGAACTCGGTCAGCTCAAAATAATGCGTGGCAAACAGCGTGAAGGCCTGGATTTTGTTGTGCAGGTGGGTAGCGATGCCGCCCGCCAGAGCCAGCCCGTCAAAGGTCGATGTACCCCGTCCGATTTCGTCCATCAACACCAAAGACGTGGGCGTTGCGGCGTGGAGGATCTGCGCGGCCTCTGTCATCTCCAGCATAAAGGTGGATTGCGCATTGGCCACGTCATCTGCCGCGCCGATACGGGTGTAGACAGCATCAATCGGCCCCAGGTGGCAGGCGCTGGCTGGCACATAGCTACCCACACTGGCCAGCAGCACAATCAGCGCAACTTGCCGCATATAAGTAGACTTGCCGCCCATGTTGGGCCCGGTAATGACCTGCATGCGCTGTTTGGCGTTCAGCATACAGTCGTTGGCAATGAATTCGCCACCCGTGGTTTCAGCCAGCCTCGCCTCGACCACGGGGTGACGGCCTTGGGTAATTTCAATGCATGGGTGACTGACAAACACGGGGCACGCCCAGTTCAGGGTGAGCGAACGTTCAGCCAGCGCACACAACGCATCCAGGCTGGCAATGGCTCTGGCCAGTTTGCCCAAACGGGGGATAAATGTCTGCAAGTCGTCCAGCAGTTGCTCGTATAAAAATTTTTCACGTGCCAGCGCTCGCTCTTGCGCCGACAGTGCCTTGTCTTCAAAGGCTTTGAGCTCGGGGGTGATAAATCGCTCGGCATTCTTCAGCGTTTGGCGGCGGCGGTAGTCGTCGGGTACTTTACTGGTCTGACCCTGAGTGACTTCAATGTAAAAACCATGCACCTTGTTGTACTGCACACGCAGGTTGGCGATGCCGGTACGCGCCTTTTCGCGATTTTCGAGGTCGAGTAAAAACGCATCGCAGTTGGTTTGGATGGCGCGCAGCTCGTCCAGGTCGGCATCACAGCCGTGGTTGATGACACCACCGTCGCGTACCAGCGCTGCGGGTTCGTCGAGTAAATATCGCTTGAGCAAATCCGCGCAACCCTGCGGCGGTTGACAATCGTTAAAAATACTGGCTAAAAGCGGAGGTAGCCCAACCGTTTCAGGGGCCAATAGCTCTGCTTTTAATAGCGTCTGTTGCAAAGCCACCAGCTCCCGGGGGCGTGCTTGGCGCAGTGCGATACGGGCCGTGATACGTTCTACATCGCTGCTGCCTTTGAGCTGGCTGCGCAATGTTTGCTGCAGGCCAGCGCGCAAGTGCGTGATGGCTGCCAGCCGCTCAGTAGCCTCGCCCCTGGCGCGGCGTGGGCTGAGCAACCAGCTTTTTAAGGTGCGGCTGCCCATACCTGTCACGCAGGTGTCAAGCAGTGAAAACAGCGTCGGTGAATCCTCACCGCGCAGCGTTTGTGTCAGTTCCAGGTTACGGCGCGTGGTCAAAGGCAGCTCAATTAATTCACCTGAACGTAGCACTTGCAAATCTTGTACGTGCGGCAACGTGCGGCCTTGGGTGTGCTCGGCATAGCCTAACAGGGCAGCTGCGGCGGCGTGGGCATGTACCAGTTCTTCAGCGTGCCATGAGGAAAGCGAGGCGACTTTGAGCTGCGCCAGCAAACGGCGTGCGCCGAGTGCTGAATCAAACTGCCAGGCGGCACGCGCTGCTACGGCACAGCGGTTGGTTTTTAGCCGTGCTTCAAAAGCGGGTGTGACATCGACGTTGTAAATCAGCTCGCTCGGGGCAATGCGGGCTAGCCAAACTTCCAGCTCGTCATTGGCGCATTCAGCCAGGCTGATCTGGCCCTGCGTCACGCTGAGCCAGGCCAAGCCGCAAGCATTGCGCGCGCCTTGGTGTACCGCCAACAAGACAGATTCAGTCTTGTCACTGAGCAATTCGGTATCCGTTAGCGTGCCGGGTGTCACCACGCGCACCACTTTTCTCTCGACCGGGCCTTTCGACGTGGCCACATCACCCACCTGCTCACATATCGCGACCGACTCTCCCAACTTGATCAGCTTGGCCAGATAGCCTTCGAGTGAGTGAAAAGGCACACCGGCCATCAAAATCGGCTCACCATTCGTCGCGCCACGTTTGGTCAGCGTGATGCCCAGCAGCCGCGATGCCTTTTCAGCATCAGCGAAAAACACCTCGTAAAAGTCCCCCATGCGGTACAGCACCAGCGTGTCGGGGTACTCGGCCTTGATCGCTAAGTACTGCCGCATCATGGGGGTGTGGTTGCCCTCTGGCAGGGCGGGTGCGGCTGGTTTTGACGTCACGTCAAAAGTGTAGCGGGGCGCTAAAACGGCGCGTCGGGTGCGGGAGCCTGTGCTGGCTTGATGCGGCGTGGCTTGGCCGTGAGGGTAGGCTTTGCTGCAACGAAAGCTTCTTCAACAGCGTTGTCTGGTGTGTCTTCTGCATCCACCACAGCCCGGCCGACAGACGTTTTCTTCGGCTTAGGTGCAGCTTCAAACGCGCTGTACTTGGCAAGAGTGGCCACCATTTGCCCATAGATGCGCGGGTTGGCAGCCACGCATTCGCCCACATGCAAAAAGTCTGAATCACCGGTGTAGTTACCTACCAGGCCACCTGCTTCGGTAATCAAAAGTGAGCCTGCGGCCACGTCCCATGGCTTCAAGCCGCTCTCAAAAAAGCCGTCGCTAAAGCCAGCGGCTACATAAGCGAGGTCTAGCGCGGCAGCGCCGGGGCGGCGCACGCCTGCGGTCTGCGTGATGATCTCGCCCAGCATGGCCAGGTGTTGTTTGAGCTTGTTGCCGGGCTGGTACGGAAAACCCGTGGAAATCAGGCAGTCTTGCAGGCGGGTACGTTTGGACACGCGGATGCGGCGGTCATTCATGTAGGCGCCGCGGCCTTTGGTGGCGCAAAAAATATCGTTGCGGGTGGGGTCGTACACCACGGCTTGCTCGACCTTGCCTTTAACCGCCAGCGCAATGGACACGCAATACACAGGAAAACCATGGATAAAGTTGGTGGTGCCGTCGAGCGGGTCAATGATCCACACAAAGTCTGAGCCTTGTGCGCCATGCTCGCTGCCCGATTCTTCAGCCAATATGCCGTGGGTGGGGTAGGCGGTCAGCAAGGTCTCAATGATCGCGGCCTCGGCTTTTTGGTCGATATCGGTGACAAAGTCGTTGATTTGTTTGGTCGATATGCGAACCGATTCAACGTCAAGCGCAGCGCGATTGATGATGGCGCCGGCAGCGCGCGCAGCCTTGATGGCCACATTGAGCATGGGGTGTAAGTTGGCTGACATAGAGGTTGAAAAGAACAGGCATAAGCTGCAAACCGACAATCGGGGACAGCGACAATAGTCATTTTACCTTGGCGCTTTTGGCAAATTCCCTTGAAAACACGATTTATCCTGATCAACACCAGTCACGCCGGCAATGTGGGTGCTGCGGCGCGTGCCATGAAAGTCATGGGATTTGACGACCTGGTGTTGGTTGCCCCCCGCTGGGCCAATGTACTGCGGCGCGAAGAGACCATTCAACGGGCCAGCGGCGCGTTGGACGTTTTGAAGCAAGCGCGAATTGTGGACACGCTGGACGAAGCGCTGGATGGCATGACCCACTTGTGCGCCACTGCTATGACGCCACGCGACTTTGGCCCGCCCACGATGGCGCCACGTGCTTATTTCAGTGTGCTATTAAATATGAAGCATGATGCTTATACAAATCAAGGGCCAAGGCCTGATTTAACGGTTAATGATGATGGAAAAACAGCTCAAGAGGTCCAATTGCCCAGCGTGCCTGACGGAATCGCCTTTTTGTTTGGGTCTGAGCGTTTTGGCATGCAAAACGAGGACGTGTACCGTTGCAACGTGGCCTTGAGCATTCCAACAGCCCCCAACTTTGGCTCGCTGAATCTGGGCGCAGCGGTGCAACTGATTGCTTACGATTGGCGTGAGGCGCTTGGCGGATTTGCCGTGCAGTGCGCAGCTGCGTCGCCGCTGGCCGATGCTGCCGCGGTTGCCGGCCTGCTGACGCACTGGGCGCAAGCACTTACCGAGATCGGGTTTCTTGACCCCGCATCGCCAAAAAAACTCATGCCCCGTTTGAATCAGCTTTTTAACCGCGCACAGCTCAGGCCTGAAGAAATCCACATTCTGCGCGGTATTGCAAAAGCTATGCTGGCTAAAAAAGCCGCGTAAAACCGCATAAAACCGCGCAAAAGCCGCAAAAAGCCGAAGTAAGGGGCGGATGCGAGGGGCCAAAGCCCCTTACCGACCCCTTAACCTCAAAACATGAGCGGATTGTCCGTAGCAAGCGCAGGTTTTGGCGTGGCAACCACGGCCGCCCGTGAAGGGTTAAACGCGCTGAGCTCCAGCTCAAGCGCGCGGTTGATTTGGGCCAGCGTGCGCAACTTTTTGTTGGTCACCCGCAAGCGGCTCGACGTACGCTGCAGCAATGCAGCCAACAATTTGCAACCGGTAGCGGGCTCCTGCGCAATCAGATCCATTAGCGCGGCGCGGTCCAGCAGCGCGACTTCTACATCGGTAAAGGCGGTGCAGGTGGCTGAGCGGGGCTCGCCGTCAAGCAGCCCCATCTCGCCAATGATGTGGCCCGCGCCCACGACACCCAAAAGAAGGGCATCGGATTTTTTCAGGGACTCGCTTTGCACCACGCCTTCACCCCGAAGCATCAGCAGCATGTAGTTGTTGGCAGAAGTGCCTTCTTGCACCATCACTGCGCCTTTTTTAATCGACCGCGTGTGCATGCGCTGCGCAATTTTGCGGGCATCGTCCAAGCTCAGTTCAGTCAGTGCAGTGTGCGAAATCAACAGTTCTGCTACCTGTGTGTGGGTCCACTTTTGATTGTCTTCACCAAAGTCGTTCATGTGTGTTCCTTTTTTACCAAATGATATCGCGCCATGGCAAGCTTAACGTGACTGGCTGATGGCAACCCAGCAAATGAATCAGCGCACCATTAGACTAGGCCCATGTTTTCACGTCTACGCTCTGATATCGCCTGCATTCTTGACCGCGACCCTGCCGCCCGCACCACCTGGGAGGTGTTGACCTGCTACCCGGGTCTGCATGCGCTTGTGCTCCACCGCCGTGCGCACTGGTGCTGGAACAATGGCTTTAAATGGCTGGGGCGTTTTATTTCACACATTGCCCGCGGGCTGACGGGCATTGAAATTCATCCGGGTGCAAAGATTGGCACGTGTGTGTTTTTTGACCACGCCATGGGTGTGGTGGTCGGCGAAACCGCTGAAATCGGGGACGGCTGCACCATCTACCAGGGCGTAACGCTGGGCGGTACGTCGCTCTACAAAGGCGAAAAACGCCACCCGACGCTGGGCAAAAACGTGGTGGTCAGCGCGGGCGCCAAGGTGCTGGGCGGGTTTTTGGTGGGTGATGGGGCCAAAATCGGCAGCAACGCGGTGGTGATCAAACCCGTGCCCGCAGGGGCGACAGCGGTGGGCATACCGGCGCGCATCATTGCCTCCAAGGCTGACGCATCGGCAGATGTCACGGCTAATGCATTTTCAGCGTACGGCATCACGCTAGAAGACGATCCGCTAAGTCAGGCCATGAAAGGCCTGATTGACAACGCATCGTCGCATGAGCAGCAAATTGCGCTGCTGTGGCAAGCGATTGAGACGCTGTCAAATCAGCCCCCCAGTGGCCACAAAAATTGTGTGCCCAACAACGCAGCGCGCAAAGAAACCTTTGAAGCCGATAAGCTCAATCAGCTGGTGGGTAAATAAACATCGCTGTTTATTCAGTGTTTATCCGGTCCGTAAATTCAGCTACCCCGCGTAACAGGCATCTCCACCTCACCCGGCAGCAGTAAATGCCTGGCAAGCTCCAGCTTTGCAATCGATGCGCGGTGCACTTCGTCTGGGCCGTCGGCCAGGCGCAGGGTGCGCTGGTGGGCGTAGGCGTAGGCCAGCGGGAAGTCGTCTGACACGCCGCCGCCGCCGTGGGCTTGAATGGCCCAGTCGATGATCTGGCAGGCCATGTTTGGCGCCACGACTTTGATCATGGCAATTTCGGCTTTGGCGACCTTGTTGCCGACCGTATCCATCATGTAGGCAGCTTTCAGCGTCAGCAGGCGGGCTTGCTCGATCATGCAGCGGGACTCGGCAATGCGCTCATGCCATACCGAATGGCTGGCAATCGGTTTGCCAAAAGCAACGCGGCTGGTCAGGCGCTTGCACATCAGCTCCAACGCGCGCTCGGCGCAACCGATGGTGCGCATGCAGTGGTGAATGCGTCCGGGGCCAAGACGGCCTTGGGCGATCTCAAAACCGCGGCCTTCGCCGAGCAGCATGTTGTCGACTGGCACGCGGACGTTTTTCAAGCGTACTTCCATGTGGCCGTGCGGTGCGTCGTCATAACCAAATACAGTCAGCGGGCGAATCACGGTGATGCCGGGCGCATTGGCGGGCACCAAAATCATCGATTGCTGTTCGTGGCGACCTGCATCGGGGTTGGTTTTGCCCATCACGATGTAGACAGCGCAGCGTGGGTCGCCCGCGCCAGACGACCACCACTTCAAGCCGTTCAGCACATATTCATCCCCATCGCGCTCAATGCGGCAGGCGATGTTGGTGGCGTCGGACGACGCGACTTCAGGCTCGGTCATCAGAAAGGCCGAGCGAATCTCACCGCGCAGCAGTGGGTCTAGCCACTGGTCTTTGTTGGCTTCAGAACCGTACCTGGCAATCGTTTCCATGTTGCCGGTGTCGGGTGCCGAGCAGTTGAAGACTTCAGCTGCAAACGGTACACGCCCCATGATCTCGCACAGCGGTGCGTATTCAAGGTTGCTTAAGCCTTCAGGCGCGCGTGGGGAGTGCGGCAAAAACAGGTTCCACAGGCCTGCGGCTTTGGCCTTGGGCTTGAGCTCTTCAATGAGGGCGGTGGGAATCCAGGCGTTACCTTTGGCGCGGTTTTCTGCAATTTCTTTAAAAAATCTGGCCTCATTGGGATAAATATGCTCGTCCATGAAGGCCAACAAACGGGCCTGCATCTGTTGTACTTTGGGGGTGAAATTAAAGTCCATTGTTGTCTCCTGAAAGGTTTAAAAATCAAGCGCCGCTCTTCAGCGCAAAATCCCACGCCATTTTTGCCAGCACAGGCGCACCGGCGGCTGAGCTGACTGCCTGTGCGCTCGATGCCGTACCGGCTTCAACCCTCTTGGCAATGCCCTGCAAAATGGCCGCCAGCCGGAACAGGTTGTAGGCCAGATAAAAATTCCAGTCGGCTTTGAGTGCAGCGGGCGTCGTGATGCCAGTACGTTCGCAATATTTGGCGATGTACTCCGCCTCACTCGGTATGCCCAGCGCAGCAATGTCCAGCCCGCCAATGCCGCGAAACGCACCCGGCGGAATGTGCCATGCCATGCAGTGGTAGCTGAAGTCGGCCAGCGGGTGGCCTAGGGTTGACAGCTCCCAGTCCAGCACCGCCAGCACACGCGGCTCGGTGGGGTGAAACATCAGGTTGTCCAAGCGAAAGTCGCCATGAACGATGGATGTCATCGTTTCGTCCCGCGCTGTGAGCGGGATGTTGGCGGGTAGCCAGGCCATCAGTTTGTCCATCTCCGGGATTGGCGTGGTGATGGAGGCTGTGTATTGCTTGCTCCAGCGGCCAATTTGACGTTCAAAATAGTTGCCGGGTTTGCCGTAGTCGGCCAAGCCTTGGCTCGCGAACTTGACGGTGTGCAGCGCGCTGATCACGCGGTTCATCTCGCCATAAATCTCGGCCCGCTGGGTGGTCGTCATGCCGGGCAGGGCTTGGTCCCACAGCACCCGGCCTTCAACGAATTCCATCACGTAAAACATGCGGCCTATCACCGACTCGTCTTCACACAGGCAATGCATTTTGGCGACTGGCACATCAGTGCCCTGCAAGCCGCTCATCACTTTATATTCGCGCTCCACCGCATGGGCGGACGGCAACAGCTTGGCGACAGGGCCGGGCTTGGCACGCATCACATACGACTGGCTAGGTGTGATGAGTTTGTAGGTCGGGTTGGACTGGCCGCCTTTGAAGATTTCAACCTGT
The DNA here is from genome assembly GCA_031424935.1 of Polaromonas sp. Lineage (GTDB taxonomy): Bacteria > Pseudomonadota > Gammaproteobacteria > Burkholderiales > Burkholderiaceae_C > Polaromonas. The sequence goes on from JANPIK010000046.1 coordinate 36,421, forward strand.
AGTGGGCCTTTAAAACCCTGCAGGTGCTGGTCCAGGTAGCCGGTCAGGGCAGCGGTGTCAAAAGCGTGCTGCGCAGTGACCTCGCGAGTGCCAACAAAATGGTCAAAGTTACTCATGGCTGGTTTTGTGTTCGGGCTTTTCAAGATCAGTGTCCGAGATACGCAGCAAGGCTTGACGGCTGCGCACCACCAGGCCGCCCGGTTCGATGCGAATCGTGTCTTCGCGTTCCATGGCTTTGAGCTCCTGATTCACGCGCTGACGCGATGCGCCCAGCAGTTGCGCCAGCTCTTCTTGCGCCAATTGCAAGCCAATGCGTACCTCGCTGCTGTCGGACAGGCTGGTGACGCCGTAGCTGCGTGCCAGGTGCAGCAGTTGTTTGGCCAAGCGGGCGCGAAGTGGCAGAGTGTTCAGGTCCTCGACCAGGCCAAACAATTGGCGTATGCGGCGGGCGTGCAGGCGCAGCATGGCCTCGTACAGCTCGACATGGGTTGCCAGGATCTTTTTGAAGTCGGCCTTGGCCACACATAAAATGGTGGTCTCGCCGTGCGCGTAGGCGTCGTGCGTGCGCCGGTCGCCATCGAAAATGGCCACATCCCCAAACCAGATGCCTGGCTCCACATACGTCAGCGTGATCTGTTTGCCCGACAGCGACACCGAGCTGACGCGCACCGCGCCTTTGGCGCAGGCAATCCACTCCTCGGGCGGGTCGCCCCTGGCGGCAATCAGTTCGCCGTCTCGAAATCGTTTGACGTAAGCGCATCGAAGTATGTCGTGCCTAAGCGACGGGGAAAGGCTTGAAAACCAGCGGCCACTGTTGATGGCTTCGCGTTCTTCAATGTTAAGGATGGGCTCAATCATGGCTTGTCTTTTGGGTGACTCAAGAACAAACATTGTCGCTTTCTGGGCTGCGGCCCCGCAAAACCGCATGTCGCTTGGGTGTCTGTCCCCCTAGAATCACTCAGGAGGAAAAATGACCCCAGAGGCAAAAGCCAGAATCAGCATTGATGCCCTGCTTACCGCAGCAGGCTGGCACGTCTGCGATATGGCTCAGGCCAACATCCATGCCGCCCGTGGCGTCGCCATCCGCGAATTCCCTCTCAACCCTGGCTACGGCTTTGCCGACTACCTGCTCTACATCGACGGCAAAGCCGCTGGCGTGATTGAGGCCAAAAAAGGAGGCACCACTTTGAGAGGCGTGGAAGTGCAATCTGCCCGCTACGCCCAGGGCTTGCCAGCCAGTTTGCCCGCCTGGGTGCGGCCCTTGCCGTTTAGTTATGAATCCACCGGTATTGAAACGCACTTTACCCAGGGCTTGGACCCGCTGCCAAGGGCGCGGGCCGTATTTGCCTTTCACCGGGCTGAAACATTGGCTGCTTTTCTTTCCGTTCGGGCTGAACCTGTCGAAGCCCACCCTTCGACAGGCTCAGGGCGAACGGCAGAGGAGCCCCGTGCAACTTATAGAGCCAGTGCCGCAGCACCCACCTTTCTTGGCCGCCTGCAAAGCTTGCCGCCGTTGAAAGAAGAAGGCCTGTGGCCCGCGCAGATCATCGCCATCCGCAACCTTGAAAAGTCGCTCAAAGCCAACAAGCCACGTGCGTTGATCCAGATGGCCACTGGCAGCGGCAAAACCTTTACTTCCATCAGCTTTATTTATCGCCTGATCAAGTTTGGTGGCGCCAGGCGGGTGCTGTTTTTGGTAGACCGGGGCAACCTGGGCCGCCAGACCAAAAAAGAGTTTGACCAATACACCTCGCCCTACAACAACTACAAGTTTGGTGAGGAATACATCGTTCAGCACCTGCAAAGCAACCAGCTAGACACCACGGCCCGCGTCACTATTTGCACCATCCAGCGGCTGTTCAGCATGCTCAAGGGCAGGGACCTGGCGCCCGAAGACGATGAGCAAAGCGTCGATGGTTTGGGTAATTTATTCAAGTCACCCGAGCCCATCGCCTACAACCCCAATTTCCCCATCGAAACCTTCGACATCATCGTCACCGACGAAGCCCACCGCAGCATTTACAACCTGTGGCGGCAGGTGCTCGAATACTTTGACGCGTATTTGATCGGCCTGACCGCCACGCCGTCCAAGCAAACCTTTGGCTTTTTTAACCAGAACCTGGTCATGGAATACGGCCACCAGCAGGCCGTGGCTGATGGCGTGAACGTCAATTACGACGTGTACCGCATTCGCACCCAGGTCAGCGAGCAGGGTAGCCAGATAGAAGCGGGCTATTCAGTCGGCTACCGCGACCGCCTGACCCGCAAAACCCGCTGGCAAGAGCTGGACGAAGACATGGCCTACGACGCTGACGCACTAGACCGCGCCGTGCAAACGCCCGACCAGATCCGCACCATCGTCCGCACCTTCAGGGACAAGCTGCCGCTAGAGATCTTCCCCGGCCGCACCGAAGTACCCAAAACCCTGGTGTTTGCCAAAGACGACAACCACGCCGAGAAGATTGTCGAAATCCTGCGTGAAGAGTTTGGCAAGGGCAACGACTTTGCCCAAAAGATTACGTACAGAACCACAGGCGACAAGCCTGAGAATCTGATCAGCGCCTTTCGCAACAGCTACAACCCGCGCATTGCCGTCACGGTAGACATGATCGCCACCGGCACCGACATCAAGCCGGTTGAAATTGTCATGTTCATGCGCTCGGTCAAAAGCCGCAACTTTTTTGAGCAGATGAAAGGCCGCGGCGTGCGCATCTGCGACCCCAACGACCTGCAGGCCGTCACGCCAGACGCCACCGTGAAGGACCACTTCGTCATCGTCGATTGCGTGGGCGTGTGCGAGCAAGACAAAACCGACTCTGCCCCCATGGACGCCAAAAAGTCTGTGCCCTTTGACAAACTGCTGCAAGCCGTGGCGCTGGGCAATGTAGAACCCGAGGTGCTGAGCAGCGTAGCCGCCCGCCTGGCCCGGCTAGACCGCGAGCTGACCGACCCTGACAGGCAGCGCATCGCCAACGCGTCAGGCGGCTACAGCCTGAAAGACCTGGCGCGCGGCATAGTAGAGGCGCTGGACCCAGACCTTGCATCCAACCACCCAGAGCTGGTCGAAGGGCGCACGCTAACCGCCGTCAAAGCCTTATGCGACCCAGCCCTGCGCAACCTGCTGATTGACTTGAAAAAGAAGGCCGAGCAAGTCATAGACACCGTCACGCAAGACCAATTGCTCGAAGCCGACTTTTCAGAAGCCGCCCGCGACCGCGCCAAAGGCACGGTAGAAAGCTTTGAGAAATTCATCACCGACCACAAAGACGAAATCACAGCGCTACAAATTTTGTATCAGCAGCCCCAGCGTTTGCGTGGGCTACAGGCCGAAACACTGACATTCGAAGCCCTCAAAGCCCTGGCCGACACCCTGCAAGCCCCGCCGCATCTGTGGACAGAAGGGCAATTGTGGCAAGCTTACGCCGCGCTAGACAAAAGCAAGGTCAAAGGCGACAACCGCAAACGCATCCTGACCGACCTGGTCAGCCTGGTGCGCTTTGCCATGCACCAAAGCAACGAGCTGGTGCCCTTCCCCGAGCGCGTCAACGCCAACTTCAAAGCCTGGCTGGCGCAGCAAACGCAGGCAGGCACCCTATTCACCCCCGAACAACTCCACTGGCTAGACATGATCCGCGAACACATAGCAGGCAACCTGACGATAGTGCCCGACGACTTTGAATATTCTCCCTTCGCGCAAGAAGGCGGCATGGGCCGCGTGTACCAGCTGTTTGGCGCGGAACTGCCGAAGGTGCTTGAGGCTATGAATCAGGAGTTGGCGGCGTGAGTGAAGTGCTTGACGATGTCATCGCCGCCGCGCAATTGGTGCCCCTGTCCCAAACCGTTGAGGTCAACCCTAAGCTCGACCGCAGTTTGCTGAATGACGATTTGGACGTGTCTTTTGTTCCCATGGCTGCGGTTGAAGCGTTATCTGGCGGTATTGACGTATCGACTGTCCGCAAGTACGGGGAAGTCAAAAAGGGCTATACACATTTTCGCGATGGCGACATTCTGTTTGCCAAAGTCACGCCGTGTATGGAAAACGGAAAGATGGCCATTGCCCGCAAGCTGGTAAACGGCGTTGGCTTTGGCTCAACCGAGTTCCACGTTTTGCGTCCGCGTGCGGGTGTTGACGCGAGGTACATCTACTACTTCGTATCCAGCCAGACATTTCGCAAAGAGGCATCTGGGCACATGACCGGCGCAGTAGGTTTGCGTCGCGTGCCAAGTGCCTACCTCGAAGAGCAATTGATCTTGCTGCCCAGCATTGAGCAGCAGCGTGAAATCGTCGCCGAACTCGAAAAGCAGTTCTCCCGCCTCGATGAAGCCGTCGCCAACCTTCAGCGCGTCAAGGCCAACCTCAAACGCTACAAAGCCTCCGTCCTCAAAGACGCCGTAGAAGGCCGCCTCGTTCCCACAGAGGCAGAACTAGCCCGCCGCGAAGGCCGCAGCTTCGAAACAGGCGAGCAGCTTTTGCAGCGGATTCTTGAGACGCGGCGCAACAGTTGGCGTAGGCGGGGCAAGTTCAAGATACCTGACGCGCCGGAAACTATGGGCATGGTGGAATTGCCAAGCGGCTGGGTGTGGGCCAGCGTCGCGCAACTTGCAGACGTGATTAGCGGCTTGACGAAGAACCCGAGCCGTGAAACCTTGCTGTTGAAATTGCCCTATCTGCGGGTAGCGAATGTTTATGCAAACGAGCTTCGCCTTGATGACATGGCTGAAATTGGGGTTGCCGACAACGAGTTGCAGAAGCTACTGGTTTTGAAAAACGACTTGCTGGTTGTTGAGGGAAATGGCAGCCCGGATCAAATCGGACGGGTGGCGAAGTGGGATGGCTCCATTGCGCCGTGCGTTCATCAAAATCATTTGATCAAAGTGCGCGCCGTAGTCACAGAACCAGACTGGATGCTCAATTGGCTCATTTCTCCAGGTGGGCGAAAGCAAATTGAACTGGTTTCAAGCTCTACAACCGGACTCCACACATTGAGTAGCGGCAAGGTAGGGCGCTTGCCAGTACCACTTCCACCGGTAGTAGAGCAAAAGCGCATCGTTTTAGAAATTGATCGTCGTCTGTCGCTGATTCGAGGGGTTGAATCTGAAGTCGACGCAAATCTCAAGCGCGCGCGGGCGTTACGGCAGGCGACCTTGGCAAAAGCGTTTTTTTCATCACCAAGGGGCATCGAATGAGCTGGATTGATGAAATCAATAAAAATACTGGTTTGATTGGCTTAGTTTTCTCACTTGTTGTAACCGTCGCAACTGTGGTTACTGCTTGGCTAAACGCGCACTTGGTAAGTGAAACGCGCAAGATGAGAGAGGCACAAACAGAGCCGCACATTCAGGTAACTTACCGTACCCGTGATGAGGGCATCAACTTTCTAGACGTGGCTATTAGGAATATTGGTTTAGGTCCAGCCTATGAAATTTCATTTAGCCTTCGATCTGAAAATACCTGTGAAGAAAAAAATGATCCCATCGATTCTTTGCAGAACCTGAATTGCTTTTCCAAGGGGTTGACTTATCTGGGGCCCGATCAAGAGTTCTCGTCATTTTGGACAAGTTTGTTTGATGGCCACGCATCAAAACTCAATACTAGGATTCGCATCACCTGTCGATATCGGAATGCGACGGGTGTGCAGTATGAGATACCTTGTGTGCTCGATCTGTCTGAGTTGAAGGGGATTAGTCGAATTGGCGAACCACCATTACTCAAGATCGGTAAGCAACTTGAAGCAATAGCAAAAGACTTGAATCACTTATCGACCGGATTCAAGCGCTTGCGTGTTGATGCATTTACGCAAACCGACCGTAACGCCGAGCATGCCGAATGGGAGACGCGACGTGCTGAGCTTGCCAAGAGACATAAGCCTGCTGAGAGTAGTGGGCAAACGCCATGACCGACTTCAACATCTACTGCGACGAAAGCCGTCACACCTCCGATCCTACTCAGCCGTTCATGGTCATTGGCGGGGTTCGCTGCCCGCGAGATCGCAAGCACGATCTGGTAGGGCAGATTCACCGCCTTCAAGCCCGCCACAACGCACACGGTGAGCTGGGCTGGAAGCGGGTTTCGCCAAACAAGGCAGCGTTTTATGAAGATCTGCTGGCGCTGTTCGCAAACACGCCTGATCTTTCATTCCGTTGCATCGTTGCCGACCGCAACAAGCTGGACCACGACAAGTTCAATGACGGCGATGCAGAGCTAGGTTTTTACAAGCTCTATTACCAGATGCTGGTGCATTGGCTGGAGAAGGGGCAGTCGTATCACATCTACCTTGACTGGCAGCAAAACCGGGCGCAGCACCGCTTTCATGATCTGGCCACGGTGTTGACCGCCAAGTTGCGCAACCATGCAGCTATTGAATGTCTGGAGCCGGTCACGTCGTCCAACTTGCCTTTGCTGGGTCTGGCGGATGTGCTGATTGGGGCTGTTGGCTATGCGTGGAATGGTTTGGGCTCAAGCGGCGCAAAGCTAAGGGTGGTGGATTTGTTGGCTGAATCCGCAGGGCTGGGCACGCTGGCAAAGGGCACGCCACGCGCCGCGCAGAAAGTGAACATTTTCTGCTTTGACGGGAGTGTGCGTGGTTGATCCGGCTTGGGCTTTGTGCGTTTTTCAGATTGACGATGAAGTCAAACTACAGGCCGCATATCGCCAGATTTATGTTGACGAGTACGTCCGTGATGAAGTGCGCGACTGGAAAGGCCGGCGGGTACGGTTTCATGGGCCGTCTTTCGGGCACGCTTTTTCTGAGGCCACGAACTACAGATTGTCGTCAGGAGTACATGACTTGCCGCTGTCGCTCGCCCGACTACAGCGCATTCGCTGGATCAAGCTGGCGCTGGCGGGCGCGGATGTGCATATCGAAGTGCTGGCGCAAACGCGGCAAGACAGCCGGGGCCGCATGAAGCGCAGGCGTAGCCTGATCGTGCTGGATAACCGCTATGTGGTGGTGCTGGAGCCCAGCGAAGAGGCCGGATTTGACTTTGTCTTTATCACGGCATTTCCTGCCGATCAAAGCTATCTCGACCGGATTCGGCGTGGCGCAACTGTGTTGGAACGTCGAGGCCAGAAATAAAAATGCCCCAGTCTTATGGCGACTGAGGCGATGCCACAACCCAAGGCCTTAGGCGAAGGATCGAGTAGATTTTAACGGGAAAGCGATACCCAGCGGTAAACATTGTTAGACGTTAAAGACTTAGGTTTACCCTTGATGCCTATATTTGCCATTTTGGGCCTGAGGTATTTCGGAAAAGTGCTTAAACGCAAACCGGATTTTTCATGGGTGGTTAATAAAGTTGATAAAAATCAACGGGTTACATGGTTAATGGCAAAACAAAGCGTGTTGTCGCGTCACTACGGGAGAACAATCTCGGTCAGATTCCATTGATTCACAAACGCTATTAATACCGGAGCTGCTTGCGCACGTATTCATTGGTCTAGAGGCCAAAATGATAGGTAAAAACAGGCAAAAAGGAGGCTTTTGCAGCCGCTGAACGGCGCAAATTGCCTTTACGGGCCTGTAAAAAGCCGAAAACAGATCATTTTTACCCATAAAAAGTGCCTGTAAGCCAATAAATACGTGCGCAACAGCTCCTGTAAACATATCAAGCAGCTAACCGCATTCAAGACTTTTGAACTGCTTTGTAGGCAAGAATGGAGCCTAATCCATCATTTCCGCGTTCATTTTTTGTGAACATCAAATAATTTTGAACAAAACTCTATTTTGTCTATAATCCGCTTATGTTCACAAAAAATGAACACGTATAAATATTGAACAAATGCAAGAACTCGCTCTCCTTATTGAACGTGCAACAGCTGAGTTAACGCAGTTGGGCCTGGACGTGGTCGCGGTAGGGCCACCCGATGATGGCCCAGTGCCCAATGCCGATACATGGCTGCGCGTGGGCAATGCTGGCGCTTTAGTCACTTACGCAGTTGAAGCCAGAACCAGGTTGACGCCCGCAACCCATGGTGCGGTAACCATGCAGTTGCAGCAGGCTGCGGCTACCACCGGTCACCCGGTTTTGCTGGTGACTGACTACCTGACGCCACCCATGGCTCAAAAACTGCGCGACCAAAAGCAGCAGTTTGCCGATGCGGCGGGCAATGTTTACCTCGAAGGCCCAGGCCTGCTGGTGTTTGTAACGGGGCGCAAACCGCCAAATGACCAATTGGTGCCCCATGCGGGCAAGGCGCAAACCATGACGGGGCTGAAAGTGATGTTTGCATTGCTTTGCGACCCGTTGCTGGCTGATGCGCCCCAGCGCGCCATTGCTGCCAGGGCTGGGGTAGCGCTGGGTGCGCTGCCGGCCGTGTTGGCTGATCTGCAGCAAACCGGGGAATTACTGCTGTGGCGCAAAAGCAGGCGGCTTAACGCCACCAGGCGTGTGCTTGACGACTGGGCGCTGGCCTATGCGCGCCGCCTGCGGGCCAAAACCTTGCAGGCGATATATGCCGTCAAAGACTTTCAAACCTGGCCGCAATGGCAGCTTGACGAACCCGCACTGTGGGGGGGCGAGCCAGCTGCAAATTTGATGGTGCAGTACCTGCGCCCCGGCGTGCTCACCATCTACGCGGACAAACTTTTTCCCACATTACAGGCCCAGCATGCCATGAAAAAGGTGCAATTGCTGGAGGAAAACTGCACGATGCTTGAATGGCGCAAGCCATTTTGGGGTGCGCTTCCTGCCACCACACGGCCCGGCACGGTGCACCCTGTACTTGTGTACGCTGATTTGCTGGCTACCGGCGATGCCCGCTGCATTGAAGCCGCAAAACGGGTCTATGACGAACACCTTGCTCAACTTCTCCCCCGGCCTGAGCTTGCAACATGACTAGCCAAACCCGCTATGAGGCCAAAGGCGTGCAGGCCGAAACGGAGCCAGGATCTAGGGGTCGGGTTCTGCGCAACATTTTGGGCATCAAGCGCGTTGGCGATATGAATGAGGCCGAGTCACAGGCGCTGTTGCTGGCGCAGTCGCAGGCAGTGGACTTCTATTCCGACGACCAACGATTTACCGCGCAAGATATCTGCGATCTGCATCGTTTGTGGTTGGCCCCCATCTACACCTGGGCCGGTCAATATCGTTCGGTCAATATCGGCAAAGCAGGGTTTCAGTTTGCGCATGCGCCTTTAATTCAGGGTTTGATGGCGGATCTGGAG
>JANPIK010000047.1:0-3217 GCA_031424935.1 Polaromonas sp.
CGAAGCGCAAAGAAGTCGTCGAAATTTAGAGGTTTTATCCTCGGCCTGATTCCTGACACACTGCGCGCACCTTTTCCGTTAACCTGAAATTTTGCGATATCAATCGCCAGAGGCTGTTCATGGAGTTTCGGGACTACTACAAAACCATGGGAGTCACCAAAGACGCGGCGCCCGAAGACATCAAGCGCGCGCACCGCAAACTGGCGCGCAAATACCACCCGGATGTCAGCAAAGAAAAAAACGCCGAGTCAAAGTTTAAAGAGCTGGCCGAGGCTTATGACGTATTGAAAGACCCTGAAAAGCGCGCTGCTTACGACAGGCTGGGCGCTAACTACAAAGCTGGGCAAGACTTTCAGCCACCACCTGACTGGGCAAGCCAACAGGCTGAGCGTGGAGCTTATTCGCAAGGTTTTGATACGGGGGACGGCCAAGACCACAGCGCGTTTTTTGATTCGCTGTTTCGCGGCATGGGTCGTGGCCAAGGCTCAGGCCAGCGCAACGATGAGGCGTTTGATATGCATGGTCAAGACCAGCACGCCAAAATTCAGATTGAAATTGAAGACTCGTACCAAGGCGCAACGCGCACGCTGCAACTGCGTGTGCAAGTTGAGGGCAGCGATGGCCGCCCGCGACTTAGCGACCGCACGATTGAGTTTGTCATCCCCAAAGGCATACGCACAGGCCAGCACATACGCCTGGCCGCGCAGGGCGGGCCGGGCATGGGCAAGGGCAGCCCGGGTGACCTGTACCTGGACGTTGAAATGCTGCCGCATGCGCTGTTCCGCACCGATGGCGCTGACGTGCTGATGGATTTGCCGGTTGCACCTTGGGAGGCAGCGCTGGGCGCAGAAGTGGTCGCACCCACGCCAACGGGTCAGGTCGAGGTCAAAGTTCCGGCAGGCTCGGTGGCTGGCCGCAAGCTGCGGGTTAAGGGGCGCGGCCTGCCCGGTAAAACACCGGGTGATTTTTACTTTGTGCTGAAGATCATGCAGCCCGTGGCCAGCAGCGACGCAGATAAAAAAGCCTACGCAGACCTGCATGCCGCTTTTACCAATTTCAACCCACGCACCCAGCTTGAGGAGCACAGCACATGACACCCAACTTCATACTCGCCGCACCGCTTCAAGTCGCCAGCCTCGTGATGGAAGACATCATCGAACTGACGCTGGACGACTTGTGCCGCGCCTGCGCCGCGCAACCTGACATCATCATTGAGCTGGTCAGTGAGGGTGTGATTGACCCGGCTGCAATGCAAGCCAGTCAGCCCCGTGAACACTGGCGCTTTACCGGGCTGCACCTGCACCGCGCCAAAGTGGCGATGCGCCTGCACAGGGATCTGGGCGTTAACTTTGCTGGCGCAGCGCTGGCGCTGGAGTTGATGGACGAGCTGCAAGTTTTAAAGACAAAGTTGCGCGTATCTGCTATTTAATCAGTAGCTTTTTACACGCGAATCTATTGCGCTAGAGGCCGATTTAATACCCTAATATCAACCCAAAAGATCGTCAAAACCATTTTTCAGTCAAGTCTATGCATCAAATAAAGCCTGAGCGCAATAGATACGGGCGCAAGCAGCTATGCATTTAACAGCGATTGGCGGGTTTGTTTTTGACATTTTCAAGCTGGCGCTTTACGTCACCTGTGGCTACCTGGCGCTGCGCGCCTACACCACCCGTGTTCAAGCCCGCTGGCTGCTGACGTTGACCAACAAGCGCTTTGCAGTCTTGACACTGTTAACGCTGCTGGTTGTGGGTGTCAAAGTTTTTGAAGACGTGCTGGCGCAAGACTCAGGCCCGGTTGACGAGGCCATTTTGTGGTTTGTCCGGCAGAGCATTCCACCCGTGCTGCTCGGTTTTTTTAGCGCCATCACATGGACCGGTGCAGCGGTTTTTTTGGTACCTGCGACTGGGGTGCTGTGCGGTGTTTTTTTCGTCACGCACCATGCGCGCGAAGCAATTATGCTGGCGGCTACTATGGCCAGTGCATGGGCTGGGACCTACTTGTTAAAAGCACTGGTTAACCGCGCACGACCTGATCTGTGGAGCACCGCATGGTACTGGGGGTCAAGTTTTCCGAGTGGGCACACGCTGAGCACCACCGCTTTTGCCACGGCACTGGCTTTGGGCACGGCGCGCATTTGGCCACCATCACGCCGGGCCGTACTGCCGCTAGCAGCGCTATGGATCAGTCTGATGGGCTTGTCGCGTTTGGTGCTGGGAGTGCATTGGCCAACAGATGTACTGGCGGCCATTTGTCTAGGTGTTTTCATACCTCTGGCGATCAGCATGGTTCTTGATCTGTATCAGGCGCATACGGCAACGATCAGGTAACGTCCAACCATGAGCCGACTCCACATCAACCAACACCTTGAAGCGCACCGCACACAGCGCATTGGCTGGCTGCGTGCTGCCGTGCTGGGCGCCAACGACGGCATCGTGTCTACCGCCAGCCTGCTGGTGGGTGTGGCAGCTGCCAGCGCGAGTCAAACGACGCTGTTGATGACGGGTGTTGCCGCATTGGTGGCGGGCGCGATGTCGATGGCGGCTGGCGAGTATGTTTCGGTGCATTCCCAGGCTGACACTGAAAAGGCTGACTTGGCGCGTGAGCAAGCCGAGCTGTCTAAAAACCCCGATGGCGAGCTGCGTGAGTTGACCGCCATTTACGTGGCCCGCGGCCTGACACCCGATTTGGCACTTCAGGTTGCCGCCCAGTTATCGTCGCACGATGCGCTGGCCGCTCATGCACGCGACGAGCTGGGTATTTCAAATGCGTTCAGTGCCAAGCCCCTGCAGGCGGCGCTGGCATCGGCTTTCAGCTTTGCACTAGGTGCGGCATTGCCTCTGGCTGTGGCTTCATTTGCGCCACAGCCAAGTGTGCTGGTGTGGGTTGCTTGTGCCTCATTGCTCAGTCTGGCGCTGCTCGGTGTGGTGGCCGCACGGGCGGGCGGCTCAGCGGTGTTGCCCAGTGTGTGGCGGGTGACGTTTTGGGGCGTGCTGGCGATGTCGGCCACGGCGAGCGTGGGCAAGCTGTTCAGTGTGTCCATTTGATGTTATCGAGCATATTTTGTACCTTTGGCCCAACTTGGTTTCAATCACGAGTTGCGAATTTAGCAGTGTAAGAAGGTGAGTCGAAGTGGCATTCGCTGCGATGATTTACCGACCTACCACGGTCAAATTAGGCAACACATGAACAAACACATCGACTCACACACACGATACCA
>JANPIK010000048.1:0-1711 GCA_031424935.1 Polaromonas sp.
CCCAGCCAATTTTGCTGGCCACATCAGGCGGCAAATCACCCAGCCAGATGCGGTAGCCCTTCATGGTTTCGTCGTAGTACTGCCAGCGCTGGTTGACCCAGGTGTCTGAGCCAATCATGAAGCGGTTGGGATACTTCAGCAACAAGGTACGCCAATCACTGCACAGCTTGCCACCTTCACACGTCAAACCAGGCCGATACGACAGCTCACCCATCAGCAGCGGGTACTTGCCGAGTAATTCATCAACCCGGGCTACTGGCGCGCCGCCGATGCCGGTGTGCGCACAGATCAGGCGCAGCTTTTGACCTTTGGAGGGCGTATTGGCCATCAACTGGTCAATCGCCACGTCGTCTACGTGGGCCAGCACCGCAAGGTTTTTTTCTTCGGCAAACACCATGAGCTTTTTGGCTACCGGCTGGTTGGCGTTGGCGCTGTCGTACAGATGAAACTCACCAATACCGCGAAACTCGACCCGGCTTGAGGCAATGGTCGCGCCCCTGCCGTACTCGGCCAGCACCATGTCGTAAATGCTGTCGTCACGAAACCAGCTGTCGTAGTCGGCCCGGTTGCGGTACAGCCGGATAAACGGCACCACCGTCAGGTCAGCCGAGCCGCGGGTCGCGGCCACCAGCGCCTTGCTGCCGTCATTGGGGCGCGAGTTGGCCAGGGCGCCCTTCACGCCATTGCGCTTGATGCGGGCCAGCACGTCAGGCACCGGGTGTGGACCTGTCTGTCCGTTCCAGGCTTCGTCGTTGTAATGCAGATGCGCGTCAAACAGCGGGCCGGTGTAGTCAGCAGCGTGTGTCAAAGACAAAGCCGACGATAGTGCTACAAAAATTGTAGCATAATATAGCCGTAAATATTGGGCTACAGACCTATTTGGCTTCAAATTGACACCGCAAGGCATGGTCTCAAGCCAGTTTGGCTGCAAAAAAGGCCAGCGTGCGTTCGCGTGCAAGTTTGGCGGCTTCTTCATTGAATGAGCCGCGCTGGTCACAGTTAAAACCGTGGTTTGCGGCGTACACATGCACCTCGACCTCGGGATGTGCTTTTGCAAAAGCGGTAATGCCCTCAAGCGGAATCCAGTGGTCCTGGTCACCAAAATGCGCCATGACGGGGCACTTGGGTGTGCGGGCGATTTCATCTTCAGACGTCATGCCGCCACCGTAATAAGGCGCGGCGGCGCTCAAACCTTCCAGCGTGCAGGCGGCGCGCCAGGTCAGCAGCCCGCCCCAGCAAAAGCCAATGATGCCGACCTTGCCGCCGCCAGTTTTGGCGGCGTAGTCAATGGCGGCCTGCACGTCTTGCATGACGCCCTGGCCGGGCAGGGCATCAACGGCAGTTTTGAAGCCAAAGCCTGTCGTCATGTCCGCATCGGTGTAGCCCAGATCCACCCCGGTTTTAACGCGCTCAAACGTGGCGGGTGCGATGGCCAGATAGCCCTGCGCCGCAAAACGGTCGGTGACACTTTGAATGTGCAAGTTAACGCCAAAAATTTCCTGCAAAACCACAATTGCAGCTGTGGGCGTGCCTTCGGGTTGTGCCACGTAGGCTGAAAAACCAAAGCCGTCTGCCGACTTGAGATTGATGAATTGACCCATGATTTGAAATCTCCTGAAAATAATTGACGATGACTACAGCAGGTTAAAAACTACGCAAGTTTGAGCTTGCGCTCAAGAAAATCGAGCCTGTCCTGGCCCCAGAAAATTTC
>JANPIK010000049.1:0-17716 GCA_031424935.1 Polaromonas sp.
CAGCAGCTGAATCTGAAGCGGACAACCGGGCTAACCGGTGGGCCCGGCTGCAAAATTGCCCGAGCTATGTACCCGTTATGAATGTTCTAAGGCTTTTTATAAACCAGCCACCATCACCGGACTACAAAGCCAGCAGTTGTCGTTGAAATGGGTGCAGTCGAAGTTGTTATCGGCAGGACAACGGACCTGCACGCGACGGGAGGTAAATCTGTTGGCACGTCACTTAAGTGATGCACAGTCCGTGCGGGGGTTTGTAAAAATCTGCATAGAGAGCCTTTGCACACACCACCAAGCATTAAGCCCATCGGGGCTCAAGCTTGGCTGGTGATCAACAGACAATGAATGTCAAGGCGATACGTAGGCCGTTATCTTGGCGGTGAAGGCCGCTAACACGCCTGGAAGCAAGCCGTAGGCACTGGTCAGGGTGGTGGGCGCATTGTTGGCAGTGAAAAAGCATGCGGTGGTGTTACCAATCGGGCATTGGATCGACGTGGCGAACGGGTCGGCATCCGTGAACCGGAAATACACGTCAAATTGTGTGCCGGTGGTGTTTTGCGTCACGCTGTAGTCGTTATCAGTACCCACCAGAACGGCGTAGTTGCCGTTGGCCAGTTGGGGGCCAATAGCCAGTCCCTCCCACTTTTCTGGCGACTTGTTTCCCAAAGCGGGAAGTGTGTTTGCCGCCAAGTCCATCACTTTGGCTCCCTTCTTTACTGCACCAGCAAACGTACCTGTGACAGGCAAGCTGATGCTGCTTACATCGGTTGCACCAGCCAAGTCAATTTGGTAGACCCCCTTGTCGGCGGTGGCAAGCGTGGCTCCCGGGCCAACGCCCCGGTTGTTACGCTCTAGCACTAAAAATTTATCGTTGCCAAGCGCCACTAGCGCAGAAATGCCTTGACCCTGATCGGCTCTGTCCATGGCATAGGCGTATTGCGCCACAGCAGCGCCGGTGTTCACATCAAACTTCACAATTCGGTTGTAGATCCCATTACCACCCCCTTCGTTGAGTGTGGCGCTTTGCAGCATGGCATAAACAAATGCCCCATCTGCACTGATGGCCAAGCCCTCAAAGCCCCGATTGGTACGTTTGCCAGCGGTATTACCTGTGTCGCTCGCAAAATTTGCCACACCGGTCGTGGCATTTCTCGGAGTCAGGCCGGCGGGTGTGGTGAAAGCTCTGATGAACTGGCCCGTACGGTCAAACTCATACAGCGATGGACCATACTCATCGGACACCAGAAGGTTGCCGTTCCTGGGATTAATGACAATGCCTTCGGGGTCAAAGGCGCGGCCCAGTACGCTGGTTGGATTGGGTGCGAGTCCATTAAAAGGCTGCGTTCCCTGCATGAACTTGACTGTCTGCACGACACGGAAGTTGCTGATTGCCCCTAGGGCATTGATATCGACTTCAAACCTCTGTACCCGGGTGTCATATTGCAGCACGCCGCCGCCAGGCCCGCGGTCTGACAATCCCCACCACTGCTTGCGGGCGGGATCGTAATAAATGTCAGAGAAATACCCCAAACGTCGTTCTGCATCTGTGCCGGTGGACAAATCCAACGCACCCCCGGCGAGTGACAACCCATTTTGGTAAACGGCATCAGAAAAATTTGTGACACAGGCAGACTGAGCGCAAACATCGACCGCATTGCTGCCTCCGCCGCAAGCCGCTAGCGTCAATACCAGCATGGTCACACCCGGCAGGGTGCTCCATTTAAAAGCACGTTTTTCGATGGGCATGTTTGGAATTCCAGTAAAAGTTAGCCTGACATGCTAGCTGTCAGATGTGACTGAATTAAGTCATTCGGCGGTGCTGGTGGTTTCGCCAATACACCGCGCAGCGGCAAATTCACTGCCAACAATGTCCTATTGTTAGGACAGCAGAAACCTCCGTTACGGCTGGAGAATATACGTAGGTAAATCCTAGAAATCAAAGGCCCAGCAGTCACAATCGTGGACACGATAGAGTGAAGAGCCCATACCCATCGACAACTTCAGTCCATCTCTTTTGACGACACGATAACCGCCAACCTATGTCTTCATCCCAGTTCACTTACCCCGCGCGCCCGACAACCGCTAGCCACCTCGTGCGAGAAGAGCAGATCGAGTACGGCTTTATTGGCAAACTTCAAGGCCTCAAATACGAGTACCGCGACGATATCCGTGACCGCGCCGCCCTGGAGCGCAACTTCCGCGATAAGTTTGAGGCACTTAACCGCGTCAAGTTGTCGGATGGTGAGTTGGCCCGCTTGCTTGATGAAATCGTCACGCCCGACGTCTTCACAGCAGCCAAGACCCTTCGCAACATCAACACCTTCACGCGTGAAGACGGCACGCCGCTGAACTACACCTTGGTCAACATCAACGACTGGTGCAAAAACACCTTTGAGGTGGTTAACCAGCTGCGCATCAACACCGACTACAGTCACCACCGCTACGACGTGCTCATCCTTATCAACGGTGTGCCGTGTGTGCAGATCGAGCTGAAAACTGCGGATAGAAAGCGTGATGGACTTTGCGTGCGTGTCAGGTTCGCTGCTGCTGAATGTCCGCAAAAAGACCAAAGAAGCGGGCGGCACTATTGGCAAGATTTATGGTCAAGAAAAAACATCACCACTTACAACCTGGCACGCATGAACATGCTGCTGCACGGGGTCAATGACATTGAGTTTGACATTTTTGACGGCTACACGCTGGCCAACGATTGGGACTTGCTGCGTGAACTAAACCCCGCCAAAAATCTTCGTTCGACGCGATTCTGGCTAACCCGCCATTCAGCTACCGCTGGGACACCTCGGACGCGTTGGCGGATGATGTGCGGTTTAAAAACCACGGCTTGGCGCCCAAGTCGGCGGCTGACTTTGCGTTTTTGCTGCACGGCTTTCACTTTTTAAAAGGTGACGGGGTGATGGCCATTATCCTGCCGCATGGGGTGCTGTTTCGGGGTGGGGCAGACGAGCTCATTCGAACCAAACTCATCCAGATTGAAAAAGCCATTACCGCAGCCAAAGAAAAGCACAACATGTATTTGAGAGAACTTGGGCTGGGCATTTTGCCTTGAGCGTCCAGCAGATTTTCGTACCGCAAGCATTCGACCACGCAGCACCACTCCCCATGAAAACCGCTTGCAAACCCATCCTAACTCTGAGCAGCCGACTCCGGTGGGCAGCATTGTGTGGGGTGCTTTTCTGTCATGCGCCTATTGCTTTGGCGCAAAACTCCACCAGTGCTGCTTTGTATGGCCAACTAGATGCCTTGTTCGCCAGCGGGGAAGGGCGTGTTGGCAGCCGCGCGCGCCCGCCGCTCCTGCCAGAGCCACTCCAGGAGGCAGCGTCGGACAAGTCCGAGTTTTATCAAGCTAAAAGCAAAGCTCAAGCCAAGGTCGAGCGCGATGCCAAGTTTGCCCAAATCGCTCAGAGCATTCAGGACAAAAACGCTGCCCGACTCGCGGACTTCACTCAAGCCATCACTCAGACTTGTGGTGCAGGCCCACTGCCTAAAGCGTTTGTGGGCATGAGTCAGCAGGCCTTTGAGGGTTGTTCACCCGAAATTCGCTTTGGTGGCAACCTGACGCATGTGGTGTCTGCCCAATCTGGACAAGACACCGCACGGCTCTATGTCTTTGACAACGACCAACCCCACAAAATTTACGTGCTTAACCGGGCGGTGCAACTCATTGTTAACCGCGCACCGCGTGTGGTGGAGGCGACCTTGCAACAGCTGGGGCAATACCCGCCCGACATTAACCATCCCCTGACCGTTGCTCTCCCGAATAAGGGTTTTTTTGCGTTTGGCAAAGTGGTTAGCGAGGATATGAAAGCCCCTGCGGGCCAGGATTTAAGGCGGTTGGCCAAGACTGACCAGCGGATCAACATGTCCGTGCAACCGCCGCCGATGTTGTGGGACGCGCCGCGCCAAGGCTGGAAGGCGTTGCCCGTATCGCCCGACTGCGAGGGCAAGTGGTATTTGCACACGCTGACCGTGCTGCCCGACGCCCGGGTTTTGGTGGCGGGTGGCTTGTGCGACATTCCCCGGATGGCCAATGAGCCGGGTATCTTTGAACCACAAAACCGTCTGGCGTTGTGGAATGTTGCCCAACAGAGCTGGGCAACGGGTCCCAAGCTCGTACAGCCTCGCGTGCACCACACCGCAAGCTTGCTGCCCGACGGCAGTGTGGTGTTGACTGGCGGATTTGCAGACCCGTTGACCGCGCCGTCGCTGCTCGCCCTGGACTCGGCAGAGGCGTTTGTTAACGACGCCGTATTGCCCATGAACAATCTGAAAACAGCGCGTGCAAAACATACCGCGACAGTGTTGCCAAATGGCGCAGTTTTGGTGATTGGAGGTGTCGGTCGTGGTGATGTCAACAGCGGTGACAACAAAAGCGGTGACAACAAAAGCAGTGGCAACAAAAGCTTGGACATCAGCAGCTATCGCGCTTTGGCCGAAGTTGAGTATTGGGATGGCGCGACGCGCCAATGGACACGACGGGAGAGCATGCGCACACCGCGCTATGCGCATACGGCCACACTGCTGGCTGATGGCCGGGTGTTGGTTGCCGGAGGTATCAATGACCAGGAGCAGGCCCTAAACAGCACCGAGTTGTACGACCCTGCAAGCGACACTTGGACGGGCGGGCCATGGCTTTCCGAGCACCTGCAAAGCCACGCGGCTGCGCGCCTGTCTGACGGCACTGTGATGCTGGCTGGTGGTTTGTCTGATGCGCCCATGCAGCGCCCCTGGCTGCAACTGTGGCACCCTGGCGACGCCGTCTGGCGAGCTGAAGGCGTCTTGCCAGCAGCCATCTCGGGCATCCACACCCAGCATGTACCTACCATCGCACCGGACGATCAAGGCGGGGCCGTGATTTTCGCGGCCACGGGTGTTCACGTTTATCGCCGCCCGGGTCAACCTGATGTCGTTAGCGATTTAATCAACATGCGGCCCGAATGGCTACCCAAGGCGGTCAACAGCGCGGTGCCTGGGGCTGCTGCGACCGGCGCGGCGCCTGCGCCCAACCCCAAAGTCGGGTGGTCTCAAAGCATTAAAAACGCCTGGGCCACATCGCGTGAAACGGTAGTGTTGCTGGGCTCTGTCGGTCTGGCGTTAGCGGCTATCTGGTTGTTTTATCGGCTGGCGCGGCGGCTGACGGGCCGCTACGCCAACGCCACGCCAACCTTCAAAAAGGTAGGCAATTCTGGGGTGTTTCGCTTACTGGCACGCGTGGGTTTGTACGGCACGTTGCTGCTGATTGGTGCGCCCCTGCTGGTTTCGTTAATCAGCTTAAAAACGCAAGACGCAGCTGACCTTTGCAAGGCCAAACCAGGCTCGTGCACGGACACCAAGACCGGTTTGCTGGATCGAAACTGGAGCGTGCCCGACCGCAGTCGGTTTGCCAAACCCCGCATACCTTGTCCGTTTGTGGGCGTTTGGGCGCAACCCTTTGGTAACGGCAAACTGCAGTACTCCCTGCATGACGACGGTACCTACCAAATGGATGGCGCACCGGTCCGGGGAATCAAACCCGATGCTGGACACTGGGCGGTACAGGGTAAATACATGCTGTGGCGGAGCACGTTAGTGCTGGGCCAAGACACCGACATCAACCGCATCGTGAGCAACAACTCAAACCACTTTGAATTGGTCGAAACCAACGGCATTCACAGCCATTTTGACCGGGTGGGCGAGTTGCCGCAGATCGGGTGTGATGCTGGAACGAGCAAGTAAAACAAGTAAAAACTAAGGCGAGGGAGTGAACATGTCGTTGAAACTGATGGTTCGTGGGCTGGTGCTGGCGTTGGTTGCATTGGCGCTTTACGGTGTGACCCGTTACTTGTTTCAAAAATGGTCTCAAGTCGATTTTGATGTGGTACCCACCGACGTTGCCAGCCAACCCACCAAACCCATGACCAACGGCGAAGACGAAAAAACCCAGCAAGGCTACGCTTGGGCACAGCAAAATCAGGTCACTGAGCACAGCCGCTGCAAGGCCAAAACCAAAGGGTCAGCCTACGCAGGGTGTAGTAAATACGTGACAGAGCAAAAAAAGTTTCCGCCCCAACCCTTGAGCTATGCAGGCTTTGCAACCACGGGCGACTGCATTGCGGCACTGGACGCTTTTTACAATGCCTATTTTCAAGACCAGCGCGAGCAGGGGCACCAGCCACGGTTTTATCGCTACGAAAGGCAGCTGTATGAAAGTTGTCAAAACATTGACAACACGCGCATTCTTCGGGTCATCTATGAGCCGCAAGCACGGCTGAATGCTTTGCTTGACAAGGCAATTAAGGGCATCACCCTGAGCCAGGACGACATCGAAACGATACGCATGGACTACCCCACCGTTGTCGGCTTCCGGCCTGACCCTAAACGTGACCAGTACATTGCCTCTGCCGAGCAACTGTTCAAGCTTGTCGGCGGTAAGTCGCTTGTCTTTCCTCTAGCGCAAGCAACGACGCAAGCCGGCGCTCAAGTCTGCGCGGGATTTGAGCAAGACATCAAACAGCGAAAAGCCACCGCTGAACAAACAGGTGAGCAGCTGGCAAAACTGAACGCGCTTAATGACGAGAACTCACAACAGCAACGCCAGCAATGGCAAGCCGTACAGGACAAAAGTATCAACGAATGGAGTGAGTTGAGCATGCAAAGCAAAGCCGCTGGGTGTTACAAGCCCAAACCTTAACCGCAACGCCGTACCTAGCCTTAAGCTTAAGCCTAAACTTGATCCTGTAGCATCGGTCCATTGAGCAGCGCAAACCATTGCGCTTGATTGCCGCTCTTGCGGTAAGGGTGGGAGGCCGCGTAACTGGCGCTCGCCATCTTCTCGCGCCTAGCGCTGTGTCGCATCAGTTGATCCAGCGCGTCGGCAAAAGCAGTTAAGTCTCCCGGCGGAACGAGCTGACCTGTCTTGCCATGCTCAATAATCTCAGCTGGACCGTAAGGGCAATCAAATGAAACGATCGGCAACCCTTGCGCCATGGCTTCAATCAGCACGAGGCCAAAGCCCTCGAAGCGCGAGCTCAGCGCGTAAATACTGGCTGCTTCGTACTGCGAAAACACCCACCGTGTGGCAGGAATCCACTGCACGCAATCGGCTATGCCCAGTTGGGCGGCCAAGGTTTTTAGCGCTTCAAGCTCTTCGCCTGACCCCACAATTCTCAACACCCAGCTTGGATGATCAGCAGCAATTCGGGCCCAGCTGCGCAATAAAAGATCAAACCCTTTTTGGTGGCATAAACGCCCGACCGCCAAGACCGCCCGTTGTCTCTGCGACACCGGGACAGGTAATGGCCCTTGGGTTTGTATGCAGTGCGGTATGACCACAAATTTGGCAAGTTTCCCGTAACGTGCAAACCAATCTCGCTGGTCAGCTTGGGTCAGCAAGACCACATGGTCTGCCCAACGCACCGCGCAAAATCGCCCCAGTCGGCGCAGTCGGCTGCCCAAGTCTGCCTTGAGGTGAAAGTTTTCCCAGGCGATGTGTTGAACCGCACTGCCTGCCAGCGCGGCAGCACTGTAAGCCGTTAGCGCGGTTTCGGTGTCAATCCAGGCATCAAATTTGTGCTGTTTCAAAAACTGCCGCAGTCGGCATACCGTTTGAACAATTCGCCACCGCATCCGTACTTTGCGCTGCCACACTTGACACAACCTGACCGCGGCAGGTAAGTCGAAGTAGGAGACCGAGCCGCTCACCAGGCTCAAGACGGTGACGTGCCAACCCGCGCTGACCAGCAACTCCGCAAGTGTGGCACAGGCACGCTCGGTACCGCCTCCCAAAGAGATATCGCCGATAAAAAGGCATGCTTGACGTGACTTGGCCGGCTCGTCAATAAAAACTGGCATGCGCTGTGCTTGAGCAGAAGCCTAGGGTAGAGGCGTGGCCAGCGTGGTGCCAAGGGCTGCCACGGGGATCTCAAGCGCGCTTTCGGCGCCTGGGTTGTTTTTTGTGAAGTCTTCCCCGTTCACGTTGACCCACACCAGAGTAACGCCCGACGGCAAACTACCGCTGGTTAATTGAAACACCCGGTTGGCGTTCAAGGTGCCTTTGGCCACTACCGCATCAAAAACCTTGATCAATCCGGGTCCACCGGTTGGGTCTGCGATGGTCTTGAAGGTTGAAACAACGACTGAATCGGTAGACGTGTCCAAAATCCGTGGAATGTCGGCCCCAGCAGTATTAAGTTGGCTCCAGACGGCCACATTGACCGGGGTGCTGGACATGTCTGCCAAGGCCTGCGCATTGGCTCTGGCATCGGTAACCCCCGGCGATGCGCCCGTTGCGACGCCTGTGCTGCTAGGCGTTGCTGGGGTTGTCACCGGGTTAGCAGTTGGGGCAGTGACTGTAGCGGCTCCAGTGCCTGCGCCGCCGCCGCATGCAGTCACCATTGCCAGCAATGCGCTCAGGCTGGCACCGCGGACGTAGCCGTAGCTGCTGAAAGCGCTCAGGCATGGGCGCAAGTGGGCTCGCTTGGCAGTTGGTTGGGCAGATGATTTGGCCTGTGACAGGCCAGATGAAAGGGCAGTGGGGTGGGCTTCCGGTCGCCGCACGCTGGATTGCACGCTGGATTGCAGGATGGATTGCAGGGTGGATTGCAGGCTAGTGTTCATGGAAATTTCCGTCCATTTAAAAAAGTGTAGGCGCCTGATGCCGAGGGACGCGTATTCCAGTCCGTGCTTTGCGCACCGTTTGAATTTCCCCAAATCAGCATGTCGGGGTAAGCCACCGCGGCGTTGATGGCTTCCCGGGGATAGGCCCAGTCGTAAGGTAAGTGAATAGCCCAGGGCAAATTGGGTGTTGAATTGGCAGCGCCCGTCACATAAGTCCGTGAAAAAGTGGGCTTGTTGGTGCTGTCATCTACCGTCCCGTAAAGGTTGCTTAATTTGGCCCATTCCGTGGGTTTTTTACCGGCCAGATGCACCTCCCGTTGACTGTCACCTTGTCTAAAAATAAACGGATCGTAAGGCGGGGACGGGAAGGTTGTGGCAATCGGTGCCGTAAACGTAACCTCAACCGTCCACAGTTTGGTTGGCTGCAAATCACAGCCCTGTCCGGTGTTGTAAAAATTACGGCAATCACCGCTCGCTGAAGCGTTTTCTGGTAGCCAATCGAACACATCGTCGAGTAGGCGGATCACCAAGCCCGAGGCGTCTAGGCTGGAACCACTTGTTGGTTTGGTCACGTAAGTTGCCGACAGTCCCTTGGCGTGAACAGCAGGCGCGCTTTCATCCAGTGCAAATGATCCGCTGGCGCTGGCCAGGGTCGGCGAAATGCTTTTTGTAGAAAGGTCCGGCCGGGTCACCACAATGCTGGCCACCTTGTCGGCATTGATGCCTTCCAGCCGAACCGCAAAACCACTGTGAAAAGTTGCCCCTCGCGCATCCAGCCGGTAAGTCAGCTTCAGTTTTTTGACTTGACCGCTGGCATGCAAGATCTCTTGGCTGCGGTATTTCACGATCAGATCGTTGTAGTCAAAGTCTCCCTTGGCTGGCCATAAATCCTCAAATGCCAGCGTGCCCCATGATTCAGCGCCCGGAAAGTAACGCGATTTAGCCAGGTTCGGATCATTCGGAAATTCGTCCAGTGCATCAACCACGCCGTCGCCGTCTGTGTCGGCGTTAGCACCGGCGGCCAACATGGTCTGGATACCGCCCGGCGCGGTCAGGTTGGCCATCGATTCCTTGCGTTCAATGTGCAAAGCCAGCACCAGGTCATTGAAGTCGTGATCGCAAGAGCCTGATGTACGCAAGTAGTCCTCCATGGCCAGCACCAGACGCTGGTAGCCGGTTTCGCCGCTACCCACGGTGCCTTCTTTCATGATCAGTCCATGGCGATGCAAATTGGCTGGCGATGCTTTCGGTTCTGGATTCAGATTGCCCAAGGTGTAGTACACCCAGCTGGGGTCTATCGCATCCTTCACACCCGAGATGTTGCCCGGGCTGCCAAGATTGGACGAGGCAAACGGTTGATGTCGGCCGTTGGTGCCCACCCAGCCGTTAGCCACAACAAAAAACCCCATCGCCTTGCCTGCGGGGATTTCGCCTAAGTAAACCGTAGGTCCTGAGCCGCCCGACGCACGGGGCAGCGGAGAGTCTTGAGACGCATCTGGAAAAAAGATGATTTCACTGTTGCTCACATCGCTCGGCTTAGTGGGGGGATTCAAAGGGTCGTAAATGAAGTAGCCGACGCTGTTGTGAAAGCCTGCGCCCTCGGTGACAAATGTTGCCCAAACCTTGGAAGTCTGGCCCGTTTTCATGATGATGTTCGATTGCTCATCGGTCGAGGGAAAGACCGCGTTGGTCCGGATGTCTTTGCGCTCCGGCAACGTCGCGTTGATTTGGGTGTACAGCGTGCTCGGCACCACCGAGGTCTGACCGGCAGCAGCCAGTAAATCCAGCAGGGTAACGATGTCAGTCTTGCCAGCTGCTACCAGTCGGGCCCGGTCACCAGCATGATTGGCTTTCGGAAACAAGTCAAACCCCAAATGCATGGGCTGACCGCCTGGAACTGTTGCGCCGCCTATGCCTGTGCTGTAGGGTGTATCTGTATCAGCAGCTGCAGCACCGCCCGATGTCAAATAGCGCCAAGCGGTGTCCACTTTTCCGAACGGACTGGTGATGTCGGTAAATCCGGCCAATAGGCTTGCGCCAAATGTCACTGCGACAGCGAGGCTGACCGGAGAGATTAAGTATTTTTTGAACATATGTCTCGCTTTCAAAGTGCCCCCAGTCTCTCAGGCAGTCGTAAAAAAATGTGACATGTTTGTAAAATCTGTTTGATGACTCAAGACCTCACTGTTCCTGCGAGAATCTTGGCTGGATCACATCTTTGATTTTTGTTGGAGTTCTTATGCGTCGCTTCGTTTTAAAGTCTTGTCTCGCTTTTGCAGCAATTGCGGTGGGCAGCGCTTCGTTTTCGCAAACTGTGTTTCGGGTCACCACCATTCCTGAAGAAGCTGCCACCGAGCAGACCCGAAAATTTGGCCCTATCGTCAAATACCTGGAAAGCAAGCTGGGTCAAAAAGTGGAATTCCTGCCCGTGTCCGACTACCCAGCTGCGGTTGAGGCCTTGGTGAACAAGCAGGTCGATATGGTTTGGTTTGGCGGATTTACCTTTGTTCAGGCCAGCGTACGCTCTGGCGGCAAGATTGTGCCGATTGCCCAGCGTGAAGAAGACACCAAGTTCCAGTCGGTGTTTATCACCAAGCCTGACTCTGGCATTAAAACGCTGGCCGACCTGAAGGGCAAGCAAGTCAGCTTTGGTTCGCAGTCGTCGACATCAGGCCATTTGATGCCGCGCAGCTTTTTGCTTGACGCCAAAATTGACCCGGACAAGGACTTCAGGCGTGTGGCTTACTCGGGTGCGCACGATGCCACTATTGCATCAGTGGTCAGCGGCAAGGTCGATGCGGCGGCGCTTGACATCACGGTGTGGAACAAGTTTGTCAAAGAAGGCAAGGTCAGCGATAAGGACGCCGTGGTGTTTTTCACCACACCGGGGTATTACAACTACAACTGGTCAGTGCACGCTGACATGCCTGCCGCCCAGCGCGAGCGGGTTAAAAAAGCGTTGCTCGACATTGACCCCAAAACGGCTGAAGGCAAAGAAATCCTGGACCTGAACCGCGCTACCCGCTACATTGCGACCGCGCCTGAGAACTACCGCGGCATTGAAGCGGCAGCGCGAAGTGCGGGCTTGCTGAAGTAAGCGCAACGGTCATCGCTATTCGCTGTTCGTTAGCCTTAATTTTTTAACTTTGATCTTTTAATCCCGTGCAAGTTGTTCTGGCCGATGCATCGGCACGCCACCCCGCCGCCGCAGCAGGCATGCCTGATGCCGTGCGCCGCGTGTCTTTTGTCGTGCAGTCGGGCGAACAGGTGGCCATTATTGGCCCTTCTGGCGCGGGTAAAACCACACTGCTCCAACTCATCGCCTGTGCCTTAAAGCCCAGCACGGGCATGCTGCAGTTGGGCGACGCCCGTCCGTGGATGTTGCCAGTAAGTCGCTTGCAAAAGCTGCGCGGCACCTTGTTTCTTGCCCCGCAGGTTCCGCCATTGCCGCCGCGCCAGCGCGTGGTGACTGCTGTGTTGGCAGGCTGTTTGCCGCAGATGGGGCTTTGGGCTAGCTTGCGCAGCCTGTTTTATCCGGCCAAAATCGCGCTAGCCGATGCTGCACTGGCCCGGTTTGACTTGTCTGAAAAGTTATTCGATCGGGTAGACCGCCTGTCGGGTGGGGAGCGTCAACGGGTTGGGTTGGCGCGTATTCTGGCGTCTAGCGCTCAGTTGCTGTTAGTTGACGAGCCGCTTTCAGCGCTTGACCCTTCGCGCAGCGAACAAGCCATCAAGGCGTTGACGAACATTGCGACCGAGCGCGGTGCGACATTGATTGCCACGCTGCACCATGTCGAAATGGCGCTGAAAGCGTTTCCGCGAGTCATCGGCATGCGTGACGGGCAGCTGGCTTTTGACTTACCCGCCAGCGAGGTTACGCCGCAGCACTTGCAGCACTTGTACGCCCAGCATTTGCACGAACTGGACGGGCCTGCGCCTGCGGCTGATCACGAGCATGGCACGGCGCCAGCAGCGGTGGTGATGCATTGCCGCTGATGCCCGTGGACGCGCGACGTATCCAGCACGCCGCTGTCAAGCCCGCCGCGGAAAAACGCGACCCTGCTTGGGCAGGCCGGGTTTTTTGGCTGGTGGCGGCAACGGTTTTGCTCTGGCCGATGCTGGTGCTGACAGAATTCAAAGTTTGGACTTTGTTTGAGGCCAGCAATCTAAAGCCGACACTCAAGTTTTTGGGTGATTTTTTCCCGCCCAAACTTGAAGGTAGTTTTCTACTGATGGTGGCCAAAGAAACTTGGCGCACCGTCGCTATTGCGACGGCAGGCATCGCGATGGCCCTGGTGCTGGCCATACCGCTGGCGCTGTTGTCGGTACGGGTGTTGTCCGTGTCGGCCCTGACCGGGAAAATGGACAAATTGCCGGCGGTATTGCGCACGTTGCTGCGCTGGCTGATGGTGGTGTTGCGCAGCGTGCCGGAACTGATCTGGGCATTGATTTTTGTTCGTGTGGTGGGCTTGGGCCCGACAGCTGGCGTGATTGCTATTGCACTGACTTACGGCGGCATGTTGGGCAAGGTTTATGCTGAAATTTTAGAAAGCGGTGACGCGCAGGTCACGCAAAGCCTGCTGCGCAACGGTACTAGCCCGTTGCAAGCCTTTTTTTACGGCTTGCTGCCACAAAACGCGGCTGAGCTGACGAGTTACACGGTGTACCGCTGGGAATGCGCGATTCGCAGCTCTGCCGTGCTGGGTTTTGTGGGGGCGGGTGGCCTGGGCCAGCAAATGGACGCGTCGATGAAGATGTTTAACGGCTCTGAAGTGGCCACCATGCTGATTGTTTTCATGTTGCTGGTGTGGCTGGCCGATGCGACAAGCGCTTGGCTGCGTAAAACACTGGGTTAGGTGGTTGCCACGATGAAGTCTGAAACCTCAAAACTGCCACCACCGCTGTTTGACGCGCGCTGCAAGGCCTGCTGGTTTGTGCTGGGGCTGGTGTGTTTGACCGTTGCGAGCTTTTGGACGCTTGACTTGAAATGGGCTCAGTTTTTCAGCCTGGACGCTGCTCGCCAAATGGGTAAATTTATAGGCGAACTGCTGGTGCCTGAAACCGAAACCAGGTTTTTAATCAAACTTGGCAAGGCCGCACTCGAGACCCTGGCCATGAGCGTCCTGGGTACGCTTTTGGCTGTCGGGTTGGGCTTGGCGCTGGCCGTGCCCGCCAGCAAGACCCACAGCCAAGACCCGGCCCGTTGGCGTACGGCAAGCCGCTTGGTGCTCAACATGCTGCGCAGCATACCTGAGCTGGTGTGGGCTGCATTGCTGCTCATCAGCGCCGGGCTTGGGCCGTTGGCCGGAACGCTGGCTCTGGCGCTGCACACGTCGGGCGTACTGGGCAGGTTGTTTGCAGAGAGTATTGAAAACGCCAGTCCGGGCCCTGCTTTTGCTTTGCGCGCGCGCGGGGTAAGCGAGGCCAAGATTTTTTGGTACGCAACGCTGCCGCAAATTCTCCCGCAGTTGGTCAGCTACACGCTTTACCGCTGGGAGAACAACATTCGCGCCGCCGCGGTGTTAGGCGTGGTGGGGGCGGGAGGGTTAGGGCAAATGCTGGCTTTTCACATGGGGCTGTTTCAGATGCAGGAGACCAGCAGCATTTTGCTGGCCATGCTGCTGATGGTGGCGCTGGTCGATGCCATGAGCTATGCGTCTCGCCGCATGATGGCCAACTAAACGGCGCGTCTTGTCTTTATACCTCAGCAGTTGTCAGCTTGGCCTTAATTGCTGCGCCGCAGCTTGATGTGTGCTGCTAGCCCACCCGATGCGGTATTGGCCAGGCCAAACACGCCACCCATGCGCTGAATGGTTTTTTCAACAATCGCCAAACCCAGGCCTGCGCCATTGGCTGCGGTACGTGCTGCATCACCCCTGAAAAACGGACGTGTCAATTTAGACAGCGTCTCGCTTGACACACCCGTGCCGTGGTCGCGTACCTTGATCAATATCCATTGGTCGCGTGCTTTGGCGGCAATGTCAATCAAAGCAATGCCGGTTTCTGGGGTTTTGCCATAACGACGCGCGTTTTCCAGCAGATTTGAAATCACACGCAGCAACTCAACCTCATCAGCCAAGACTCTAAGATCGTCAGGAATGGTGATGGTGATGCGCACATCCTCGGCTTCACCAATCGCATAGATGGCGGCATCCACCACCGCGTTGAGTGAAACGGCCTCCAGCTGCGCCGGGTCAGGCCTGGCGTAGTCCAGGAATTTATCAATGATTTTGTCCAGCTGCGTGATGTCTGCTGCCATGTGTGCGCGTGCGACTTCGTCGGCCACACTCATTTCAGTTTCCAGCCGCAAGCGTGCCAGCGGAGTACGCAGATCATGCGAGATGCCCGCCAACATGATGACCCGGTCTTGCTCGATTTTGGACAGCTGCTCTGCCATGCGGTTAAAGCCGATGTTGACCTCACGCACCTCGCTGGTGGCAGCGCTTTCGTCGAGCAGACTGGCGTCAAAATCACCATCGCGCATGCGGCTGGCCGCAAAGGACAACTGTTTCAGGGGCCGGTTGATCAGCCGCGCGATCAAAGCTGCGCCCAACAACGACAACGCCGCCGCTGTGACCAGCCATATCAGCCAGGTGCTGCTGCTCGACGGGCCAATACGCGATTCGTCGGTTTGCAGCCAGTAGTTGTCGGTTTCAACCGTAAAGCCTACCCACAAGCCCTTTTGGCCATTGACCTGACTGGCCACCAGCGTGCCTTCGCCCAAACGGGCAACCAGCTCTTCGCGGGTACGTTGGCCTAGTTTGTCGTTTTTGAGCAGTTCAAATTTGTCTTTAGGCTCGCGCAGGGTGATGCGTACCCGCTCCTCGTCAGCCAGGGTTTTAATCAACGACACCCGCGCAATGGAGTCTGAATAACGCAGCGCCACCCGGCTCAGGTTGACCAGTGATGCCAGTTGCTGCGCGCTTTGCAGCGCACGAGGTTCTGATTCCAAAGCGCGGTAGGTTTGCAACCAAGCCACGATTGAGCCAAACAGCAGCAGCGCCAAAAAGAAGAACGTGCGCCAAAAAAGACTAAAACCGCGCCTTGGCCGCATTTCAAGCGGAGCCGGGGCGGTCTCTAACGGAGCCGGGCTGGAGATGTCCATAGCGTCCTAGTATCGCGATTTCTGATGCTTGATATTTGACTTTTTACGTCCAGCATCCGGTAAGCGCGGGGACAACTCAGTGCGTACCGTCCGGCACAAAAACATAACCCACGCCCCAAACGGTTTGAATGTAGCGGGGGACGGCCGCATCGACCTCGACCAGCTTGCGCAATCGCGACACTTGCACGTCCAGGCTACGGTCAAAGGGTTCGAATTCACGGCCACGCGCCAACTGGGCTAACTTTTCTCTGGACAGTGGCTGGCGTGGGTGGCGAACCAGCGTTTTCAGCATCGCAAACTCGCCCGTGGTCAGCGGCAGTTCTTCACCGTTTTTGTGCAGCGACCTGAGCCCCAGGTCAAACGAAAACGGACCAAAAGTAATCACTTCCTGGTCTTGTGATGGCGCGCCCGGCACCTCGGTCGCTGGGCGGCGGCGCAACACGGCATGCACCCGTGCCAGCAGCTCTCGGGGGTTAAAGGGCTTGGACAAGTAATCGTCTGCCCCAACCTCTAAACCCACGATTCGGTCAACGTCTTCGCCCTTGGCTGTCAGCATGATGATGGGTGTGCGGTCGTTGGCGGCGCGCAACCGGCGGCAAATAGACAATCCGTCTTCGCCCGGCATCATCAGGTCCAGCACGATCAGGTCAACGGCGTCGCGCAGCATGATGCGGCTGAGTGCCTTACCGTCTTCAGCCAGCATGACCTCAAAACCTTCTTGTGCCAGGTAGCGGCGCAGCAGGTCACGGATACGGGCATCGTCGTCCACGATCAGGATTTTGTCGGCTCTGGGATTGGTGGTGGGTTGTGTCATGGTGGTTTCTTAATTTGTAACAGAGCCATTTTGAAGGCTGAAAATGTCATTTGCTGCTTTTTCGCGTCAATTTGACACACTGTTACAACAGTTGCCGTTTTTCGGCTTCTTTTTTGCGCAAAAAGTTTGCCTTTCTGTGAAGTCTGTCGTCAAAGTTCGTCAAGCGGTGTCGGCCATCTCGCTTCGTATTTCTTTTCGTGATTGGGGCAATAATGTTCAGACTGGACGGCGGTTAAGGTTGACCGCAAACTACCCGTGTCCGCCCCCTACTTAAAAATTTAATCACATGCGCATCGATAAATCCTACCTTTCATTTACTACTAAATTCATAGCGGCTGGCGCAATAATGACAGGCGCCAATGGCCTTTTTGCCCAGTCTTTATCGACCTCTCCAAGCCAGGTGCAAAACGTGGCGCAACTGTCTGCCAGCGGCAGTGTTGACGTGCAGCAAGATCTGTTGTCGATGGCCATGAGCACCACCGCCAGCGGCCCAGACGCTAACGCCGTGCAAACCCAGCTCAAGCAGGCACTTGACGCAGCGTTGGCCATCGCCCGGCCAGCCGTGCTGCCAAGCCAGCTAGATGTGCGCACCGGTAACTTCAGTTTGTACCCGCGCTATGACAAAAACGGCAAAATCAACGGTTGGCAGGGCAGTACCGAGCTGGTGCTGGATGGTCGGGATTTCTCGCGTATTACGGCCACAGCTGGCAAGATTCAAACCTTGACAATTGGCAGCATCAGCTTTGCCCTGAGCCGCGAGCAGCGCAGCAAAGTTGAAGCAGAAGCGCAAACCATCGCCATTGACCGCTTTAAAGCCAAGGCGCTTGAGGTGTCAAAAAATTTCGGCTTTACAGGCTACACCTTGCGCGAGGTCAGCATCAATGCCAACGACCAGAGTTTTCAGCCTCGACCACGCGCCATGGTCTTGATGGCAAAGTCAGCTGAATCAGATGTTCCGGTAGCAGTTGAGGCGGGCAAAACCACGGTGCTTGTCAATGTGAGCGGGTCGGTGCAGATGCGATAACGCATCATTCGGCTCATTTAACCCACTACTGTCCGGTAAATTCAGGGGGATTTTGTAAACAGGTCAATTTGCGATTTAAGCGACTCAAAGTCATCGCTTTGCAGAGCGTTGCTGACCATTTGGGTCAACGTAATCTTCTCAAACATGTTGACCTCAACCAAGT
>JANPIK010000050.1:0-33055 GCA_031424935.1 Polaromonas sp.
CGGTTCACAGCAAGTCGCGCCTGCTCGAAGTGGCTTTTTCGGACGGTGCAAAATTCAAAATTTCATTTGAACTCATGCGTGTGTATTCACCGTCAGCCGAAGTCCAGGGGCATGGCCCTGGCCAGGAAGTTCTGCAAACGGGCAAGCGTGACGTTGAAGTGGTTGAGTTGGCGTCAATCGGCAACTACGCTGTCAAGCCCGTCTTTTCAGATGGTCATGAAAGTGGCATTTTTTCGTGGGATTATCTTTACCACCTTGGCGTGCATCAAGAACAGTTGTGGAGCGACTACAACCACCGGCTTGAAGCCGCTGGCATGTCGCGTGACGCACCGATGAAGGTCGCGGGCGGCCACAGTTGCAGCAGCCATTGATGCGCTTGCGCGCCGCCTGTTGTTTTTGCATCACAAAATTCGGCAATCCCCTGATTTGCGCTAGGGTTGTCGCCGTTCAATGGGCTTGCGCCCTCTAGCATTGGTACCCATGACCACCACCCATTTCGGTTTTCAATCTGTCGACGAAAAAGACAAGGCCAAAGCCGTGCGCGGCGTGTTCGATTCTGTCGCGCCTAAATACGATGTGATGAACGACTTGATGTCGGTCGGCATGCACCGCGCGTGGAAGGCCTACACGGTGCTGGTGGCCAACGTTAAACCCGGTCAGCGAGTGCTCGACATTGCTGGCGGAACAGGCGACTTGGCGCTGGCATTTGCCCCTAAAGTGGGTAGCACGGGTCAGGTGGTGCACACCGATATCAACGAAGCCATGCTTCGTGAAGGCCGCAACCGGCTGCTGGATGCAGGGATCAGCTTGCCGACCCTGGCCTGTGACGCTGAACATTTGCCGTTTGCAGACCAATATTTTGATTTGGTCACCGTCGCGTTTGGACTGCGCAACATGACCCACAAGGACGCGGCTCTGCTGGAAATGAAAAGAGTGCTCAAACCAGGGGGCAAACTGTTGGTGCTTGAGTTTTCTAAGGTGGCCAAGCCGCTCGCAAAGTTTTACGATTGGTACTCGTTCAAGATTTTGCCAAAATTAGGCAAGCTTGTGGCTAATGATGATTCCAGTTACCAATACCTAGCGGAGTCGATTCGCATGCATCCAGACCAAGACGCGCTAAAAACCATGATGCTCAAAGGCGGCTTTGGGCATGTGGACTACCACAACATGTCGGGCGGGGTGGTGGCGTTGCATGTTGGAATCAAGTGTTGAAAGTATCGGTCCGCACCTTGTTTGGTTTGTATTTGTACTCATTTAGAGCTATTGAGCATTGTTTTTGCACCTAGGAGACGTTATGAAAATCTGGTCTGTTGTTCTTTCTGCCGCTCTGGCGCTGAGTTTTGGTTTTGCAACCACCAGTGCCGAGGCTGCCAAGCGTTTGGGTGGTGGTAAATCTGTGGGTCAGCAATCGTCGAACGTTACAAAGCGAGAAGCTGCACCTGCTGCCCCTGCTGCTGCTCCCGGCGCAGCTGCTGCGGCTGCCGCACCTAAAAAGCCTTGGGGCGCCATGCTCGGGGGTTTAGCGGCTGGCCTCGGCCTGGCCTGGCTGGCATCTTCGCTGGGCTTGGGCGGTGCGTTCAGTCAGATCATCATGTTCGCCCTGCTGGCGTTGGTGGTTATGGTGGTGGGCGGCTTTTTGTATCGCAAATTCAAAGGCGGTAATGCTGCGGAGCCCAACAAATCGCCATTTGCGTTTCAGGGTGCAGGTAACGCTGCCGGCAATGCAGCAACGCCAAAAAGCTACAGCCCCGACAACGTAGGCAATGATGCCTCTGCCCGCCCGTGGGAGCGTAACAGCATGGCGTTTGATGCCAATGCGTCTCAGGGCACAGGTTCAGGTTCGATGATAGGTTCCGGTCTGTCGGGCTCACAGTCCTGGGGTGTTCCCGCTGGCTTTGATGCCGAAGGTTTCCTCAAGGCTTGCAAGGCTAACTTTCTGACGCTGCAAGATGCCTGGGACCGCTCAGACATCAATAACCTGCGCGCCATGATGACTGACGAGATGCTGGGCGAAATCAAAACGCAGCTGGCTGAGCGTGAGTCCCACACGGGTGCAGGTGAAAACAAGACAGACGTTCAAATGCTCGATGCCAAGCTCTTGGGTATCGAAGAGATGGCCGATGTCTACATGGCAAGCGTTGAATTCTCGGGCATGATCCGCGAAGACCTGTCAAGCGGCGCCAGCCCGTTCCGCGAAGTTTGGAACATGACCAAGCCGCGCAACGGCAGCGGTGGCTGGCTAGTTGCTGGCGTGCAAGCCCTTCAATAAGTCAAGAGGCCCCCACGTTCGCTCACTTCGTGTAGCTCTCTGCCCCCCGAGGGGGCGGTGCGCCTACAGCCCGGCAAAGCAGGTTCTGTGGCCCCTGTTTGAAGAGAATATGACCTTTAAATTGGAGTGACCAATGCAGTGACTTTTCTAATCTGAGTCAAAATCGGGAACGTATGAATAACACGTTCCCTTTTTCATCTCTAGCCTCCTTCGCCACGCGTTTTCAGCCGCCCGATTGGCTCGTCGGCGAGACGCAGCAGCGGCTGGTGCTCTTCTTAAATCACGTGCTGATGCAAGAAAAAGAGGCCCAAGACCGTTTGGCCCGAAAAAAAGGCAGCGTGATTCACATCCGGTGGGGCATTTTTGCCCTGGATTTGTTGATCACGCCCGCTGGCCTGTTTGACAAAGCCAGTCCGGCTGCAAAACCAGATTTATCGATGGCTGTTGCTGTTGATTCACCGCTGAGCTTGGCGCAATCAGTGATGGCGGGTCAATCACCACCGGTAAAAATCGAAGGTGACGTTCAACTTGCCGCTGAACTGGGCTGGCTGGCTGAAAACTTGCGGTGGGACTTTGAGGAGGATTTGTCACGGGTACTTGGCGATGTTCCGGCCCATGCGCTGGCCAACGCAGCAAGGCGTGCGGCAGTCCAATTGAAACAGTTTTTGCGTACTGCACCTGGTAGTCCGTTTGCTGCGCCGCGTGATGTGGTGACAAAGGCCGCTTCATGAGCCGGATTTTCAGGGGGACTTTCATCGTTTGGACGGTATTGCGCTTCGGCCTGGACGAGTTGGTGCTGGCCAGTTTTGAAAAGCCGTGGATCAAGCTCCTTAAACGCATGGTGTCGGTCGGCCGCAATCTACGCGCGCCCCGCGGCGAGCGGCTACGCGAGGCACTGGAAAGTCTGGGCCCCATTTTTGTCAAGTTTGGCCAAGTCATGTCAACCCGCCGGGATTTACTGCCGCCAGACATTGCAGACGAACTGGCCAAGTTGCAAGACCGCGTCCCGCCTTTCGAATCGGCCTTGGCGGTAGCCATGATTGAAAAGTCGTTTGGCCGCCCACTTGACAAGATTTTTGCCAGCTTTGACCACACGCCGATTGCCAGCGCATCGATAGCCCAGGTGCATTTTGCGGTCTTGCCAGCCGACCGCCACGGCAAATGCCGCGAAGTGGCCGTCAAGGTACTGCGACCCAACATGAAGCCGGCGATTGAAAAAGATCTTGCCTTGATGCACATGATGGCAGGCTGGGTCGAGGGCGCGTCAGACGATGGCAAACGGTTAAAGCCGCGCGAGGTTGTCGCTGAGTTTGACAAATACCTTCATGACGAGCTGGACTTGCTGCGCGAGGCCGCCAGCTCCGCGCAACTGCGTCGCAACATGGCGGGGCTTGACCTCGTCATGATTCCCGAAATGATCTGGGACTACTGCATGACCGACGTGATGGTGATGGAGCGCATGAAGGGCGTACCCATCAGCCAAACCCAGCGCCTGCGCGATGCGGGCGTAGACATGAAAAAACTGGCGCGTGACGGCGTGACCATTTTTTTTACCCAAGTGTTTCGGGATGGGTTTTTTCATGGCGACATGCACCCGGGCAATATTCAGGTCAGCTTAGAGCCCGCAACCTTCGGGCGTTACATTTCGCTGGATTTCGGAATTGTTGGAACGCTGACCGAGGTAGATAAAGAATATTTGGCACAAAACTTCAGTGCGTTTTTCAGGCGTGACTACAAACGCGTGGCCGAGCTGCACATTGAGTCCGGCTGGGTGCCTGCCACTACCCGCGTGGACGAACTGGAATCTGCCATTCGTGCTTGCTGCGAGCCTTACTTTGACCGGCCACTGAAAGAAATTTCACTGGGACTGGTGTTGATGCGGCTGTTCCAAACCTCGCGCCGCTTTCATGTTGAAATTCAGCCACAACTCGTGTTGCTGCAAAAAACGCTGCTCAACATCGAAGGTTTGGGTCGTGAACTGGACCCTGATCTTGACTTGTGGAGTACTGCAAAACCATTTTTAGAAAAATGGATGATCGAACAAATCGGCCCTGAAAAGTTGTTGGCACAGCTTAAGGCTGAAGCACCGTCCTATGCCAAATTGCTGCCCCTGTTGCCACGTCTTTTGTCAGACTATTTGAAACGGCCGCCCGATGGCGGTCAGCGCGCGCTCGTCGAACTGCTGGCAGAGCAAAAACGCACCAACAAATTGCTGCAAAGCATCGTGTACGGCGGTGTGGGTTTTTTGCTAGGGCTCTTCGCCATGCAGGTGCTGCTCAGGGTCAGACTTTTTTAAGCCCGCCCTATAATCAAGGGTTTGCGACTGACCGCCTGGCGTATCACTCATGACGCTCATTCATCCGGTCGCTCATTTAATAACTCGTCTGCCGAATCTCTAAACACCATGCCAATTTACGCCTATAAATGCGAGTCCTGCGGGCATGCCAAAGACGTGTTGCAAAAAATGTCTGACGCCCCGCTGGTAGACTGCCCTTCTTGCGGCGCGCCCGCGTTCAAAAAGCAGTTGACGGCAGCTGGTTTTCAGCTCAAGGGCTCCGGCTGGTATGTGACCGATTTTCGCGATGGCAAAGGCGGTAGTAAATCGGCGGGCGACGGCACCAAAGAAGGTGAGAAACCCAAAGAGTCCAGCGGTGCTGCAACAGACACTTCTGCCGCCAGCGGTTCGGATGCCGCGGCAAAACCTGTTAGTCCTGCCAATTCTGCCAAATCAGACACCCCATCATCGGCTGCTGCCGCGCCGGCGCCCAGCGCGGCGCCGACGCCAAAATCTGCGCCATGACTGCGGCTATCCGTAAATGGCTTTTGGCCGGGCTATTGGTTTTGGTGCCCTTGGCCATCACGGTTTGGCTGCTGAACTGGTTTGTCGCCACGCTGGACCAAACGCTTGAAATTTTGCCTGGCAACTGGCATCCTGATAAGTTGATTGGCTTTCACATACCGGGTTTCGGTGTGTTGCTGGCATTGGCAATCGTGCTCATCATTGGCGCAGTGGCAAGCAATTTTGTGGGCAAAAAACTTGTCAGCTGGTGGGACGCTTTGCTCAGCCGCATCCCCATCGTCCGTTCGATCTACTCCAGCGTCAAACAGGTGTCTGACACCTTGTTTTCAGAAAACGGCAACGCATTTCGCAAGGCATTGCTGGTGCAGTGGCCGCGTGAGGGTGTGTGGACCATTGCTTTTCAAACCGGTACGCCAGGTGGCGATGTAGTCAACCACTTGCCCGGCGACTACCTCAGCGTTTATGTGCCCACCACGCCAAATCCGACTGGAGGCTATTTCGTCATGCTTAAAAAACAAGACTGTATTGAACTCAAAATGAGTGTCGATGAAGCCCTGACCTACGTCATTTCCATGGGCGTTGTCGTGCCGGGCAGCGCAGCCACTTACAAACCCAAATAATCCCCTTCAACACCACTTCATACATGTCGTCACTCACGCCTCTACCAACGTCTTCACAAATGCGCTCTAACTATTGCGGTCTCGTGACCGAAGCCCTGATGGGTCAAACTGTTTCTTTGTGTGGTTGGGTTAACCGCCGACGCGACCACGGCGGCGTGATTTTTGTTGACCTGCGTGACCGAGAAGGTTATGTGCAGGTGGTTTGCGATCCTGATCGTGCCAACATGTTTACCACGGCCGAGGGTGTGCGAAATGAGTTTTGCATTCAAGTTAAAGGCATTGTGCGCGCACGGCCAGAAGGCACGGTTAATGACAATTTAAAAAGCGGCAAGATTGAAGTGCTGTGCCACGAGATGACGGTGCTAAACCCCAGCGTGACGCCGCCCTTCCAGCTCGACGATGACAACCTGTCAGAGACGACCCGCCTGACGCACCGCGTACTCGATTTGCGCCGCCCCTACATGCAAAACAACCTGATGCTGCGCTACCGCGTGGCGATGGAAACCCGCAAGTTTCTGGATGCCAATGGATTCATTGATATTGAAACACCCATGCTGACCAAAAGCACACCCGAAGGTGCGCGTGATTATTTGGTGCCTAGTCGCGTTAACGAAGGCATGTTTTTCGCGTTACCGCAAAGCCCGCAATTGTTCAAACAACTGCTGATGGTGGCAGGTTTTGACCGTTACTACCAAATCACCAAGTGTTTTCGCGACGAAGACCTGCGCGCTGATCGTCAGCCAGAGTTTACGCAGATCGATATTGAAACGTCTTTCATGGGCGAGCAAGACATTCGCGACATGTTCCAGGGCATGATCACCAACATTTTTAAAACCGTGCTGAACACTGATTTGGGTGAGTTTCCCGTCATGGCCTATGCCGATGCGATGCATCGCTTCGGCTCAGACAAGCCGGATTTGCGCATCAATATGGAGTTCACCGAACTCACCGACGTGATGGCGCATGTTGACTTCAAAGTATTCAGCGTACCAGCCACTACCCCTGGTGGCCGTGTCGTGGCGTTGCGGGTAGCGGGTGGCGCTGAAATGCCGCGTAGCGAGATCGACGCTTACACCGAGTTCGTCAAGATTTATGGTGCCAAGGGCTTGGCCTGGATCAAGGTCAACGACATTGCCAAGGGCAAGGAAGGCTTGCAAAGCCCGATTGTCAAGAACATCCACGACGCAGCGATTGCCGAGATTTTGAAGCGCACCGGCGCTGCCAATGGTGACTTGCTGTTTTTTGGTGCCGACAAGGCCAAAATCGTCAACGACAGTATCGGTGCATTGCGCCTGAAAGTCGGCTTGAGTGCATTGGGTAAAAAGCTGGGTCTGTTCACGGCGGGCTGGAAGCCACTGTGGGTCGTTGACTTTCCGATGTTTGAGCATGACGAAGCCAACAATCGGTGGAGCGCTGTTCACCATCCGTTCACCGCCCCCAAAGACGGCCATGAAGACTGGATGGACACTGACCCTGGCAAGTGCATTGCCAAGGCTTATGACATGGTGCTCAACGGCTGGGAATTGGGTGGGGGCTCGGTTCGTATTCACCGGGCTGATGTGCAAAGCAAGGTGTTTGATGCCCTCAAAATCGGCCCTGAAGAAGCGCAAGAAAAGTTCGGCTTCTTGCTCGACGCGCTGCAATACGGCGCACCACCGCATGGGGGCCTGGCCTTTGGCCTGGACCGCATCGTGACGATGATGACCGGTGCAGAGTCCATCCGCGACGTGATCGCCTTCCCGAAAACCCAGCGCGCCCAGTGCCTGCTGACGCATGCACCGAGCCCGGTGGATGAGAAGCAGCTCAAGGAGTTGCATATTCGTTTGCGGGCGCCAGCAGTGGCTTGAAATTTTCCTGATGCAAAATCAAAGGGCGCTCGACCGGCGCCCTTTTTCATTGGAGTGCTGTTGAAATCACACCAACTGGACGGGCGGTAATTGAAAAACTTCCCGCGCGAATTGACGTGAATTACCTCAGACAGTTTCCTGAATTCATTGCGTTTCAAGCCGCAGGAAAAGATCGCACATACCAGCCTTCAAGCAGTCCGTCCCGTCAGCAATCTGAAGCAACGTCGCCGGAGCTAACCCCAGATGAGGTGATCGAAGCCGCATATCGACGCTACTGGGATGCATTAGCGGATGAAGTCATTGAGCGGGTAAAAAATTGTTCGCCAGCTTACTTTGAAAGGCTTGTCGTGCAATTGCTCATCAAGATGGGATACGGCGCTAGCAGGCAAGAGGCAGGGGAAGCATTTGGTCGTTCTGGCGATGGCGGTATCGACGG
The DNA here is from genome assembly GCA_031424935.1 of Polaromonas sp. Lineage (GTDB taxonomy): Bacteria > Pseudomonadota > Gammaproteobacteria > Burkholderiales > Burkholderiaceae_C > Polaromonas. The sequence goes on from JANPIK010000050.1 coordinate 7,973, forward strand.
CATCATCAACGAAGACCGTTTAGGGCCTGGACGCAATTTATCTTCAAGCTAAGCGCTGGGAAGGCAGCGTGGGTGAAGGCCCAATCCGAGATTTCAAAGGTGCTCTGGATGCAAAAGGTGCCCAAAAGGGCGTATTTATAACCACAAGTATTTTCACGCCTGCTGCACTGGTGGCAGTGCGTACCAGCCGTTCATACAAAATTTTTTTGATTGATGGGGCACGTTTGGCCGAGCTGATGATCAAACATGATCTTGGCGTCTTGGTAGCTGCAAGTTATCACTTGAAGCGAATTGACTCTGACTTTTTCACAGACGATTGATGGTTCATTTGGACGCTCCAATCTGCCGGACGAAAAACAGCTCAAAGAGATGCCTATTCGTTTGCAGGTGGCAGCAACGGCCTAGACGGAATTGGCTAAAATGGCTAATCTTCATAAAGAGGAGTCATGATGCACATCACTGCCACGCAAGCAAAAAATCGCTTTGGTTACTTCTGCGCCCAAGCAAAAGCCGATCCTGTCTTTATTGAAAAAGATGGCCGACCCGATTCGGTCATTGTTTCGTTTGAGGCTTATACGGCGCTCAAAGAGGCTGCTGCTACCGTCAAGATCAAGTCAACGGCTCAGCGCAAAAAAGAATTCAACGAAACTTATAAGGACTGGATCGCTGAGCAACACCGAATTGTTGAGGAGTTTGGTGTCTTCGGCGAAGAATCGCGCCCTTGGTAGCAGCTTGTAGTGGCTTATGGCTCAGTTTGATGTTTACCCAAATCCAAACGTCCCTCAACGAGCGGTTTTCCCTTTTGTTGTTCAAATGCAGAATGATTTTTTTGAAGCGTTTCCGACTCGATGGGTGCTGCCTCTTCAGCGTGCGCGTATACCCATTGGCTCTTTTCCAAGAAGGCTGACGACGGCCATAGTTATCGACGGAGAGTCGTTGTTTATGGCGGCTCATCTCTCTGCGCCATTGCCGGCCAAGGCTTTGAAGCGAGCTGTAGCTAATGTGTCGGATCAGCGCGCAGTTTTGCAGGATGCGATTGACGCTTTGCAAAGCGGCGTGTGAGTGCATCTATTTTCAAAATCCCCGAATCCGTTCTGGTCGTCATCCACACGTCAGCGCTCGATGTGCTGCTGATTGAACGCGTAGACCACCCTGGCTTTTGGCAAAGCGTCACGGGCTCTAAAGACAACCTGCGAGAAGATTTGCAACTGACGGCTCAGCGTGAGGTGCTTGAAGAAACGGGCATCAGTGCCCCCGCCAGCCAGTTTATGGATTGGTCGATCTCAAATATCTACGACATCTACCCGGCCTGGCAGCACCGCTACGCACCCGGTGTTACCCGCAACACCGAGCATTTGTTCAGTCTGCGTGTGCCGTATGGAACGCAGATCACTTTAAGCCCGACGGAGCATACGGCCTTTCAGTGGTTGCCTTACCGCGCCGCTGCGGACGCTTGCTATTCACCCTCGAACGCAGAGGCGATATTGATGTTGCCCCGATTTTTGACGTAATCTTGGCGCATGAAGTTACGCCGTTACCAAGAAAATAAATCCACTCATATCGCTGAAAATTTGCGGCTGTATCAAGGGGGGCGCGAGTTCTTTCCTGCGTTGATTGAAGCGATTGACGGTGCCATGGGTTGGGTACAGATGGAAACCTACCTGTTCAATGTTTTTGGCATGGGCGCTGATGTCGCCAACGCGCTGATTCTCGCTGCCCAGCGCGGGGTAACGGTGCAGGTGCTGGTCGATGGTATTGGCTCAAGCCCGCTGCCGCCTGAGTGGCAAGAAAAAATCCGCAGTGCAGGCGTGCAGTGGTGCGTTTATTCGCCGCTCGCTTCCACTTGGGCGATATTGCAGCCGCTTGCCTGGCGCAGGTTGCATCGCAAACTATGTGTGGTCGACAGGCGCATCATGTTTTGTGGCGGGATCAATGTGCTGGATGATTGGTATGACCCCAATCATGGCGCTTTGACAGAGCCCCGCTTCGACTTTGCCATCTCAGCCACTGGCGCATTGGCCGATGACGCAGCTGAAGCCGTGATGCTGCTCTGGTGGCGTGTGCAGGCCGGTTACAGCGCGCGCCAGAGCCATTTAAGTGCTGCGTGGGATGCGTTTAAAGCAGCGGGTTATGGCGGCCGCACAACCGACGCGTTGGTGCCGGTGTCGCCCCATTTGCCGGTTAGTGACTTGCCGGTTAATCACTTACCGGTAAATGACACGCCGGTAGACAACACGCCGGTGGATAACATGCCGGTTGCCCATGCCACGCTGGTCCTGCGCGACAACTTGCGCAATCGCAGCAGCATTGAAAAAAGTTACCTCAAGGCGATTGGCCTGGCAAGGACTGACATCGTCATAGCCAATGCCTACTTTTTACCTGGCGGCAAACTGCGCCGGGCCTTGGTCAGCGCTGCGCGGCGGGGTGTCAAAGTCACTGTACTGCTGCAGGGTAGATACGAATACTTTATGCAGTACCACGCGTCCCGACCCGTGTATGACGCGCTCTTGAGAGAAGGCATTGAGATTCACGCTTATGCCAAAAGTTTTTTGCATGCCAAAGTGGCGGTGATTGATGGCCACTGGGCAACGGTCGGCTCGTCCAATCTTGACCCGTTGAGCTTGCTGCTCGCGCGCGAGGCGAACGTTGTGATTGAAGGCGCAACGTTCGCCCATGAGTTGCGGGGTTGCTTGTTGAATGAGGTCAGTTTGCAAAATTGCAAAATCGACCCGACAGCGCACGCCCAAAGGCCCGTGATCAAGCGGTTTCTGGACTGGTTTGCCTACGGCGTGATGCGGACTTTGCTGTGGATAACCGGCAAGCGTTATTGATAGCCTCAAGCATGCAAGACCTGATTGTTCAAAGACCCGAGGGCCTGTACTGCCCACCTGGCGATTTTTATATTGACCCGTGGCGAGCCGTCGACCGTGCCGTCATCACCCATGCCCATGCCGACCATGCAAGGACCGGGCATGGTCACTACTTAGCCGCTGCGCCTGCCGAGGGCGTGTTGCGTTCGCGTTTGGGTCAAGGTATTGCGCTGCAAGCCGTGCGATACGGCCAAGTCGTCACCCACAACGGTGTGACGGTGTCGCTGCACCCCGCAGGCCATGTGTTGGGCTCTGCGCAAGTGCGCTTGCAGCACGGCGGTCAGACTTGGGTGGCCAGTGGTGACTACAAAGTTGCGCCTGACGCTACCTGCGTGCCGTTTGAAGCGGTACGCTGCGATGTGTTCATCACTGAGTCCACCTTTGGTTTGCCAATTTACCGCTGGCGGCCTGATGCCGAGGTGTTTGCAGAGATCAACGCCTGGTGGGCCGCTAACGCGGCAGCAGGGCGCGCCAGTGTGTTGATGTGCTACAGCTTCGGCAAGGCACAACGTATTTTGAGCGGGATAGATGCATCGATTGCACCGATTGTTGTGCACAGCGCGATTCAAACCCTCAACACGGCTTACCGGGATGCGGGTGTGAACTTGCCCGAGACGAAATTGGTCAGTGAGGTCACGGACGCGGCTGACTTTAAACGCGCTTTGGTGCTTTGTCCACCAAGCGCAACCGTCGGGCCGTGGATCAAACGATTCGGTGACTACAGCGATGCATTTGCCAGCGGCTGGATGCAACTGCGCGGCGCGCGGCGGCGCGGCAGCTATGACAAGGGGTTTGTGCTGAGCGACCATGCCGACTGGCCGGGACTGATGGGCGCCATTGGCGCAACGGGGGCCAACCGCGTCATCGTCACACATGGCAGCATTCCTGTCATGGTTCGGTATTTGATCGAACAAGGGCTTCAGGCCGAGTCTTTTCACACTGAATACGGTGACGACACTGCAGAAGAAAAAGTTGAAGTCAAGGCAGCGGTATGAAGCACTTTGCAGCGCTTTTTACCGAGCTGGACAGCACCACCTCGACCAATGCCAAAGTCGCGGCACTCCAGCAGTACTTTAAAGCCACAACACCCGAAGACGCAGCCTGGGCAGTCTATTTCCTATCGGGTGGTAAACCGCGGCAGGTTGTAAAAACGGCGACGCTGCGGGCACTGGCTTGCGATGCTGCGGGCATTGAAGATTGGTTGTTTGATGAGTGCTACCAAGCTGTGGGTGACCTGGCAGAAACCATTGCCTACGTGTTGCCACTGGATTTTGAAGCCAGTCATGTGGGGCTAGCGGTCTGGATGGAACAGCGCTTGCTGCCCCTGCGCGGCTTGAGCGAGGAGGAAGTGGCCCAGCGGATTAAAAGCTATTGGCGCGAACTCGATTCGCGCGGACGCTTTTTACTCATCAAGCTGGTCGGTGGTGGCTTTCGGGTGGGCGTCAGCAAGCTGCTGGTGCAACGCGCATTGGCCGCCCATTCAGGTCTGGACGCCAAACGAATTGCGCAGCGCATGATGGGTTATGTCGATGCCAAGGTATTGCCCACTGCTCTTAAATATGAAGCGCTTATCGCCCATTCTGATAGCGGTACGGCTGATGTCATGGATGCTGGTCAGCCGTACCCGTTCTTTTTGGCGCATCAGCTGGATGTGCCCCTTGAAGATTTTGATAGCAAGCTCGGCTCAGTGAATGATTGGCAAGTCGAATGGAAATACGACGGTATTCGCGGGCAGATCGTCAAGCGGGCAGGGCAAGTGTGGGTCTGGTCGCGTGGGGAAGAGCTGGTGACTGAGCGTTTTCCTGAAATTGTGGCTCTGGCTGCCGACTTGCCAGATGGGACAGTGCTGGACGGGGAGATCATGGTGTGGGCGAACAACGCACCTGCAGCATTTGCGCTGCTGCAGCAACGCATTGGCCGCAAGACACTCGGTAAAAAAATCCTGGCAGACGCACCAGTCACCTTCATGGCTTATGACTTGCTGGAGGCGGACGGTCAGGACATTCGTATGCAGCAGCAGCAGGCACGCCGACATCGGCTTGAACAAGTGCTGGACGGTACACACTTGAAACTGTCGCCGATTGAGCGCCTTGATTCATGGCTTGACTTTGAAAACTTGAGACGCGAATCCAGAGCACGCGGTGTTGAGGGTTTTATGCTCAAACGTCTCGATGCCGCTTATGGAACTGGCCGAACCAAAGCCGATGGTTTGTGGTGGAAATGGAAAGTGGAACCCATGACGATTGATTGCGTTTTAATTTACGCGCAAGCGGGTCACGGGCGCAGGGCGTCCCTTTACACCGACTACACCTTCGCGGTGTGGAATCGCCCGCCCGCCGATGCACAAGAAGCTGACGCGGTTGTAAAAGCCATCGAGAAACGCGAGGCGGCCAAGCCAGACGGGCTCCAGCTGGTGGCGTTTGCCAAGGCTTATTCGGGTTTGACGGACGAGGAGTTCAAACAGATCGACAGCGTGATCCGAAAAACCACACTGGAAAAGTTTGGTCCGGTACGCAGCGTCAAGCCCAGCCTGGTGTTTGAGCTGGGTTTTGAAGGCATTAATCTGAGCTCGCGGCATAAAAGCGGCATTGCTGTGCGGTTTCCGCGCATGCTGCGTATTCGCAGCGACAAACTTTTGCACCAGGCCAACACCCTAGATGATTTAAAGCTACTCCTAAATACATAGCTAATAACATAATAAAATCAAGGGCTAATGGCATAAATTGTTCATAAATGCCCGATGGATGAGGATTGAACAAGGCACAGGCCGATCTATCGGGTTTAAACAAAATAAAACCTGAAATGACGAGACGCAACTGTTTTTTCAGGTGTTTGGTAACATCAATCCATGCTTATGAAATCAGATACTTCACCACATGACGCGACTCACGAGGGCACACCCGTATCCGTCAAGATTCGCGAACGGCTGGCGGCTGCCAAAAAGCGCTTTAATGCCAATGACAACATCGCCCAGTTTATTGAACCGGGCGAACTGGCGCAGCTGCTTGACGAGGTAGAAGTCAAGATGCAGGGCGTGCTCGACAGCATGGTGATTGACACCGAGCGTGACCACAACACCAACAACACCGCCCGGCGCGTGGCCAAAATGTATTTGAATGAGGTTTTTAAAGGGCGCTACCTGGCGGCACCTGCGGTGACTGAGTTCCCGAATGCAGAGCATTTAAACGAGCTGATGATCGTCGGGCCCATTACCGTGCGCAGTGCTTGCTCACATCACTTTTGCCCGGTCATTGGTAAAGTTTGGATTGGCGTGTTACCTAACGAGCACACCAACGTGATTGGTTTGTCCAAATACGCCAGACTGGCGGAGTGGGTGATGGGCCGCCCCCAAATCCAGGAGGAAGCGGTGGTGCAACTGGCTGACTTGATCATGGAAAAAACCACCCCCGATGGCTTGGCCATCGTGATGGAGGCGACCCACTTTTGCATGGGTTGGCGCGGCGTTAAAGATTTGGACAGCAAGATGATCAACTCAGTGATGCGTGGGGTGTTTTTAAAGGACCCAAATCTGCGCCGCGAATTTTTGTCGCTCATTCCCAAAGCGTCCAGCTATTAGTTTTTCTCTTTTTTTGTAACCTGAGTACCCCAACATGTTGGTTCGCCTTCTTTACGCCAGTCGCCTTGTAGACACCGAGTCCGCGACCGCCACTGACTCCATACTTGCCCAGTCCAAGGCCCACAACCCGGCCAGCGGCATCACCGGCATTCTTTGCTACGGCGGCGGTATTTTTTTGCAGGCGCTCGAAGGCGGCCGCATGCAGGTCAGTGAGTTGTACGGCCACATTCAAAAAGATACGCGCCACAAAGACGTGGTGCTACTGCACTACGAAGAGATCACAGAACGCCGTTTTGGCGGCTGGACCATGGGTCAGGTCAACGTCGCCAAGCTGAACACATCGATCTTGCTCAAATATTCAGAAAAGCCAGAGTTCAACCCGTACTCCGTGTCGGGGCAAGTCTCTTTGGCGTTGCTGGAAGAGTTGATGGCGACCGCTTCGATCATTGGCAGGTCTTAATGCAGCGAGCCCGCTTTCGGCGGGCATGTTCGTGGCGTGAAGTCTTGACGTCTGTGCGCAAGACCCTTTAACCCCCCCCCACACCCTTTAGCGGTGCCTCTTTCTGCCCTGTTTTTAGTGCTGACGGGTGCGTTGATTCACGCACTTTGGAACATTGCGGCCAAAAAAGCCCACGGTGATGCCCGGTTTACTTTTTTTGCCGCGTTCATGATGTTTGTTTTCTGGTCGCCACTGTGCATTTGGCTGGGTTGGAACGTGGTCCCTACTTGGGGCTGGCTGGAGTGGTCGGTCATCGCCATCAGCGGCTTTGTGCATTGGGTGTACTTTATTTGTCTGCTGACGGGCTACCGCAAAAGTGATTTGACCGTGGTTTACCCCGTAGCGCGAGGAACTGGGCCCCTGTTGTCGTCGGGTGTTGCGGTGGTGGTGTTTGGCGAGCAGTTCTCGGCTTTTGGTGTGCTGGGCATTGCTGGCGTGGTTTTTGGGGTGTTTTTGGTGGCAGGTGGGCCTGCTTTGTTTCGTGCGGCGCATGACCCTTTCAGGCGCGAGCGCATCAAAACCGGGGTGTTTTGGGGCGCACTGACAGGCACGCTGATTGCCAGATACACCATTCTTGATGCCTGGGCCGTCAAGGTGCTGCAGCTGTCGCCCATTTTGTTTGACTACTGGTGCAATATTTTGCGTATGCCGTACGCGTCTGTTGCGGTGCTGCGTGACTTGCCCGAGGCCAAGCGTTTGTGGGCGGTGCAATGGCGATACGCCGCTGTTGTTGGTGTTTTTAGCCCTGTGGGCTATGTGTTGGTCTTGTATGCCGCCAAAATTGCGCCTGTCAGCCATGTCGCCCCTGCTCGGGAGGTCAGCATGCTTTTTGCCGCGCTGATCGGTGGGCAGTTGTTGGGTGAAAGCGACCGTGCACTGCGGGTTATGGGTGCCAGCTGCATCGCCGTTGGCGTAGCGGCTTTGGCTTTGGGCTGACTTCAAACCCACACACCTTATGCAAATTATTGGCTGCGACTTTTCTTCTAGTCCCTCAAAACAAAAACCTATCGTCATTGCGCTGGGGTCCCACAAGGCAGGGCGTGTTCAGCTCCTGAAATCAGAGCAAATCACATCGCTTGATGCGTTCGAGACGTGGCTTGCGCAGCCGCAAAGCTGGCTCGGCGTGTTCGACCTGCCGTTTGGCTTGCCGCGTGAGCTGGTGATGCATTTGCAATGGCCGTTGACTTGGCCTGAGTTGATCAGGCACTACGCTACGTTGAGCCGGGACGATATTCGTGCGACTTTTGCCGCTTTTTGCGACGCCCGTCCAGCAGGTGGCAAGTTTGCGCACCGGGCAGCCGACAAGCCGGCTGGCTCCAGCCCGTCCATGAAATGGGTCAATCCGCCTGTGGCTTTTATGCTGCATGCGGGTGCACCGCGCTTGCTCAGCGCTGGCGTGCACCTGCCCGGTTTGCACCCGGGTGACACAAGCCGCGTGGCGCTTGAAGGCTACCCAGGCCTGCTGGCACGTGAGGTGCTGGGCAACCGCAGTTACAAAAGTGACGACAAAGCCAAACAAACCGTTGAGCGGCTAATTGCGCGCAAAGACCTCATTACCGCATTGGAGCTGGGGCAAACGCGGCTGGGTTTACACCTGAAACTTACCCATGCCCAGCGCGACATGCTGGTGGGCGATGCCAAGGGCGACGCGCTAGATGCGGTGCTGTGCCTGATGCAGGCGGCATGGGCGCAAAGCCAGCACGATCACGGGGAACCTGGCTACGGTTTGCCAGCTTACGTTGACCCGCTGGAGGGTTGGATCATCACGGCTTGATGTACTTAAAGATGCAGAGCGCCCGTAAGCGTTAAACCTCGGTCTCCAGATCCGGAATGCGGTTAAACGCGATACGCATGGGCGCCGTGTCTTTGGCAGCATGTGACGCCGCGAAGTACAGGGTGTTTTTGCCATAGGTTTTGTTTAGCTTGTCCACCGCCGCGTCGAGTTTGCTTCGAACACGTGATGCGGGCGCTTTTGGCATTGCCAGCGTTGCGGTCGCATCAGCAAGAGGCGCTTGCAAAACGTCAAACAGATCCGGCGTGTGTTGCCCCACCAGCACCAAGCCATGCAGGGTCACATTCACGGCTTTGGGGTGCTGAAGATCTTGTAGGCCACTTCGCCACAGTTGTTGCACAACATTTAAGAAAAATCCGGTGTCTTGCATTTGCCCAAACTGTGCGTCGCGCCCCCCACCGCGTGACGCTACCGGCAGGTTTTCGCCTCGGTGCCCACAGCGTACGCTGATCGACAGTCCGGTGGCATAAAAGCCTTGTTTGCGCAGTCGCATGGCTGCTTTTTGCGTCAACCGCATCAGCACGCCAAGCGCACCTTCAGGGTGGCGCAGTTCGGGCGGCAGCACATGCGAATGGCCCAGCGAGCGTGCCGTGGTGGTGCGCGGCCCATACCACTGACCGCGCAGCATGTCGTGCATTTCTGTACCCGCCACCCCGCCCCATACGCTGTGCAGCACATCGCGAGGCGCGGCACACAGCTCGGCCATGCTGAAAATACCCGCTACCTGCAAGCGCTGCAACATGCGTTTACCGATGCCTTGCACGTCTGACAGTTTGAGCGGATGCAGCCGCTCCGGCAACTCGGCTTGTTCAATCACCACCAGCCCGTCCGGCTTTTGCATGTCTGAGGCCAGCTTGGCCAGCAGCGTATTGGGCGCAATGCCCACCGAGCAGCGCAAGCAAATACCCACACTGGAGAGCACTTCTTTTTTGATGCTCTCGGCAATTGCTACCGCTTTGCTGCGTTCGCGCCAACTGCCGGTGAGTTCGCATTCCATCTCATCAATTGACAGCACCTGCCGTACGGGTGCCATGCGCTCGACCGCTGCAATGGCGCGGTGGTGAAATTCAACATAAATCTCATGCTTTGCCTCAACAAAGACAATCTCCGGGCAAAGTCTTTTGGCATCCATGACCGACGTGCCCGTTTTGACGCCATACGCCTTGGCCTCATAGCTGGCGGCAATGCAACTGGTGGTTTGCGCCATCACCGGCAAAACACCGACAGGCCTACCGCGCAAATGCGGTTTGATCTGCTGCTCGACCGATGCAAAGTAAGAATTGAAATCGACAAATAAGCTGCGAAGCATGACGGGATTCGGAAATAAGCTGGTTAAAAACACAGTATAGTGAGTTGTATTCTTTCATGTCAGTCATGATGGTGATGATTCTTTAAAAATTAAAAATGCTCAAAAATCATTGCTTTTGCCTGTGTTTTAGGCCCTTGGCCCTCGATTTACATGCGCTTCGCGCTATAAAGGTCATAGCATTTGCAGGACTTGTGCTTCTGACGACCCAAACCGCAGTTGCTGCGCGGCTGGTGTTCTCGGGCGTCGTGACGCGGGTCGTAGATGGTGATACGTTGTGGGTTAAAACCAACGTTGATCCGAAACCCCTCAAAGTACGACTCCACGGCATAGATGCCCCTGAAATTTGTCAGTCTGGCGGTATTCAGGCGCGTGACGCTCTCAAGCGCCGGGTACTTGGGCAAGGCGTCATGGTGACTTCTGGGGCACATGACGACTATGGCCGTACTGTCGGCATATTGCACTTGCAAGGTCAGGATGTTGGTCTTTGGCTCGTGACACAGGGCTATGCCTGGACATACAGTTATCGTCACAAAAAAGGCCCTTACGCGCAGGCGCTGCATCAGGCCCAAGTGGCGCGGCGTGGTGTTTTCAGTGTTGCTGGGGTTGAGGAGCCCAGATTGTTCCGAAAGCGTCATGGTAGCTGCTATGTCAAACCTTAACGTTTGCGACGTTCATGCCAGCTTGTCCTACAAAGAAAACAGCCTTATCTGACCAGATTTTTCAAGCTAAGCCGCTAAATTAAACGTGCAGGCTGCTTTAGCCTGTGGTGCGCGCGATGTTTAGGCGGTGCCCAGCGCTGAATAATTTTTAACCTTCAAGGAATCATCATGAACAAAGATCAAGTCAAAGGCCGTGTTGAACAAACCAGTGGTAAGGTCAAAGAGGCTGCCGGCAAGTTGGTGGGAAATGATCGGCTGCGAACCGAAGGCAAGGCCGAGCAGATCAAAGGCAAAGTACAGGCAGGCTATGGTGATGCCAAAGAAAATGCCAAGGACAAAGTTAAAAAAGCGATCGACAAGCTTTAATTTTTGACAATTTTCAGAGTGTTTATGCAAATTAATCAACCTCCTTTCGCTACGCGCCACATCAGGTCAACGGTCTCGGTGTGGTCGGTGGTGATTTTGGCCGGACTGGCTGGCTGCGGCAATAAAGACGATGGTCAAACTGCAGGTCAACAACTTGATGCCGCAGTCGCCCGCACTGAGAAAGCAGCGGCCGAGGCGAAAGCCAAAGCCGAGACTTCTATGGCCAAGGCAGGTGATGCCATGAAAGACGCCGCTCAGAAAGCCGAGGTTTCTGGGGCCAAAACCGCAGGATCGTTGGCAGGCAAGGCTGACGACGCAGCCATTACCGCATCGGTCTCCGCAGAATTCGCCAAAGACGCCGATTTAAGCGCCATCAAGATTGATGTCGACACCAAAGACGGTAACGTCACGCTGTACGGGCCAGCGCCGACCGCAGCTGCTCGGGACAAAGCCACGCTGCTCGCCAAAAGCATCAAAGGTGTGGCCTCTGTCAGCAATAAACTGACCATTAAAGCGAGTTAGGGCAAGTCGGGGCGAGTCAGAGCAAGATCAATCGACTGTTTTTTGCCAATCAGCCCAGACGAAAAAAAACCTCCTAAGGAGGTTTTTTTATGCCCGATCAACAGGAATCAAGGTCAGTATCAAGGACGGACGACGATGTCGTTACGTACAGAGCGTACGTTTTTCACGCCGCGTGCGATCACTTCGGCTTGGGCTTTTTCAGCGCCAGACTTAGCAAAGCCTGACAACTGCACGGTGCCGTTGAGGGTTTCAACACTGATCGAAGAAGCTGAAACGGTTTTGTCTTCTACCATTCTAGCTTTTACCGCTGTGGTGATACCTGCGTCGTCAACATAAGCGCCAGTTGTCTCTTGACCACGCACAACAGCGCAGCCCGTGGTCAGAACAGTCATGCCAGCCATGGCTGCGAATGCGCAGACAAGGGCGGTTGTGCGGAGGGTGGTGCGATTGGAGTTCATGGTTTATTCCTCTAAGTTGGTTTATTAAAACAGTGCAAAGTTTGAAAGGCCTGCCAGTCAGCGGCACTACGCGGACGGCTTGCAGGTAAAAAATCTTATGGCGTGTCAGCTTTCAAGCCAGTCGGCCAGCTCGTCAGCGTGCTCTTCCTCATCGGCCAGAATGTCTTCCAGCATGCGGCGGGTGGTCGTGTCCTTGTCGCCAATCAGCGCGATCATCTGGTGATAGGTCTCTACAGCCACGCGCTCGGCAATCAGGTTAACGCGAACCATGGTCTTCAAATCGTTTGATTCGTCATAGTCCGCATGGCTGCGGGCCAGCAGCGTGTTGGGAGAAAAATCTGGTTCGCCGCCTAACTGCACAATGCGTTTGGCAATACGGTCAGCATGGGCTGCCTCTTCATTCGCGTGCACCATGAATTCTTCAGCGATTTTGGGCGACGCCAGGCCACTTGCCATGAAATGGTGGCGCTTGTAGCGAAGCACGCATACCAGTTCAGTGGCCAGTGATTCATTGAGCAGTTTAATGATGGCTTCCCGATGTGGGCCGTAAGCTGGTGTTACTGCACCATCACCCAAACTTTCACGGGCAGCTTTCAAGCCTTCTTCATTCAGTGTCAATTGTTCGGTCATATTGTTGAGTTGCTTTCATTAAACGTTTTTATTCATGGTCTGATCTGTCTGAGAAGTGGTTCTATCAGGTCTACCACTGTCCTGATGGGAACCTCGCGACTGACGCGACAGCAGCGATAACAGGGTGCTAGACAATTTGGTTGATTTAAGCGCGGCCACAGCTAGACCGGTAAATGACACCAGTCGCCACGGTTTGACCAACACCGCAGCCGCCCCTAAACCAGCGGCAATGCCTAGCAATTGCAGCGGCTTTTCACGCGCATAGCTGCGTAAAAATGGTCGGCCAACGTCTAAGGCAACATGCGCTGGGTGATGCTGCCACCAAGCTGTGACAGCCTCGGTAAGAACTTGCCAGACGGACCCACTGCGATAACCTGCATGAGTTGGTGTGCCATCACGATGAGTGCCACTATCACTATCACTATCACTATCACCGCCATTCCCCGCACCGTCCCGCTCATTGGGGGTGTCATCATTTGCTCGGCCATCGCTGTGCGCCATTTGGCGAACCAGTGCTTTACGCGATGCGGCTAACCGCGCTTGAGGTGAGATATCAGCAGGTGTCATAGGTAGGGTGCGCAGCATTGGGCAGCTTCACGAGGCCGCACGAAGCGCCTCAATGTCACTGTTGATCTGCGCTTTCAAGTCTGTGAAACGTACCTCGGCCAACGGCACTTTGGCTCTGGCGATTGCCACAAGCGTCAACACAAGCGCGCCGCCAGGAACAGCCACCAGCACCCAGTGAAACTGGTTTTGCAGCATGCCCATCATCAGCGCAATACCTGCGAACAACACGAACAACAAGCCGCAAATGCCCGCCACTGCCCATGCCATGTAACGTTTGACCAACAAAGAACCGGCCTGCGTAGCTTCTTCGTGAATCAAGGCACTATAGGCGGAAATATGCTCCACCAATAAATCGGGGCGCCGAATCAGTGTTGAAAAAAGCGGGTGCAACATGTGTCGGTCAGGAGTTATAAAAAAAAGCTTGCCTGCGGCGGCTTAAATTGTTGTGGTCGTTGATCAAGGTCGCAACGGCAACTGAAATCACAGTTGCGGTTACTGCCTCAAATCAATAGCGATTACGGTTGCGAGCTGAGGAAACGAGCAACGCCACAGCCGCACCAACTGCAGCCGCAATCAGTACCGACTGCATGGGTTTGTCGGCGACATAGCGGCTGGTAGCGGCGCTGTAGTTAGACAGTGATTCACGTGCCTTGTCTTTGGCTTGCAGTGCCATGTCAACGCCCTGCTGGGCATATTCTTCTGCCTTGCGCGAAAACTTGTCCAATACGGGCTTGATGTTTCCGCTCAAGTTATGTATTTTTTCTTCGGTTTTGTCCAGCGCGTGGTTGGTAAAGCTGCGTGTTGAATCGATGGCCTGATCGGCCGAATGAAGCAAGCCGTCGGCAGCTTGACGGGTATTTTGTTGAGCAGTAGCAGAAGTAATCATGATGTTTCCTTAATTAAAAACCAGTAAAAATAAGCTTAAAAATCTGGGTAGTCTTAACTGACGACTGATCACGCTAAAAAGTGCGTCACAAACATCCAGATGTGCAACTTTGCTAAAAATCAATTTTATGGCACGGCGCATCAGGCTAACCTCGGCTGCAGCCTTCAGCGTCTGTAGGTTTTGACTGTCAGCCCGTGTAGGCGCATTCTTACGTCGGTCGGATCGTCTCGCGCAGCGGCCAGTTAGCGATCTTTCGGCAAGACCGCGCTGATTTTGGTGCCCGTGTGCGGGCTACTGTTAACCGTTAATTTTCCGCCCGCCGCCTCTACCCGGTGGCGCATACCCGACAAACCGTGGCTGCTGGGATTAATGCCGTTGGGGTCAAAACCCTTGCCGTTATCGCGTACTTCGACCGTGATGTAACCGTCCATGTTGAGCAGGCTGATGGCAATTTGCGTAGCCTCTGCATACTTGCCAATATTGGTCAACGACTCCTGTACCAAGCGATAAACCGTGAGTTGTGCCGAACCGCCCAAGTCAACAATTTCCAGATCAGTGGTGATGGGTAGCTCCGCACGTTGTTCAAATTCGCGTGCCAAAATTTCCAATGACGCTACCAGACCCAAGTGCGACAACGATGACGGCCGCAAGTCTTCAACAATCCGGCGTTTTAAGGCAATGCCGCTGTTGAGCGTGCTGGTCAGGTGTACCAGCCGTTCAATGGCTTCGGGCTGGCTCGTGCCAAGGCGTGACTTGAGCCGTGCGACATCGAGCTTTGCAGCAGTTAACAAAGCACCCAATTCGTCGTGCAGCTCACGGGCCAGATGGCCGCGCTCATCTTCGCGCACATTTTGCAAATGGGTGGCTAATTCTGCGAGGTTGGCGGTGCGTTCGCGGACTTGCATATCAAGTTGATCGCGCTCACGTTTGAGGGATTCCTGTTCGCGTATGCCGGCATTGAGCAACGCTCTGGTTTGCAACAAGTACATGTAAAAAGCCAGTAGTCCGACAAGCGCAAGAATCGACACGCCTATACGCGACAGCAACAATGCTTGTCTGACCTGACTCTGCCCGAGCTCCATATTGCGGATGCTCGCATCAGCGAGTTTGCTGGTTTGTCCACGTATGGCCTCCATTTGCTCTTTGCCAACATCAGTGGTCAATACAAAGCGCCAGGCTTCTTCCTTGTTTTCGCGGCGCATGCGGATGGACAAGTCCAGCTCCGCGAGTTTGCGTGAAATATGCCGTGACAAAACACCAAAATCGCTCAGCTGCTCTTTATATGGCGTGAAAATTTGCCGCAGCATGTCAAGTTGCTGGTTGACCTGGTTGATGGCGTTGGTGTAGGGCTCCAGATACCGCTCGTCACCGGTCAGCAAGTAGCCACGCTGGCCAGTTTCAGCATCAAGAATGGTTTGCTTCAAATCATTGAGTGCGCCGCGCGTCAATTGAGCCTCTTGCATGTCTGAAACGGCATTGGTAGAGCTGCGAAAGCTTGCTTCGTTGATAAAAATCAATCCAGCTACGGTTAACACTGCCAGCGGTAAGCTGATCGTCATTTTGGGAAGACTAAAGAAATTCACGGGAAACTCTCCTACAGCATGTACGGCGTGTGTCATAAATAATCATCTGTCAAAATCGTTTTCACTGATGGCTTTGCCTGTTTGATTTTGTTACTAGACTTGTGACCTAACTGGTCACCTGATTTGTTACCTGATTTGTTACCTGATTTGTTATCTGAGATTTACGGAGAAAAACAATATGATCAAAATCGGCATCGTCGACGACCACGCCATTGTGCGTTCCGGCCTCAAACAGTTTTTTTCGGAACATGTTGATTTGCGTGTTGCTGGCGAAGCTGCCACTGGCCGGGAAGCCATTGACTTGGTGCGCAATGTTGAACTAGACATATTGGTCATGGACTTGTCCATGCCTGGCCAAAGCGGGATTGACGCGCTGGCAATGATCCGTGCCAAAGCACCAGACGTGGGCATTTTGATTTTGAGCGGCTACCCTGAGGAACACTACGCTGTCAACCTGATTCGTCAGGGCGCGAGCGGTTACTTGAACAAAGAATGCGACCCGACCGAAATCGTGGATGCCATCCGCGTGATCTCGCTGGGCAAGCGCTACATCACGCCCAGTGTGGCGGAGTTGTTGGCACAGCAACTGAATCGCCCCCAAGACATGGCTTCGCACGAGCAATTGTCCGAGCGTGAGTTTCAAGTTTTCTTGAAGCTTGCTAAAGGTGAGACAGCAGGCGATATTGCCAAAGCCTTGTCCCTGAGTGTGAAGACAGTCAGTACTTACCGCACGCGCGTGATGGAAAAAATGAGTTTGGCGTCTAACAGCGACTTGACTTACTACGCGCTGAAAAACAAATTGATCGATTGATTGCTGCTGATCAACAGCTTTGAAGTAAGTGCGGTGCACTTTCTTCACAAGTCAGATGCACCCGTCTGCAGCAGACAAAACTCAACCAACGCATCGATTTCGTTGGACTTGTCAAATACTGCATCAACACCTAATTGCGCACAACGTTGGCGAATGTCTGCTGTTGCATAGTTGCTTAGCACCACCACTTTTTGAAACGGTTTTCTGTCTCGGCAAGCCGCCAGCACGCCCAACCCGCTGCCTTGCTTTAAAAAGAGATCCAGAATGGCGAGATCCCAACCTTGCGGATTGTCTTGCAGCCAAGCTTTGGCTTCATTTTCGTTGTCTGCATTCCCAATATTTTCAATGTTGACCAGCTCTTCCAGGGTCGCAATCAGGTTTTCACGAATGGTGGGATTGTCTTCAACGAGATATGTTTTCAGTCGCACAGCTAATGTCCGGGCTAGTAATTTTTGGGTTGAGCGATCTTGAAGTATTTTGCATCCAAACCTGGCAAGCAGTTGTAGGATGTTTCCGACTGAACACGCATTTGCCAGATTGACGGCGTGGCGTAGGCAAAAGCCCACAAGTTTTGGTCGCTGTGGACCACGTCGGCCGAGGGTGTACCCAGACAAAATGTACCGCATACCTTGACATTGCCCACGCAATTTGGATGAGTTGCCCGTGATGCGTCCTGTTTTGCTCAAATGTCATCTTCGATCAGACGCCATTGGCCGTACGCAACCCCACCACTTGAAGAAAAAATACGCATGGCAAACATACGCATGGTTTTTCCCGCTTTTAGATCAATGTTGCTCAAGCGCTGGATGATCGTTTTTGCGGGTTGCGTTTTGGCGTTGGTGGTACTTCTTGTGGCGCTGGTTCTGTTCTTTCCTTGGGACATGCTGCGTGGCCCCATCAATCGCTACGTGTCGGCTGAACTTGGTCGACGCTTTGAAATCACCGAGCGGCTTTCCGTCTCACTTGGCCCAACCACGACCGTCAGAGCCGATGGGCTTGAGTTTGCGAATCCCGAGTGGGCTCAAGAGCCCTATTTGGTCAAGGCAAAAGCAGTAGAGTTTGACGTCAAACTTTTGCCTTTGTTGTGGGGCCACGTTGATTTGCCGCGTGTTGCATTGTTTGAACCGCAGATTGGTTTGCAACTTGAGCCCGACGGTCGCCGCACATGGGCGTTGTCACGCGACACTAGCAGCAGCCGGGCAATCCCCAACATCGGCACGCTGACGGTCAACCAAGGCACCTTGAAATACCGTGTCCTGGGCCGTGGCGCAGACATGACGGCGGTTTTTACGCTTCAACCGGAGTCAACGGTTTCCCGATCGGCAACCGCACTGCTGCCTTTGAGCTTTAAGGTGTCGGGCAAATGGAACAACGAGCCTTTTATGGCAAACGGCCGCACCGGCGGTGTGTTGGGGCTCAGCCGTGATTTGACTGAATCATTTCCGATAGAGGTCAATGCGCAGGCGGGCAAAACCACCCTGATCGCCAAGGGATCAGTTAAAAATTTACAGGAATTCTCAGGCCTGGATGTCAGCGTTGACATCCAGGGCAGAAATCTTGAAGAGCTTTATAAACTTGCAGGCGTGGTGCTGCCATCTACACCGCCTTATAAGCTTCGCGGTCAGCTAAGCAAGCGCGGTCAGGTTTGGGATGCGACTCAAATTCAAGGGGTACTGGGCAAGAGCGATTTGGCCGGCGACATGAGTTTTGACGTCTCTCAAAAAATACCGCTGCTGACCGGAAAAGTACGCTCAAAGCTGCTGGACTTTGACGACTTGAGGCCCGTCATTGGGTTACCTGTCAAGGCCCTTTCAACAGCCGCCAAAACCGCTTCTACATCCGGCGTCATCACGGCTCAAAAGGCGGTTCCTGTGAGTGCCGTACGCAAGGTTTTGCCTACTGCTACCTTGGACTTTGCCAGGCTGAAGTCCATGAACGCTGACGTGATTTACAGCGCCCTCGCCATTCGTCATATTGATGAACTTCCGCTGGATAAGGGCAGTGTGCACGTCAAACTGGGCAGCGGCGTGTTGCGTCTTGAACCCCTGGCCCTTGGCGTGGCGGGAGGGTCACTGGCCGGGCAAATCACGATTGATGTCAATGTGGCTCCGGCTGCCTTTGACTCTCGGTTTGACTTGCGTGCAGTTCAGCTCAACAAGCTGTTTCCGACCATTGAAAACACCAAAAGCAGTTTTGGAAAAGTAAGCGGGCAGGTCAGTCTCAAAGGCAGCGGTAATTCGATGGCGCAAATGCTGGGTTCATCATCTGGTGATGTTGCAATATTGATGGGCAAAGGTGAATTGAGCAACATCTTGCTTGAATACATGGGGCTTGATGGCGGTGAAGTGATCAAATTTTTCATCAGTGGCGACCGCAACGTGCAACTGCGCTGTGCTGCGGCAGCCTTTGAGGTCAAGCAAGGCTTGATGCTCAGCAAAGTGATTTTGCTGGACACCAGCGACACCGTCATCCATGGCAACGGCCAGATCAGTCTGGCCAACGAAACACTGGACATTGTGCTGAAACCCGAGCCCAAAGACAAAAGTATATTGAGCCTTCGTTCGCCCCTGAAGGTGGGTGGTACATTTTCTGCGCCCACAGCCGGTCCCGACAAAGCAGCATTGGCGGGACGTGCCGGGCTGGCCATTGCGCTCGGTGTGATCAATCCGTTGCTGGCGTTGTTGGCAACGGTTGAAACCGGCCCAGGTCAGGATGCGGATTGTTCAGCCGCCTTGGGCTTGGCGGCTAATCCAAAAGCCACGGCTCAGGCTGCACCCCTTAAAACGCCTCCACTGTCAAAACCTGCTCAATGATGGCCACAAACGGTGCAATCGGTATTTCGCGGCATGTGGATCACTGACCAAGTCATGCTTTTTGCATCCAGCATCATCAGTTGACCGGTAAGTGCTCGCCCAACATGGGTGATCAGCTTGAGCGCTTCTGCAGCCTGTGTGCTGCCTATGATGCCTACCAGCGGTGCAAACACGCCCATGCTGGCGCACTGGGCTTCAACAAGCGCTTGTGACTCAGGAAACACGCAGGCATAGCAGGGTGAGGCAACATCACGCGGGTCATAAACCGTGACCTGGCCATCAAAGCGAATCGCGGCACCTGACACCAGCGGTCTGCGGTGCGCTACGCAAGCCCGGTTAATGGCGTGGCGGGTGGCAAAGTTGTCGGTGCAGTCGATGACCACGTCAGCTCTACGTACCCAGTCGCCTAACATCGCATCGTCCGCCCGCTGGGTAAGCACATTGACGCGAACATCCGGGTTAAGGTTGGCAACGGATTGTTGAATGGATTCGGCTTTGGGTTTGCCAACATCAGCCAAGGTGTGCGCAATCTGCCTTTGAAGATTGGTGGCGTCAACGGTGTCGTGGTCAACAACCGTGATTTGACCAACCCCTGCGCTGCCCAAATACAAGGCTACAGGCGAACCCAATCCCCCAGCACCCACGATCAAGGCATGAGAGGCCAACAATTTTTGCTGGCCTTCAATGCCAAGCTCTTCTAAAAAAATATGGCGCGAATACCGCAGCAGTTGCGCGTCATTCACGCCATAACTTTCAGGGTCACTTCAGTTCTGCTTTTTTTCTTCTTTGTTTTCAATCACCGCCGTTTTACTGACGATGACTGGACGGCCTTTAAGCTGATTGATGGCTTGCAGCAACGGAAAGTCCTTGTCGCTGCCCAGCTCGGGTGGGCGGCGCTGTTCAGGCGTTTTCTTGGCATCTTCCTCTAAGCGTTTTAATGCAAGCTCGCGGGCTTTTTCGCGGTTGGCATCTTTTACCTCGGCACCCTGGCCACTGCCAAGATGTTTTTCTAGGTCTGATTCACGGGTACGCAAGGCGGCAAACGGACTGCCCTCCAGGGTTTCGTCAATCAGCACGTCCGGCACAATGCCCTTGGCCTGAATGGATTTGCCACTTGGCGTGTAGTAGCGGGCAGTCGTGAGCTTGATGCCTGTGTCGGGGCCAAGTGGCCTGACCGTTTGCACCGAACCCTTGCCAAACGTCTGGTTGCCCATGACGGTGGCGCGCTTGTGGTCTTGCAGTGCGCCGGCGACGATTTCGCTGGCAGAAGCTGAGCCTTCATTGACCAGCACGACCAGCGGCACGGTTTTCAATGCAGCGGGCAAGCGTTTGAGTGGATCATTGCCCGCGCGGCGCAAATAAAACTCAGGCGCCGCCTTGTAGGTAAATTTGCTTTCCGCAAGCTGCCCGTTAGTAGAGACCACCACCACGTTTTCAGGCAAAAAGGCGGCAGAAATAGCGACCGCAGCATCAAGCAAGCCGCCTGGGTCATTGCGCAAATCAAGCACCATGCCTTTCAGATTCGGCTCTTGTTTGTAGATGGCTTCAACCTTGGTGGCAAAGTCTTCAACCGTGCGCTCCTGAAACTGGCTCAGTCGAACCCAGGCATAGCCAGGCTCAATCACCTTGCTGCGTACTGATTGCGTACGGATTTCTTCCCGAATAATCGTGACCGGGAAAGTGCGGTTTTCGTCTTTGCGAAAGATGGTTAAAACCACTTTGCTTTTGGGTTCTCCGCGCATTTTTTTGACGGCATCATTAAGCGACAAACCTTTGACAACGGTCTCATCAATCCGGGTGATCAAGTCGTTCGGTTTAAGGCCTGCGCGGTCGGCCGGTGACCCTTCAATGGGTGACACCACCTTCACCAGTCCATCCTCCTGGCTGATTTCTATGCCTACGCCCACGAACCTGCCGCTGGTGCCTTCACGGAATTCCTTGAACGATTTTTTGTCAAAGTAGGCGGAATGGGGATCTAGGCTGGCCACCATGCCGGTGATGGCGTCTGAAATCAGCTTTTTCTCATCCACAGGCTCAACATAGTCTGACTTCACCATGCCAAACACACTGGCCAGTTGCTGCAGCTCTTCCAGCGGCAGTGGTGCCATGCCGCCGCGTGCCACAGCTTGCAGCTGTACGGTGGTCAGCGCACCGGCCACCACACCAATTGAAACCCAGCCTGCAATTTTGAGCTTTTGACCCATGGAGACACCTTGATTAAAAACTGTCAGAGAACGAATGACGCGAACTGGCTAAAAGGAGTGCACAACAAGAAATGCACAACATTTCATCGGATCGGCCAATATACACCTAGGAGTAAGGCCCCGCGCTTCAGTTCCTTGTTTACCTGCTTTTTACACGTCGCCCGCTCATTGACCCAAATAGTAATGTTTGATCGGTTTTAGAGCAGCATCAAGCTCGTATACCAGCGGTGTCCCGTTGGGTATGTTTAACCCGACGATGTCGGCGTCGGAGATGTTGTCAAGGTACTTGAGCATTGCGCGGATGGAGTTGCCATGCGCAGCCACCACCACCCGCTTGCCTGCCTTCATGGCCGGGGCGATGGCTTCGTTCCAGAAGGGCAGCACGCGTTCAACCGTGTCTTTCAGGCATTCTGTCAAAGGCACTTGGCTGGGCTGCAGCTTGGCGTAGCGGCGATCCGTGCGCTCGCTGCGTTCGTCCTGCGCGTCCATGGCAGGCGGCGGCACGTCGTAGCTGCGCCGCCAGAGCATGACCTGTTCATCGCCATATTTTTTCGCGGTATCCAGCTTGTTCAAACCCTGCAAGCCGCCGTAATGCCGTTCATTGAGCCGCCAGCTATGAACCACAGGCAACCAGGTACGGTCCATGGCGTCAAGCGTGTGCCACAGGGTGTGTGTGGCGCGTTTGAGCACGCTGGTATAGGCCAGGTCGAAATCAATGCCTGCCGCTGCCAAAAGTTCGCCGGCGTTTTTTGCCTGAGCGACGCCTTTTTCGGTCAGCGGCACATCAACCCAGCCAGTAAAACGATTCTCTAAATTCCAGGTGGATTCGCCGTGGCGGATCAAGACAAGTTTGTGCATAAAGGCGCTTTGTATGAAGGTTTTGCAAGGCTTAAAACTGGCCCGGGAGCCGCACTGACTTCATCATTCTAAAATCAGTGGCTTTGCTACTTCTTTCCCCAAAGGCTTAACGTGAAATTTTTGATTGACAACTGGATGCTGATAGCCATCGCCCTGGCCTCTGGCGGCATGCTGGTCTGGCCCCTGATTGCGGGCGGCATGAACGCGGGTGCTTTGACGGCCAGCGGTGCGGTGCAACTGATTAACCGTGAGAAAGCCGTGGTCGTGGATGTGGGCGAGCTTGAGGAATTTGCAGCAGGGCACGTCGGCGGCGCTAAAAATGTGCCCTTCAACGACCTGGAAGAAAAACTGCCCGGTGCCGTCAAAAACAAGTCGTTACCGTTGATTTTGGTGTGTCCCACCGGTGCGCGGGCCAACCGCGCGGTTGCAGTGGCTAAAAAATTGGGTTACGAGCAAGCGCAAGCACTCGGTGGTGGCCTGAAAGCCTGGAAAGAGGCGAACCTTCCGCTCGAGAAAGCTTGACATGCAGACCGTCAAAATCTACACCACGGGCACGTGCCCTTACTGCATCTCGGCCAAACAGCTGCTGGCAAAGCGCGGCGTGACCGAGCTGAACGAAATTCGCGTTGACCAGATGGCCGGTGAGCGTGAAAAAATGATGGCGCTGACGCAGCGCCGAACGGTGCCGCAGATCTTTATTGGCAGCACCCATGTGGGCGGCTGCGATGACCTGATCGCGCTTGATGCCAAAGGCGGCTTACTTCCCCTGCTGAACGCTGGTGAGTCGTAGCTTCGCGTTAAAAGCATAATTCCCGTTTTTACCAGTAACCTGAAAGCAATTCATGGCCGAAGCCAATCTTGACCCCGTATTTCAAATCCAGCGCGTTTATCTCAAAGACATGTCGCTCGAGCAACCCAATTCACCTGCCATTTTGCTCAACCAAGAGCAGCCCAATGTGGACATTCAGCTCGGCGTGGAAGCAGCGCCAGTGGCCGACGGCTTGTTTGAGGTCACGGTCACAGCCACCATTCACGCCAATATTTTAGAAAAAACCGTGTTTTTGGTCGAAGCCAAGCAAGCCGGTATTTTTGAGTTGCGCAACATGCCGCAAGAGCAGTTGGGAGCTATTCTCGGCATCGCTTGCCCGCAGATCGTCTACCCCTACCTGCGCGGCAACGTGGCCGACATCGTGCAGCGCGGTGGTTTTCCGCCGGTGCATTTGGCCGAAATCAACTTTCAGGCGATGTATGAGCAGCAGCAAACCGCGGCAGCCGCAGCTGAACTGGCCACCCCTGAAGCGCCACAAATCATTGTTTGACCCCTTGTTTGACCGTTATTTGATGGGTGTCGTGGTCGCCAGATCATGAAAATAGCCATTTTGGGAGCTGGCGCGTGGGGTACAGCGCTGGCCGTCAACGCGGCGGGCGCGCATCAGGTCACGTTGTGGTCACGCGATGCAGCGCAGGCTCAAGCCATGGCCTTGAACCGCGTCAACAGCCGCTACCTGCCCGACATGGCGTTGCCTGCAAGTTTGGCATTGTCCAGCGGCCAAGCGCAATTTGCCGCCTTGACTCAGACCCAGGACCTGATCGTTATTGCGACGCCCATGGCTGGGCTGCGC
Source organism: Polaromonas sp. (assembly GCA_031424935.1). GTDB lineage: Bacteria > Pseudomonadota > Gammaproteobacteria > Burkholderiales > Burkholderiaceae_C > Polaromonas. The sequence goes on from JANPIK010000050.1 coordinate 31,999, forward strand.
GGCATGCTAGCAGCGCTGGGCGCCATCCGGACACCGGTGGCGTGGCTGTGCAAAGGCTTTGAAGCGCCGCTAAATGGTGCTTTAAACCCATGCAGTCCATCAAGCCCATTCAGCTTTCGAGGCGATTTATCTGGCGACTTGTCAAGAAATTTACCCAAAAGTTCGTCATTTGGCCTCCTGGCCCATGAAATACTTGGGCTGGTAGCTCCCGATTTAATAGCAGGTGTCTTGAGTGGCCCGAGCTTTGCGCAAGAAGTTGCGCGCGGCCAGCCCACGGCGTTGGTTGCGGCCAGCCAACACGCCGACGTACGCGATGCGCTGGTCGCTGCCTTTCATGGCCCGACGCTTCGTGTCTACGCCAACGAAGACCTGGTGGGCGTTGAGGTAGGCGGCGCTGTTAAAAACGTTTTAGCCATCGCCACCGGCTTGTGCGACGGGCTGGCGCTGGGGCTCAATGCACGCGCAGCATTGATTACCCGCGGTCTGCTTGAGACAACGCGCCTTGGCCTGGCACTAGGCGCAAAGGCCGAAACCTTCACCGGCCTGTCGGGTCTGGGCGATTTGGTGCTGACAGCCACTGGCGATTTAAGTCGCAATCGTAAGGTCGGGCTGGCGCTGGCGCAGGGCAAAACGCTGGCGCAAGCCATCGCCGACCTGGGCCACGTGGCTGAAGGCGTTTACTGCGCCCACACCGTGGTGCAGCGTGCATCAATCCTGGGCATTGAGATGCCCATCTCGCAAGCGGTTGTGGCGCTGCTTGAGGGCAAGCTAACGCCTCAGCAGGCGGTTGCAGCATTGATGGGGCGAGAGCCCACAGCCGAGCGGATATAACACATGTTGACGACCAACGTGCTATTGATTCAGTAGCTGTCGGATCATATATACATTGGGCCCCGGGGTAGTTTTGTACTTTTTGCCACTACTGTCCGGTAAATTCAGGGGGATTTTGTAAACAGGTCAATTTGCGATTTAAGCGACTCAAAGTCATCGCTTTGCAGAGCGTTGCTGACCATTTGGGTCAACGTAATCTTCTCAAACATGTTGACCTCAACCAAGT